>DAOUET010000092.1:0-132596 GCA_034430155.1 Anaerolineales bacterium
CCCCACAACACCTCAATTTCTCCCCAGCCTGGGGGCAGGTTGTAAACTCGCCCCGTGAGTACATACTAATATCTGACATACACCCCCACAAGAAATGAGATTTGACATCCGAGATAAGGAAAATAAAATGGATACCCAAAAAGATAATGCGAAAGAAGTCCGCAAAGAAGAGTTTCAGGTAAGCGGCGAGGCTCTCATCACTACGATTAAGGAGATCGTGCATGAAGGCAACGTGCGGCGCATAATTCTCAAGAACGAAGAAGGAAAAACTTTGATCGAAATTCCATTGACAATTGGCGTAGTTGGGGCAGTGCTCTTACCTGTTTGGGCAGCTATTGGCGCCATCGCTGCCATGGCTGCCAATCTCACCATCATCGTAGAAAAGATCGAGACTGAAGCGTAAAAGCCGGTACCTACGGCTATTGATAATACCTGGGAGGTTTTAGAAAGTGAACCGGTTTACAGACTTCTTAAAGAGATTTATCGGGGTAGTAATTCAGGGCGATACCTATCTCAACCTGATATATTTGCTGCTGGCATTCCCTCTGGGATTGTTTTATTTCATCTTTCTTGTGGTTGGCTTTGCGCTTGGATTTGGCTTGCTGATCCTTTGGGTGGGCATCCTGATCTTGCTTTTCGTCTTTGGAGGTTGGTGGGTCTTTGCGACTTTCGAACGACAATTGGCGATTTGGTTACTCCACGAAGACATTCCGCCGATGAAACCACAAACAAGCACGGGTCAAGAACTGGTCAAGAAAGGGTTATGGGATCAATTGGTCGCCTATCTGACCAATCCGGTCACCTGGACAGGTCTGCTTTATCTATTCTTCAAATTTCCTCTCGGAATCCTGTCCTTTGTGGTGAGCGTTGCCTTACTAGCATTCAGCGCGGTGTTTATCACTGCACCCTTGACATTCTGGTTTGTACAGCCAGAAATATGGTTCACCTATGACCTGGTCTGGCGGATCGACACTTTTGGCGAAGCGTTGCTGGCCTTCATCATCGGAATACCCTTGTTATTGATATCCTTGCATGTACTAAACGGGCTGGCCTGGATATCAGGGCGTTTCGCCCGGATAATGTTGGGAAGCGCCGCAGCCTATCCATCTGGAAGCACAATGGTGTCTGCGCCAGTTTCCGTGACCTCTCCCAAGGTTACGATAGAGAACCCCGCCGAACAAGAGATGGGAACAGCGACAAACTCTGAGGCCCCTTCCACCTCAACAGGAGACGCATTCAACGCGGAAACAGGCCAATCTCCGCCGGAGGAGGCCCATCCCGCTTCAAATGAAACTGCTGAGGGAGATTAATCAAAGATTGGTTCAATAAGGAGATCAAACCGTGGAAACACACGTCAAAATTCTGGGATGGCTTTACATTGTATTAGGCCTATTAGGGATTATATCTGCAGCGATCGTATTCGTGGCGGTTGCCGGAGGCGGGATAATTTCCGGAGACCGTCAAGCCATCATCATCACATCGATAGTTGCCATATGTGTGGGAGGCTTCCTGCTGCTGGTATCTGCTCCAGGCATAATCGCCGGGATCGGTTTGATCAATTTCAAACCATGGGCGCGGGTCTTGACCTTAGTTCTAGGATTCTTGAACCTGCCGGGTTTTCCGGTCGGCACCGCTCTAGGTATCTATACTTTATGGGTCCTGCTACAAGAGAAAACGACCCCGCTTTTCGAGAATGCCATCTAAGGGATGGTACAATCGCAGCATGTTAGGATTTGCATGCGAATCTGGACCAATAAATCATCTCGAACCTGGCAATTGATGGGAAGTCCCTGCGACTTCAATGGTGATGAATCAAGCCCTCTTCCACTTTTATGAGGCTTTAAACGATTTTCTTCCAAAAACTAGAAGCGACACCACTTTTGACTATACATTTGAAGGAAACCCTTCTGTAAAACACCTCATCGAAGCTTTGGGAATCCCCCACACAGAAGTCCACCGAATCTTAGTGAACGGCAATCCGGTGGATTTCACTTATCTGGTCCAAAATGGTGACCAAGTTGGTGTGTACCCGATCTCGTTGAATTCCAACACTCAAGCGCCAGATGCGCCCGAACTCCCGAAAGGAGAAGTAGGCTTTGTGGTAGATAACCACCTCGGCAAGCTGGCTACTTACCTACGCATGCTAGGGTTCGATGCGATCTACCAAAATGATTTTCAGGATGAGCAGCTGGCACAAATTGCCAGCCAGGAAAATCGTATCTTGCTCACTCGTGATCGTCGCCTGCTGATGCGCAGTGTGGTCAATTATGGCTATTGGGTAAGAGCAACTGTGCCTCGCAGGCAGCTTTACGAGATATTGAAGCGTTATCATTTGATAGCGAATATCCGTCCTTTCCAGCGCTGCTTGCGTTGCAATGGCCAGCTAGAACCTGTTAATAAATCCTTGGTTCTAGAGCGTTTACAGCCCCTGACTAAGAAATACTACGACGAATTTCGAATCTGCCAATCCTGTGGGCAAATCTATTGGAAAGGGTCGCATTTCCAAAGGATGCAGAAATTCATCGAACAAATCATCCAAGAGTACCCCCCTTTTTCCGATGACTTGACCATGCCATAGTTATAGATTAGAATCTTAGCGCTCAAGCATTTGCAGATAACTCGAAGTAAATCGTCTTGGCTGCAATATATCTAGGTGGGTTCAATCGTCTGGCTGAAATACCCGACCTCCCGCCTAATCAGATGCCCTCGTAGCTCAGTGGATAGAGCATTTGCTTGCGGAGCAAAGGGCCGCGCGTTCGAGTCGCGCCGAGGGCGCCAACAAAAGAGCGGGAGCACCCGCTCTTTTTTGTTCCTTTGGGTGATATGGACACAGTTGACCTTTTAATCATCGGGGCTGGCCCAGCCGGGTTATCCACGGCTTTACACCTGACCCAACGAGATCCAACCTGGACCGGGCGAATGCTTTTGCTTGAAAAAGCCACTCACCCTCGCCACAAACTGTGCGGAGGGGGTGTTACGCGGCTTGGCTTGGATACTCTAATAAACCTGGGTTTCAGCCTCCCGCTGCCAATTCCCCAGGCGCGAGTGGATGACGTGCGCTTGATTTATGGAACACGTGCGATCCACGTGCACGGTCGACCAAAATTTTTAATCTTCCATCGGGCAGAATTTGACGCATATTTAGCAGATCAGGCACGTCATCGAGGCATCTTTATCAAAGAGAACGAAGTAGTCGAGGCGATCCAAGAGGATGCGCAAGGGCTAACCGTAAAGACGGAAAAAGGTCTATACCGGGCGCGAACGGTGGTCGGCGCGGATGGATCTAAAGGTGTTGTGCGCCGCTTATTCAAAAAGCCAGACTCACCGAGCCGGGTCGCCCGTCTTCTGGAAGTACTTACACCCGCTTCAGAGAACGCCCCGCACTTCACCGACCACTACGCCCTTTTCGACTTTACACCAGCCAGGCATGAACTGCAGGGGTATTTTTGGGATTTTCCATCCTGGGTCGCAGGTCAACCAAAATATAACCGCGGGGTTTACGATGCGCGCTTCGCCATAGACCGGCCGCGCGCCGATCTACCCCATGTACTGGATATAGCCCTGGAATCGCTCGGCTCCGAATTGGTTAGCAAGCAGGTTGAAGGCCATCCCATCCATTGGTTCAGCCCACGCAACCAGTTTTCCAGGCCGAGAATATTATTAGCCGGCGATGCTGCCGGCGCCGATCCTCTATTTGGGGAGGGCATTGCTCCGGCCCTCGGTTATGGTCAGGTGGCTGCCGAAGCGATCCAAAAGGCTTATGAAAACCAAGATTTCTCTTTTCATGATTACCGCCGGCTTGTGTTGCGCTCTCCGGTAGGGCGTTACCTGCTTCTACGCTGGTTCGTGGCCTGGTGGTGCTACCAGCTAAGCGCTAAGCCATGGTTCATGCAGGCATTATGGTCTTTTGGCAAAATATTTGCTCTATTATGGCCTGAGCCCAGGGGTCTTGATGGGGCGTTCGATGCAGATGATAATAAAAGTCCCTCAGTCAACTTAACTCCAGAAATGGGGCTACAAGGTAAACTTGATCGATTAGAATGAATAAGTGCCAAATACTGCTTACAAATGATGACGGGATCCGCTCACCCGGTTTATGGACAGCTGCTAATGCGCTTTCTCAATTGGGATTTGTTCACGTGGTAGCACCCAGAGATCAATTCTCTGGCTCAGGGCGCAGCCTGCCCCCCACTTCCGATGGCTTGATCAGACCGCAACAAATGCATGTGGACGGGAAGGATTGGACCGTCTATGCCGTCGGGGGGACTCCGGCCCAGGCTGTCTTGCACGCGGTTCTCGAAGTTATACCAAAGCGACTCGATCTGGTCGTCTCAGGAATTAATTATGGTGAAAACCTCGGCACGGGGATTACCATTTCAGGCACGATTGGAGCCGCCCTGGAAGCAGCCTCATTAGGCATCCCAGCTCTAGGAATTTCGCTGGAAACTGAGCGAGAATACCATCTTTCTTACTCTCCTGATATCGATTTCAGAGCTGCTGGCTATTTTACGACGCATTTTGCTCGTCTATTACTGGAGAAACGCCTGCCTCCGGATGTGGATGTGCTCAAAGTAGACGTTCCATCCGAGGCGGGTGAGGAGACCTCCTGGGAGATCACCCGGCTCTCCCGCAAACGCTACTACGAACCCACTCCCCCAGAGAGAAAATCCTGGGACCAGCCGGGTGTGTTAGGTTATCGCCTTGGGGAAGATCCCAGCCTGGACGAAAGCGACAGCGATGTTTACGCGGTACGTGTCAAGCGAGTAGTTTCGGTGACCCCTCTAAGTTTAGATATGACTTCGCGGGTGGATTTCAGTCAGCTAGAAAAATTACTGCGGGGCACAGAATAAAGAAACCCGTCTGCCTAGCTAAACGCTAACTCGAACGTGTAGGTGTCACCCCATTGAGAAATCGCAGCATCTGGGGGTGGGATGGGGATTTGCTGCCAGAATGGTTTGTGGCGGAGAAAGGAAGTCTGGTCGACCGTTTACAGAGGTCAAAGTAGCGCCAGCTTCTTGGGTGATTAGGGCTCCTGCTGCAATATCCCATGAATTAATGCTCGTCTCCCAAAAGCCATCGAAGCGCCCAGCAGCCACATAACTGAGATCCAAAGCCGCCTTTATGCCTTACATCCATTTTACTGGCCGAAGCCCGCGCGCAATATTTTCCCCGCCCGGCGAGCCAGGTCTTCCCCATCGGATAGGGTGGGTTTCATCAGCTGCTGTTAACCTATTCAGATCATCCAGGGGTTTGGTCTGAACTGTCTGAGCCTCTAATATAGATACCTTCGGCTTCAAACGACGGGAAGTTTAACATTCGGATTGCATCTCGTCAATAAGGCGATCAAAAAATTCTTGCATGAAACGGTGCCGGTCCTCAGCCAAAGCCCTGGCCTTGTCAGTAAACAACCTGTCTTTTATTTTACTCAACTTGAAGATATATTCATGAAAAGAGCTGTGAGGCTCACCGGCTTCTTTTTCACCGGTTTGCAGAAAGCGTTGTGAAGGTTCAGCATAGATCGGCTGGCCTACAACTACATCGAAGGCGATCGTCCGGACGATCCCGATCGCTCCAAGCACATCTAGTTTGTCAGCGTCAAAGAGTATCTTAGCTTCTAAGGTTTGAGGCTGTTCTGAATTATCACGAAAGCGATGGGCTCGGATGCAGTGTTGTACCGCTGCGATGCGTTCTTCAGACCAGCCTTCAGCCTGCAAGACCTCTCGGGCGAATTTGGCGGAGGCGTGGTGATGGTTAACACGACCCTCATCCCCACCCGCGGTTGCGCTACCTTCGACATCATGGAGTAAGGCAGCGGCGCGCACGATTTCGACATCAGCCCCCTCGGATTGAGCCAGACAATCGGCTATGCGGTATACCCGGATTACGTGATCGAAGCCATGGACCGGATCGTTATCAGAGTACCAGGAACGCGCAGTTTCTATCGAGAGCACCATGAGGTCATCTAGAATTATCTTGGAGGTAGGAATTTAAGCGTTCTAAGGTCGTAAAAAGCGGACATCATTTTCTTAGAATTTTTATTTTAGAACCTTCTAAGGTAAGTGGCAAATAAGAGCAGCAAGCCAAGTATGAAGATCAGCAGGCAGCCACAAGTAAGGAATTTCGTGGTAAGGCGCAGGACAAAACGCAATAAGATCCAGGCAACCGCTAACCCGACCAGGATCAAGACAATGGTTAAATAAAGAGAATATTGGTCACTCATCGGTTCTGAGAATATCCAGGATAAACCTGTCCTTTTTTGATAACCCAGTGTACCAGGTTTGTCCCAAAACGATAGCCGAGATGACGGTAGTCAGAGACGGTGAGAATCAATAAATCTGCTTGTTTTCCGGGTTCAATGGATCCTATGCGATCAGCCCGCCCAATTGCAGCGGCGGCATTGATCGTGGCGGCAACGATGGCTTGGGCCGGCGTTAAACGCATATAGCGACATGCCAGCGCAATGGCGAACTGCATATTTTCACACCAGGCTGTACCGGGGTTCAGATCCGTGGCAAGAGCCAGCAATCCATTCGCTTCCAAAATTGCTCCGGCTGGCGTGTAGCGATTTTCTGCTAAACCAAAAGGCGTGCAGGGCAATGCGACTGCCACAGTATGGCTTTGAGCCAAGGCATAGATATCCTCCGGCGAGGTCGCCACCAGGTGATCAGCAGAAATAGCCCCCAATTCAGCAGCCAGGGCCGCCCCGCCCAGGTTATCGAACTCGTCTGCGTGAATTTTTAGCGGAAAACCCAGTTCCACGGCGGCTTGCAGGATGCGGCGAGATTGCTCCAGGTTGAAAACACCCGTTTCACAAAACACATCCACAAAGGGGAGCTCCCTATCCTTTACATTTTCCCGCCACCAGGTGAACACAGCCGGTAGCATAGACGTACATAAATGATCCGTGTAACCTTCTGCATCACCTTCAAACTCCGGCGGGATAGCGTGAGCCCCCAAGAAAGTTATGACTAGTTCAAGCTTACTTTGTTCATCAAGCAACAATAAAGCTTCCAGCAGGCGAAGCTCGCTCTCAATCTCAAGCCCATAGCCTGTCTTGGCTTCGGCGGTGGTGGTGCCGTGGGAGAACATTTCTTCAAGGCGCCGGCGGCTTTCTGCCAAAAGCGTTTCCATAGAAGCTGCCCGGGTAGCGCGTAGCGTGGACAAAATGCCCCCACCCGCCTCTAGAATTTCCAGGTAAGTCTTACCTTGCAGGCGCATTTCAAACTCGGCGGCCCGATCGCCAGCCCAGATCAAATGAGTATGAGGGTCAACAAAACCGGGCATAACCACCCGTCCACCCGCTTCCAGAGCCGGCTCATCCGGGTAGGTTAACCGTAAGTCCCGGCTTGGTCCGACTGCGGCGATAGTCCCATTCCTGATAAGCACAGCCCCATCTGGGATAATACCCAGATCGCCAAGCGATTTCCCTCGTTGGGGGCCACCAGGGATGGTTAGGAGTTGGGAGGCGGAGTGAATTAACATACGCAGTAAAAACTACGAGGTCGAGCGCTTAAATTATGCCACGACCCCTATTTATTGGACAAATAACTTACCCAAGACCGGCAAAGTGGATTTCTACCACGGTTTCGGGAAAATGGACAGGTCTGTTAATATTAAGGAGTACAATAAATCCAAAGAATAGGGCTGAAACCCATTTGTAAAACAGTAAGTAAGACCTCAATTGATAATTTTAGTAGTAACGCAATTCAGGGGAAAATCGGGGGTGTTTGGGCGGGCGTTGCCCAAACACCCCCATCCTCCCACCAACTGCGTAAATCCTAAAATTATTGGAATTGAAAGCCAAAGGAGTTTTATTAATGGATAAAGAGACGCGAATCGAGCGTGATTCCTTGGGTGAAATACAAGTTCCAAAGGAAGCCCTTTATGGGGCACAAACCCAACGAGCAGTGGCAAACTTTCCGATATCTGGGCTCAAACCATGGCGGGCTTTTATCTGGTCTATGGCGACCATCAAGCGCGCCGCGGCAGAGGTAAATCACGATTTAGGTCTGCTAGATGAGAAACGCGCAGAGGCTATCATCCAGGCCGCACAAGAAGTAATCGAAGGGCGCTGGGACGACCAGTTCGTGGTGGACCCTTTCCAAGCTGGCGCAGGAACCAGCCATAATATGAACACCAACGAAGTGATCGCCAACCGGGCGACCCAAATCCTGGGTGGTCAGCTGGGCGAGTACCGCGTTCACCCCAACGACCATGTCAATATGGCCCAGTCCACCAACGACACCATTCCCACTGCCATCCGGCTGGGCGTTCTCTGGCGGTTGAATGAATTGCAGGAGGCGGTGCAGGCGTTAGCGGCAGCCTTACGCCAAAAGGCGGAGGAATTTGACGAAATCGTCAAGTCGGGTCGTACCCATCTACAAGACGCGGTACCCCTGCGCTTGGGGCAAGAGTTCGGCGCCTATGCCAGGGCGGTGGAACGGGACGCTGTTCGCATCAACAACGCCGCCAGGGGATTACGCCGCCTTGGAATTGGCGGGACCGCTACGGGAACTGGTCTCAACGCCCATCCAGAATACCATACTCGCATGGTGAAGAAGCTTTCAGAACTAACCGGCTTGGAGCTCTATCCCTCCGACAACCTTTTCGAGAGCATGCAGTCAATGGCCGATCCGGCCGAGTTTTCGGCTTCATTGCGCACATTGGCGATCACATTGACGCGCGTCGCAAACGATTTCCGGTTGCTCTCATCAGGACCGTCTACCGGATTGGATGAAATCCATTTACCAGCCGTGCAACCCGGCTCGAGCATCATGCCAGGCAAGGTCAACCCGGTGCTGGCTGAGATGCTCAACATGGCGATGTTCCACGTCCAAGGTTGCGATCTGACCGTCGCGCTGGCCTCCCAGGCTGGACAATTGGAATTAAATGTAATGATGCCTATTATCGCCCACAACCTGTTCGAAATGATGCAAGTGACCATCGGAGCAGTGGGTGCTTTCACGGAAAAATGCGTGCGGGGCGTTCAGGCTAACCGTGAAAAAGCCGAAGCTTGGCTGGAGAAAAACGCCATCGTGGTTACCGCGCTTAACCCGGTCATCGGGTACGCAGCCGGTGCCCAGCTGGTTAAAGAAGCTCTAGCCCGCAATGCCACTGTTCGTGAAGTGGCTGTTGAGAAAGCCCGAGAAGGGAAACTTGAACACCGTGACGAACATCGCCCAGTGAGCGTTGAGGAGATCGAATCTGCCTTAAGCGATCTACGCCGACTGACCGAAGGGGGAATTGCCAGATAGCCCCCCGACCATTACAAGTGAAAAGTAATACGCCGCTAGGCGGTCTATGAAACATCTGGGGAATCAGCCTCATTTCAAGATCTTCTTGGGCAGTTAATGCGTCCCGAAGATCAAATTGGACCTTTTCACCGTCGTAACCCAGGAGGCAAATGAGATCTGGTCGTGCATCCAGCAGCTCCCTGCGGTTTAACTACCATCCGTCAATATGCGGGCTGCCAGGGCGGCACCTACAATGCCAGCCTCATTGAGCAACTTGGCTGGAAGGACATCAGCCTGTAGGTTAAGCCTGGGGATAAATTGTTCATATTTCTTACTCACTCCCCCACCCAAGATGATCAGGTCAGGCCAAAACAGGCGTTCCATTGTTTGCAAATACCGGTTCAATCGTTTAGACCATTTTTTCCAAGATAATTTCTCACGTTTGCGGGCCGCGTCCGAAGCCCTTGATTCAGCTTCCTGTCCATCGATTTCGATATGACCAAATTCTGTATTGGGCAAGATATGACCATTGATGAAAATCGAGGTGCCTAATCCCGTTCCGATGGTAACGATCAGCACCACCCCATTGTGCCCCTGACCCGCACCGAAGGCTATCTCTGCCAAGCCAGCTGCATCGGCATCGTTTACCACATTAACAGGGCAAGCAGTCGCCTCTCTGAACAAGGCGGCTGCGTCCTTTCCAACCCATTTCTTGTGGATGTTGGCGGCGGTTAACGGTATGCCGGAGCGGATTGCCGCCGGGAAGCCACAACCAACAAGGTCATGCCAATCAAAATGCTTGACGATCTGATCTACGGCTCCGGCTACCTGGCGCGGTTTGGCAAGTTTAGGTGTTGGGACGCGCATCCGGGGAGCCAGTAAAGCTCCCGTTTCAGTGTCAACAGGCGCTCCTTTTATTCCCGATCCACCTATGTCGATTCCCAATATCTCCATTGAATCTGCCTCCTACGTCTGTTTCTCCTGGGATACTCTTTGCACCAGCAGATGTTTGATTATATCTCCAATAATGGTAGGATTTACGCAGTTGGTGAGAGGATGGGGGTGTTTGGGCGGGCGTTGACCAAACACCCCCGATTTTCCCCTGAACTGCGTAACTACTAAATGGTTTAATTTTATCAAAGGAGCTAGTTCTGAGGCAACAAGGAGGTCAATAGCGCCTAAGATGTTCAAGCTGAAGAAGTGTCTCTCTTTTTGGTCACTTTCTTTAATGATAGAAAGTTCCAGCTCCCCTCCACACCAACCCTATATCCCTGCGCTTGAAACGCCACCAGGCTAACATCGTGGATAGGGCGCTGATGATCATCAGCAGGCCGATCCATTCCCAATTCAAACCGGAAATCGCCTGACCGCTCTGGTAATAATTTAAGGGAGAAAACCTGGCAATGGTCTTGAGATGCTCATCGACGCGCGCCAGCGAGGTAAGGAAGAAACTAGCTACCACAACCAGTCCGACGACCATGGCCGCCAGGCGACGAGATGGCAGGAACATGCTCAACATGAGCGCCAGTGTGCCATAAAGCAATACAACCGCCAAGAGCGAGATGAAGGGTCTGGTCATCTCAACCCAACTGATATCCATCGAAGACCAGTTCATGGATATGATGAAGAAAATGGCCACCAGAGCGACCACAAAAGCCAGCATGCGACCAATAAAAAAGGCGGTACGGCTGATCGGGTTCGCCATGATTAAATCTAAGGTCCCCCTCTCTTCGTCACTTGCCAGCAGACCACTACCCGCAAGGATGGCGTAAATCCCTAATATCAGGGGCATGTAGGAGAAAAACTCGACACTCAAATATCCTGAAGGCGTAAACATCTCCCCAAAATCGCCGAAAAACGCCATCAATTGGGGCGGGAAGCTCTTCAATAACTGCGTAATTTGCTGTTGCTGGCTGGTCAACGAATCAAAAAAGGAAACAAAGTAAACGCCAAGCAATCCTAAGGATAGACCCCATCCAAGGATTTGACCTCGAGAGCGACTAAAAGCATGCTGAAAAATCGCCGCCATCATTAAACTCCTCTTCATCTTTCTTACCCTATTGGACATCGGCTCCATCATTCGTAATAGGCTAAAAATATCTCCTCTAAAGAAGGATGCTCCGTCTCAAAATCAATCACGGGATAGGATGCCAATGTTTTTATGAGCCCATCCATCTCTCCTTCTACTTGCAGCACTACATTGGTTCCCACATCTTGGGAGAGCACCTTGACGCCCGGAACGAGTTCCAGCACCTGGGGCTTTACAGGTTGTTTAAAGCGCACGCGTACCCGTCGAAAAGAGCGGTTGATCAATGACGCCGTTTCAGCCACTTCAACGATCAGGCCTTTGGATTACAATATAGACAATTTTCATCCTTAACCACCCACATCTCTAAGAGGAGGGAACAATGGATCAGCCAGCCGTCAACCAGAATCAAGAAGAAGAATTCTTCTACCCGCCCCCCAAGGTAGTGTCCGAAGCCCACGTGCAGGATTATGAAACGCTTTACAAGCACTCCTTAGAGCATCCCGAAAAATTCTGGGCTGAACGAGCTGAAGAATTAGAATGGTTCAAGAAATGGGATAAAGTTCTTGACGACAGTAATTTCCCTTTCTTCAAATGGTTCACTGGAGCAAAAACCAATATCGTACACAACGCCCTCGACCGGCACATTCTCATATACCGAAAAAAAAAGCTGGCCTTGATCTAGGAAGGAGAGCCAGGCGACCTGCGCACATTCTCTTATTACGCGCTTAACCGAGAAGTCTGCAAGACCGCCAACTTGCTAAAAAGCATGGGCGTCAAGAAAGGTGATATCGTCACGATTTAACTCCCCCGCATCCCAGAGCAGGTGATCACCATGTTGGCATGTGCCAAAATCGGCGCGCCTCACAGCGTAGTTTACGGCGGTTTCAGCGTAGAAGCGCTGGCAGAGCGCATTGAAGATGCCCAGAGCAGAGTCTTGATAACTGCCGATGGTGGCTGGCTGCGTGGCAAGATTGTCCCGCTGAAAGAAATTGCTGACGAAGCTATGGCGCGCCAGCCAACCATCGAGAGCTGCATTGTTGTCAAACGCACCGGGCAAGATATTTTCATGGAGCCAGGCCGGGACTACTGGTTCCATGATTTAATGAACCTGCCGATCTCAAACCCACTCTGCTACACAGAATAAATGGATGCCGAAGACCCCCTCTTCATTCTTTATACTTCGGGAACCACTGGCCGACCAAAAGGTGTAGTGCACACTCACGGTGGCTATATGGTTTACACCTACATCACCTTGAAATATGTCTTTGACATCAAGGACGAAGACCGTTGGTGGTGCGTGGCTGATTCGGGCTGGATTACCGGTCACACCACTCAAACCTGGTTCCGCAACCCGCCCTTTCTTCGGTATAGAAGCCGAGGTGGTCGATGATAAGGGAAAACCCGTCAACCCTGGGGATGAAGGCTACCTGGTGCTTAAAAGGCCGTGGCCTGACATGCTGCGCACCATCTACCGCGACCCCGAGCGTTATAAACAGCAGTATTGGGGCAAGTTTACCAGCATGTACCAGATGGGTGATTCCGCTCGCAAGGATAAGGACAATTATATTTGGGTCATAGGACGCATGGATGATGTCATTAAAGTAAGCGGATACCGCTTAGGCACCGCCGAGGTGGAGAGCGCCCTGGTAAGCCATCCTTCTGTGGCCGAGGCGGCTGCCATCGGCGTACCCCACGAATTAAAAGGCAACGCCATCTACGCCTACGTTATCTTGAGGGCTGGGGTCGAGAAAAATGAAAAATTGGCCGAAGAGCTACGCAATCATGTCGCTCACGAAATGGGACCAATCGCCTAATCAGAAACGATCACGTTCGTCGACACCCTGCCGAAAACGCGCAGCGGCAAGATTATGCGCCGTTTGTTGCGTGCCCGCGCCCTAGGGCAACCAGAGGGAGATACCAGCACCTTGGAGCAATGAACCAATCAGCGGTCAATTGGTTGACCTATCCCCGAGATTATGGCATAATCTGCCACATACAGCGGATATTAAAAGCTATAATGGAAACGAGTAGACCCGCAGCGAGCTGTCAGCGACCCCGGAAGCGGTGTGAGCCGGAGCAGCCCAACGGGTTGAAAATCCATCCGGAGCTGCAACCTGAACAGGGTGATTTCCCCAAGTAAGTGCGCCGGTTTCGTCCTCCGTTAACCTGGATGCGAGTAGAAGTTGGGTGCGAACGGCGCCACTTGAGCAAGCATGCTGATCGCTAACCCGGCCGTACTCGAGTGAGGTGCCCACGTATGTGGGAACCAGGGTGGTACCGCGGGAGCGTTGATCTCAGCCAACTCTTACTCTCGTCCCTGATATTGGACGGGAGTTTTTCTTTTAGAGTTTCCAGGTTCTAGTGTAAGACCTGCTTTTTCCTAAGCGCAGACATTTTTCCGGAGGAAACATGCCTTTCAATGATGTCCCCACCAAAGTAGACTTTCCCGACCACGAAAGAAAACTACTTGATTTTTGGAAGGAAAGCCAAGCATTCCAAAAACTAGTGGAACTCCATAAAGACGACCCCAGCTGGTCCTTCATCGATGGGCCCATTACAGCTAATAACCCTATGGGCGTACACCATGGGTGGGGTCGCACCTACAAAGACCTGATTCAACGCTTCTGGAGCATGCGCGGCCGAAAGCTACGTTACCAAAATGGTTTTGACTGCCAGGGTTTATGGGTAGAGGTGGAAGTCGAAAAGGAGATGGGATTCAAGTCCAAAAAAGATATCGAGGACTATGGCCTGGAGAAGTTCGTAAGGAAATGCAAAGCCCGCGTGCTGCATTATGCTGCCATCCAAACTGAGCAGTCCATCCGTCTGGGTTATTGGATGGATTGGAACGATCCCGATCAATTGCGGGGGTTGGCTGAGGGTTTGATGGAGGATCCCATGCAGGTGATCACCATTCAAGGACATAATGAGCCTGTCAGCGATTCCGTTGAACAGGTCATCGGTCGCCTGGGTCTGCCAGAATTGGGAGGCAGCTACTTTACCTTCGCGAATGAAAACAATTACATGATCTGGACTTTCCTCAAAAAATGCTGGGAAAAAGGCTGGCTCTATCACGGCTCCGATGTCATGCCTTGGTGCCCGCGCTGCGCCACAGGCATCAGCCAACACGAAATCATCACCGACGGGTATGCCGAGCTCACTCACCGGAGCGTCACGCTTCGTTTCCGGCTGCGCGGCCGCTCTAACGAATCCCTGCTCGTCTGGACAACCACACCGTGGACCTTGACGAGCAACGTAGCTGCGGCAGTAGGACCGGAACTGACATACGTTAAAGTCCGGCAAAATGGCGAGGTATTCTACCTTTCTAAGGGCACCCTGCACATGCTCCAGGGCGAGTACAAAGTGTTGGCAGAGCTAAAAGGCCGCGAGATGGAAGGTTGGACCTACCACGGCCCATTCGATGATCTCCCCGCGGCTCAGGAAACCGGCGGCCATACTTACCTCACCAATCTGATCCGTGATATCCAGCAAAACGCTGCTGAATCTCATCGGGTAATCCTATGGGATGAGGTTGGCGAGGCGGAAGGCACTGGTATTGTCCATATCGCCCCGGGTTGTGGCGCCGAGGATTTTATCCTGGGCCGCCAGTATAACTTACCCCTGGTTGCACCATTGACAGAGGAAGGCTTCTTTGTGAAGGGATTTGGCTGGTTAACCGGTAAACATGTAGCCGAGATTTCCACGCCTATCTTCGAAGACCTGGAACGTAAAGGTCTGCTCTACCAGGTGGAACCATACACCCACCGCTATCCAACCTGCTGGCGCTGCGGGACGGAACTGGTCTTCCGCCTGGTGGACGAATGGTTCATCAGCATGGGTGAGGTTTACGATAAGCCCCGTTCAGAGCTAAGCGAGCAAGAAAAGCAGCGTAGCCTGCGCTACCAGATCATGGATGTGGTTGACCAGATTCATTGGATTCCCGAATTCGGTTACGCCCGCGAGATGGACTGGTTGCGTAATATGCACGACTGGATGATCAGCAAGAAACGATATTGGGGTTTGGCGCTGCCCATTTGGGTGTGCCAAGAATGCCAGCATTTCAAGGTCATCGGCGACGAATACGAACTCGAGGATAGCGCCATCTCGGGTTGGGGGCAATTTAAAGGGCATAGCCCGCATCGCCCTTTTATTGATGCGGTCAGAATCAAGTGCCCGAATTGCCAGGGAGTCATGAATCGCATCCCGGATGTTGGCAACCCCTGGCTTGATGCCGGTATTGTGCCCTTCAGCACCCTAGGTTACCGCTTCGAACGCGAGTACTGGCGCAGCTGGTACCCGGCTGATTGGATCAGCGAATCGTTCCCCGGGCAGTTTCGCAACTGGTTCTACAGCCTGCTGGCAATGGCAACCGTGATGGACAGCAGCCCACCTTTTCTGGAAAACTTCACCTATGGCACCCTGCTGGCTGAAGATGGACGTCCCATGCATAAGAGTTGGGGTAATGCCATCGAATTTAACGAAGCCGCCGATAAAATGGGGGTAGACGTGATGCGCTGGCTGTTTTGCGCTCATAAGCCCGAAAATGACCTACTCTTCGGCTATAAGCGCGGCGACGAGGTGCGGCGTGGATTCTTGCTCCCGCTCTGGAATGTATATAGCTTCTTTGTAACCTACGCAAATTTAGATGGCTGGATGCCCGATCAAGAGGAGTTCAATCCGGCAGTACCGGAAGGCCCCACACCCGAAAGCGAGAATTTACTCGACCGCTGGGTGCTGGCTGGGGTTAACCAGGTCGTCGAAGCTGTCACTGGCAACCTGGAAAATTCCGATCCCCTCGGTGCCACCCTGGTAGTGGAGGCTTTTCTTGATGATCTGACCAACTGGTACGTACGCCGGAGCCGTCGCCGGTTTTGGAAGAGTGAGCATGACGCTGATAAGAATTCCGCTTACAGCACGCTTTACCACGTGTTGGTTAAACTAGTTAAGACCCTAGCGCCATTCACACCGTTCGTCAGTGAAGCAATCTATCAAAACCTAGTACGCTCAGCCTGGACGGAGGCTCATGCAAGCATTCACCACTGCCATTGGCCCCAGGCAGACTTGTCAGTGATCGATCAGACCAGCCTTGAAGAAATGAACTTAGCCCGGCAAATCTCCAGCCTAGGTCTAAGCGCGCGCAATACAGCCGGGATAAAAGTGCGCCAACCCTTGAACAAGGTGATGGTTTACGTCGGGGATCAACCCTCCCTTAACCAGGATTTAATTGATATCGTCACCGACGAGCTCAATGTAAAGGAATTTGAATTCGTTCAAGAAGCCGGCCAACTGGTAACTTACCAAGTATTACCAGACAACCAGCTGCTTGGCCCGCGCTTTGGCTCCCAATTCCCGCAGATACGCAAAGCTTTGGCAGAGGCTGATCCAGAAGTAGTTGCCGAGCAGGTGCGGGTTGGATCCCCGGTTCGGTTAGAAGTTGACAACCAGACCGTGGAGCTCTCTGCCGGAGAAATCCTGGTGCGGACCCAACCACTGGAAGGGTTAACCGTTGCGGACGATAAGCAGGTCACTGTGGCTCTCGATATAAATATCACGCCACAACTACGGGCTGAAGGGCTGGCACGAGAAATTGTACGCCGCATCCAGGCTATGCGAAAAGACGCCGGGTTTAACATCGAGGATCGCATCACCACTTACTACCGCGCAGAAGGAAAACTGGCGGAAGTCTTCACAACCTGGGGAGACTATATCTGTGCTGAAACGCTCTCCACCAAACTGGTCAATCAAGAACCTACCCCTCAGACATACACCGAAACCCACAAGATAGACGAGCAAGTTCTCAGGCTGGGCCTCCAGCGAAATCGGTGAAAGCGGAGTGTATATCAGACGTTTTACCTCTTTTGAGTGCACTGCACGAAAAAATTATGTTTAGACCCATTTCTCCCCAAGTCAACCTCCCTAACAAGGAAGAAGATGTGCTGCGCTCGTGGAAAGTCCGCCACATTTTCGATAAATCTAAAGCTCTGCACCGGGACGGACCGAAGTTTGTGTTTTTTGAAGGACCGCCCTCCGCTAACGGCAAACCGGGCGTACACCATGTGCTGGCGCGCGCCTTCAAGGATCTTTTTCTGCGATACAAGACCATGCGAGGTTATCAGGTGATTCGACGCGGCGGCTGGGACACCCATGGCCTCCCGGTTGAGATCGAGGTCGAACGTAAATTAGGCTTCACCAGCAAGACACAGATCGAAGAATTCGGGATCGCCCGTTTCAACGAGCTGTGCCGCCAATCCGCCTTTGAATACATTCAAGAATGGGAGAAATTGAGCGATCGCATCGCCTACTGGATCGATTTAGAAGACGCATATGTCACCTACACGAAAGAGTATATCGAATCAGTCTGGTGGATCCTAAAATCACTTTGGGACAAAAAGTTGCTCTACCAAAGCTTCAAGGTGGTGCCATATTGCCCGCGTTGCGGCACACCCCTTTCGGACCACGAGGTCGCATTAGGTTACCGCCAGACGGTCGACCCGTCCATCTATGTACGACTGCCATTAGTTGAAGACCCAGGCACTTCCTTGTTGGTGTGGACCACGACACCTTGGACTTTACCGGCCAACGTGGCGGTTGCCGTTAATCCAGAGGTGGATTACGCCATTGTGGAACTCTCACTCCCCGAAAGCTCAAATCCGGACAAGCCTGAATTGGCTCGTGAGCGCTTGATCCTGGCGCGCGACATGGTTGATCGAGTATTTGGAGACCAGCCAGTTGAAATTTATGAAACCTTCAAAGGCACCAAGTTAAAAGGGCTTCGCTATAAGCCATTATTCACCTTGCTCTTACCGGACAAACCCGCTTATTACGTGGTATTAGAGGATTTTGTGAATACCGAGGAAGGTACTGGACTGGTGCACATCGCGCCTGCCTTTGGCGCGCAAGACTTGCAAACCGCCCTGAACGCTGACCTGCCTATCTTGATAACCATCGCCGAAGATGGCAGCTTCATTCCCGAAATACGCCCATGGAGCGGCCAATTCGTCAAGCATGCCGATCCCTTAATCGTGCAAGATTTACAAACTCGGGGTTTGCTGCTCAAAGCAGAGAGCTACACCCATACATACCCGTTCTGCTGGCGCTGCGAGACGCCCTTGCTTTACTATGCCCGCAACACCTGGTATATCCACACAACCCAGTACAAAGAGGCACTGGTTGCGCTGAACCAGCGTATAAACTGGCATCCTGACTACATTAAGGATGGTCGCTTTGGCATCTGGTTGGAGAACAATGTCGATTGGGCTTTGGGACGTGAGCGCTATTGGGGCACACCCCTGCCCATTTGGGAATGCCGCGAGTGCCACCAGCAGCTGGCTCTGGGTTCGCTGGCCGAGCTTTCTGAATTGGCCCATCAAGATTTGTCCAGCTTAGACCTGCATCGACCTTATGTAGATGAGGTTCATATTCAATGCCCTGAGTGCAACGGCCAAATGGCGCGGGTCAGCGAAATTATCGATGTATGGTTCGATTCGGGGGCAATGCCGGTGGCGCAGTGGCATTATCCTTTTGAAAATCAGGAAACCTTTCGAGAGCAGTTCCCGGCTGACTTCATCTGCGAAGGCGTTGATCAAACCCGCGGCTGGTTCTATTCGCTTCACGCTTTAAGCACTATGCTGTTCGAGCAAGAGTGCTACAAGAATGCTATGTCTCTTGGATTGATTTTGGATGAAAAGGGACAGAAGATGTCGAAATCTGGCGATAACCTGCTCGATCCCTGGGACGTGATTAACGCTTATGGCTCAGACACATTGCGGTGGTACCTATACACCGCCGGCCCACCCGGGCAGGATCGTCGTTTTTCAATGGATCTGGTTGGTGAGGTAGTGAGGGCTTTTACCCTAACATTGTGGAATGTGTATGTGTTTTTTATCACGTACGCCAGATTGGATAATTGGGTACCTAAACCTGGCAATGGAAAAGCAGCTGAGCAGACTTTGCCAGCAGGCCTGCCATACACTGACCTGGACCGCTGGCTACGCTCAGAGCTGCATACCCTGGTGGGCGCTGTGACCACTGCTCTAGACTCGTATGAGGTAGTCGCTGCAACCCGGCCGGTCCAAGCTTTCGTAGAAAGGCTCTCGAACTGGTATTTGCGTCGCTCTCGCAAGCGCTTTTGGAAAAGCGGATCAGACGCCGATAAAGTCACAGCTTATTCGACCCTTTACGAGGTGTTGGTAACCTTGAGCAAACTGTTGGCCCCAACTATGCCCATCCTGGCAGACGAGTTGTACCAAAACCTGGTCTGTTCGGTGGATGCAGGCGCGCCAGAATCTGTTCATCTGACAGGATGGCCTTCATACCAGGCCAAGTTAATTGACCAAAAATTGAACCGAGATATGCAGATGATCATGAGGCTGGCTTCGCTGGGACATGCAGCCCGAAACCAGGCTGGTATTAAGGTACGCCAGCCATTATCATACGCAGCCGTGTCTTTGAGCAAGGATGAGGAAGGCGAGACTCTCGAGCGGTTTGCCGGTTTACTGCAGGACGAACTCAACGTCAAACAAGTACGGGTCTTGAGCTCGCGTGACCAGGCAGTTTCATACAGACTGTTTCCCATTTCCCAATATCTTGGTCAAAAATACAAAGCCAAATATCCGGCCGTTCGTGAGGCGATCATGGCATTGGATGTAGACAAAGCCGCACAAGACTTATTGGCTGGGAAGTCCATCGAATTAATCGTTCAGGGTGAGTCCTATAAAATCACACCGGATGAATTGGAGGTGCGGGTAGAAGCTCATCCCGGATTAGCAGTCGCGGCGGATGGCACTTATCTGGTCGCCCTGAACACGGAGCTGGATCAAGAACTACTGCACGAGGGATTGGCCAGGGAGTTCGTGCGTCACCTCCAGGCGCTGCGGAAGCAAAGCGGTTTCGATATCGCCGACCGCCTCATCCTGTATGTTCAGGCTTCGACCAGGTTGGCGCAAGCCATCAATGCCCATCGCGATTACATCATGGGCGAGGTACTGGCAGTCGAGATAAAGGAAGCCAAACCCCCTGGCGATATGACTTCTTTCAACTTAAAATTTGAGGACGAGACAGTCACGATTGGGCTAGGACAATTAAATTGACCATAACAAACCTGAATTCATCGCCTCTGAATGGTATCAAGCAAGAAGGTTCCGTAGTTGAACCTTCTTTTTTCTAGCCTGCTTGACAACAGCAATTTCCCCAAGATAAACTATACTTAGCAGTTATAAAAAGAGATCGAGACTAAAAGTGGAACCGAAATGCGGTGAATAACTTGGCAATTATTCCTTGCTCGTCGCTTTCTTGTCACAAATGTCTCCTGAGCGGTGTTAAAGTAATGAGCGCAGTTATTAAACCTTCCAGGTATCTGGGGTGATCGTGACTTCAAACGGACTAAAAGGCAACTTCACCCCTGGAGAAGAGCATGCAGGTGGCTTTGAGGCCATATTTCAGGAGCACTGGCCGAAAATCTATGGCGTTCTCTACAGTCTGGTCGGCGACCACCTTGAGGCAGAGGATCTAGCACTGGAAACCTTCTGGTGCCTGTATCAACGTCCACCCAAGGATCATCGTGATATCTCGGGTTGGCTCTACCGGGTGGCTACCAACCTGGGTTTCAACGCCTTGCGCTCTCGCAAACGGCGCGGGCGCTATGAAGAAGAAGCCGGACGACTTTCCTTACATGGGAGTTCCGCAGCTGATCCCTCTATCGAAGTCGAAAGGCATGAAGCCCAGGAACGAGTCCGGCAGGTATTAGCTAAGATGAAACCTCGCTCCGCTCAAGTGCTGCACTTACGCTATTCAGGACTATCTTACTCAGAGCTAGCAGAAGTACTTGAGATTACGCCAGGTTCGGTCGGCACATTCCTGGCGCGCGCTGAAGAAGAATTTGAAAGGATTTACCGCCGGATGGAAGGAGAATGAAGATGCATATCAGCGATGGTGAATTACGCACTTACCTGGACAAAGAGCTAAGTGCACCAGAACTTGAACGAGTTAATGCCCATCTAGAAACCTGTCCAAGCTGCCAGGAACGCGCTGATATGCTTTCCAAACGGGCTGGTTATATCCGCGCTCGCCTGGTGACTTTAGCTGGGCATCACGATGCTCATCAGATCCCCATTCCAACCGCGCGCGCTCACTTTGAAGAACGTATCTCAATAAAGGAGAACAGAACAATGTTAAATAAAATATTTGCCCGTCAATACAGGTTAGCCTGGGCGGCGATAGCCCTCGTCCTGATCCTGGGCCTTTCACTGGCTTTCCCAGGAGTGCGTGCCATCGCCGATAGCTTCCTTGGCCTTTTCCGCGTGCAGCAGATTTCGGTTGTGCAAGTTAATCCCGGAAATTTGCCGGAACAGCTGGGTTCTTCTTCCCAGTTTGAGTATATGCTCTCTCAAGACGTCCAGATTGAAGAACAAGGCGAGGCCCAGAAGGTAGACGACGCGGCCCAAGCCGCTCAGCTGGCCGGCATACCGGTACGTCTACCTACCGATATTGAAGGCGACCTACATCTTATGGTGCAGCCTGGAGTGCGAGCGACATTCAAGATCGATTTGCCTCAGGTTAAGTCGCTACTGGATGAGCTGGGGCAGAATGACATCGACCTGCCGTCTTCCTTAAATGGCGCAACCGTCACGATGGAACTACCCACCTCCGTCTCAGCGAGTTACGGCGATTGTGATTTTTCCTCCAAAGCCGTCGAAGTGACCACTGGCGACCCGGATCGTCCCTCTGCGGGTTTGTCTGACTGCATAAGTCTCATGCAGGTCCCCAGCCCTGACATCTCTGCACCTCCTGGACTTGACACTGCAAAAATCGGGGAGGCATTCTTACAAGTGATGGGGATGACACCGGAGGAGGCGGCTCAATTCAGCAGCACCGTCAATTGGTCTACTACCCTGGTCGTTCCGATCCCGCAATACGGAACCAGCTATCAGAGCGTCCTCGTGGATGGCGTCGAGGGAACCCTGATAGAACAAAAACTAGAAGATCAACCCGATCAATATTTGCTGCTGTGGGTAAAGGATGGCATCATCTACGCCCTGACCGGTCCTGGAAAAGGCGCAACTGCTCTTAAGATCGCGGACTCCCTGAAATAGGGTAAAATCCTTAATATCAGAAAAAAAATAATATTGCGTAGTGCATAATTCAGTCAGATTATGCACTACGCAATCTGTATACCTGCATGAATCATGGGACCATGTCCAACTCATCTTCATCAACTGCCATAGAAACGCAGAGTTTACGAAAAGTATTCGGAGAAAAAGTAGCTGTATCTGATCTCACCTTGACTGTTGGGCGTAGTGAGGTCTTTGGATTCTTAGGCCCGAATGGGGCTGGAAAAACCACTGCGGTAAAAATGCTGCTTGGTCTGATCACCCCCACCTCTGGTATTGGTCATGTCCTGGGGGCGCCACTCGGCGATCATCGCATCAGAGCGCGCATTGGTTTTCTGCCTGAACATTTCCGCTTTCATGAATGGTTGACGGCGACCGAATTTCTCCACCTGCACGCCGACCTATACCAGATGCCAGGCGATCTCACGAATCGACGCGTGCCCGAATTACTTGACTTAGTCGGTCTCAGTCCGCATGCTGATAAAAAACTGGCGGCATATTCCAAAGGGATGTTGCAGCGCATTGGCTTAGCTCAGGCCTTACTCAACGAACCTGAGCTCGTCCTGTTGGATGAGCCAACTTCTGGCCTGGACCCAGTAGGCCGCAGATTGGTCCGGGATATTATCCACGATCTGCGCCAACAGGGCACCACTGTTTTTCTAAACTCCCACCTACTCAGTGAAGTAGAAATCACATGCGACCGGGTAGCATTTATCAAGCATGGAGAAGTCCTGCGGACCAGCCGGCTTAAATCTTTAGTCGAAGGGGAATTAACCGTAGAGATCAAGGCACGTAACTTGAGTCCGGAGATCATACTGGGACTTTCACATTGGAGCCAGGACGTACGCCTCGATGGCGACCATATTTCGCTAACCTTGAGCAGCGAACTCGAACTCCCCGCCGTCAATCGCTACCTGGTGGACCACAATGTGGATGTTTACGCCCTAAAGCCACAACAGATCTCGCTGGAGGATTTGTTTATCCAGATCGTCGGAACAGATGGAGGTCTATGATGAAAGCGCTTTCATCGATCTGGCGTAATACAAATGTGATCGCACGCCTCACCTTTCGGGAGGCCGCCCGTCGAAGGATTCTCCTGGCCGCTCTTTTGCTAGGGCTGGCTTTTTTATTAATTTACGGCCTTGGCTTCCATTACATGAACCAAGAGATGGAAACTTCCCCGTACGGACCTGGATTATTGGAACGCAACGGAATTCGGAATTTTATGCTTCTCGCGGGTATGTATGCAGTTAACTTTCTGACGATCATGATGGCTGTGCTGACCTCGGTGGTCACGCTTTCGGGGGAGATTTCATCCGGTACCATCCAAACCCTGGTTGCCAAACCCGTGCAGCGCTGGGAGATTGTCATGGGCAAATGGCTCGGCTTTGCAGGAATGCTTACGCTTTATCTCCTACTCATGGCTGGCGGCGTTATCGCGTTAGTATACCTGATCTCCGGATATAGCCCTCCGCATTTCGGTCTCGGCATGCTCTTTCTATGGCTAAATGCTATTTTGTTGTTGAGTGTGTCTTTTTTTGGCGGCGCGATGCTATCCACATTGGCAAATGGTGTCATGGTCTTTGGATTGTACGGCTTGGCTTTCATTGGCGGCTGGATCGAACAAATTGGCTCGCTCATAAACAACCAAACCGCGGTACAGATCGGCGTGATCTCAAGCCTGATTATCCCCAGCGAGGCCTTATGGAAACGGGCTGCCTTCGAGATGCAATCCCCTCTGGTGCGTGCCTTAGGATTTTCGCCCTTCTCTTCATCTTCCGTTCCGAGCTCCATCATGGTTTGGTATGCGATTATTTATATACTGTTGGCACTCGGGCTGGCTATGAGGCAATTCCAGCGAAGAGACTTATAGCATCAATCGCTAGACTGCGCAGAGTCTGGGCCTTGTTAGCCATAACGAGTGCTTCAGCGATAATCTTATTTTACAGCGCCTTAAGGACCGCATGGGGTTCAAACTAGGCCTTAGGTTAACCGTAACCAGCCAGCGCAGTTAGCGATTATCTATTGTGCAGCTTCCGGGCTTGATAGTTGCAGATCTCCCCGTATCTATCGATGCTGGCTCTCACCAAACATCCGTTTGTGATGTTTTGATAGTCGATCTTGTCCATGCCCCTCCCACCTAAGATCTTTACGCTACCCAACGCTCCCGGCACTTATATTTTATGCTTACGACTCGACCTGCCACATGAATTACAGGTTGGTCGCTTAGGCAAAATCTACTTTTCTGCCGGCGATTACGCTTACATCGGAAGTGCCTGCGGTCCTGGCGGGCTGCGAGCACGTCTGGGCAGGCATGTGCGCGGTTCAAACCACTCCCACTGGCATATTGACGCATTACGGGCAGTGGCTGATTTGGTGGGGGTTTGCTTTGCGACACAGACGATGGACGACAGATTCAGCCAAAGCAGAAACTGCACCGGCATGGCAGTTAGCAAAATGCAACTGGAATGTCAATGGTGCCAAACCCTGGCAAAATTACCTGGAACAGCCGTACCGGTTAGGGGATTTGGAGCGAGCGACTGTCGCTTGGGCTGCCAAGCTCATTTAATCGCGGTTCCAGATGGGTTTACCCCCCTACAGGTCTCCAAAATTCTAACGAAAAAATTTAACATATCCATCCAGACAATAGACAAACATCTCCTTCTCGTTTCCATTTGAATTTATAGGACCAGCTATAAATTCTTACAATTACCGAGCTCAGTTGGGGTAAAATGATGCCATTCCTTTTATTTATTGGGAGGTTCTTGTTGAAGAGGTACTTACGCGATTATTTCTCTCTGTTGCTGGTCGCCGGGACCGTGAGCGGATTAGACCAGCTGACCAAAGCTATTGTAAGAGCCCAGCTTCCGCTCCAGAGAATCTGGGTTCCCTGGCCCTGGTTAGAGCCATACGCTCGCATCGTCAATTGGAAGAACACCGGCGCAGCCTTTGGGATGTTGCCTGGTCTCAGCGATATCTTCACCATCCTGCCATTCATAGTAGCTTTGGCGATTTTGTATTACTATCCTCAAGTCCCACGAGGGGATTGGACCCTCCGTCTTGCAATGGGCCTGCAAATGGGCGGTGCCCTGGGGAATTGGATCGACAGGCTGAACATTGGTTATGTGACCGACTTCATCTCAATAGGCAACTTTCCGGTGTTCAACGTCGCCGATGCAAGCATATCAATTGGGGTCGCCATTTTAATAATAAGTGTATGGATAAGAGAACGGTATCAAGACAAACATGATGAGGTAGCAGAAGGGGAATCATCAGTGGAGCGGTCATCTGAATCTATTCGTGAGGAGATAGTGAGTGAATGAACACCTGGTCGTGTTGCACTATCATGACCAGAAAGCACAACGCTTAGACAAATATTTAGTAGAATGTCTGCCAGATTTTTCCCGCTCGCGCCTTCAGGCTTTTATCAAAGCGGGTAAGGTGACGGTGGATGGTCAGCCAGCCCGCAAAACGGGTCAAATGCTCGAAGGGCAGGCCAATGTCGTCGTGCACATACCACCTCCTGAACCAAGCGACCTACAAGCGGAGGCCATTCCTTTAGATATAGTTTTCGAAAATGAGGATTTGCTGGTGGTGAACAAACCAGCGGGCATGGTGGTACACCCCTCTGCCGGACATAATAAAGGCACCTTAGTACATGCCGTCTTAGCCCATGCTCCGGACATTGCAGGTGTGGGTGGCGAACTACGACCTGGAGTTGTCCATCGCCTCGATAAACAAACATCTGGCTTGATCTTGCTCGCTAAAAACGATGCTGCCCATCACTGGCTGCAGAACCAGTTTCAATCTCGCCAGGTTGAAAAAGTATATATTGCCCTGGTTGACGGAGCACCACCCACCCCGCGTGGAAGGGTAGAAGCCGCCATCGGTAGGGACAGGAAGATCCGTAAGATCATGGCGGTCCAACCTCCCGCCAAAGGCCGTCCCTCCATCAGCGAATATCGCGCTATCGAATCATTCAATAAGCACACCTTACTTGAAGTTCATCCAATCACCGGACGCACTCACCAGATCCGGGTACATCTGGCTTTCATAGGTTGCCCGGTCGTTGGAGATACGGTTTATGGACGGCGACACCCCAGCCTGCCTTTGAATCGTCATTTCTTACACGCCGCTCGCCTGGCTTTACGTTTGCCAGGTGATGCGCAATTGAGCGAATTTGAGGCACCCATGCCATCGGAATTAACCAAAATCTTAGACCAACTCAGAGCTGGCTTATGAACTTAATCGATCTGCGATCCGACACAGTTACCCAACCTACACAGGCCATGCGCCAGGCAATGGCGCAGGCAGAAGTAGGCGATGATGTTTACGGTGAAGATGTTACCATCAACCGCCTTCAGGATATAGCAGCAGGGAAATTTGGGAAGCAGGCTGCCCTGTTCGTGCCTTCGGGGACCATGGGTAACCTGGTGGCGTTATTGACCCACTGCAACCGCGGCGACGAAGTCATCCTAGGGAACAAATCCCATACCTTTACCTACGAGGTGGGTGGCATGTCAGCTCTCGGGGGGGTGCATTCCTATCAGGTCCCCAACCAACCCGATGGAACCCTGGAGTTAGAAGCCATTCAGGAAGCCATACGCCCCGAAAACGTGCATTTCCCTACGACCCGCCTGATTACACTGGAAAATACCCACAATCGTTGCGGGGGTGTAGCGATTTCCGCAGAATACACCTACCAAGTTGGGGAGCTCGCCCACCAGAATGGTGTGCTTTTCCATATTGACGGCGCCAGGATATTCAACGCTGCAGCAGCTTTGCAGATTGATGCAGCCAAGCTGGTGGCTCCAGCCGACTCAATCACTTTCTGCCTGAGCAAAGGCTTATGCGCTCCGGTCGGATCAGTTCTATGTGGTTCTACAGATTTCATCAATCAAGCCCGGCGAATTCGGAAACAGCTAGGTGGTGGCATGCGCCAGGCTGGCATCTTAGCTGCTGCTGGCATTGTCGCCCTTGAATCCATGGTTGATCGTCTGGGAGAGGATCATGCCCGCGCCCATCGCCTGGCAGAGGGTTTAGCAACCATTCCCGGTTTGAGGCTGGATCCAGGCACCCCTCAAACCAACATGGTATTTCTTTCATTAGCGGAGGAGACAGGGTTAACTTCGAAGCAAGTAAGCGCAAGATTGGCAGAGCGAGGCGTGCGCGTAGGCGCAGATAGTGCTCATCGCTTCCGGTTGGTGACCCATTATTGGATTAATGATCGTTCTGTCGATCAAGCGGTAGAGGTATTTCGGGAGGTGATTAACGCCATTTAACCTGTGAAAAAGAGCGCAACTAGTCCTATGATATAATATTTCATGCCGAGGAGGGCGGGAAAGTAATTTACGTTCTACGCTCATAGTTCTATCGGTTTATTTATTTGGAGCCTTTAAATCAACAAGGAGTCAGAAAATGGAGGCACACCTGAGCGCCTATCTGGCCAGTTTGGAGGCTCAGTCGAAATACTCTGAGAGCACCCGCCTGGCTTATTCCAGCGACTTGCGTATTTTTTTCGACTATTTACGGAAAACCTTGCAACGCTCCCCCAAGCTTGAAGACTTGAATGCCCACCATGTAGCCGGTTTTTTAGATTCCGAACGCCAGGCTGGTCGGCGCCAGAGTACCCTAGTACGCCGCTGGGCGTCACTACGCCGTTTTGTCGAGTATTTATCCCAAAGACATATCATACCTGGCAGTGCACTTGAAGCAAACAACCATTTAATCGACTATGTAATATCAAAAGTTGCTCCCTCTCGTCCCTCCAAATACCTGACCGATACACAAATCAAAGATACTCAAGCCGTGATTGAAGCCTCGCCCCGCCTGCGTGCCAGACGGGATCAAGCCATTTTGGCCTTGCTGGTTGAAACCGGCTTATCCGTGGGCACCCTGGTAGAACTTAATTTGCCAGACCTCAATTTAGGTGCTGAAAAAATCCACATCACCACAGACGCGCAACAAGATCTTTGGTTGCCTTTGGGCAGCGCAGCCGAACCCTTGAAACAATACCTGAATGAGGGACGTCCAGATTTAAACCCAAAACCCGACGAACGAGCCCTCTTTGTCAGTCAGATGGGTGGTCGTATGAGCCGCCAAGGGATTTGGCAGATATTGCAGCATTGGGGTCGAAAGGTCAAGCCACCCATAAACCTTTCCCCGCGCTTGTTGCGCCATACAGCGGCATTACGCCTGGCCCGCTCTGGTCGCACCTTGTCTGAAATCCAAGCACTTTTGGGACACAGTAATCCCCTCTCAACCCAGGCATTATTGCGCCGCCTGAAATCAACAAAAAGCGGCGACTGAGGTCAGCGCTCCCCGGATAGAGATCCGGCGTAACTCCGTACGCATTCCCCATGCTGGGTACAGAATCAAGCCAGGATTTATTAATGGACGACTTTTTTACTTTAGATGAAATCGATCAAATTGCTGAAGCCGTTCGGGAAAAATTGGCCTACCAACCCCGGGTTGGCATAATCCTTGGGTCAGGTCTAGGCTTATTTGCAGATTCCATCGAAGAGGCCAGGCGAATTCCTTATGGAGACTTGCCATCCTGGCCTGTATCCACCGTACCAGGACATCAAGGCCAGCTGGTGAGTGGTCTGTTGGAAGGCCAAAACGTACTCGTGATGCAAGGTAGAGTTCATTACTACGAAGGCTATAGCATCGCTCAGGTTGGCCTGCCCGTACGTATTTTAACGCGCCTAGGTGTAGAAACACTGATTGTTACAAATGCTGCCGGGGCAGTCAACCCCGATTTTGAACCCGGTGACCTGATGCTCATAACGGATCACCTAAACCTGATGGGTATGGCAGGCATAACTCCCTTACGTGGCCCCAATCTGGATGAAATTGGGCCACGTTTTCCTGATATGGGACGTGCCTATGACCACCAGCTGTGTAGGCTGGCAGGCCAGGTGGCTTCGGAAAATAAGATTGATCTTCGTCAAGGCGTTTACGTTTGTTTGGCGGGACCCTCCTTTGAAACCCCTGCTGATTTACGCTTCTTACGAACAAGCGGTGTAGATGCAGTTGGCATGTCCACAGTTCCCGAAGTGATCGTCGCCCGCCACGCAGGCCTGCGCGTTCTGGGAATATCGGGTATCAGTAACAAAGCTAATCTAGATGGTGAAACAATCACCAGCCACGAGGAAGTTCTCGCAGCTGGCAGCTTAATTATTCCAAAACTTACGACACTCATCAGGGGGGTGCTGCGCCGCCTGTAGACTTCGGGCGATATAATTCTCTCGATAGCAGGAGAAGCATGGAAGAAGCACTCCGCTTTTTCAAAGATTATGAATTTTGGGTTTATTTGTTACTCGCGTTGGGAGGCCTGGTCTATATTCGTAAATTTGTACTCGCCTGGGATGAGCTGCGGGGAGCAGCCTTCGGCTTGGAACGAGAAAGCGCACAGTCTCGCCTCAATCAGGCAGCCAGCATGCTGGTGCTCCTGCTGGCCATGGGGTTAATGGTGTTCGTGCTGGTATCATTCGTAGCGCCAACGGTTCCCGGCGCAAACCCTTTGCTGACACCAACGTTGGATTTATTAGCCACTGCCACAACAACCCTGCCAGCAAATCCTCCACTAACAGACACCTCCCAAGAAATGGTAGGGACCACCACCCCTCCCACTATTGAGCCAGCGGGGGGCGAAGGATGTATACCTGGAGAGTTAATGCTGACCGAACCAAAGGATGGAACCGAAATAAGTGGCGTGGTAACTTTGAAAGGGACCGCGAACATTCAGAACTTTGGTTTCTATAAATATGAGGTGGCCCGCCCTGGAGAAACGATTTGGTTGACGATACAGGCAGGACGCAACGTCGTACAAGATGACGAATTGGGTCAATGGGATACCCGCACCTTATCTCCTGGCGAATATATGCTACGCCTGGTCGTAACTGACAACCAGGGCGAATCCCTGTCGTCTTGTGTGATCCGTATATACGTGAATAATCCCGTACAACCATGAGACTATCTGGTTTTTGCATTGGAGCTCGTGATGCCAGCAATTGAAATTCGCCCGGCTGTTGCTCCTGATATACCAATACTGTTGAAAATGGATCATGGCTATGTCAGTGATTACGTGTGGCAGGTGGATTTCCAGATAGCCGATACCCAAATCGACATCAATTTCCGCCAGGTACACCTGCCGCGTTCAGTGCGGGTGGATTACCCCCGTCCCGCCAAAGGACTAGCCGATGATTGGGCTCAACGCTCCGGTTTGTTGGTGGCCATCCTGGATGGTGAACCAGTCGGTTATATCAGCATGATGCAACCTATGGCGGCATTAACCACCTGGGTGACCGACCTAGTCGTCACGCAGCCCTTACGCCGGAAGGGCATCGGCAGCGCCCTGGTATTAGCAGCCCAGCAATGGGTTGCTGAACATCCGGGAAGTCGTCGTCTCTTGCTTGAAATGCAAACCAAGAATTATCCGGCTATCAGCATGTCCCAAAAATTGGGCTTCGATTTTTGCGGATTCAACGACCACCATTACGCCAACAATGACATGGCCCTATTTTTTACCAAATGGATCGGTTGATCCTTATCGACATTTATTATGGTTAGCTTTTTAATCAACAGTTTACGCGATCTTAATGAGTTACTAGCGGCAGGGATTGCCATCACCGCTACATCTCTACTGCTTTACGCGCTGACGTTCAACCTGCGAGATCGGGTGGCGCGCACTTTTGCCCTTATTTTGTTTTGTGTGGTAATCGCTTATGTCGGCGAAGCCATCGGCAGCTCTGCGAAGAACCCCTCCGAGATGGAGTTCTGGTTTCGCCTGCAATGGGTTGGTATCATCTTCTTGCCCCCAGCCTACGTTCACTTTTCCGACGCCTTGCTGGCGACCACCGGTCGACCTTCTCGTGGACGCCGCCGGCGTATGGTCGCGCTGACATACTTTTTATCGCTAGCCTTCCTGGTAACTTTACCTTTATCCCTGCTGGTAGGCTCACTACTGCAAGATGTTGGACCGGCTCCTCACCTCCAGCGTACCTGGTTAACATGGGTGTTCACAGCCTTCTACGCAGTAGTCATGTTATGGTCATGGGTTAATTTTTTACGTGCTGAACGAAGAACTGTAACCCGCACCAGCCGTAGGCGAATGCGCTATCTACTGACGGGAGCAGTAGCGCCCGCTTTAGGCTCTTATCCCTTCCTGCTCTTCGGTTCCGGCATCGCCACAAATCATCCGCTTATCTTCTGGCTCACAGCCACGACCAGCAATATCCTGGTGTCCGTCTTGCTGGTTATCATGGCTTACGCCGTCGCCTTCTTCGGCGTTGCCTGGCCCGATCGTGTGGTCAAACGGAGGCTTTTCAAATGGTTGATGCGTGGTCCAGTGACGGCCTCTACCATTCTCGCTATAACAACGCTGGTCAAAAGAGCAGGTCAATCCCTCGGGATCTCCTATTCAGAGCTGGTACCGATCCTGATGGTGGCAGGCATACTGATCATGGAACATCTGATTACTCTAGTGGCACCCCTTTGGGAGCGCGTGCTCTTTCATGGCAGGGATAACGATGAAATTCAAATGATCCAGGCATTGGAAGAACGGCTATTGACCACCGGAGATCTGCGTGAGTTCCTAGAATCGGTCATAGCAGCCATGTGCGATCGCCTACAGGTCAAGAAAGCATTCGTCGTCGCTTTAAGACCCCAGGGTCTGGAAATGTTGGTGACTGTTGGCAACGGAAATCCCTTCGAGGAGGATAACAGCTCGGTCGATTTACTAAATGTAGTCAATCAAAATGGCGGTGTTGGGGTCGAACGAGACAAAGACCAAGGTCTATTTATCTGGAGAGACTACTGGCTGGTACCGCTCTTTGGAAGTGATGAAAACGACTTGGGTTTGTTAGGATTTCTCGGGGCAGCTCGCAATCCACAGCTTACACCAGACCAGGAACTAGTGGATGCATTATTGCTGCTTGCTCATCGGGCTGCCATGGCCTTAGAGGACCGCCAGATGCAACAACAAGTCTTTACCTCGTTGGAGGCTTTGACGCCTCAAGTAGACCTCATCCAGCGACTGCGTGCCGCAGCTCGATACGATGGCACGGATATTCTCACGGATCCCGAAGCCTCTCCTTTGGATCTGGGTAACTTTCCCAAATGGGTTAAGGAGGCGCTCAGCCATTATTGGGGCGGACCGAAACTCTCACAAAGTCCATTAATGCGCCTACAGGTTGTGCAGCGTGCCTTGGAATCTCACGAAGGCAATCCGACCAACGCCTTACGATCGATCTTACGGGAAGCTATCGAACAGACCCGCCCGGAAGGAGAAAGGCGGTTTACAGCCGAATGGATTTTGTATAATATATTAGAAATGAAATTTATGGAAGGACGCAAGGTGCGTGAGATTGCCATGCGATTGGCAATGTCTGAAGCGGATCTATATCGTAAACAAAGAGTGGCTATCGAAGCCGTCGCCAAAGCAATTGAAGCGATGGAACGGCAGGCCGGAGAGGAGCGTTTTGAAAAAGAAGTAGTTTAACGGCAACACAAGGAATCTATTGGAGGGCACGGTCAGTCGGTTTTATTCAATTAGACGAGGTTGAGATTAATGGTAAGTAAATCTACTTCCCAGGAACTTGTGGGGGGACCCCCACCATTGGATGAATCTTGGTGGGCAGCATTATTAGCAGAAGAAGAGGAAAAAGTAAGCGGCACCTCATTCGCCAGTAATTCCTCTCTTTCAGAGAAGAAAGAAGCTCACTCTATAACAGTCGATTGGGCAAAAGCTGACAAGATCTACGAAGAAGACGACACCATCGAAATGCATGTTACCGGTTTCAACCGGGGTGGATTGCTGGTCGAAGGGGAACAGTTGCAAGGATTTGTGCCGATCTCTCATCTAGTAGATCTACCCGCGGAAAAATCTGAGGGGAATTGTGAACGGTTGTTAGCCGAATATGTTGGCTCTGATTTGTTGTTAAAAGTGATCGAATGCGACTCTAACCGCGGTCGGGTTGTGTTTTCCGAACGCGCCGCTATGGCTGAGCCGGGTAGTCGGAACCGGCTGCTCGAATCGCTTAACAGTCAAGATCGGGTTTGGGGCACTGTCACCAATATCACTGATTTTGGCATCTTCGTAGATTTAGGCGGCCTGGAAGGGCTCATCCATGTATCTGAGCTATCTTGGGGGCGGGTACGGCACCCCTCCGACACACTCAATCTCGGCACCAAAATAGAAGTTTATGTAATCAGCGTGGATGAGGAACGTTCTCGAGTGGCCCTGAGTTTAAAACGTCTTCATCCCAACCCTTGGGAAACCGCTGAGTTGCGCTACCAACCGGGACAGATTACTGAAGCGACTATTACCAGCATCATGCCTTTCGGCGCATTTGCCCGCTTAGAAGAAGGGTTAGACGGTTTGATCCACGTCACAGAGATGTGCCCATCCGCCGAGATGTTGAATCCAAAGGATGTGGTAAGAGAAGGACAAAAAATTCGAGTGCGCATTTTACAGGTAGACTCTGCCAGACAGCGGCTGGGATTGAGCCTGAATATTGAACCTCAATCTTGAGTAAGGAGATGGCGGGGTTTACTTGTAATTGACAACGGCTACGCGCCAGGTTCAAGGCATTTAGCCCACATAACTGCTAGGAGGCCAAAGATGAAGAGCTGGTGGAAAATACCCTTTGGAGTGGTATGTGGATTGTTAGGCGCTGGAATCTTACTTCTTGGAACAAGCCAACCACGGGGAGAGGCGATAAACCTGTTGCCACCGCCTACACCGCCTCCAGTGGTAGTACACGTCAGCGGGGCTGTAAATCAGCCCGGCGTCTTTTCGCTGCCGAAGAATAGCCGTATGCAAGATGCCCTTAATGCCGCCGGGGGTCTGGCTCCCGAGGCTGACACCCAATCATTAAACCTGGCCGCCTTCCTGGTAGATGGGGAGCTCATTTGGATACCCTTCCAACCGCTCGAGCAAAGCCAAAAGCAAACCCTTACAAAGAACCAGGGCTCTCAAGCGACCACTGCGATCCAACCTACAGCCCAAAACAAATCAAAGTTAATCAACATAAATACGGCCTCTCAATCCGAACTCGAGAGATTGCCGAGCATCGGACCTGTTACGGCCAAGAAAATAATTGCTTACCGGGAAACCAATGGACCTTTCACACAAATTGATAGCATTCAGCAGGTAAATGGGATTGGTCCAGCCACTTTTGAAGACATTAAGGATTTGATCACAATCAGCGATCAGCCTTGAAGTTCCTAAAGTTTTAAGATACGCAACGAAAGATCTGCTGAGGGGGTGAGCATCCATTTTGGGGTGACCTTGACATCTCAATGGAGAGGTGCTATATTTCGAGGAAATTGGTGTATACCAATATACCAATCGAATTTTAAAAGTTCATTTCGCCATAATCGCTCTGGTAGCCATGGCTAATAATAAGCACTCAATAAATCGCTTCGCTTCAGCAGTGCCTCTGTATGTACAAATTGCTGAAAGCCTGCTCGATCGTATCGAGGCGGGTGAACTCTCGCCAGGAGATCGCATACCACCGGAACGCGAGTTGAGCGAGATGCTGGCGGTCAATCGAATGACCGTTCGCCGGGCCCTAAATATGATTGAGGGGCAGGGTTTGATTATCCGCCGGCAAGGGGACGGTACTTATGTCTCCGAACCTAAGATCGAGCGGCAAGCGGGTCAATTGTTTCCCTTTACAAAAGGAATGCAAATACGGGGATATAAGCCTGGTGCCAAACTAATCACTTTCGAAAAACGTCCGGGGGAAGCCTCGGTGGTTGAAAAGCTGCAGCTACGTTTCTCTGAACCCGTCTATTACGTACACCGGTTGCGTTTGATCAACCAGGAAGCGATGATGTTAGAAGAATTTATAATACCCGTTTATCGTTTCCTGGATTTCGAGCGGTTTGACCTGACCGAGCGATCCTTGTACGAAATATTAGAAACCGAGTATGGGGTAACCATCAGTCATGCTCGCCAGAGCTTAGAGCCAGTCATTGCCACTCAATATGAAGCCGAACTATTGGAAATTGAGGTTGGCGCTCCCCTTATGTTGGAGCGCCGCCTGGCTTTCGACCAGGATGGAAAACCGGTTGAACACAGTAAGGATTTATATCGTGGCGACCGCTTTCGCTTCGTTACTGAAATCGCTTCCATGGCGTTATAGGTTTTGTTGGTTGATCGAATGAGTGGATTATCAGTGCAATTTACCCAAGTCGCCAGTGAATCAGAAGGGCGAATGCTGCCAAGCGCAGACTTATTGCTGCAATTTCGATATCCGAGAAATTTCTCGATAAACGTTTAGCGAATATCAAAACATCGACATTCGAAGGAGCATAAACTATGATCGAGAGCCCGGTAGAAAGACTGATCGCAACCAACCCAGATATGGAAATATGGTGGGATTCTTCGCCATTGGTATTCAAACAATGGAAGCAAAAGATGATCAAGGCCGCCAAGCCAGGCAAGCAAGCGTTACTGGAAGAACAACTTGATCGTCTATACAACTACGCGGATCCTGCCAAAAGCGTTTTTCGGGGCTGCACGACCAACCCACCGCTCTCCCTCCAAGCTTTCAAAAGCGAATCGGTTATTTGGAATGAGTGGATCGACGAACTCATCCTGGCTAACGCCAAGCTTGACTACAAGGAATTGGCCTGGTTGACTTACAAAGAAGTTATCAAACGGGGAGCAGAGATGTACCTGCCTATTCACCAGGCCTCCAAAGGTCGTTTTGGCTGGATCTCAGGCTAGTTGGACCCGCGCTTGTTCACCGAAACCGAGCTGATGATCGAGCAGGCTAAGGAATTGACCGCCCTCTCCCCCAGCGTGATGATCAAAGTGCCCGCCAGTATGCAAGGGGCGGAGGTAGTAAAGCATCTAACCGCCCAGGCTATCTCCACTAATGTAACCATCTGCTTCACCTTGCCGCAGATCATGGCAGTGGCCAAAGCAGCCATGCAAGGAGTACAACTGGCAGAAGAGCGGGGAGTGGACCTGAGCCAGTGGCGATCTGTAATCACCATGATGGTCGGGCGGTTGACCGAACAAAAAACCCTGGATGCACAGGCAGCCCGACGCGGCCTGCAACTGTCCTGGCAGGACAGGCATTGGTTTGACATAGCCGTTTTTCGACGTGCTTACCGACTGCTGATGGAGGCAGGCTATGTCAGCAAGCTGCTAGCTTGCTCCTTACGGGATGGACCGGTGGTGGCAGGCAAGAAGCGATTTTGGGATGTGGAAAAAGATCGCTGGAGGTGAGATTATCTATACCTGCCCCCCGTATGTGCTGGAACCGCTGTTTGAAATAGGGTATGATCTGACCTTCAGGCCAGAGATCTTAGAGCCAGTTCCGCAGGAGGTGATAGATAAATTGTTAAAAATCCCTTATTGCATCCAAGCATACGACCCCAATGGCATGGCGCTGGAGCAGTTCAACGACCACCCTTCTACGGTCAGTACGGTTAAGTCTTTCTCTCAAGCCACAGTTGGTTTAGAGGATTACGTCAAAGAGCGCATCTCAGTTGCCTCGGGCAAATCTTTACCAGTGGCATCATAGTTCAATCTCTTACCTAACCACCCTCGCCATTAGAGGACTATACCAGCCGCGTATAAACCGCGGGTTAACCCATCATCATAACCAGGCGCGGCTGACTCACAGGAGAAACCAAATGTCTATCGTAAATGCGAAAGAAATTCTGATAGAAGCAACAGAAAATAAGTATGCCGTTGGTGCTTTCAATATCACCAACCTGATCCAGATGGAAGCCGTAATTGAGGCCGCCATTGAGAAAAAGGCGCCCCTTATCATCCAGACTTCGGTCAAACCCTCAAAATTCTTGGGAAAGGATGTTTTGGTCGCGATTTTCCGTACCCTGGCTGAATCAGCTCCAATACCAATCTGCTTGCACCTGGATCATTGCACCGATATCGACTATTGCAAAACCTGTGCCGATGCCGGTTATACCAATATCATGATCGACGCCTCGAAACAGCCCTTTGAGGAGAATATCCGCCAAACCAAAGAAGTCTGTGAATATTCTCACTCGCTGGGTGATATCTCGGTTGAAGGAGAATTAGGGACCGTCTCCGGCGTAGAGGACCAGGTCAAGATTGCCGAAGATGAAGCCGCCTTATGTAATCCAGACCAGGTGATTGAGTTTGTTGGCAGCACGGGAGTTGACCTATTCGCTCCCGCCATTGGAACGGCGCATGGTATTTATAAAACTAAAAACCCGAAGATCGATTTTGAGCGCCTGGGGAAAATTTTCAAAATACTCAACCAGGATAGAATAGAAACCCCATTGGTAGTACACGGGGGCACTGGCCTACCGGAAGAATATATCACCAGGTTGATCGAAGTAGGCGGATCCAAGTTCAATGTCTCCACGGAGTTAAAACATACTCTCATCGATGCGACTTTCAACTATATCTCCGAACACCCCGAAGAATATGACCCTGGCAAGATCGACATAGCTGTAAAGGATTCAATCCATAAGGTGGTTGCAAGATGGATTGACGTGCTGGGCAGCACCGGGAAAGCTGCTTGACAAGCGATTATTACCCGGAAAACTACACTCAAACAAAGGAGAAGCAATATGAAAAAAGTTGAGGAGTATTTCGTCCCTTGGGTTAAGGGCATTCCAATGTATGTCTCGAACCACATTGAACTCGCCTGGCGCCAACCGCAGCTCCATCGGATGATGTCAAACGAAAATCCTCATCCGCCATCCCCTAAGGTGGCAGAGGCCGTCGAGAAATATAGTAAGATGGCCAATCGATATCCCGACCAGGGGCTGGTGGTGCGTTCAAAGATTGCGGAAATTAATGGATTGGAAGGGCCTGAGAATGTAATGCTGGGCAACGGTTCTAGCGAAGTATTTGACAACATCTTCCGCAGTTTCTTACAGCCTGGTGAAGAAGTTATCCAACACACGCCTTGTTTTGGCATCTACAAACTTCGCTGTAACATATTGGGCGGCAAGCTGGTCTCAGTCCCAATGATTTACAAACAAGGCCAATTGCTGTTTGACCCCAACGCTATTATCGCGGCAATCACTGACAAAACTAAGATCATCGTGGTAGCCAACCCCAACAATCCCACCGGGAACTTTATGGATCTGGATGGTTTTATCAGAATTGCCGAGACCGGTGTGCCCTTCATCGTGGATGAAGCTTACATCGAGTTCGCCGGCCTGGGAAAGTCTCAGATGGGATTGACAAAGAAGTATAGAAATGTCATCATCACTCGCACCCTATCCAAAGCTTACGGCCTGGCCGGACTCCGCTTTGGCTACTCATTGGGCGATAAAGACGTCATTGGGCAAATGTCAGCGGCTTTACTGCCCTGGAACGTCGGCACCATACCGATGTGGGTTGGTTTGGCTGCCCTGGAGGATGTTGAAGCGCTACGCGAGCGCGTGGAGTTCAACAATAACGCCATTGAATATTTTGAAGAGATGCTAAGCTCCATTTCCGGGCTCGACATCCTCCATTCCCACGGGAATTACATCCTGATGGATGGCAGCAACGCTGGTAAGAAAGGCCAGGATATGGTGGCCTTCGCTCAAGAGAAGGGCTTGATCTTCCGACCTCAGGCTGCCATGTACGGGCGGGATGGTTGGTTCCGTATCACCATCGGCGACGGTGAAGAAAATAAAATGGCAGTCGAAGTTATCAAGGAGTTCTTTAAGAATTAAATACCTTCCCTTATATTGATAGACAATGGAAAGGCAGCTCATATCCACGGAATACACTTAGATATTCGAAATAGACCATCAATAGAAGCCCTGGCAGGCCAAAACGATATCGAACATAGCGAGAAAATCCTCGTAATAATGCTAAACAATATCGCCGAGGCCTGCCAGGTTCCAACCCAAAGATCATGCTACCTCTGTTTTGCAGATAGGGGGTGGGCCCACCATCTGCAAGGGAAAATAAACGGGTTAACCTATATAAACTAAAGGAGAAAAGCAAATGACCACAATAAAAGCAATCATTTTTGACCAAGACGGGGTCATCATCGATACCGAAAAGGATGGCCACCGGGTTGCATTTAACCAAACGTTCAAGGAATATGGATACAATGCTGAGTGGGGGGTGGACTATTATCACGAACTTCTCCAGGTTGCCGGAGGAAAGGAAAGGATGAAGCACCATCTGCATACCAAAGGCTTCGGTGTAGAAGTAAAACCCGAAGAGGAGGATGAGTTGATAAAAGCGATGCACAAGCGCAAGACCGAAATTTTTATCGAAATGCTCGAAAGCGGCAAATTACCCCTGCGACCAGGTGTAAAACGTTTCATGAAAGAGATCATGGAGACCCATTTGATTCTGGGTGTTTGTACCACCTCAAATCAAAGGTCGGCTCACGCGGTGGCATATACCATCCTCAGAGATATTAACTTCGATTTCGTTTTGGCGGGTGATGTGGTCAGTAAGAAGAAACCAGATCCTGAGATTTACAATCTAGCGCTTGAAAAAACCGGTGTCAAACCTGATGAATGTGTGGTTATCGAGGACTCCTACAACGGCATTCAGGCTGCCAAAGAAGCCGGTATGCATGTGGTTGCCACCACCAATGAGTATACAGAAAAGGAAGATCTCAGCACTGCTGATATCATCCTCACCTGCCTTGGCGATCCGGATGGAGAAAAGGGTGTTTTAAAGAAAGGCGATGAGGCTCTCAAGTTCGATGGCGTTCTACATGCCAATCAGGTAGTTGCTTATTTTTCAAGATAACCAAAAAACGGAACCCCCATCTTCCAGCGGTGCCCCTGGGTTACCGAAAATCTACTATGATTATATTTCTACTGGCAACAGCCTTATTTTTTGACTTTCTTAATGGTTTCCACGATTCTTCCAACATCGTTGCAACTGTGATCTCTTCGCGAGCTCTCAGGCCACGCACGGCTCTGTACATGACCGCGGTTGCCCATTTCGCAGCACCATTTATCTTTGGGGTGGCGGTGGCTACTACCGTGGGTGAGGATTTAATCAATCCTTCCGCCATCAACACGTACGTGGTGATCGCAGCGGTACTCTCAGCGATCCTTTGGAACCTGTTCACCTGGTTTATCGGGATCCCATCGTCCTCATCGCATGCTTTGGTCGGCGGTCTTTTAGGAGCTGCCATATTATCCAATGGATTGGAAATTGTTAAATTAGGCGGTTTATTAAAAATTCTGACCGCTTTGTTTATCTCTCCTCCAATCAGCTTGATAGTTGGTTACCTCGTCATGCACCTCGTGCTTTATATATTTAAGAATGCCACCCCGCGGATCAATACCATCTTTAAACGCATGCAAATCCTGACGTCGTTGAGCCTGGCCCTTTCACATGGAACCAACGATTCTCAAAAGACCATGGGTGTCATTACGATGGGATTGGTCGCGGCTGGTTACCAAGAAACTTTCCATGTACCACTTTGGGTCATAGCGGCGAGCGCTGGAGCCATCGCACTGGGCACCGCCTTTGGAGGCTGGCGGCTGATTCACACCTTAGGGGGCAGGATCTATAAAATCCGGCCCGTTCATGCCTTCACATCGCAGGTAGCTTCTACCGCCGTGATCTTAAGCGCGGCCTTACTGGGAGGGCCGGTCAGTACCACTCAAGTGGTCGGTTCCGCTATCATGGGCGCCGGAGCTGCCGAACGGGTCTCCAAAGTCCGCTGGCAGGTAGGCCAAAATATGGTGGTTACCTGGGTGGTGACAATTCCCGTCAATGCTCTCGCAGCTGCCTTGATATATTCCCTTCTTATCAGGGTCTCTTAATAAATCTAGATTTGAAAGATGAAGATCCAAAAGGGTTGACGAAAAAGGAGTTGCTTTCGTAAGCAATTCCTCATCCTATCAAAGTTATATGATAATTCGAATCGATTGCTGGTTAAGAATAAGGTCATTACAATGAAAATTTTTTCGCGCAAGAAAAAACCAAACCGCTTTCTGGAGCTCTTAACCCGCCAAGCCGAATACACGGTGCAAGGCATGGAAGCGTTAAAACAATACGTGATAACTCCAGATGATGCCCTGGCAGAACGTGTTGGTCAGATTGAAACAGAGGCTGATGAAGTCCGCCGTATCCTGATCGATGAACTCAATCAAACCTTCGTCACGCCCTTTGATCGCGAGGATATCTTCGCTCTCTCGCTGACCATCGACGACATACTGGACTACGCCGATACCACGGTGGATGAAATGGTGCTATTAAAAGTGAGTCCCAACCCATTTTTAGAGCGCATGGTCTCTCTGCTCTCAGATGCTGCAATGGAGATTTACCGCGGGGTATTAAGGCTTGAAGACCACCCCAATGTGGCAAACGACCACGCAGTGCGCGCCAAGGCGCTTGAAAATCGAGTCGAGAGTGTATATCGCGAAGCGCTCGCTCATTTATTCACAGACCCCGAGGATTTAGACGAGGTAATGGACATCCTTAAATTGCGGGAAATTTACCGTCATCTGTCGAATGCAGCCGATCGAGGCGACCAGGCAGCCAATGTAATCGGAGACATTGTGGTCAAGTGGCTATGAGGCAGGTTCTCATCATCAATAAGGGATAATCCCTGAATTTTTCCCGACAGCGCGAATCTTCATGGGCAACAGAAATAGGGGAAGGTGACTTGCCTTCCACCTTTCGATAGTAGATTGGTTGCTGACTCTCCGTAATTGAGGGGAATCCCTGATTACAACTTTGGCAACATGATCGCTTGTTGCTTCTGATACTTGCCTTTTTTATCGGCGTAAGAAACCTCGCACTCTTCATCAGCCTCAAAAAACAGCACCTGAGCAATACCCTCATGAGCGTAAATTCTGGCCGGCAGTGGGGTAGTGTTGGATATCTCCAGAGTGACATAGCCTTCCCACTCCGGCTCGAAAGGGGTCACATTCACGATAATTCCACACCTGGCATAGGTTGATTTTCCCAGACAGACCGTCAGAACGCCGCGGGGGATCCGGAAGTATTCGATTGTCCTTGCCAATGCGAAAGAATTTGGCGGGATTATACAAATATCCCCTTTAAAATCTACCATCGAACGCGTATCAAAGTGTTTAGGATCCACCACAGCTGAATATACGTTGGTAAATATTTTAAACTCATCGGCTACGCGAATATCATAGCCGTATGAAGAAACACCATAAGAGATAACCCCGTTCCGTACCTGGTTATCTGCAAAGGGTTCAATCATGCTGTGCTCCTGCGCCATCTTTTTTATCCAATGGTCGGGTTTAAGCCCCATCTTTTCTCTCCTTTCGTATTCGACCTCTAAATTCCTACCAGTTACTGGCTGAAAAAACTACCTGCAATAAACTTGAGCGTTCCTCAGGGGTCATCAGGCGAGGGCGGGCATAATCCTGGAATTGAATAGTGATCAGTTCGGTTCCAAGATAGCGACCGTCATAAAATACATGCCTGTCGATAAAAGCGTAATTACACGCCAGGTCTGTGCAATAGTTATACTGATCGAAGAACAGGTTACCTAATCCATAATGGATGAATGCACTTTTGTAGAATTCCATCCCCTGAGGTTGGTGAGCCTGGCTGCCGCTTACAATGGCAGCGCCTGCCTGTGCCATACCACGAAAATCGGCTACCTGATCAGGTTGTGCGACATAGGAATAGTATTCAAAGTGCTGGAAGGTGGCAATAACGATGTTGCCGGCTTCTTTCAGCCGGTCAATCTCATTATGCATCCAGGCGTAATCGCAAGAAACTGCCCCTGGAGTCGTCTCGCTGGCGGTAGCGTAGCCGCCCCCCTTAGCGTTGCAGCCAATGAAAGCCAAGCGATTGCCATTATGTTCCACAAGGCGGGCTTGACGGGCATCGTTGCGATCATAGCCTCCGCCATAATAAACCCACCCTTCCTTACGATAAAGATCAAGGGTGTAGCGCATGGCATCCGGCCCCCAATCGCCAAAGTGGTCTCCGGTGAGTTCTACGATATCCGTACCAATGTTTTCCAGCAAGGCAATATATCTCGGATCGCTGCAAAATCTCAGGTCCACTTGGGTTGGGTTGGGAGGGGGACAAGCGGTTGTAAAGGGGATTTCATTACTAATGTGGGTCAGGTCTGCCTCCCTCAGGACATCAGCTATATCCTGGGCAGGATACAAGACGCCATTGCGGTTCATTGTGAAGGCGGTTGCCCGAACCAGAGCCGTGACACCGGTCATCACCAGGGTAGTCAGCTTATCTGGTTGGCGATTAATTTCAGGCAAGCCCAGGTTGATCAGCCCATCTTCCCGGTCAATTTCAAGCAGCTCTTCTGCCAGCCTTGTATCCCCTTCCAATGAAAAACTTAATGTAAGGCTATATTTGCTGGCATCAAAATCCTTATGCAATGGCGATTGACCATCCACTTCCAGCACCTTCCAGCGGGGTTCTAAGTTTTCGAAAGGTATAATCGCCCAGGCAGGACGATGTTCCCAGGCGTATCCAAGCAATTGCTCAGAGGGGAGAACCTTGACAGCATCGGCAGGCGGTGCTCCCCAGAAAGCCTCTAAGGCTCCTAAGGTATTTTCATCGACCAACAAAGGCTGTCCAGCAAATGGTCCCCGAGAGTCTCCCTGCCATGACCGGCGAAGATCGCCTCCCGAGATCCCGTCAGGTATGGTTGGAAAGGGGGCCACCAAGGCGTAGATCCAACGGGTTAGCGGTCTTTGGTCACCCACTTCCAGACGTAAGGCAGACTCTTGGGGCCTTTCAGCAACCGACATACTGGCGGGTATAACCAAAGCATCCTCCACAGCGGGGGGTAGATAAGGGGCTACCCAAAGCGCTGGAAGCGGGGAGGAAGTAACCTGGTTAACAGGTACGGTGGAAGAGGCAACTTGGCTAACAGGCGTGGGGGGGGGTGTGTCGGTTATGACCGGGGTGGCGGAGGAGGGTAAAAAAGGGGTTGTAGTGATGCGACCCGGCTGGCTGGTAACAATCGCGGGGATGACAACCGGATTTATAGGTTCAAAATAGACACACCCGGCCAGCAAAATGCTCAAGCAAAAAAGCGTGACCAGAACAGGGTTTGCCTGAGATTGCGCAGCCCTGAAGAACCTCATCCTAAAGAGAGTCCTCCCCGATCCTTAAGATTAGAGATTATTTTTTGATCTAAATGGGCGGCAGAGGCTTCCAAGGCGTTTATTTTCTCAACCAGATCCCTTGCAGTAGATTCACCTCGCAAGCTAGCAGCATTGATCCTCACATTATAACTAGCACCCCTCAAAGCAGCCTGAGCTAGCGCAGCGGCGGTGGCCCCATCGGAGATAGCGTTGAGATTGCCATGAGCGACTACCTCCACAGCCAGTTCCAGCACTTCCACGGCCTGGTCCGCCACCTGCAAAGGCACTTCGGCAGCGTTCAGTGTGGCACCCTCGATAGCCTCCGCCCGAGTGGTTTTTTCTAGGGAGGTGCCTTTTGGCATCTTGAACGCCGCCATAACAGCATCGAAAGCGGCGGCGTCCTGCTCGACCGCCCCGGTCAAGGAAGCCCGTAAGGACTCTGCCTTTTGCAAGACCTGCTTCATTCTATCTTCTACCCCAGCGCAGGTCTTTTTACCGATGGTTAGACGGGCGACCATACAAACCAAAGCAGCTGCTGAAGCAGCTGCATACGCTGAAGCAGAGCCGCCGCCAGGAGTGGGAGTACCATCCGCCAGGGCTTGTAAAAAATCAGGCCAAGCTGGCCGGGTCTGGCCTTCCTTGGAAAGCTCTTCCAGGCGTCTTTCGAGGATCTGGTGCGGCTCGAACTGGTCGAGCTGCAAATACCATACAGCCGCCTCAACCAGGGCCGCCTGGGGAATCATACCCACCAGTTCACTATGATGGACTGCGACCCCATAGCGCTGAGCCTCGCTTCGAATCATCTCGACCACTTGCGCCACAGGGGTCTTATGGAAATCAGTTAGATTCATAGAAACCTGGGCACGCCCATCCACCAGTAAACCAAGCGCCTTCACATAACGTAATCCCCCGGAAGAATAGCGGATTGCTTTGGCGATTTGTTTGGCAACCGCGACATCCTGGCTGGTCAGGTAGACATTGAAGGCAATCAGGAAGGGCCGGGCGCCAATTACCGTCGCTCCCGCCGGACCGAGGCGAGCCGGCCCGAAATCCGGCTTCCGCTCAGGATTTGTGGATATATCTACCTTTAAACCCTCGTATTGGCCTCGACGGATGTATTCAAGGTTCTGGCACTCGGTTCTGGTGGCAGCCTTTTCGTATAAATATACCGGGATCTGCAAGGTCTCGCCCACGCGGCTACCCAACCGGCGAGCTATTTCAACACATTCTTCAATGGTAACGCCTGAAATCGGCACAAAAGGAACGACATCGGTAGCCCCAATACGGGGGTGTTCTCCGGAATGTTTGTTCAGGTCAATCAGTTCCGCAGCTTTTGCGATCGCCTGGAAGGCTGCCTCCTCTACGGCATCAGGTGATCCTACGAAGGTGATCACGGTTCGGTTGTGATCTATGTCAGAGTGTCTATCCAAAATCTGGATACCAGGTACATCCGTTAGGGCTTTTTGAATGACTTCTACCACCTCGGGGCGGCGTGCTTCAGAAAAGTTCGGAACGCATTCGACCAAGGGTAAGGGCATAAACTCCTCCCAGACAATATGGCGCTTATTATACTCACATTCTCCCATGCCAAGGATTAATCTAAGCGGTTTGAAGCCCTGCTTGGGTTTCAAAAACTGATTGGGAAAACATGTGGGAAGCCAGGTGTGATTCAGACTGGGTTTATGAAAGGGGATTTGGCATTGATATTGCACAACTTAGGATGTTAAAACATATGCGGATATTCATCCCTGTGCGATGCTCCAGACAGCCAAGCGGTACAAATCTTATTGCTGGTCCCAGATAGCTTTGCTGCTATTGCTGTGATGAAGCATGGAACCCACAGATTGGGCATTGTCAGGATGCGTTTCTTAAGGATAGAATAGCTTCAAATGCCGCCTTCTTTCTTCCCGCAAATAAGAGCCTTACTAGCAGCGGCGTTCTTAGCGGCTGCGGCCTTAGCTTGCGCTCGCCTGGTAGGGCCGGAATCACCTAACTGGAGTGTCCCAGATTACGAACAATCCCCTGGGGAGACGCCCCCGAGTGAGGCCATCCGAACGCTGTTCTTGCCTGCCACCCGCCTGCCCGGCGCGCCTGTCCTGACGCCAACACCAGACGCGCCCCATCCCGTTCCAGCGATACGGAGCAAACCGGATCAATATATCGTCCAATACGGCGATAATTTGAACCTGATCGCCCAGCGCTACGGTGTGAGCGCCATCGATATCGTACAGGCCAATGATTTGCTCAGCCCCGACTATCTGGAAGTTGGGCAGCTACTCACTATCCCAGCCCCTACTCCGGGCTCACCTGGGCCAACTTTCAAAATCATCCCCGATTCCGAATTGGTGTACGGGCCGGTAAGCGCCTACTTTGATATCCTAGAATTTATCAAGACACAGGCAGGTTATTTAAGCAGCTATGAAGAAGATGTAGATGGGAATCCAATGTCCGGTTCTCAAATCGTCGAGCGCATCGCCCAAGATTTCTCGGTTAATCCCCGTCTGCTGCTGGCAGTGTTGGAATACCAAAGCGGTTGGGTTACCCGGATCAAGCCCGACGAGGAAACAATGGATTATCCGATCGGCTTATACGTGGACTGGAGAAAAGGTTTATACAAGCAGCTGGCCTGGACGGCAGACAACCTCAACCGCGGTTATTACCTCTGGAGGGTAAACGGTCTGGCTGCTTGGAATCTCCCAGATGGCAGCTTGATACCCATCGCCCCAAGCATCAACGCCGGAACTGCTGGCGTCCAACATTTCTTTGCTCAATTATTAGACCCCCCCGAATGGGAAGAGGCCGTTTCCGAGCAGGGCCTCTTCGCCACCTACCAAGCCCTCTTCGGCTATCCTTTTGATCTCTCGATAGAGCCACTGCTGCCTCCTGATCTGGCTCAACCTGCAATGCAGCTGCCCTTTGAAGATGGGCAAACCTGGTCCTTCACCGGCGGTCCCCATGGAGGCTGGGGTAGCGGTTCAGCCTGGGCTGCTCTGGACTTTGCCCCACCTGGTAATGCGCTGGGCTGCGTGCAAAGCGAAACCTGGGTGGTCGCGGTCGCTGACGGCCCGATCTTGCGGGCTGGAAACGGTGCCGTTGTCCAGGATATCGACGATGAGCACACTATTCCCAGCGATGGACTGGAACAAACCGGTTGGACCGTGCTGTATATGCACATCGAAAGTCGTGATCGAGTCTCCCGGGGAACCTATCTCCACGCCGGGGATCGCATCGGCCACCCTTCTTGTGAAGGGGGTGTGTCAAGCGGCACTCATCTGCACCTCGCTCGGCGGTATAATGGAGAATGGATTCCAGCAGATCAATCCTTGCCATTCGAGATGGATGGCTGGGTCTCTATAGGCCTAGGAAACGAGTACGACGGCTATCTGCAACACAATGATAAAAAAGTCGAAGCCTGGGAAGGTCGCTCACCTGACAACGCGATTCAGCGCTGACAAGCGACCTTCACCATCACCATCACATTTGATTTTGTTTTTCCTGATCATCGCACTGGTCAGCTTTGCCTGCACCTTCAGTTCTCTGGCGTCTGCTGAGCCGGTATTCACGGCACCAGAAGGCGTTCAGCAATGGACCGATACCACGCAACCCGTGACTTCTGCATTAGAAACCCTCGACCCTGAGCCAACTAATGCATTTAGTGCTCCCATCGAACCCACCGCAACCGCAACGCCGCAAGAATTAACCGTAAACACGGCGCCCTTTTTATATAAGACCCAGGCCGGCGACACCCTTCCTGTTGTGGCGGTACGCTTCGGTGTTCAGCCGTCTGAAATCACCTCACCTGCCCCTATTCCCGCCACAGCCTTGCTTAATCCTGGTCAGCTGCTCATCATTCCACGCCGTTTAGCAAACACAACCTCTTCACAGCACCTAATGCCTGATAGCGAGGTGGTCTTCTCACCCTCTGCGGTAGATTTTGATATCACGGCCTTTGCTCAACAGGCCGGCGGTTATTTGAGTTCATATAATGAATACCTGGCCAGCACAGGCTGGACCAGTGCCGCGGATGTCATTGCGCGGGTAGCCATAGAAAATTCCATTAATCCTCGCTTGTTACTGGCTTTGTTAGAATACCAAAGCAGTTGGGTTTACGGCCAACCCACAGACCTGGCTCAAACCGATTACCCCATGGGAAAGGTTGACCTCAAGTACAAAGGACTGTATCACCAGCTGACCTGGGCCCTCAACCAACTTTCCATTGGTTATTACGACTGGCGTGAGGGACGCCTTACCGAAATCCATTTCTCCGACGGCGTTACGGCGCGTTTGGCGCCGGACTTGAATGCAGGCACTGCCGCTTTGCAATACTTCTTTGCCCAACTATATGATAGCCAAGGATGGCTAAATGCGCTCGATCCCCAGATGGGATTGCCGGCGTTGCATGAGCGCATGTTTGGCAACCCTTGGGTGCGAGCTCTCACAGTTGAACCGCTCTATCCACCAGACTTGGCACAACCCCACCTTATCTTACCCTTCATGTATAACCAGATCTGGGGTTACACCGGCGGCCCACATGGTGCCTGGGAACGAGATGGCGCTCGGGCGGCCATTGATTTCGCCCCTGGCAGCCTAGAATCTGGCTGTGTAGAATCAGATGCATGGGCACTGGCAGCCGCCGCGGGACTGGTGGTACGTTCCTGGAACGGTATCGTTGTGCTGGATTTAGATGGCGATGGGCGCGAGCAAACCGGTTGGGTGTTGATTTACCTGCACATCGCCAAGGATGGGCGTATCCCAAAGGGGGAATGGGTCGAGGTTGGCGATCCAATTGGACACCCCTCTTGCGAAGGTGGTTTTTCCACCGGCACTCATATCCACTTCGCTCGGAAATATAACGGCGAATGGATAGCTGCTGACGGACCATTACCGTTTGTGCTCAGCGGTTGGACCGTGCATGCCGGTAAGAACCCTTACGAGGGTACCCTAACCCGCGATGGCGTCACCATCCCTGCTAGCCAGTTGGGCACCTTCGGCTCGCGCATCATTCGCCATCGTGATGACCCCTAACCAACATCCTAACCAGCTTGGTCTCCATCCCATCCTTCATCTGGTCCGTCTGGTGCTAGACTGCCAACCAAGATCTAATCGCCATCTTCTTCCTTCCGCAATACTCCTCCTGCTAATGGTAAACCTTATGGCTGTGCTCCTGGTTGGCTGCCAAGAGGGACAAACCCAGGTCGCCATGTCTTCTTCTTTCGCCCGCGCCTGGCTTTCGGAGGTAAGGGTGACACAAATACCACCCTTAGAGAGACCCCAGACGCCATCCCCTCCGGCGCCTATTACTCCTTCGGCATATCCCCAGGCTCCCTCTCTAGTAGAAGTCCCATTAATAGATGAGGTCCAACTGCGGGTGCCCGCCGGGACCATTCAATATGCCTCTCAGTCAGGAGACACGCTGCTGGCTGTGGCAGCTCATTTCGGACTTCAACCGCAAGATATCAGCTCCCCGATAACCCTTACGGTCGACGGTCTACTCGCTCCCGGGCAGGTACTTTATGTAGTGAGCCCTCCGGGAGGTTTCCCAATCGGGAGGCGACTGCTTCCGGATAGCGAAGTGGTATTCTCCAGCACGGCAGTTGATTTCGATATTGGCGGTTACCTCCAAGGAGCGGGTGGATATTTAAGCACATATCGCGAGTACCTGCGCAGCACTGGCTGGACAGGCGCGGCCGACATTATCAAGCGGGTTGCATTGGAAAACTCCATAAACCCTCGTCTACTGCTGGCTGTGTTGGATTATCATTGCAGCTGTGTCCGTGCGAATCCCAACACCTATCTGGATGGTGATCGCCTGCTTGGTGTAACCGGCCCAAAATATAAAGGCCTTTACCGGCAACTGAGCTGGGCTGCCAACCAGCTTTCGATAGGTTATTACGGCTGGCGAAACGGCCAGCTTTACGAATTTCCCATCTCAGATTCCGATCAGGAACAAATTCCTCCTGATTTAAACCCTGGTACCGTCGCCTTGGAATACTTATTTGCCAGCCTTTATGACAGCTCGGGATGGGAAAGGGTTCTGGATGATAAAGTAGGTTTCATCTCTCTATACACTGACATGTTCGGCGACCCTTGGGAAAGAGCTAAACAGGTCGAGCCCCTTTTTCCAATCAACCTCTCCCAACCAGCACTGATCCTGCCCTTTCAAGCAGGGGTGGTTTGGAGTTATACTAGTGGTCCGCACAAAGCCTGGGACACGGAAGGCGCTTTGGCAGCATTGGATTTTGCCCCTCCCAGCGCGGTGAGTGGTTGTCAACCTTCTGATGCTTGGATATTAGCCATGGCTGATGGCCTGGTGACTCGGGCCGAATTTGGAGCAGTCGTTCTGGATCTAGACGACGGCACCGCCAAGAGCGACGGACTTGAACAAACCGGCTGGGCGATCCTCTACATGCATGTGGAAAGCCGTGATCGAGTTTTGGCCGGAACTTATCTACACACTGGAGACCCCATTGGTCACCCATCTTGCGAAGGAGGCCGAGCTTCAGGCACGCACGTACATATCGCCCGCAAATATAACGGCGAGTGGATCGCAGCCGATGGGCCTATTGACTTCAGCATGGATGGTTGGATCGTTCACGCTGGTCCCCAACCCTTTATGGGAACCCTGACCCGAGGAGATCAAACCGTCATAGCAAACCCTTATGGCGCACATAGCTCTTTCATCCAGCGCACAATAGAGGATCTAACGTTTGAATTAGAATTCATCCGGAACGGATGCCTGGGAAAGTGCGATTGATAGGTGAAACCCATGAACAAGACTTTAGCAATTGCAGGATATGTCTTGGGAAAAACAAATAGGGGACCCCGGGGATAACTTGAGCATTGATTTTGAATCAGTGATGTTGACACGACCTCAAACAATATCCAATGGATTGGGAGTATTCCTGCTGGTGGGTATGCTATTAAGCGCTTGCCAGCCCCAATCAGAACTTGCGGTTATGGCACAACCGCAAGTTCAGGATCAGGTTCTACCGAATGAAGACCCTTCTAATGGCGATGCTCTGGTTGGGGATCCGGCAGCAACCCCGCTGCCCACACGACCTGCCTACTCCCCCGGGGAATTGGTGGATTATACCGCCCAAACTGGCGATACGATGCCCGCCCTGGCAGCTCATTTCAACACCCAGGAGGAGGAGATCCGGGCTGCCAACCCGATCATCCCCAATGACGTCACCACCCTGCCCCCCGGTCTACCCATGCAAATCCCTATCTACTACGCTCCTTTGTGGGGATCTCCTTTTAAAATTCTTCCCGACAGTCTCTTTATCAATGGCCCTGCGCAGGTTGATTTCGACACATCAGTTTTCGTGGCCGATCATCCCGGTTGGTTGAAAGATTATGTTGGCTTCGCGGCAGACGCCAACCGTAGCGGCGCTCAAATCGTAGACATCGTTGCTCGCAACTTCAGCGTCAGCCCTCGGTTGCTGTTGGCATTATTGGAATACCAAGCCAGCGCTCTCAGCCAGCCCCAGACCCCAGAGGTTGCAGATGGTAGTGTCCTGGGATATCAAGATCGCAACCACCGTGGGGTATATTTGCAGCTGGTTTGGGCGGCCAACACTCTGAATAACGCCTATTACGGCTGGCGGACGGGTGATCTGGACAGCATTGATCACCTGGACGGCACCGTCGAACGCCCGGACCCCTGGCAGAATGCTGCCAGCGTAGCTTTGCAATTTTATTTCACGCGCCTGCTATCACTCGATGACTACGCCCTAGCCATCTCCCCGGATGGTTTTGCCAGGACATATGAAGCACTGTTTGGTGACCCATCGATTGCAGACCAACCCCACATACCAGGCAGCCTGGTACAACCTAACCTCAGATTACCCTTCGAGATTGGAACTACCTGGGCTTTAACCGGTGGACCCCACACCGGCTGGGGAACCGGAGCACCCCGGGCAGCTTTGGACTTCGCCCCGCCAACGGTGGTTGGCGGTTGTGTTTCCACGGATGAATGGGCCACTGCGGTCGCTCCCGGTATCGTGGCACGCTCTGAGCCAGGCATCGTTGTGCTCGACCTGGATGGCGATGGGGACGAACGCACTGGTTGGGTGATATTTCATTTACATGTGGCTGAACAAGGACGCGCCCCTCAAGGCGCTCTACTGCAAACCGGAGATCCGATCGGGCATCCTTCCTGTGAGGGTGGATCAAGTACCGGGACACATATCCACATCGCCCGGAAATATAATGGCGAATGGATCCCCGCCGCTGGACCGCTCGCCTTTAACCTTGAAGGTTGGATTGCCCATAATGGCGCCCAACCCTACCAGGGCAGCCTGACACGTTTCTCACACACCGTGATCGCATGCGAATGCTCTAATGGTGAAAGCTTTATCCAATCAGAAGTGCCCTAAATCCGAATTTACCACCAATTATCCCAAGGTTTCCCCTAGCAGTTCATCCAAATAAGCTTAGGTGTTAACCGCCCTCCTTAGCGGTGTTTTTTTATAAAATCGCGGTGGAGTGAACCGACCTAAGGAAGAAGCCTGGATAACCCATTTGAAAACCACACTTTCTTGCGGGATCACCTATAATTATATATCAATATCAAGATATTCAAAGTTATGATTGAAATATTCAAATATTCATACTTGACAAATCAGAATTTATGAGTACAATATTGACTGATGATAAGTAACCATTGGTTTCTAAAGAAACGGAGGGCAGTATGTTTTTCCCTAATGAAGAGTTCCTGGAATCTTATCACCAGAAGATGATCGAGCAAGCCAAAACCACGCTCTTACTCAAGCAGAATGGGGCAAATAAACCAACCGTTCAAGAGCGTGTATTAATCAAAGCCGGGGAATCTTTGATTTCATTGGGTGTAACCTTGAAAACCTGGTCTCATACTCAAGGAAAATACCACGAAATTCCCCGTTATGAAATCAGCCAGGGACATTAGGAGCGTAATATGCAACCTTTACCGAGCAAATGCCCAATCTGTGGCGGTGAAATCATCGTTACCAAGATTCACTGCCAGGAATGTGACAGCTTCATCGAAGGACGCTTTACCACCGGAACCTTTGAAAATCTCACGGCAGAACAACTCAGCTTCATAGAAACCTTCGTCCGTTGCGAGGGGAAAATTACGCGCATGGAGGAGGAAATCGGGCTCTCCTACCCTACCATACGCAACCGGCTGCACGAGGTCATCCGGGCCATGGGTTATGAACCGGGCGCCGACGAGCCGGTGAGGATGTCTGACGAAGAGCGGCGAAAAATCTTAGAAAGCCTGGATAAGGGTGAAATTACCTACCAAGAAGCCATGCGCATGCTACAGGAAGAAGAGGTATAGTCATGGAAGAAAAGGTATTAGCCACCTCAGAAAAACCCACTATAAAACTGGAGGTCAAGGGCAACCTGGTTTTGAAAGGCTGGGAGGAGCCGCAAGTTCTGGTCAAGAGCGATACCGATGGATTCCTGAAGGTCGAGCAGCATGGTGACGAGGTCTCGTGTCACTGCCAGGAAAACTGCACCGTGAATGCCCCTATTGGATCCACGGTTATCTGCGACCGGATTTATGGAAATGCGACCTTTAAATCCCTGGAGGGCGATCTGCAGGCGGGTGAAATCTCAGGCGATCTTATCCTGCGAGGGGTAGCTTCCGTCAGCGTTGGGCAGGTGCGCGGCAACCTGAGCGCCAAGAATGTTTCTGGCGACCTGCAAGTGGATTCTGCCTATGGAAATGTCTCTGCACGGGATGTCCAGGGCGATTTCGTGATCACGGATAAAGCCCACGGCAATATCAGTCTGGACGATATCGATGGAAACGCCCGCGCCAAGGCGGATGGCAATATCACCCTGCGCCTGGATCCAGCGACGGGGAATTCATATCAATTTGACGCCGATGGTAACCTGGTCTGCCGTATTCCCCCCGACGCCAGCGTCGAAGTGGAAATCCCTTCCGCGGCAAAAATCACGGTCAATATCCCCGGAGTGACGAGATCGGATACCATCGAAGCACCCTATAACCTGACTTTGGGAGAAGGCGACGCCAAACTGGTTCTTTCCGCCAGCGGGAATCTCCTGCTGGGTGCCTTTTCGTTAGATTGGGGGTTCGAGGATTTCGAAGTGGATATCGGTGAAAATGTTGATAGCATGACGGAGGTGATCAACGAACAGGTTACCCAGCAGATCGAAGCCCAGATGGAAATGTTAGAACAGCAATTGGAAGCTCAATTGGCGAATCTCTCGACAATGATAAGCACAAGCGGTCTGTCCCCCGAAAAGGCTGAGCTTATCGTCGAAAAGGCGCGCGCCGCCAGCGAACGAGCCAATGCCCATGCACAGGAAAAACTCAAAAGGGCGCAGGAAAAGATTCGGCGCAAGCTGGAAGCTGCCCGGCGGAGAGCGGAGCGTAAAGCTCGTGCGGCCGAACGCGCCGCCCGGGATAGACGCAGACGCCCCGAAACATTCGAATGGTCTCGTCCTAAAACCGAAATGCCCCAAGAGCCAGTCTCGGACGAGGAACGTCTTATGATCCTGGAAATGCTGGAACAGAGGAAGATCTCCACTGAAGAGGCGGAGCAACTCCTGGCAGCATTGGAGAGCAGAGGCCCTTGAGGATAGCGCAATGGATGAAAAGAGCGAGCGTCTGCAAATTCTAGAAATGATCGAGCAGGGTGAGATTAGCGCCAGCGAAGGCGTGCGCCTGCTTAAAGCACTAGATGGGGAGACCGAACAAAGGGATATCCCGGAAGACTCGAGCGAAGCCGCGCAATTGAACCGAGCTGCTCCAGTGGTATCGGATTCTTTCGCTGAGGAGAGTACCGGGTCGCCTAAAGCCGGTTTCCAAGAGCAACCATCCAGACCCAATTTCTCTCGCTGGCGTCGATGGTGGACTATCCCGATGTGGGTGGGGACAGGTATCACCATTGTTGGTGGCGCGCTTATGTACTGGGCTTTTCAAAGCACGGGTACTAGTTTTTGGTTCGTTTGCGCCTGGCTGCCCTTTCTTTTAGGTTTAGCTGTGATGGCATTGGCTTGGAGCAGCCGCACTTCCCGCTGGCTGCACATCCGAGTCCAGCAGAAACCCGGCGAACACCCCGAGAGAATCGCACTAAGCTTCCCTTTGCCCATCCGGCTGACGGCCTGGATTCTACGCCATTTTGGCCACCACATACCCAGATTAGAAAATACCGGGATCGACGAGATCATCCTGGCCCTGGAAAATAACACCAATTCAGAAACACCTTTCTATATCGAAGTAGATGAAGGTGAAAGTGGAGAACGAGTACAGATTTATATCGGTTAGTCCGCTAAGGAGGCGACCACTATGGCAACCACAGAAGAACGGATGAAAATTCTACAATTAATACGGGATGGCAAAATCACTGCCGAGGAAGGCGCAAAATTACTTTCGGCATTAAGTGAAAATCAGAAGAGCAGCCGCAAGCCAATTACGCGCACCTCTGGGAGCGCTCGTTGGTTTCGAGTGCGTGTGACTGATTTAGCTTCAGGCAAAACCAAAACCAGCGTCAACATCCCATTGGGGCTGATGGAATGGGGCATGCAAATTGGAGCTCAGTTCGCCCCGGAAGTGGGCAACATCGACCTGACCCAATTATCCGAGATGCTTCAATCCGGGGTGGAGGGTAAAATAGTGGACGTTATCGATGAAGAAGATGGCGAACACGTCGAGATCTTCATCGAATAGGATTCACCACCATGCCTAAGGAAGCGGTGGAACGCCTCTTCAGCACCCCTGCACCAGCCCGGCTGAAGCTGTCAAATATCAGCGGCTCGGTAAAGATCAGCGGTCATCATGCCGATACGATCGGCGTGAGGGCATTGATACAGCCTCACAGCGGCGATACTGAAGGAACTGAGATTGAATTAAACCAGGACGATGATGGCAAAGTGTTCGTAACCACCCGTTACCTGAATAACCGGTCGCTTTTCCCTGAACGCCACAAGCCGTGCGATGTGGATTACGTCTTGAAGGTGCCTACAGCCTGCAAACTGGAGGTTTCGGCGGTCAGTAACTGGTCTGAGATCGAGAATATCAGCGGCGAGGCGGTGATCACCACGGTCAGCGGTCTGGTATATGTAAAGGCGCTTTTGGGCCATATCCAGATCGACTCGGTCAGCGCGAAGATACGGGGCGAATTTCTGTCAGGTCCCTTGCACATCAAGTGCGTATCCGGAGGGGTGTTCTTGCGAAATTCGGTTATACCGTCAGCGCATATCTCGACGGTTAGCGGAAATATAAACATTCAGGCCTCGCTCTCCAAAGGCCCCTATCGTTTCGAATCGATATCTGGCGATTTGATCTTGGCGATACAACCAGGAACAGGTTGTTTGGTTAGATTCCATACCCTTAGCGGTGGGTTTAAGACAAACCTTAGCATCGATCATGAAAGAAAACAGCCTGGCCAAAGAGAGTTGACCTTGCAGGGTGGAGGGCCTGAAGTTCGTTACCAGAGCATCTCCGGAAATTTACGGTTGTCCCACATCGATAGGGCTAATAAAATAATCGACGGTGCATTCTCGGGTACCACAATGCCAAATCCTGGAGTTGATGAAGTATTTTCCCAGGAAATCAGGGATTATACCTGACTCATCCTCCCTGAAAGCGTATCATTACCCCCCTTCCTCCCCTTGCCAGTAGCAAGTTACCGGTCCTCAGGCACCTTTGAACCGCCTGAGTTAAAAAATGGTATTAGGAATGGGGAAACGATTTGAAAACCGTAGATTGGTAAAGAAGCAAGGAGATTGTCATGATTCATGTAGGTTCCAGAAGTGACCCTTCGGTTATTAAATTAGTGATTACGGTGGTGCTCGTTCTGGTAGTTATCATTTATGTGATCCTTTCCTTGGGTACCGGCGATTGGATGTGGTGGAACCCGAAATTCTCCGAGACACCCAATGCTATGGCGGTGCAGTGTTACGGGAATACCATCAATATCGATCCGGGTAGTTTCCATTTCAGCGCCCTTACCAAGATTGTGAATGAAGACCTGTCAGGTCGAAAACGCTGGGACCAGCTCAGTTTGTCTGAAATCACCTATAATGATTACCAAACGGATGCTTCGATGATGGTGCTCGAATTATTTTACCCAGAACCCATCCGTATCCACTCCAATTACAAGTTCTTCTCTAATGTCGACCAACTCTTGATCCCGCTAGATGGGCGCCACGCCCAGACCAATGCGATATTCGGATTAAACCAAGGTGTGCCTACCGCCGGTTCCATGCATATTGAATCCATAGCATCGATCAGCAGTTACTTGCAGAACCAGGGTATCTGTCCCGCTTCCGTCACCCAAAAGTGACAGCTCCAAATCTTCAAAAGCCCTACATAGGTTGGGGAAACCGACCTGCTAGCGACGGGACAATGATAAAATAGACGCCTTGACACCCGAGAGAAATCCATCCATGCAAAACAAACGCCCTGTGGGAATGTTAGCTTTCACCATTGTCTGGTTTGGCCAGATTATCTCACTGCTCGGCACCAATATGACCGGCTTTGCCTTGACCGTGTGGGCGTATGAAATCACGGGGTCGGCAACCGCGTTGGCCTTAGTAGGCTTTTTCTTCGTCACACCCATGCTGGTCTTCAGTCCGGTTGCCGGCGCCATCGTGGACCGCTCTAACCGCAAAATGATGATGATGATAAGCGACCTGGCATCTGGAGTGACCACCATCATCATCCTGATCCTGCATTCGACGGGTCACTTACAGATCTGGCATCTTTATATCACGGGAGCATTTCAAGGTATTTTCCAGACCTTTCAATGGCCAGCCTATTCAGCCGCCATCACAACCATGATCCCCAAGGAGCAATATGGGCGCGCTAACGGGATGATGTCTTTGGCCGAATCGGGTTCGGGGATCTTCGCTCCCTTGGCAGCCGGTGGGCTGCTCGGGATCATCGGCCTGACCGGCATTTTGACCATTGATATCGTGACCTTCATTTTTGCTATCGGAGCTCTGCTGCTGGTCCATATTCCCCAGCCAAAACCCACGGAAGAAGGTCGCCAGGGACATGGCAGTATCTGGAAAGAATCCGCATACGGTTTCCGTTATATTCTGAAACGTCCCAGTTTGCTGGGATTACAAATCGTGTTCTTATTGGGTAACTTCTTCGTGGGTATCGCATTTGCCATCCTGGCACCCATGATCTTGGCGAGCACCAACAACAACGAGTTGATCTATGGCTCGGTCAGCTCGGTGGGTGCGATCGGAGGCGTGGTTGGAGGGTTGGCGATGAGCGCCTGGGGCGGTCCTAAACGCCGGGTGCATGGCGTGTTGGGAGGTTGGGCGATATCCAGCCTGCTGGGCGTGGTGCTGATGGGATTAGGCCGCAATCTGCCAGTGTGGGCGGTGGCCAGTTTCATGGGAGCCTTCTTCATCCCCATCATTAACGGCTCTAACCAGGCCATCTGGCAGGCCAAGGTAGCCCCCGACGTGCAAGGACGGGTCTTTTCCATCCGGCGCCTGATTGCCTGGTTTGTTAACCCGGCTTCAATGTTGATCGCCGGGCCGCTGGCAGATTTCATCCTGGAACCTGCCATGCTCCCCGGAGGCGCTTTAAGCGGGGTGTTCGGCTGGTTAGTCGGGGTCGGTCCGGGTTCCGGCATGTCCTTGATCTTTATCTTCAGCGGAGCCATGGCCATGCTTATCGGTCTGAGTGGTTATACCGTTCACATCGTGCGGGATGCTGAAATCATTTTGCCAGACCACCAGGCTGCCCCCGAATCTTTACCTGACTTGCGCACGCAATTGGGTGAATTGATAGAGAGGCGCCAGCGCCTGATTTCAGACCCCCATTCCCCCGACCGCGAACTGGCTCTCAAGCATGTATCCCGGCAGATGCGAGAAATAGGTCGCCAGCGCTCAGGTTTAGATTAGGACGCGGATTAGCACGGATTTCAGGGATTGAAATAAGGATCCCAGAGTTTGTGGACCGGCGGGAGCCTTCTCCTTACCGCCCAACACCGTTATAGGCGTTGGTGGCGTTGTTCCCGTCCTCCCGCTCCCCCCTTGAGGGATATTGGCTACCGGTTGGCCATATCAACCTACGATCACAACAATTGCTATAAATATCCCTGAGCTAAATCTGTAGGACATCTGAATCTTAAGATAACGAACCCGCAATCCGGCAAATCTTCAATTTTCCTTAGATACTGTCAATATAAGTGGGCTTGACCCTTGCTGTGCAACCTTATGGTCATCTCCTCTTTTTCCCCTCTCAGTGTGCAGTGGAAGATTTTGTTGAGAGGTTTGGGCGGAGGAAGTACACCCAAACCCCTCAAAAGCTCCCAAACTGTGTACCTGTCTAAATTATATCAAGGAGCGCTTCTTTCCAACTAATTTAGCGTGCCCTCCATTTTCGGGATGCAAATAGCGCCTTCCTGATCGGCCAAATGGGGTACGCCTGAGCTGGCTAGGCTTGTTTATTATAAAGAACCAGCTCCCGGAGATATGAACCTCTGGGAGCTAGGATAAATGATCTTCCCACCGGGGGATGATCGCTTACTCCTCCACGTAGTTGGGTAGATACTGCCCACTTTTCACCAAATCCTTCTTACCGTTACCCATATCTTCATAAATATGAAATATCAGATCAATCGGCATAACCCGGTGGAACATGGCTTGGGCAGGGCAGTATCGCTCGGAGGATAGCTGGATGGACCTGACTACGGCAGATTCATCCAATTCACGCCCGCTGACGAAATATTCGATCACTACGCGGGTGAAAACGTGAGGGTGCTGCCCGGCTTGATCGGCGTGCACCTGGACTTCGAAATCGGTGACTTGCTGACGCTTCTTTCTCAAGATCGAGATCACATCCATAGCCGTACATCCAGCTAAGCCGGTGGCGATCAGTTCCATGGGACGGAAGCCATCATTATCACCCCCTACGCTGGGATCGGCTCCTAAAGATACTTCAAAACCGGTATCAGCTGAGCCAGTAAAAGTCATACGGTCGTACCAGGTTACCTGCGCGTCCATGATTAATTCTCCAATAATGGCGTCACGAATCTTTCCAAACTATCCCGGCTGATGGGTCCCGTCCAACCAAGAACCACATTGCCATCCTTTCCCACCAGATACGAATTAGGCAGCGCGGAATTATAGAAGCCCTTCAAGGCTTCATTTCCAGGATCTAACCAGATGGGGAACGAAAGCGCGTACTTTTCTACGAACCCGGTCACCTCATTGGCTGGCTCGCCCGCCTCAATACCCACCAGCACAAAATCTTGTGAGCGGTGATCCTGGTAATAGGCTTCCAGGGTGGGCATCTCAGCCTGGCATGGAGGGCACCAAGTAGCCCAATTATTTACCAGAATGACTTTACCGAGGTAATCAGATAAAGATACCTCCTTACCCCCCAGATCGTTTAACTTCAAGGCCGGCGCCTGGAAACGCACAGCCTGAGGGACCACGGCAGGAACTTTAGCTGCAGCTTCAGGTTTATTTGATTCGGGCAGGACTAGCAGAGCGACGACACCAAAGATAAGAAGACCACCTCCCACCAAGACCATCGCCAGAATTTGGGTGGGAGATTTCGATCTGAGTCTGCTGGTTTTTTGCCCTGTCATCAATAACTTCCTAAATTTATCAAAGCGGCATCACTATCAATAAACCCAAGGCGCTTCAAAATATCCTGCTCAGCGGTGCACGTGGGCCCTGCGCATATCACTGATCAAATCACCCTTAAGGTAAGCCTTCACTGCCATGGCGATCTCTCCGCCAGTTAAAACCACCTCCAGGCCGGCTTGCCGGGCGTTCTGATATGCCGGTTCACCCATACCTGCACACAACAAAACCTGGCAATCACTTATCGGCGCTAACATACCTTCATGACCATGATGATGGTGCTCGCCTTCTGAATTGTGACGGTGGTCTGCATGCTGGCCATGGTTTGGCTTATCACGTCCTTGCTCAGCCACAATTTCCCCATCCTCTACCGTAAATACACGGTAGTAGGGTGCCATACCAAAGTGGCTGCTTAACTTTATGTTATCTTCTGTAACAGCTGCGATTTTTATCATGACGGTTCCCAATCTATTTGTTCACAGCACGCATAATCTCGGCTAACAAGTTATCTTCAGGCAGCGCCCCAATCGCCGTTCCGGCGCCCTGGTTGATTGTGGTTTGCGGCACTCCGCTAACGCCAAACCGCCTCGACAGCTCAGGAAATTCCATGGCTTCAACCATTTCGGCTTCTACCATGGGGCTCTCCAAGGCCATCTGATGGGCAAGCACCACGGCTCGCGGACAATACGGACAGGTTGGCGTTACAAATACCTGCATGAAAAGAGGCTTACTTAAACCATTAAGGTACTCCCGAGTCCTTTGATTGAGCCCCGAATCGCGACCAGATACCAGGATCAGATCGTGAATAAGGGAGCTAAACTCATGCCCAGAGGGAATTCCGGCAAAGCGAATGCCGTAGTCTAAAATCTGATCACCATCACGACCAGCGATCACTATCCCAGGCGCCTTATCAACTTTATATTGACTGGCGATTTCATGATCATTATCGAGGTCGTATATATTCAGGTGGATTTTATCTGACAAATTGGTAATTTCTTCAACCAGCTGTCGTGTGTCGTCACAATATTCACAATCGTTACCTCGCCCAAAAAACAGCACTTGAACAGGCTCTTTCAACTCAGAGAAGATCTCACGGACCTGATCCATTACACTTTCATTCAATAATGACGCCATTAATTCAAACTCCTTTTCATCTAAATCTTATTCTAACTGCTCACACGGAGCAGAATAATTCTTTATCAAGTAAAACAGCCCGCTAGGGTGTAACCACAGTGAGGGCAAGACAAATTCAACAGGCCGTCATAATCCAGATGAGCCTGCTTGCAGTCAGGGCAAAGAGCTCCAGCTCGAGGTTCAGCGCCTATCCGGAACTGAATTTTTCCTTCCATCTCCTTATCCAAATCTGATGGGTTGAGGTCAATCGGAGGCGTTAGAGCTTGCTTTTTTTTCAGCACGATTGCATCTTTTTGGGGTACAAACCCACTATGGTGAATATCATCCATATTTCAAGGATTCGAAGCCAATACGCAGGAGAGTACGGTCTCTAGGCCTACCTTTAACGATTAATTAGATGCGAGAACAGATAAAAAGTTTCAACAAGTACCCAATATGCCATGATGGGAAGAACCACAATGGCTATCTATCCAAAAACTCTTCCAGATCCAGCCGTTGATAAAGTCGCTGTCTGACATCAGCTGGCACGGAAGTGGGTTGGGCGCTGGCATGATATAGATATATGGTTTTCCTTAAAGTGTCTACGACAATGCGACAATCTTCACAACCAGCCATATGCCGTTCTAATTTGGCGCAAAGCTGCTCCTCCAGGGTACCGTCGATATAATCGGAGAGCGAAGTCAACAATTGTCTACAGTTTTCACTGTTTCGCATATTCCTATCCTTCCAAACGGCTCTTAAAATAAGTTGACAGGTCTTCCCTAAGACGCAGGCGCGCCCGCGAGAGGCGAGTTTTCACAGCTGCCTGGCTTAGATCAAGCACTTCGGCAGTCTCTCTCGTCGATAAGCCCTCTATATCCCTGAGCAAGAAAACTACACGCAGAGCGGTAGGCAGGTTATCAATTGCCCGGTCCAGGGTAGCTCGACTTTCTGCCGACAGAAGTTCTTGCTCGGGGAGACAGCACCAATCAACGATTTGAAGGGGATCGCGCTCTTCTTCCTGGTCACCCCAAGGCTCATCCACTGAAATCGTTTGCGGCCTTTTACGGCGTAAAAGCATCAAAGCCTCATTCATTGCAATGCGATACAACCAGGTTGATAGGCTAGACCGACCGTTAAAACCTTCTAAATGACTGTAAGCTTTGATAAAGGTCTCTTGTAATACGTCTTCGGCGTCCAGAGGGTTTTGAAGCATCTTCAACCCTAACCGGTAAATCAAGGGTGAATAGGTTTCAACCAAACGGGCAAATTCAACCCGGTCTCCGTTTTGAAGCGCTTCTAAGGAAATGCGCTCACTATGGCCATCTTTACCCATTAGATGCATTCCGTATTAAAAAGTTTCATTAACAAAATACCAGAGTCTCACTTATCTAAGCAAACTTCTTTACAAAGTAGATGATCAAATGTAATCAGAAGTGGATAATGGATATCCTCATCCTGAGGAGCCCAGCGACGCGTGAAAGCTCTACCGGGTCAGCTCTTCCAACTCATCGACGAGAGCCTCGACTTGTTCAGTTAATTTTCTCAAGTCATCACGCGTTGGGGTGCCGCGTTTGAGCAAAGCAGCTTGCAAACATTCCTCTTGCAAGCCTGGTTGGTCTGTAAACGGGTTCCCAGAGACCCGTAACTTGTCAAGCAAGCTTCGAGCTTCACCTTCCGCCAGTTCACCCCGGCTGATCAGCGATTGGATACGACGCTCGATCTCCTCATCGATGTGACGAAGAAGGTCAAGCGGAGAGGTCAAAGAACGGCGAAGAACGCTCAATGAATCACCACCTGCCCGCACTAAACCGGTCAAGACCGACCGGGGCAAGAACCCTGCCTGTTTCCTTTCGAAATCTAAGATAATTTGCGTGAGAGTAAGAGCGGTGAGATCAATGCCAGTAGCGTTATCTAAAACCTGAACCTCCTCTCCACGGCGAATGAGATCAGCGATTCCCTCCAGGGTGATATAACCTTTGGTTTCGCTATCATATAGTTTGCGGTTTGGATAACGCTTGATCATTCGCATTAATTTACTCCATTTTGCAGATCAATCGACTTAGCAAGCCGATAAGCGAGGCTTACAAGAGAATCAAATAATAAGGGAGAGGTTGAGAAGCACCCTCCCCCTGACGGACTACAAGCTGGACTAACCCTGAGTTTTCTTTAGTTCATCCACTTTTCTTGAGAGGGCGTTAATCTTGTCGCTTAGCGTCTTGAAATCGTGTTTAGTGGGCACGTTCAAGCGTTCCAGTAGCTCTTCCATCCGCCTGCTGATTTGATCCTCAGCGGTTCCCCCGCGTTTCCTGCGCTTCGCCCTCGTCTCTTGAATCAACTTCTTAGCATCTTTTTCGGCAATCTCACCACGTTCTACCAACTTTTTGACGAAATCCTCTAACTCATCCTGTGCCAATGCAGCCGCCCCAAGACCTGCCAGCAGCACCTTTCGAACCCCCTCCAATAAAGGGCTAACCTCCTTCTCGTTAGCAGCTGTTTTATTGCTTGCTCCTGTTTTCGACTCCATTTTGTCACCTCCGTCGGATTGACATATTAATTTTAAATGACCGGTAAACTTTTTACCCTGACCTGGTAAAATTCCATAATCTACGACGCGTTGCGTCATAGAAAATATAGCATATCGCCTCGTGAAAGTCAAGCGCATTTCCCTTGAGATAAAATAAAGCCTATCCCTTCACACCTGAAAATTACGGTTAAATCCCGCCATTAAAGAAGACAAAGGGGACCTCAGAAATGGCACCTGGATTGCCGGTCACCGAGGGCCTTTCCGTATAAATGCAGGGTAAAATATGCTCGCATGGGAGCCCGTAGCTCTTTCAAAGTGGTCAGCAAATCATTTTCACTCAGATTAAGGTTCAAACCGAATCATGGTTCACATCCTTGAGAACGCTTTTTTACAGCTTAAAATCGATCCAACTAGCGCAAGATGGAGCCTGATTAGCCGCCAGCGTAGCGGGTCAATCGTTGATAACGCTCAGATCAATTTTCAATATCACCGCAGATGGAGCAGCCATCAATCCCTCGACCATTGGCGGTTACCGCATTTTTCCAGACCCGAAAAAGAAAGTTCGCTCCATGGTCCCTTGCAACCTCTGCAAATGACCCTGGATCCCGAGCATGATGGGCTGTCCTATACGATTACATTCGCTCTCCCCGATGAACACCCCTTCCTGCTATGGAAACTTAATGTGGAAAACCTTGGAACCCACAGTGTTTATATCGACCGGATTGAAATGCTCTCGGTTGGATTCATCTACCAATCCCGGTCAGGCCCCAGAGGCATGCTCGATTTGTCACCTAGCAGTGATGCAGAACGTATTGGTAAGCGAAATCACCGACTCCCCCATCCACCAGGAGAGCTAGCCTTTTATTCCAACGGGTGGCAATCCTGGTCATACAGCGGTGTATACGGTATGAGCGAACGCTACAAGCGAACTCACTTGGGTCCTTTCACCTCCCCCCTAAGAGTAAATGCCGGTACACCCCAGCCCAAAAGGCCGGGTTTGTTTGCCAGTGATATGTTTGGAGTGCTTGGGGACCGCAGCCATCGCTCCGCGCTTCTGGCTGGTTTTCTCTCCCAAGAACAGCATTTTGGCTCTATAGAGGCTTGGATTGGAGATAGCACCCCGGCAATACGGATGTGGGCCAACGGGGATGGTGCTCGTCTGGATCCTGGGGAACAAATATCAACAGACTGGGCTTGTTTGTATTTCTTCCACCTGGATAACCCAGACCCGCTTGGCCCGTACACCGATGCAGTCGCCCGCCAGCATGGGCTCACACCCGGAATGACCACGAAAAATATACCGGTTGGCTGGTGTTCTTGGTACCAATTTTTTCAGAAAATCACACCCGAGATAATCCGGGCCAATCTGGAATCCGCGCAGGGATTTCAACCAGACCTGCCATTCGATTTGATACAGATCGACGATGGGTACGAGTCTCAGGTAGGTGATTGGTTCTCTTTTAAACTAGACTTTCCCGATGGTGTAGCACCACTGGCAAAAGAAATTCAAGATACTGGCTTCACACCTGGATTGTGGCTGGCACCATTCATCGTCCATCCTAAAGCACGCCTGCGGATAGACCACCCCGACTGGTTACTGTATAACCGCTGGGGGCTTCCAGTCAACGCCGGGTATATCTGGGATACGTTCACCACCGCCCTTGATCTAACCCACCCGGAGGCGCTGGCATACGCTTGCGATGTGGTCAAGACTGCGGTACACCAATGGGGTTTCCCTTACCTCAAGCTGGATTTCCTTTATGCTGGTGCGCTGCCAGGGCGTCACCGTGATCCAACCCGCACGCGTGCCCAGATCCTAAGATCTTCTCTTCAGACCTTGCGAGAGGCAGCAGGAGAGGCTGCCACTTTAGTAGGCTGTGGCTGTCCGATCGGATCAGCAATCGGTATTGTGGATGCCATGCGCATTGGCGCGGATATTGATCCACAATGGAAACCAAAGTATAAGGGCATCGAAATCGTATTCCACCGTGAGCCCGACCTGCCCTCTGCTCGTAACGCCATTCATAACGCCTTAACCCGGGCACCGTTCAACCATCGCTGGTGGATTAACGACCCCGATTGCCTGCTCCTGCGCCCGGATACGCACCTGACGCTCAGTGAAGTCCAGTGTCTAGCAACCGCCATCGCTCTCACGGGCGGTTCCCTGCTGATATCCGACCACCTTCCAGATCTACCGCCTGAGCGCTTGCGCATCGCTGAGGTGCTTCTCCCTGTGATTGGCAAACGCCCCCACTTGCTGGATTGGTTCGATAACCCTACCCCAACTCATATGCAACTTGACTTGAATGGCCCCGCAGGTTCATGGCACCTGCTAGGCCTCTTCAATTGGGAAGCAGGAGAAAGGGATCTACAGATGAACTTGACCGACTTTTATTTGGATCCTCAGGTGGAATATTACCTGCGCGAATTCTGGAGCGGTGATATCTACCGCGTCACCGATGGTCATCTAAAACTGAACGCCATCCCAGCTCATGGCACCGCTTTGTTGGCTGCGCGTCCGTTCCGCCCTTATCATCCGCAATATCTAGGAAGTGACCTTCATATATCCCAGGGATTGGAGGTAGCTAACTGGAAGGTGGCAGCCGATAACCTGGCCATACATCTACGCCGACCCGGTAAAGCTGGCGGCCAGGTCGAGCTTGGTTTACCGCGGACACCCTTAGAAGCTCTTCTCGATGGTCGACCCACCTCCTGGCAGAATCACGGCGATAACCGTTATATCTTCCCCTTAGAATTCAACCAGTCTTGTGAAATCAAACTACGCTATTAATAACCCAATTAAAACGCTTATGACATTTAATATAGATCCTACTCTCGAACCCTTTTTCTCTCCCCGCGGGGTCGTAATCGTGGGCGCATCGCTCGATCCCACAAAACTGGGGTACGGTTTATCTCGAAACCTAGTTCAAAGTGGTTACTCCGGCGATATCCACTTTGTCAACCTCAGAGGGGACAGCTTACTTGGACGGCCGGTATACAAACACCTGGGTGATGTTCCAGACCCTGTCGACCTGGCAGTGCTGCTCATTCCAGCACCATCAATTCCTCAAGCGATCCACGCCTGCGGAGAACGTGGCATCCGGGCAGCTATTATCGCTTCCGGCGGCTTTCGCGAGACCGGGCCAGAAGGTGCCGCCCTCGAGCAAATGTGTTTAAAAATCGCCAGGGATTACGGTATCCGCTTGATCGGCCCCAACTGCATCGGCTTGTTGGATACCCATCTACCTTTGGACACCACCTTTCTATCACCTCCCGGACCAACCCCGGGTGATGTGGCCTTTATTTCACACTCAGGTGCAATCTGTGCGGCTGTGATCGATTGGGCCCGAGGCCAGGGCTTCGGTCTCTCGCGCCTGGTGAGCCTGGGAAACCAGGTCGACGTCAACGAAACCGATATGCTCGCTCCGGTAGCTTCCGATCCTCACACCAGGGTGCTTACCCTTTACTTGGAAGGCGTTAGCAACGGTCGGCGTTTCGTGGAGCAAGCTGCCCAGGTTTCCCGGGAAAAGCCCATTGTGGCATTGAAAGTCGGACGTTTCAAAAGCGGCCAACGCGCGGTCGCATCTCACACTGGGGCATTGGCCGGGCAGGAAAGCGCCTTCAACGCTGCCTTTCGGCGCGCCGGGGTTATCCGGGTGGAAACTAGCGAAGAGCTTTTCGATTGGGCAAGGGCTTTGGCTTGGTGCCCATTGCCCAAAGGGCGCAAAGTGGCTGTCCTGACTAACTCTGGAGGTCCAGGGGTTACCGCTGCAGACGCTTTAGAATCCTACGGTTTAAAGCTGGTCGAATTGAGCTCGAACACCCAAGCGGCTTTGCGGGAAGAGCTGGTCCCCGACGCAAGTTTATTAAATCCGGTAGACATGCTGGCAGCCGCGACCCCACAGCAATACGCCAATTGTCTAAAAACCTTACTGGCTGACCCCGACGTAGACAGCGTGATGGTCATCCTACCGCCACCGCCCATGAATACGGCTGGCGGTGTAGCCAAGGCCATGATCCCGGTAATTTACACCTCCGACAAACCTGTGGTCATTGCCCTGATGGGTGAACGCTTGATCCAGGAGGCCGTCGAGCATTTTCGGGCGGCCCGGGTGCCCGAATACCGCTTTCCAGAAAGAGCTGCCGGCGCTCTGGCCATTCTTACCCAACGAGCAGAAACCCTGAGGATCAAGACTGCAGGGGTTTCGGAGATTCCGAAATTCTCCGATGTCCATCCAGAGAAGGTTGACGCCATTCTGGATAAAATCGGCGACCAATCAGGTAAGTTGGTTACTCCAGATTTACTCCCCCAAGGAGCTGCGGTCGACATCATGGAGGCGTATAGAATACCGGTGCCCAAGATGGTCTTAGCTCAATCGGCTGAAGAGGCTGCCGAACTGGCGCGCCAGATGGGATTTCCGGTTGCACTAAAAATTGCCTCCCCAGACATCTCCCACAAATCCGATATCGGCGGTGTCCAGCTAAACCTACAAACTGTAGGTGATGTTATCACAGGTTTTGAGGCCATTACCCAAAATGGTTTCAAAGCCCAACCAGACGCGCAAATATCAGGCGTCTATGTGCAGCACATGATCACCGATGGACAGGAGGTGATCATTGGCGCGATTCAGGATCCCCAATTTGGGCCTTTAGTTATGTTCGGATCAGGAGGTGTGGAGGTTGAAGGCTTGAAAGATGTGGAATTTGCTCTGGCACCATTGCCTCGCCAGGAAGCCGAGTTCCTGCTCGAATCGACTTGGGCTGGTCGCAAGCTGAAGGGCTATCGCAACTTACCTGCTGGTGATCGGGAAGCGGTTCTGGATGCCTTGTTACGCCTGGCCCAACTAGCGGCTGACTTTCCCCAATTCGCCGAACTAGAGATCAACCCGTTGAGAGTGCTGCCAGAAGGTCAGGGTGCCTACGCCATAGATGTTAGAGTGCGCATAAATCCCAATCTACCCAAGTCTTAGTCAAAATGTTAGCGAGCCGCGCTCTAATATCAAAGCTATGCCTGGATCAACCAAGGGTCAATATCAACGCAGTTCGTCAAAGGCTGCTTCTACCAGCTTGACCAGCTGGTCCAAACCCTGGGCGAGCGGTTCGGTATAGACAAATTCATTCAGAGTATGGGCGCCAGCGCCCCTGCTGAGACCCAGGCAAACAGCCGGCAGCCCGAGGCTGAGAGGGATATTCGCATCGGTAGATCCGACGTTAAGACAGGGCTGAACACCGACCGCTTTCAGGCATCTCTGAGCTAATCCCACTAGTGGGTGTCCGCTGGAAATCTCCCCAACCGGCCGATCCCCGATGATCTCCGCGCGAACCCGTATCTCAGGACGGTCGCTAGCCTTCACCAAAAGCTGCAGACGCTCAACCAAGTCGCCGAGAGCGCTGACATCCTCTGAACGCAAATCTAATTCTAGCTGAGCATGTGAGGCAATTGTATTTACTGAAATGCCACCGTTAATTGTCCCAACATTCAGGGTGGTGCGCGGAGAGCTTGGTAATGGCAAGGCGACCAAGCGATTGACTAAATCTGCTAGTTCGTGGATAGCCGATGGCCGGCCAAAGTCTACCCATGAGTGACCCCCCTCACAATCGATTGTGATGTAGTAGCGACGAACAGCCAAACCACGATGATAGATCTGTCCCAGCGCCAAGCCTTCCAAAACAATATAAGCCAGAGGACGGTTTCCGAACCGATCTACGATTGCTCGCATTCCATGAAGATCTCCAAGACCCTCCTCGCCAACATTCGCGACCAGCCACACATCACCGGGTAAGCCGGATTTTCCCTGAGAGCTGCCACGCTGGCGTAGGCTCCATATCAAGCCGAACAATCCCGCCACTCCTAAAGCGTTGTCGCCGATACCGGGAGCGCTAATCTTATCCTGCTCCCGCGTTAATTGCAGCGTAGTCGAGGGCGGAAAAACGGTATCCAGGTGGGCGGAAACGACCAGGCAGACTCGACTTTCAACCCCTGGGAAGCGAGCGTAGACATTTCCGACTCGGTCAACCGATACGTCCGACAGTCCTTCTTCCTGGAAGCACTCATAGACAAAATTGGCGCGCTCGGCTTCTGCAAAGGTTGGCGCCGGGATCTGTTGGATGGCAATAGCACGATCAAGGGTTTGGGTAAGCAGGGCAGGATCCATAGCTAGATTCTTCTAACTGATTGTTGTAACGCTTCCAGGCGGGCTTGCGGTAAGCCTGGGAGAGTCCCCAAAGGATAAAAAGGGCTATGCCCTTCGATAGCCAAAGAAGCGGAGATATTTCCATGCAGAACCGAAATCACAGGGTCATAGGTGCGCCGATATCCAGCCAAAAACCCTCCACAAAAAGCATCGCCAGCTCCAACCGTGTCGACCACCTTAGCCGGATAGGGTGGAATCTCCCAACAAGAGCGGGTGGCGGCCTCATAGAGTCGCTGGCCACGCTCGCCGCACTTGATCACTACGATTTCGCAGCCAAAGCTGGCCAGCGCTTCAGCCATCTCCCACAGGTCGTTGCTGCGCCCCTGGAAGAGATTGCGGATTTCTTCCTCAGAGGGCAAGAAAGCTGTCAGACCGGTGACCAGGGCGGGTATATCATCCCAGAAGGTAGAGTTCATGTAACCAGAAGAGGGGTCTAAAGTGACATTGACGAAACTGGCCTGGCGCAGCACAGCTGGCAAAAGGTTATGGGAGAGAAAATCCAAAGGGCAAATATGGGCAGCTGCGGCATCCAAATATTCAGTTACCAGGTCACTTTGGCGCAGGGAAATAGGAGTGAGCCGCGACCGACTGTCAACCTGGGAATCGGCGGTATTGTATCCCAGCAACACCTTGGGGAAGGGCAGTCCCAGGCGAGCAAAATGAGACACCGGATCCTCATTCGAGCGGGTATTTCGATCTATGTAAGCAACAAATGAGCGGACATCAACCGCCTGGGGTAGAATGCGTACCCCTTGGGTGTCAAATCCTCGCTGCCGGAATTCTTCCAACCATTCTTGGGGATAATCCTCACCGACTCGCGCCACTAATCCTGGAGGTGGGGAAGGCTCCCAGACCATCAAGCCGGCTGCCGCATAAAGCAAATTGCCCCCAGGCACATCCAGACGGGTTTCACCTGAAGGAAGAATAATAAAATCACGCGTTAGCCGGCCAGCCAACAGAAATCTCGGCGAGGACTTCATGGAAGGCATATCCATGCTGAAGATTATACGTCAGTCTAAAACCTCTGGGAAATTAATCGGTAAAGGCTTTTCCGAGAGTTATCGAGAATGGTTGCATTCTCCATTGGTTTATGAATTTGAACATTCAATGTATAATTCACCCATGCAAATAGATATGCTGCGTGCCCTCATAAAAACTGCTCGACCTCAGCAATGGATAAAGAATTTTCTGGTCTTCGCAGCCCTTATTTTTGACCGCAAGCTCGGCGACCTCCCCGCATTTCTGCACACGCTGGCCGGTTTCGGGCTGTTCTGCCTGATATCCAGCACAGTTTACACTATCAACGATCTTGCTGACCTGGAAGCTGATCGACTGCACCCACAGAAACGCCACCGCCCGCTGGCCTCCGGGACTTTGTCGCGAAGGACTGCGATAGTGGAGGTTGTTTTTCTCATCCTGATAATCTTCCCTTTATCCTACCTGCTTTCAATTAATTTCACACTTGTGCTGTTGGGGTATCTCATTCTCAACCTGCTTTATTCCCAGTGGTTAAAGCACTATCCTTTGATCGACGTATTCGTCCTGGCAAGTTTTTACGTGCTGCGAGTGGTGGCAGGCGTCACCCTGATCAGTGTAGAGCGTTTCTCGCCTTGGTTATATGTGGTCACGACCCTTGCAGCCCTCTATATTGGGTTTGGGAAGCGCCGCGCAGAATTAGCCCTATTAACCAACGATGCCAATGCGCACCGCCGGGTGCTGGATGGATACACAATACCTTTATTGGACCAGTTCATCACGATTGTCTCCGCAACAACGATTGTAGCTTATAGTCTGTACACCTTCTCTGCTCCCAATTTACCCGATGGCCATTACATGATGCTGACCATTCCCTTTGCCATCTATGGCATCTTGCGATACCTCTACCTCATCCAGATGAAACACAGCGGGGGGGCTCCTGAAGAGGTGCTTTTGTCCGATCGTCCCCTGCAAGTTGCTATAGCGTTATGGGGAATGGCCATAATGGTTATTTTCTATATTTTCTAATTCACCCTGATGGGATTACCCGGCAATCCGGAATTCCATACATAGTAAACCAAGCTCCAACCGGAAAGTTCTCAGTACTAATTTTCATATGCCTGCCATCACCTGCAAAGCGCCTGGGAAAATCATCTTGTTTGGCGAACATGCCGTGGTTTATGGGCGTCCGGCTATCGCAGTGCCAATTTCGCAGGTGCAGGCTAGGGCGATCGTGACAGCCAATCCATCTAAGGAGTCGGGGGAGGTCGAAATCCAAGCCCCCAACATTGGCTTACAAGCCAGACTCAAAGAGCTTCCACCAGATCACCCTATTGCCGTCATTATTGAGCAAGTCGCTTCGGCTTTACAAATCTCAAGGCTGCCCTCTTTCACGCTGAGGATAACCGCCACCATCCCGGTATCTGCAGGCCTGGGGTCAGGCGCGGCCGTCTCTGTAGCTACCATCCGGGCATTGAGCGCTTTTCTAGGACATCTTCTCCCCGACGAGCAGGTCTCAGAATTGGCTTACGAGGTCGAAAAACTGCACCATGGCACTCCTTCAGGCATCGATAACACTGTCATCACATACGCCATGCCGGTGTATTATGCGCACCGTAGTGGCAACGGTAATATAATCGAACCCTTTCAAGTAGCCCGACCCTTTACCCTGGTAATCGGAGACACCGGTGTACCCAGCCCCACAGCCAGCTCTGTCGGTCTAGTCCGCCAAGCCTGGCAAGCGGAAAAAGAGCGCTTCGAGCACATTTTTGATGAAATTGGAAATATTGCTCAAACTGCTCGCCAAGTGATCGAGGCCGGGCGATCAGAAGCCCTAGGACCTCTAATGGATGAAAATCAGGCGCTTTTACATGAAATGGGTGTCTCCTCACCCGAATTAGAAGCTCTGATTCAGGCGGCTCGTTCGGCAGGAGCACAAGGCGCGAAGCTGTCCGGTGGTGGTCGAGGCGGTAACATGATCGCCCTGGTCACCCCTGAGAGTGCCGATAGCATCGCTCAATCTCTACGAAAAGCCGGCGCGACCAGAATAATTACCACCACTGTCGAATAATACAAACCCTCAACGATTATGGTTAATTCCGAAGGATCATCATACGGTCTTCAATTCTTAAAACTGGGTGGGTCCCTTATCACTGACAAATCCCAGCCACATACACCACGACTGGATACCCTGGCTCGCCTAGCAGAGGAAATCGCCAGGATGCGAAATAAGAGGCCCAACCAGAAGCTGCTCTTGGGTCACGGAGCCGGTTCTTTCGCCCATGTTCCTGCAAGTAAATATGGCACCCGCCAGGGCGTACACACCCAGCAAGAATGGCGAGGCTTTGCTGAAGTATGGCGCGAGGCCTCGCTGCTGGATAACCTGGTACTTGAGGCCTTGCATAAAGCCGGCTTACCGGCCATCGCTCTACATCCTTGCGCGGCTGTAACCGCTCAGGACGGTCAGGTAGCCTCCTGGGACCTGGCTCCTATACGTGCAGCGTTAGATGGCGGCCTTCTCCCGGTTGTACATGGTGATGTGATCTTCGATACAATCCGCGGCGGGACAATTCTATCCACAGAAGACATTTTCAACCATTTAGCTCGCAACCTTGAGCCACACCGAATCTTGCTGGCCGGGCGAGAAGCGGGTGTGTGGGCGGATTATCCATCATGTACTCGCTTAATACCAGAAATCACCTACGCCAACCTTGCCGATTTCAGCGATGTCTTGGAAGGTTCAGCGTCCACCGACGTCACCGGCGGTATGTCCAGCAAAGTGCACCAGATGCTGGCTTTAACTCAAGAAATACAGGGATTAGAAGTGATAATTTTCTCTGGAGAAAAGGTCGGGATGGTCGAGCAAGCCTTGTTGGGGTCTAAAATCGGAACGTTGATTCGAGCATGCGGCGATTAAATCGCCTCCTATCGGCATGTTATAATGCTCTTGAGAGAGGTGAATAATCCCTTTCTGAAGAAATCTTAGATCTCGTGCGACCAGAGCCAATTTGATCTTCCTTTTACCTTACTGTAGAGAGGTAATTCCAGCGCTCCTCTAATATTCTGCCGGATAGCCAGATACGGGATTGTCGCTGATATTGTAAAGATTTCGGGTGTGAATATAGGGGGGTATATTCATCAAGGCTTTCGGTTAACCCTGTATCCGAACAAACAACAAGGTGGATTAACATGTTTTTTACTCGTGAACAACTCGAGGCTATCGAAAGCGAAAGCATAGCTCCATATGGTTTGAGAAGTAAGGATTCGAAAGGTCGCCTCTACCCCGAGGACGAACCACAATATCGTACGGCTTTCCAACGCGACCGCGATCGAATTCTGCACACTACCGCCTTTAGACGTCTGGAATATAAGACCCAGGTGTTTATCATCCAGGAAGGCGATTATTATCGCACTCGGCTGACCCACACCTTGGAAGTTGCCCAAATCGGGCGCACAATTGCGCGCGCTCTGGGAGCTAACGAGGATTTAGAAGAAGCCATCTGTCTGGCACACGATCTGGGGCATTCTCCTTTTGGGCATTCCGGTGAAGTGGCGCTTTCCCGGTTAATGAGGGATTATGGCGGTTTCGATCACAACAAACAATCATTGCGCATCGTAACGGATTTGGAAAAACGCTATCCGGACTTTCCTGGATTAAATTTGACATGGGAAGTGCGGGAGGGCATCGTCAAACATGAATCAGAATATGACATTTCCGATGCATCAGCCTACAATCCCGATCTACGAGGACACCTGGAAGCCCAGATCGCTAACGCGGCTGATGAATTGGCTTATACAGCCCACGATCTGGATGATGGCCTGCACTCCGGGATGATCACAACGGCTATGCTCGAGGGCATTACCTTATGGGAGATACTAGCCGAAAGCGTAAAATGGCAAGGCCCTACGCTAGATGAGCTCAATCGCCATCGTCTTATCCGGCGACTGATCGGACTAGAAGTGACCGACTTGGTGCTCGCTACCGATCAAAGGTTACGCGAAAGCGGCGTACGTTCAGTAGATGAACTTCAACGCTTATCCTATAACGTGATTGGATTTAGCGAGGACATGCACCGCCGCAATCGTGAGCTCAAAGATTTTCTCTATGCCAATTTATATCGCCACCATCGGGTTGTCCGTATGGCAGTGAAAGCCGAACGCATCATCAGCGATATATTTCATTCATACCAGGCCGAGCCAGAAGAGCTGCCAGATCATGTTCAGGATTGGATCGATGACAGGGGCTTAGAACGCACCATCTGCGATTATATTGCAGGGATGACAGACCGTTTCGCTTTGCAAGAGCACAACAAAATGTTCGATCCAATGACCCTGCCTTAACTTTCCATCAATAGCTTTATCCTTCATGCAGCTCTGGTATAATAGCGGCTCGACCTACATTGATAGTTTTGACCTTTATTAGTGGATATTCAATAAATTGGAGGCGACTCCTGAAAATGAACGACCAAGAGCATTACCTGACACCTGAAGGGGCTGAGCGCTTGCGCGCGGAACTCGAGCACCTTAAAGGTCCAGTGCGGGAGGATCTTGCCAAACGATTACGCTCTGCTATTCAAATGGGAGATCTTTCGGAAAATGCGGACTACATCGCTACTAAGGAACAACAGGGCTTTATCGAGGGGCGCATTCAAGAACTAGAATACTTGCTTAAATACGCAATCATTATCGAAAATAACGGTGACAAAAGGGAAAAAGTGGATTTGGGAGCTCGGGTGACTATTCAACAGGATGACTTCGCTCCAGAGACTTACCAGGTAGTTGGCGCTAAAGAGGCCAACCCTCGGGATGGTCGCATTTCCTACGAATCTCCATTTGGGCGTGCTTTAATGGGAAAGGGTGTTGGAGAACAAGTCATCGCCCAGACTCCTACCGGGATTGTGCACCTGAAAATCTTGGGGATTGATTAATTTTTTAAGCTAACCAAGGATTATTAAGCTTTTCGCGATCTCATAGGGCTATTATCAACAAGAGGTGGTTGCCGTAAGCAACCACCTCTTGTTGATTTAACTTCAACGCTTCCTTAAGGTTTTGACCAAACCGTCATTTCCAGGGTAAGACGGTCGAAGAAGCTCTCCGAGGGTAAACCCCCGCTACCATAAGACATATCCACGACCCGCGCCAACAACCGTAAAGCCGCAGTTTCCAGGATCATTTCGCGACCAGGCTCGCCTAGCACTGGTTCGCCTTTAGCCGTAAGCCGCTGGCGGGTAGTTTCGTCGTAAAAAGCGTGCTTGCTCATCAGTACCTGAGTCACTGTTTGGATGTCGTTCTTATCAAACAACCAAACCTCAAAAGCTGTGACCTTCTTCGGGTCTCCCACGCCGACGGTTTCGGATATACCCACGCCGCACTCCCCCAAGAATTCTCCTGATTGTGAATCGACGCTGAAGGAGTCATCAAACAAATCATTGCCCAGGTTATAGGTGGTCATAAACTGAGCCATGGGCGGCTCGTCTTCCATGGGTATATATTCAGGAAATTGAACCTGACGTTCGACTTCTTCCGTTTGAGCGCGGGGGATGGGCAGCTTGAAGCCACTGATACGATTTCGCAACAAGAACACAGCAACCAGGCCGCCGGCCAGTAAAAACGTGATTAAACACATGAAAGGCAGGAGAGTCCGAGTGAGGCTATTACCTCCAGCAGCTTCAGGTGTGGGTGTCCCTGTCTCTATAGGAGCTCCTTGAGCTAAAGAAAGAAAGGTTTGAACCGAATCGGGGTTTTGCAGCCCGGGGTTGGCAGCGATTTTCTCCAAGATTTGGGTAGCACTAGGTCCCACCTCACTTATACGCTGTTGGGCAGCTACAGGGTCCTGGCGCAGGGTATAGGAGTCAATTGCCAGACGCAGGTATATTTCCTGGAATTCGGGGCGCAATTGTTCAGGTGCAGCATTGGTCCATTTCACCGGAAATAACCACCATCCTAAGGCGATCAAGCCAAGAATGGCACCGACCACGAAACTGGCAATCCCCACCACCAACGGTTTATCCATCTGCTCACGTATTGCATTCATATGACTCACTCCGAAGTTGATCCTGATTTCTTTATATCCCCGAGGGATCTGTGCACAAGCCAGGGATTCTCAAGGAGCCAAGCGCTCAAAAAATCGAAGGCTGATAAGGTCATAAGCCTAAGTCGCAAGAACCCTGTGGGGAAGCCTGTCAGAATTCCATTAATTGTAGATCGAGCCGGTAAAATATGCAATGATCTTTGTTTGGCGCTATTTTAGCACAAAAGTGCGAATTTTTCTGCTCAAATTAATTGTTGCAAGACTCATGCCGTTTCGGTTACTTCACCTTGGCTAACCTGGTCTAAGGGATATTGTTCTTCACATTGGGTGCACTGAGCAGTGTCTTTATTGGCTACCACTAACAAACCTCCACAGTTGGGACATGGTGTTGGTAGTGGGCGTTTCCAGGAAGTAAAGTCACATTCTGGATAATTAGCGCAACCATAGAAAGTCCGCCCCCTTTTAGTCTTCCGTTCAACAAGTTCTCCACCATCCTTTGGACAACTGACCCCGATCTTTTCGAGGATAGGCTCAGTATGGCGGCATTTCGGGAAGTTGCTGCAGCTGATGAATTTACCATATCGCCCCCATCTGATAACCAGTTCGTGACCACACTCCGGGCATGCCCTACCGATTGACTCCGGCTCTTGTTTCACCTCCGGCATTTCTTCCTGAGCCCGTTCAACCTCTTCCGAAAAAGATCCGTAAAAATCACGGACAACCTTTACCCAGGGTTCATCACCAGAAGCAATACGATCCAGATCCTCTTCCATATGGGCAGTGAAGTTGACATCAACAATATCTGGGAAGTAATTAACCAACAAATCATTGACGATAAAGCCCGTCTCTGTAGGGACGAGACGCTTACTCTCCCGAAACACATAACCACGCTGCTGCAATGTGCTGAGAATTGGAGCATAGGTGGATGGACGGCCAATTCCGTTTTCTTCAAGCGTACGGACCAAGGAAGCCTCAGAATATCTGGGTGGAGGCTGGGTAAAATGCTGCTCGGGAAGCAGTTGCAGCAGATCCTGCTTCTGCCCTTCAATCAGGTCAGAAGGTATGCGGGTATCTCCATTCTCCTCTTGAACCTGATCTTCATCCCGAGCCTCTTCGTAGACGATTAGAAAGCCTTGGAAACGGATTGTAGAACCAGAAGCCCTGAACATGTATTCATGATACTCGCTTTTACCAGTCACCTCCACTGTTAACGTATCGTATTTCGCCGCTGACATCTGGGATGCTAAAAACCGCTTCCAAATCAGCTGGTACAAGCGATAGAGATTGCGATTGAGATATTGTTTAATGGCCTCAGGTTTTCTCATAACCGAGGTAGGACGGATAGCCTCATGCGCTTCTTGGGCTCCACGAGATTTAGTGTGGTAAATCGGGGCTTCGGGGGGCATGAATTCTTCCCCATAATTACGAGTGATATAAAGCCTGGCTTCCTTTTGTGCCAGTTCTGAAATATTGGTCGAATCGGTGCGCATATAGGTGATCAAACCGACACTGCCCTCTTCTCCTAAATCAACACCTTCATAGAGTTGTTGAGCTAGTGCCATCGTCCGGCGAGCGGTGAAACCTAAGCGGCGAGAAGCTTCTTGTTGTAAGGTGCTGGTGGTGAATGGAGGTGACGGGTTGCGGTGGCGTTCCCCACGCTTGACACTACTGATCGCGTAACCGGCTAACTCCATGTCATTCAGAAGCGGTTGGACCTCCATTTCATTACCAAAGGCAGGTTCTTCCTGATCCAGGCGTACTAACTTGGCAATGAAGCTATCTTTTCTGCCTTCGGGTTGGAACTCAGCTCTGATGGTCCAGTATTCTTCCGGCACAAAGGACTCAATTTCCCGTTCCCGCTCTACCACCAGGCGCAAGGCGACCGATTGCACTCGGCCCGCTGAGAGGCGACTGCGCACCTTATTCCACAGGATCGGGCTGATTTGGTAGCCAACCAGACGGTCTAACACACGGCGCGCCTGTTGGGCATCCACCAGGTCCATATTTATTCCTCGGGGTTGGGCAAAAGCATCCCTTACGGCGGGTTCGGTTATCTCGTGAAAAACTACCCGGCGAGTGTTTTTCGGATCCATTTCGGTTGATTCGAGAAGGTGCCAGGCTATGGCTTCACCCTCACGGTCGGGGTCTGTAGCCAAATAAATATGCTCGGCCGACTTCGCCAGGGATTTGATCTCCTTGACAACTGGGCGCTTTTCATTAGGCACCCGGTACTTCGGGGTAAAGTTATTATCGATGTCTACCGAGAGTTGGGATTTTAAAAGATCACGCACGTGACCTACCGAGGCTTTCACAGTATAGCCATCTCCAAGAAATCGGCCAACCGTACGCGCCTTAGCAGGTGATTCCACGATCACCAGCTTTCCGGAGCGCTTGTTCTTATTATTGTGAGTGTTTTTGGGCGGGACCAGCCCTTCGTGGGCAGGGGTGCGTCCCATTCGAAAGACTGTCGTTCCACATACTGCACACGTCCCTCGCGTACCTGCGCCTCCCGAGGCTGTGAATTCTGCTCGAGGGTTTACAATTTCACGTTTGGTTTTACATTTTACACAATAAGCTTCCAAAATGATTTCCTCACTATACCGAATAATATTTATAGGACTTACCCAGTTGGTGGGAGGATGGGGGTGTTTGGGCGGGCGTTGCCCGCCCAAACACCCCCGATTTTCCCTTGAACTGCGTAACAACTAATTTATACATAGTCATGATTGACTTTTTCTAATTTTCTTACGATTTGGCGTACTCTCTGCGCTTGGTCTACACGACAGATTAACAACACATCCTCTGTATCTACAACGACCAAGTCCTTGACTCCGATCGTCACAATCAAACGTCGTTCCTGGTCGACATAAACCAAGGATTTGTGGGTGTCCAAGCCTACATGTTGACCACCCATGACAATATTGCCGTTCTCATCACCAGGAAGCACATCGAATAGCGCATCCCAGCTGCCTACATCGCTCCAATTCAGCCCTTCAGCCGGGATCACAGCTACATTGCGGGCTTTTTCCATGATGCCGTAATCGATCGTCTCCGGTTCAATCCCGCTCCAAATACCTTCGAGAACTTCGCGTTGCTGGGGTGTATTTAAGGCTTGGGAGACTTGCGCTAACCCCGTTGAGAGTGCAGGCATTTGGCGGTTGAATTCTTCGAGGATCCTATCAACCCGCCAGACAAACATGCCTGAGTTCCAGTAATGGTCACCCGCTTCGAGCATCTCCTTAGCCAGCTTAGCATTGGGTTTCTCTTTGAAGCGCAAAACCCGGTAGGCTTGTTTGCCTCGATAAGTTCCCAACATTTCACCCCGTTGGATATAGCCATATCCAGTAGCTATGTAAGTCGGGACGATTCCTAAAGTGACTAAATATCCGTCAAGGGCGATCTCCTGGGCAGTTAGTAACAAACCACGGAAGCGCCCTTCATTTCCAATGAAATGGTCTGCTGTCAGAACCGCCATAATCGCCCGGGGGTCTCGCATCTGCAATGCGATCGCAGCCAGCCCAACGACAGAGGCAGTGCCACGAGGCAGGGGCTCTAACAAAAAGTTCTCGCCGGGAACTTGCGAACATTGTTCACGCAACTGAGCAGCTTGATTGGCAACTGTGACCACCAAAATCCTCTCAGGAGGAAATACTCCTTGAAGGCGTTCCACAGAGGTCTGGAATAGGCTGCGATCACCTATCAATTGCAACATCTGTTTCGGATGCGCCTGTCGAGATAAAGGCCAAAGGCGCGTGCCCCCGCCTCCAGCCATAATTACAGCGTAATAATGATCCGAACTCACACTCTTATTCATAGGGTGATCCAACTTCCCGTACCGCAACGTAATTCATGCCACCAACCTGGCGCACCATGCCTTTCAACTCCATCAAAGCCAAGGTAGCCGTTACCTTTTCTATAGGCATGTCAGTCCGCGCTCTTATTTCGTCTACATGTAGTGGTTCATGGCTAAGCACCTCAAAAAGCTGGGCTTCAACGGCATCTCCAGGCAATACCACTCGAGCTGCTCGATGCTCTGTAACCATGGCCAAATCAAGAATCTCCAGGATTTCTCTAGGGTCTGACAATAAATAAGCGCCATCCTGAATCAGCCGGTTGGTGCCCTGGCTCTGTGGAGCAGTAATTTTACCAGGTAATGCAAAAACTTCCCGACCTTGGTCCGCTGCGAATGAGGCTGTTATCAATGCGCCGCTATTGCTCCCGGCTTCTACAACTATCACAGCCATGGACAGGCCGGAAATAATCCGGTTTCGGGGTGGAAAGTTAGAGGCTTCAGGTGGCGTACCAGGGGCGTAATCACTGATAAGGCAGCCCTGTGTGATAATCTGTTCTGCCAGACGGCGATTTTCTGGCGGATAAATCCGATCAATACCACTTCCCAACACGGCCAAAGTACGCCCACCAGCATTCAAAGCCGCCTGATGAGCAACGCCATCTACACCGCGGGCCAATCCACTAACCACAGTCACACCGCTGCGGGCTAATGTTTCAGCGATATCTTCAGCAGCCTGGCGTCCATAAGCTGTCATGCGGCGCGTTCCAACAATGGCTACGCTCCATTCATCCTCCAGGCGCAGTTCTCCACGCAAATATAGCACCGGGGGAGGCTGGTCGATCTCCTTAAGGCGGTGTGGGTAGGTTTCGTCTTCCCAGGTAAGGACGGTGATCCCCTGAGATTGAACCTTATCCCAGATCTTCTCAAGGGATACACTGGAGCGTAAATTGACTAAGTTGCTGACAATCTTATCGCTCAATCCTGCGCGTCGTAAAGCCTCAGGCGGTGCCTGCCAAGCTATCTCTGCCTGACCGAAGTAATCCAAGAGTGCCTTGAATCGTACTGCACCTATACCTTTGACCAGGGAGAAAGCAATCCAATATAGCCGGGAGTCGTCCAAAACCCACCCCCTTCTACAATATCCGACCTTTCATATCCAGACCGGGGAGAGAATACCACATCACTTCCATCGATGTCAAGCTTACCAATTGAGTGGGTGTATATCAGATTGGGAGTAAGTTCGCCAACTACCCCCAGTCTGGGGAGGAATTCGGCAAAATCCCCGGCATAAGATGGACCCGCATCTCACCCTTCTCAAGGTCTATGCCTAAAATAACTTCATCAACGGCGGGTAATAAAATATCAGGCCCGTCCTGCTGTGCTACTACATAGACATCGTTAGCACCCGTTTCAAGGATTTCGGTCACCAAGCCTAAGCGCTCACCAACCTCTGTGGTCACTCGCAAGCCTAAGATTTGATGGTGATAATAATCACCTTCCGGTAACGCCGGACGGTCATCAGCTCGCACATGTACAATCTGGTTGCGGAAACCTCCAACACGCTCCCGATCTAGAATGTCTTCGAACCCCACTAACAAGGCCTGATTATGCCAGCGACAGCTGCGAAGTTTCATAGGCTGGTGCTGGGAGCCGATATACACTATCACGCCAGGTTTCAAGCGCTCAGGGAAATCTGTCAGTACGTCCATTAAGATCTCCCCATGGACACTGTGCGGGCGACATAACCTCCCAACCGCCAAGAAGACAGGCTCGCCCTTGAGAGGCGAGCCTGAAGGGTTATCCTCTTGATTGGTCGCCATGCGTGGATTCATCGCGGTTCTATGATATTAAGGGTGGCTCGTTTGCCCTCACGGGCTGCAGCTACTCGCAGGAGTGCCCTTATGGCGTTGGCCACCCGTCCACCTTTCCCAATCACCCGGCCCATATCCTCTTTTGAAACCTGGAGGCGCACTTCCACATTACTAGAGCCCCTTCCCCCTTGGGACACAATTACCTGGGTTGGATCATCCACCAAAGAACGAGCGATAAATTCGACCAAATCTTGCACGGCTCACCTCCGTAAAATCTCAGAGAAAGGACAGCCTGATACCCATTGATATTAGATCATAGAGCCCGGCATCCAATAATAGCGATGCAGGAAGACGTGGAGATCAATCTTCAGATTCAACCGTCTGCTTGGCTTTTGAAGATGGCGTTGGATGGCGGGTCTGGGGGCTACCAGTGCGCTGCTCTTCAGCTTTGGTAGCTTCCTGCATAAGCGTTTCTAAGGACTCGCCAGCCTGAAAACGTTCATAGCGTTCAAACAAGCCAGTCCGTTCAAGAATTTTTTTAACGGAATCACTAGGTTGAGCGCCATTGCTCAACCATTTATAGATCAAATCCTCTTTTAGCTGGATTGTTTCAGGCTCAGTGCGGGGGTTATAAACGCCCACAGCTTCTAAGAATCGCCCATCTCGGGGGCTTTCTTTGTCCGCCGCTACAATTCGGTAACTTGGCTGGTTTTTAGCGCCTACACGGCGCAATCGTAAACGAACCATGGAATCTTTTTCTCCTTCAAGTTGACAAGTATTTAGATCTATATTTGCCCGGTAACCAGCCAGCGTAAGGGTGAGCGTGGAAGGAAGCGCAAGACCGCCGGTGTCGCCTGGCATCAATGCGATTTGCCGAAAAGGATTTCGGCCATCACTATTTTAACGAAAAAACATGATTAAAGAACCTAATAATTTACGAATTACAAACAACCTGCTTCTGCATATAGCAAAAACCTCGAGCAAGGTGCAACCAACTCAAACACAGAAGGTGGTCAATAAGGTTATCCAAATAAGCGTGGCAGGCTTCGAACGCCAGATTTTCGTATGGATTTAAATAAACGATGGGCTTCTCGATACTGTTTTATGAGCCGATTAACATCTTGGACATCCGTGCCCGATCCTCTAGCAATACGACGCCGTCGGCTAGCATTTAATATTTTGGGGTTCCTGCGCTCCTCAGGTGTCATCGAATTAATGACAGCTTCAGTTATTTTGAGTTGTTTCTCAGCTTCTTGAGGGGAGATCGAGCGGGCCATCTGACCCATCCCTCCAGGTAGCATCTCAAGCAGCTGGCCAATTGGTCCCATCTTGCGTACCTGACGAAGCTGGTCAGCGAAATCCTGCAAGGTAAACTCGCCAGACATCAATTTTTCAGCCTGCTTACGGGCGGTTTCCTGGTCAAAAGTAGCCTCGGCCTTCTCAATCAAGCCGATAACATCGCCCATGCCCAAAATCCGGGAGGAGAGGCGACCTGGGTCAAAGAATTCCAGTGCATCCAAGCTTTCACCAGTGCCCAGCAATTTAATCGGCACGCCAGTGACCGACCGGATGGAGATAGCCGCCCCCCCGCGGGCATCACCATCCATTTTGGTCAGGATTAAGCCAGTCAGAGGAACTGCATCCCGGAATCCTTTAGCGATATTGACGGCTTCTTGACCGATCATAGCATCAACCACCAGAAGCACCTCAACCGGTTCTACGCGGCCTTGGATAGCCCGGATCTCGTCCATCAGCTCATCATCGAGCTGCGATCTACCAGCGGTGTCAAGTATTACCACACTAAAACCACCATTAAGTGCTTTCTCTCGAGCTCTGGCCGCTAACTCCGGTGGTTTAGTCTTGGGTTCGGCATAGACTGGCACATTCAAACGCTCACCCAAAGTTTCCAACTGACGTACAGCCGCCGGTCGGTATGGGTCAGCCGCGACCATCATAACACGTTCACCCTGGGAACGCAGGTAGCGAGCCATTTTCCCAGCCATCGTCGTCTTACCGGAGCCTTGCAATCCCACCAGCATCAGCAGGCGCGGGCGCGGTCCGCTCAAGTTTAAGCGTTCAGGGTCACCTAATGTAGCGATCAACTCCTCATTAACGATCTTAATGACCTGTTGTGCCGGATTTAAAGCCTTCGAGACTTCAGAACCGACAGCTCGTTCACGTAGGCGACCCACCAAGTCTTTAACAACCGTATAATTAACATCAGCCTCCAGCAACGCCAGGCGCACTTCTCGCAGAGCAACGTCAACGTCGCTTTCCGATAGCTTGCCGCGCCGGCGCAACTGTGTGAAGACCTCATTGAGTCGATCGGTCAAATTCTCAAACATAAACCTAAACCTTATAAGCCTTGAGAGGACCCAACCTTCCCAAGGCTATTACAACCAAATTAGCATTGCATTTTAGCGTGGAAGCCAGGAATGGTCAAGGGAAGGTTAATAAATCCACTTCACAAGGATTGGTGAACGAAACTAACCAATAACGATGGGGTTATCAAAGTTGGGGAGAAGAGTCTCACCTTCATTGGATGAGAGAGGGTCGATTTGTTTATAGGAGGAGCGAGCAATTATGTCGAAGGTTGCTATTGTCACAGACAGTACTGCTACAATCCCTCAAGAAACTCTGGATCGATATGGCATTAAAGTTGCGCCCCAGATACTCATCTGGGGAGATCAGACACTTCTTGATGGAATAGATATTCAACCCAGCGAATTCTACGACCGCCTGCAAAAAGATAAGACCAGCCCAACTACATCCCAGGTTACCCCGGCATACTTCAAACAAATTTTCGGGCAATTGTTAGAAGAAGATCATCACATCCTGGCAGTTTTAATTTCCGCAAAATTATCAGGGACCATCGAATCGGCCAATCAAGCCCTGGAATTCTTTCCAAAGGCACCTATTGAGATCGTTGACTCACAATCGGTCGCTATGGCTTTAGGCTTCCAGGTGTTAGTTGCTGCCCGGGCGGCTGAGGAGGGGGTCTCGCTGGCTGAATGTAAGGATTTGGCGGAGGCATCCATCCCTCATACGGGAGTGGTATTTGCTGTAGACACCTTAGAATACATGCATCGCGGCGGCCGCATCGGCGGAGGAGCACGCTTTTTAGGGACAGCCTTGAATATCAAGCCAATCCTGGAGGTTAGGGACGGCCGTGTCGAAGCAGTCGAACGGGTACGCACGCGCAGGAAATCCCTTACCCGGTTGGTTGAATTGGTGGAAGAGCGCATTGATGGTCGCCAACCGGTACATTTGGCCGTGCTGCATGCGAAAGCCCTACGAGAGGCAAAAGTCTTGTTGGCTAATGCCTGTAAGAATATTGAAACCGTAGAAACCCACCTCACAGAAGTGAGCCCGGTCCTCGGAAATCATACCGGTCCTGGTACAATAGCTCTGGCTTACCTGGCAGGAATGTAGAATCACGCTCTGATAAACCAAATTTTTTTACAACCTCTCGCGGATTTTAGACGCTGCGGGAGGTTGTCGATTCCAGCCCTGTTATGGTCAAAGCGCATGCCAGGAGCTGCTGAACTAGCAAGCCCTGGCATTAATTTATTTACCCGGCCAGGAAAGTTACGCAGCTTACCCGCCATCTTACGATTGAGAGACGCGCTTACAGCTCATACATGCCATCGTTGACAGTTACAAGGACCGCGCTAACCTGGACCGCACTAACCTGCAAAATATTGATGCACTGACCAAGCTTTATCCTCACCTTTCCGGATTGGTCGTTCTACCTCGTTTCAGAATTGAGGAAATCCTTTATCTGGTGGGGGAAGGTCATCTATTACCTGCTGGTAGTACGCGCTTTACAATTTCGCCTCGAGCACTATACCTCAACTATCCACTCGACGAACTGACCTCTGATAAGTCCTTAGAAGAAAAGGATAACAGCCTACAGAAGTGGTTACAAGCCCGTATTGCCAAGAAAGGCGTGCGTTACTATGGTGAGGCGACTTTCTTATTTGATGAATAAACGCTCTAAAATGGCAAAGCGACAGCATGCCTTGATATTTCCCAGGGGGATTCGAATTATTCTTCGATCTGCAAGACCTCTTGTAAGTCGTCGACCAGGTCATCGACGTGCTTTAGACTGATAGAAAGCCTCGCCAAGCCGGGATCAACCTGAAGGGGCGTTCCGGCGGTCGAAGCATGCGTCATAGCAGCCGGCACCTCGATCAACGATTCCACCCCACCCCCACCGCCCTCCAATGCTGCCAGGTAGCCCTCCAAGGCGGTGTAGGTGGGGTCCCTCGTGAGGGAATACTATAACCGCGATGCTTACCGACCCCTTCCTGAGCCTAGGTAGAGGTCTGAAAAATCGGCGCCATCACCGCTCCTGTATGCGGGTTCGGTTTCTGATCAGTATGGATGGCCAGGAGAGAGCAGTTATAATAGATGTTGATCTAATTGATAAGGTCTTTTATGGACATCTTCTTTCGAGATCCGAGTGAAATCCCATTACCGCCCGAAGATGTGCGGATTCGCCAACTGCAGGCCGATCCTTGGCCTGATGGCCGGCGGGTGCGTGTATTCATGGAAATTACCCCATTCCAGAAGCGACCCAATGGTGAAATCAGTGTAAGGGATGCTCAGGGTAATAAAGTTGCGAACTTGAGCATTATAGAGACAATCGACCCTAAAATGGAATTTACGCTTCATTTGCGCCTCGCTAAACCGCAAGGACATTTCTATGTATCTGCCAAAGTGTTTTACCACTTGGCGGATCAGGAGGGTGAATCTGAGGATTCCCCGCAGGTAGATCGGCTGAAACCACCTTTTTCAAACAAAATCAGGATTGTTGATCAAGCTGAGACCACTTTTGAAATAAAAAAGGATGCAGGTTGATTTTTGATAAAATAGATCTTTCTTCCCGGCTGCAGGTAGATTTTCTTTTTTCGGTTTATTGCCATTATCACATTTCTGTATCTCCATAAAGTTATTTACCCCCAGAATGTACCCCTTGTCCTATCCATGAAACCTCTCTTACGATTACGCATTTTTTTGCGACCATACCATACTCAAATCATCCTAGCCTTACTTACCCTGATTTTGGTAACCGGAATCAATCTGGTTGTGCCCATTATTATTCGCCAGGTAATCGATGTGGGTCTGGCTCGCGCCCAGATAAACTTACTGATACAGTCCGCCGTGATCATCCTGGTAATCGGTTCGCTGCGGGCCGGCTTGGTTTATTTCCAGCGCTATTTGAGCGAGTGGATAGCCTCACACATCGGTTACGATCTGCGGAACCGCTTGTATGACCATATCCAACACCTGTCCTTTACCTATCATGATCACGCTCAAACCGGACAGCTCATCAGCCGCTGTATCGAAGACGTGCGTTCGATAGAACGCTTTACTGGCTTTGGGGTGGTAGAACTCCTGCAAATAAGCCTGCTGTTAGTTGGCATTGTCACCTTGCTTTTTATCAGCAACGCCCGTCTGGCTGCGATTGCGCTCACACCCATGATCCCATTGGTACTGATGACTACCAACTTCGGAAGTCGAATCGGCGCCTTCTTCCTGGTGGTCGATAACGCTCTCGGCGAACTCTCCGCTCGCTTGCAGGAAAACGTTACAGGTGTCCAGGTGGTGCGCGCCTTTGCCAGGGAGCCTTACGAGATCGAACGCTTCGACCAGGGCAACCGCAGCCTGTACAACGCCCGCGTCACCGTCATCGGCGAGTGGTCCAAAATTATGCCCACCTCATACCTTCTGGTAACCCTTGGTACCATCTTAATATTGTGGTTCGGTGGTCAGATGGTGATCCAGGGGGAAATGACAATTGGCGAAGTAGTGGCCTTCAACAGCTATCTACTCATGCTGGCATCCCCTGCCCAACAACTTACCTGGTTAGTCAACCTGGCGGGGGAAGCTGTTGCCGGCGTTCGCCGGACCTTTGAGATTCTAGATCTCGAACCGGAAATCCGTTCCCCTGAGGGAGCCGTTAGCCCAACAACCCTGTCCGGACGCGTCGAATTTTACAATGTGCGCTTCCATTATCATGGAGAGACAACCCAGGCTTTAGAAGACATCAATCTAACCGTAGAGCCAAACCAGGTTGTCGCTTTAATCGGTCCCACAGGATCAGGTAAAACCAGCCTGGTCAACCTTATCCCACGTTTCTACGACGCCAGCCAGGGCGCAATTCTAATAGACGGTCATGACGTACGCCAGCTTGACTTGATTTCTTTGCGCAAACAAATCGGCATTGTGTTGCAAACTTCGCTGCTCTTCTCAACGACCCTGCGGGAGAACATCGCTTATGGGCGACCAGGTGCCAGCCAGGACGAAATTATGATGGCAGCTAAGGCCGCTCAAGCTCACAATTTCATTATTGACATGCCTCAAGGCTACGACACGGTCGTGGGTGAACGTGGTGTCACCCTCTCCGGAGGTCAGCGCCAGCGGGTTGCAATCGCCCGTGCTTTGCTGATGGATCCCCGTATTCTAATCCTGGATGACTCAACTTCCAGCGTAGATACGCAGACAGAGAGATTGATCCAGCATGCTCTGGATCGATTGATGGAAGGCCGCACCACCTTTGTAATCGCTCACCGCTTATCCACCGTCCGCCGGGCTGATCTCATTCTGGTGATGGAAAATGGCAGGATTGTCGAGCGCGGCATTCACGCCGAGTTGCTCGCTCAGGAAGGCCTGTATCGCGAAATTTATGATCTGCAATTACGCGACCAGGAGCAATTTCGCCAGGAAATGGAAGCGCTCGAAGCCAGTCCCATCGCTCAACAGATCACGGTCTCCAGGTCCCATGGAATCGATACCGATTAATTAATCATGGCTCAATCTCCTCCCCATATCGAAGACATTTACTTGAAGGGCTACGATCCAAAAATAGTAAGGCGCTTGGTTTTTTATGTGGGTCCATACCGTCGGCGGTTCCTGCTGGCGTTACTTTTTATGCTCACCGGTTCAGCAGCTGCGGTTGCAGGCCCATACCTGGTTAAAGTTGCCCTCGATTCCGGCATGGAAGCCGGATCGTTAGCGGCTCTGCGCCAGGCAATCTTACTTTATCTGCTGGCAGCTGCGGTTCAATGGGTAGCAACTTACCTGCGCGTCAATATCATGGCTCGCGTAGGCCAGTCGATCATCTATGACCTGCGCGCTCATTTATTTGAACACCTCCAGAATCTCTCTCTAAGTTTCTTTAACCGTTACAGCGTTGGTCGCGTCATCACCAGAGTGATAAACGATGTGGGCGTCTTGCGGGAATTCCTCACTTGGGCAGTGCTGGCGATCGCCCGTGACCTGTTCACGTTGGTAGGGATTCTGTTCGCAATGTTGAGTATGGATCTACACTTATCCCTGCTGACCTTCACAGTCTTGCCTATCATGATGGTTGCTACCATCATCTTCCGCACGAAAGCCCGTGAAAATTACCGGCAAGTGCGCGCTGCCATCAGCTGGGTCAACTCAGTTCTGGCTGAAAACATCAATGGTGTTCGAGTCGTGCAGGCTTTTTCTCGGCAAGCGGTCAACTACCAGAACTTTCGCGGAGAAGTCAATCAATATAATCTGGATTCAAACCTGCGAGCTGCTCGGGTGGCAGCAGCTTTCCCAGCCTCCATAGAATTCTTGGGAACGTTGGCAACAGCTCTGGTGATCTGGTTAGGAGGCACTGCCGTGCTGGGAGAGCAGATCACCGCTGGTGTGTTGGTGGCCTTTGTGCTTTATATCGACCGTTTCTTCGACCCCATTCGAGACTTGAGCCGGCGGTATGATTCTTTCCAATCCACCATGGCTGGTGGAGAACGTATCTTTACCCTGCTAGATACTCCTTCCGAAGTAGCAGACGCTCCCGAAGCCATCGATTTCCCCCGGATACGTGGAGAGGTGCGCTTTGAGGACGTCTCCTTTTATTACACTGACGACCAGATACAAGCAGGAGAGGCATCATCTGGGGGTGATCTGCCCATCCGGCCTCGACAATATGTATTAGAGCACATCAATCTGCATGTACCAGCCGGCCAGACTATCGCCCTGGTGGGTGAAACCGGTGCAGGCAAATCCACCCTCGTGAAATTAATTAGCCGCTTTCACGATCCCACCGAGGGAAGGATTTTTATCGATGGTTATGATCTGAAGCACGTCACTCAAAGCAGTCTACGAAAACAAATGGGTATCGTCCTGCAGGATCCTTTCCTATTCAACGGCACTATCCGGGAGAACATTCGCTTTGGCCGCCTGAATGCCAGGAATGAAGAAATCGAGGCTGCCGCCACAGCTGTTGGCGCCCACGAATTCATCATGCGCATGCGTCATGGATTTGACAGCCCGGTTGAAGAAGGTGGCGCACTACTATCTGTCGGCCAGCGCCAGTTGATCTCGTTCGCCCGCGCCTTGCTGGCAGATCCATGCATATTAATCCTTGACGAAGCCACCTCCTCCGTGGATACCCAAACTGAACGCCTCATTCAGCGCGCCCTGGCACGCCTCTTGCAAGGTAGAACTGCGATTGTAATCGCCCACCGCCTCTCCACGGTGGTCAATGCTGATTTCATCGTCGTGATTCAGGATGGTCGGATTGTCGAACAGGGCACTCATAGCGAACTACTCGCTTCAGGCGGTGTATATTTCCATCTCTACACCACAGGGTTCGAAGGGTAATTCACTTTTCAAAAATGTAAGCGCGCCTGCCTCCAACGGTTACTCCAGCGTAATTGACGCGCCCTCAGGGGCGTGCTAGAATGCGTAAAATGTCTCTACCACCGGCACCACCCCCGGACAAGCTCCCATCAACGCCTCAGCAGCAGGGGTCGCCCAGGAAATCACGGGGCCAAACCAGGACGATTGCGGTTATTTTATGCGTTCCCCTGATTATCTTGAGCCTGTTGGCTTGGCCACTAGTGCAGGCTCGAGTGATCTCGCCTTTACCGATAACTCCCCCTATCACCCTATCAGTTACATCCAAACGCCCCATCACCGAAGCAGGCATCCAATCGACACCATTTGCTTCCCGGGTACCCAGTCCTACGGTTACATCCACAATTGCCCCTAGTCCGCAGATGACCGTCCCTTCGCTCTTCCTAAACTCCCCTTTATATCGAGGCACGATCTTCCTGGCAATGGGCGAAAGTGGTTATACCCATCTCTTCGCTTATCGGCCCTTATCTCTGCCACTTACTCGCATCACAGATGGTGCCTGGGACGATATCACCCCTGCTCTGAGCCCCGATCACAGGCGATTGGCATTTGCATCCAATCGCGCCGGTCAATGGGATTTGTATCTGCTCGACCTGAGGGACGGAGAAGTCACCCGTCTGATGGAAACACCTGAATATGACGCTTTTCCTACCTGGTCGCCTGATGGCCAGTTCGTCGCCTATGAAACCTATAGCGGGGATAATTTTGAAATCGTCATCCGAGCCATAGACGGCTCTCAAGCTCCTATCATCCTGAGTGACCATCCAGCAGCTGATTTTGCACCGGCTTGGTCGCCGCGAGGTCGGCAGATTGCCTTTGTCTCCACCCGGACTGGCGAACCCGAAATCTGGCTGGCTGACCTCGACAAAGTGGGGGCAGAACGCTTCACCAATCTCAGCCAGGATTCACAATCGATTGAATCTCACCCTGTCTGGTCCAGTGATGGCTCAAGACTGGCGTGGGCAGCCACACATAACGGCAACCACAACCTGTATGTGTGGAGCAGCGATGATGGTGAGCCGCGTTATGCCGGCAGCGGCGACTGGCCGGCTTGGAGCCCGGACAGTACCACGTTGCTGACTACCATTTTGGAACCTCAAGAGACCTTGATAACCGCCAATACGGTTGAGGATAATCTACTGGTGCTACCCCCGTTTATCTTACCAGGACCAGTGAAAGGTTTAACCTGGGACGATGTGACCTTAAATCGCCCCTTAGCAAATGCCTTCGATCAGGCTGCTCAACTCACACCGACTCCCCCATGGCAAGCCGCGGTATCAAACGGTTCAGGCATTCCAGGCGGCCGCCAGCACCTGGTACCCCTTCAAGATGTACAAGCGCCATATGCACTGCTTCACGATTTTGTAGATGAGGCATTCCAGGCCCTGCGCGAACGTGTGGCAAAAGAAGCCGGATGGGACTTGCTTGCCACCCTAGAAAACGCCTTCGTGCCCCTTACCGATCCGCTGCCCCCAAGCATGGGCAGCGATTGGCTGTACACCGGCAGGGCTTTCGCCTTCAACACACTCCCGCTCAATGCCGGCTGGCTCGTGATAGTACCTGAGCAATTCGGCTCTCAAACCTACTGGCGGGTGTACATAAGGGCTCGCTTTCAAGACGGTAGCCAGGGCATGCCACTGCAGTATCTTCCCTGGGATTTTGATGAGCGCTATAAAGGGGACCCGCTTACCTATGAGGCGGGTGGGGCTTTGGCGCTGGCTATTCCCAACGGGTATTGGGTTGACTTTACCGAGCTGGCTGGATCTTACGGCTGGGAGCGCCTTCCGGCGCTGATGACCTGGCGCTCAGCTTACTTCGCGGCTCGCATGAACGAATTTGTGTTCAAGGATGGTGAGGATTGGCGTTCAGCGATATTGGAGCTCTACCCACCTGAAGCATTGATCACTCCCACAGCGATCATTCCCCCCACCCTGACTCCCAGGCCGACATCACGTTGGTTTCGTACCCCCACACCTACCCTAACCCCAACTCCTAGGCCAACCCTGACCCCCTTGAGCCCCACTGCTACGTTTTCCCCTACGCAGCAGCCAACCCCATAACCTGGGCTATGAGCCTCTCCGCATCCATACGTCGCAACTGGTACGGGTCAATCCTGATGGGGCTGGCTATTTCACTCCTTTATGCTTGCCTGCCAGCACCATTCGCCACTCTGCCGCCATCCCCGAGTAGCATTCCCACCAGAGCACCCAGGCTGCCAACAGATTCGCCGGTACCAAAGGGCGATTTAATGGCCATCCCCGCCACCCCACTTATGGTCCTCGATACAAAAATTGCCAAACAGGTTACGCTTCCGGTCGATCAGCCGCCTACCCCAGGACCCGACCCATTGCGGTTTTCTTTTCCAACACCTGGTCCTGCCCCCGTCTCCGCTTGGCGTCCTGCACTTTATCCCACGCCCTGGGCACAGACACCATACGATCACTTCTACTTCGCTCGTCCTATCGCGGCCGATGAGATCAACTGGCCCCTGGCAAACTATCGTTACGGGGGGGTATTCTTTGAAGATATCGTACACAGCGGGGTCGACATTCCAGCATCTCCTGGCACCCCGGTGCTGGCTGCTGCTCCGGGGAAAGTCACCTGGGCAGGGTATGGCCTGTATTATGGCTATTTTGATACCTCTGATCCGTATGGTTTAGCCATCCTTATCCGCCACGATTTTGGATACCAGGGCGAAACCCTATATACAGTTTACGGACACCTTGACCACATCGATGTGGTCAAAGGACAACACGTCGAGAGCGGTGACCAGATCGGTCTCAGCGGCCAAACCGGAAAAGTAACGGGACCACACCTTCACTTTGAAGTTCGTTTGAGCAAAGGTGACTTCTTCTCGACACGCAACCCAGAACTCTGGCTGGTGCCGCCCCAGGGTTGGGGCGTTGTTGCTGGGCGGGTGATGAATACCGGCGGCGTTTTCCTAGAAGGTCAGCTGGTCACGCTACGCTCCCAAAGCAGTGGGCAAACCTGGTCAGCCTATTCCTACGGTGCTGGTCCAGTACACAGCGACCCATACTACCAAGAAAACATGGTGATCAGCGACCTGCCTGCTGGTAGATATTATGTCGAGATCAATTATTTGAGCAAGAATTACACTTTAGAGTTCCAGATCCAACCTGGTTTGGTAAATACTTTCACCTTTCGAGGGCGCAGCGGTTTCGTTTCTGAACATCCGGCGGCACTACCTGGAAATTTTACTCCGCCTTCCCCTTGACACCCAGAACATCTGTGCTAAACTAATTAGTAGTTACGCAGTTCAGGTAAAAATCGGGGGTGTTTGGGCGGGCAATGCCCGCCCAAACACCCCCATCTTCCCACCAACTGCGTAAGTCCTACTAATATCAAGCTTATAATTAAGAGGGGAGCATCTAGAACGCTACTTGTGGACAATATCTGCCCACATCTACGGTACTTAGAACCAGGAGTGACAAACATGGCTCGAAGCAGTTCTTCTTCAAATGAACCCAATGAAGCTCGCCAGGTGGCGCTGGATAAGGCCTTAGGAGATATCACCAAGCGATACGGCGACGGCGCCATCATGCGCCTGGGTGAATCGCAACATTTGTTGGTAGAAGTTATCCCAACCGGGTCGCTTTCATTGGATATCGCTCTGGGCGTTGGTGGCATCCCACGTGGTCGCATCACAGAAATCTACGGCCCGGAATCCTCCGGAAAAACCACCATCGCACAACACATCGTTGCCGAAGCCCAGAAGCTGGGTGGCACCTGCGCCTTTATCGACATGGAACATGCCCTTGACCCATCCTACGCATCTCGCTGCGGCGTTAATCTCGAAAGCCTGCTAATTTCTCAGCCCGATATGGGCGAACAAGCGCTTGAGATCACCGAGACTCTGGTACGTTCGGGCGCCGTGGATGTGGTGGTGATCGATTCCGTGGCAGCCCTGGTACCACGGGCTGAGATAGAGGGCGATATGGGCGACGCCTCCATGGGTATGCAGGCTCGTTTAATGTCCCAGGCTTTGCGTAAACTTTCCGGGGCGATTAAACAGACGAACACCTCCGTAATCTTTACCAACCAGCTGCGCCAGAAAATCGGCGTGATGTTCGGCAATCCAGAGACCACATCCGGGGGAATGGCTTTAAAATTTTATGCTTCGGTCCGCTTGGATGTACGCCGCATCCAATCCATCAAGCTAGGCTCAGAGATCATCGGCAACCGCACGCGTGTGCGGGTGGTTAAAAACAAAGTGGCGCCACCCTTCCGCACGGCTGAATTCGATATCATGTACAACGAAGGTATTTCTAAAGCCGGGGATTTGCTCGATCTAGCTGCCGAGCTTGAAATCATCGAGAAACGCGGATCTTACTATTCATATGGTGACATTCGCCTGGGGCAGGGACGCGAGAACGCTAAGGATTTCCTGCGAGAGAACCCTGACCTTTCGAATGAAATTGAGCTCGCAATTCGACAGCAAGCCCTGAGTGGGCTATTGCCCTTCCCGCTTAACGATGAGAACGACTCCGAATTAACCGATGAGGAAATCTGAAACCGCCATGATACCAATCAGCATTGGTAAATAAGTGAGCAAAAAGCCCCCTATTGGCTGGCTCATCCTTTTCCCCATAGCGGTCGCAGCCTGCACGGCCAGCGGTGAAAAAGTCACTCCTTACGTAGCCCCTTCCTTGGCTGCTCCAGCCGCGTTGATAACCGCACCAGCCCGCACCACCCCTACCAACCCGCAAGCGATGGCCGATCTGAGTGAGGGTCTTCGCCTGACCCCTACGCCTGCTTGTATAGCTGGTCTCACCTTTCTTGACGATTTAACCATCCCCGATGGGAGCAGCGTATCACCTGGCACGCTCCTGGATAAACGCTGGCTAGTGGAAAATAGCGGTAGCTGCAATTGGAATCAGAGCTATCGATTAAAGATAATCGCTGGCCCTGACCTGGGAGCACCCAACGAACAAGCCCTTTATCCTGCCCGTAGTGGAACTCAGGCGGTTATTCGCATCGCTTTCATTGCGCCCGCAGAGCCAGGTGCCTACCGCAGCGCCTGGCAGGCTTTCTCCCCCCAGGGAGAGCCCTTTGGCGATCCATTTTTCATCGAGATCATTGTCCAAATGCCCTGATCCTCTGCCGGATCAATGAATATCCGGAATGATCCGAACGAAAACGCCAAACGGAAAAATTAACCGCTTCTTCTAAGTTCCCTCCTTCCATGAGTTCAGGTATGCCACCTGCTGGGAGGTTAGCACATCAATTTGGATACTCATAGCTGCTAATTTCAACCGGGCGATCTCATGATCGATCTCCCCCGGCACGCTGTGTACTTGGTTAACCAGCGTGTCGGCGTTCTTAACCATGTATTCCAAGCAGAGCGCCTGGTTGGCGAAGGACATATCCATGACGCTGGCTGGATGCCCTTCAGCGGCCGCCAGGTTTATCAAGCGACCCTCACCCAGCAGGTTTATCTGACGACCATCCGGCAGCTGGTATTGCTCCACATAAGGCCGCACCAGGTGTTTGTCAACCGCCATCGCTTCCAGAGCGGGGATGTTGATCTCGACGTTGAAGTGACCGGAATTGGCAACGATAGCCCCATCTTTCATGATTTCGAAATGATGTTTGTCAACCACATTGATGTCGCCTGTCAGGGTCACGAAAATATCACCTACTTTGGCAGCTTCCATCATTGGCATCACCCGAAAGCCATCCATAACTGCTTCGAGGGCTGGCAATGGATCCACTTCGGTCACGATCACGTTGGCGCCCATGCCCCGCGCCCGCATTGCCAGGCCGCGCCCGCACCAACCATATCCTGCTACCACAAAATTCCGGCCTGCTAGTAGGATATTGGTGGCCCGGACAATGCCATCGATGGTGGATTGGCCGGTTCCATAGCGGTTGTCGAAAAGATGCTTGGTCATGGCATCGTTTACCGCCAAGACAGGAAACATCAAAGCCCCATCGGCAGCCATGGCTCTCAAACGGATCACACCGGTGGTGGTCTCTTCCGTCCCGCCGATAACGCCCTCTAGCAGCTCCCGGCGCTCCTTGTGCAAGGTGCTGACCAGGTCAGCGCCATCGTCCATGGTCAGGTTGGGATGATGGTCCAGAGCAGCGTCAATGTGCTTGTAATAAGTCACATGGTCTTCACCTTTGATAGCAAAGACCGGGATTTCAAAATGAGTCACTAGGGAAGCTGCCACATCGTCCTGAGTGGAGAGGGGATTCGAAGCAGTGAGCACTACCTCCGCACCGCCTTCCTGTAAAGTATGCATCAAATTGGCAGTTTCCGTGGTGACATGTAGGCAAGCAGAAATGCGCACCCCCTCTAGCGGACGCTCTGTTGAAAATCGTTGGCGGATCAAACGTAATACGGGCATCTCGCGCTCCGCCCATTCGATGCGCCTACGCCCACCTTCAGCTAAATGCATGTCCTTGACATCATATTTATCCATGAGAGTCTCCATCAAAAAGAAAGATTATGTGAAACCAGACGACGATTTACTCGCTCAAATCGTTACGAAGTGAAAGAATCCAGCCACTGCTTCGTCAACCTTCAACCTGCCATGAACAACCCGTCCAAAAGCCCGCCATCGTCAAAATGCCTGCGAAAACGAGCCAGGAATTCCGTTCGGGTATAAGTATGCCCTTGAGGACCTTGCTGTTCGATGCAATAAGTGGCAGCAAGTGCCCCCAACTCTCCACAAATCTCCAGGTCCATTCCATGGGCGTAACCGGTCAGGAAACCGCCCCTGAAAGCATCACCTACCCCTGTGGGATCAACGATAACCTCGGGGACAACTACAGGGATACGATATACCTGCTCTCCAGCGTAAATAGTGGCTCCCAATTCCCCTTGGGTTACCACTGTGAACCTGGTATGCTCCCTAATTTCCTGTAATCTCATTGAGATTCTGTTTTGGATCATACTCAGCTCATAATCATTCACAAACAGGGCCAAGGCACCTTCCACTCCCTGGCGCAGCTCATCGTCTCTCAGGCGAGGGATTTGCTGGCTCGGGTCGTATAAATACGGTACGCTCATTTCCTGGCATTCGACTACATAGCGAGCCATGGCATTAGGTTCGTTGGGCGAGATCATCACTACATCGGGTGTTTCCCCATCCAAATCATATAAAGACAACTCGGCTGCATGCGCCATAGCTCCCGGGTAAAAACTGGCAATCTGGGAATTAGACCGGTCGGTATTGGCAAAAAAAGAGGCGGTATATTCACCAGGAATCACCCGAATAGCAGTTGTATCCACCCCTCGACCTTCTAACCAACTTCGGTATTCCTCGAAATCCTCTCCGACGGTTGCATAGATACGGGGGTGTTCCCCCAATAACGCCAGGGTATAAGCGATGTTTGGGGCAGTTCCTCCCGGCCGCCGCACCAGGCTTTCCACCAGAAATGAGAGACTCAGGGATCCAAGTTTATCAGGCAAAATGTGATCCCGAAAATATCCAGGAAAGGACATCAAGTAATCAAAAGCCACTGAGCCGGTCAGGACGATATTCATAGCCGTTTTCCGTAGTGATGTATTACATTATTTTGGGTTTGTGAAGAAGCCAGGATCATCTTTCATCGTCCCGAACAAATTCAGGCAGGTTCTGCTCGAAGGGCGGATACACTACCCCGTACTCTGTCACAATCGCCGTGACTAAACGGTTGGGGGTTATATCGAATGCCGGATTGCGAGCGGAGGCCTTGATAGGAGCCACGCGTTTCCCTCCTACCTGTAGGTCAAGTATCTCACCAGCGTCACGCTCTTCAATCGGTATTAATTCCCCATCAGCCAGGGATAAATCCACTGTTGAAGTGGGAACGACTGCGTAAAACGGCACATTATTATCGTCAGCAGCCAGGGCGAGCATGTAGGTGCCAATTTTATTGGCTACGTCCCCGTTTACAGCTACCCTGTCGGCGCCTACAAATACTTTCTGTGCCTGCCCGGTGTGCAGGAAATATCCAGCAGCATTATCGCTGATAATTTCGTAGGGGATGCCATATTGCTCCAGTTCCCAGGCGGTCAGACGCGCCCCTTGGAGGCGCGGTCGGGTTTCATCCACCAGGACGCTCACTTGCTTGCCCATCTCGTGCGCCATGCGGATGACGCCCAAAGCTGTTCCCCATTCCACTGCTGCCAGCGAACCGGTATTGCAGTGATGGATCACGGTGTCACCGTCATCGATCAAAGCTGCGCCATAACCGGCCATACGCTGGTTGATGACCACATCCTGGTCAGCAATCCGTTGAGCTGCCTGCAAGACCGCTTGCTGCAGGTCATCAACTGATCCCGAAACCAGCATGGCGACACTCAACACCCGCTTGAGCGCCCATCTTAAATTAACAGCAGTCGGTCTGGCTTTACCCAATGTTTCAGCAGCGTCTTTCAATTCCTCACGGAGTATGTCCACATCCTTCGCGGTGGACTGCCGGGCTGCTAATGCAAGGCCGAAAGCGGCGGCGGCACCAATCGCCGGCGCGCCTCTCACCACCATCTCCCGGATGGCTGCAGCTACTTGGCGGTAATCACCGTAACTTACTATCCGGAACTCACCAGGCAGTAAACGCTGGTCGATCATACACAATTGCCCGCTAGGGTAATGCCACTCAATCGTTCGCATACCTAATACGCTAAAAAAACGCCCTCGCCGGAGAGCGTTATCTCGAAAGGTGAATTGAGTTTAACATGGGTATACAGCTTTGTCAAAGGGATAGCTGCCAAGAGTGTCAAAGAAAGCTATTACAGTTTGTCTGGGGGTTTTTGATTCACAGAATCCGGGTCAACCTGAACAACCCGAATATTCGCCTGCTCTTCCAGCTGGTGGATATAAACCCGAATTTCATTTTCCCTGAAAATGCTCCTGGCGGTTTTTGGTTTGGGTTTACCCATCACCATGATATCGGCTGGGGAATTTCTGACGAATTGGTCGATCTGGTTTCGGATGTTGCCCTGCATTACGACATAACCCACTTCCGATACACCTCGCCGGGTTGCCCGGTCACAAAGGATCATCATGGCAAATTGGCCCATTTTATTTAACTCCTCATATATCACGCTCAGAGGGCCGATGGTGGCATGCTGCAAAAACTCAGCATCCATTACGTGGAGAAACGTCAGCCTGGCACCGTGCTTCAAGGCCAAGTCAATAGCATGGGTGACTGTCGCCCGGCTTTCCGGTCTTCCCCGTACGGCACAGATAATGTGACGGATTTCCTCCTCGTTCATGATCTCTATCTCCCATTTCTACCTTTACTCAACCAGGTGGCGGGCTTAGTACCAGGAAACGCAAGATCAACCATAGCGTTGCCAGCCCGACCGTGATAAGTAAAGCCGGAAATCCCTTCTTTATAAAATACATATAGGAAATGGGATAACCAGCCCGTTCAGAAATCCCTGCAGTTACCATATTAGCTGAAGCCCCGATCAGTGAACCATTGCCACCTAGGGCTGAACCCACTGCCAGACAAAAGAACAACACTTTACTATGAGCTCCCGGGACAATAGTGGACAGATAGCCAATTACCGGCAGCATAGCAGCAGTAAAGGGAATATTGGCGATCACCGTAGAGATGATCGCGCTCACCCAGATTACAGTCAACATCGTTAGAAGTAAACTTCCTCCAACCAGACGGGCAATCAGGTCTGCGATCATGCTGATCAACCCTACTTCTTGGATGGAGCCGACAACGATAAACAAGGCAATGAAAAAAACTAGAGTCGTCCAATCAACGGCTTCGATCATTTCTTCAATATCGGGTTTAATCCAAACCAACAACACAGTGGCACCCATCAAGGCTGTCACTGCGGGTACCAGGTGTACATTTTCACCAAAAATAAAGAGGATGAGCATTCCAGCCCCTACCCAGCCGACTTTTTTTAAATGGTCTAATTCGGTGATGTGCGCTCGCTCGGACAGCTTTTCCAACAATAGAGGCGAGACCTCGCTGGCAACTTGCAGTTCACGGCGGTAAGCAAATTGGCTGTAGATGGTCAGTCCAAGCATGGCCAAAATAACACCAGGCGTCAGATTTACCAGGAAACCGTTGAATGATATATGAGCGTATGAACCGATCAGGATATTGGTGGGGGTTCCGATTAAAGTGCTGATCCCAATTACATTTGAGGCCATCACTTCGGGCATGAGCAATGCCAGCGGATTAATACCTAAGGCCAAGGCGATCTGCACGGTGATCGGCGTCATCAACAGCATAGTAGTCACGTTATCAAGAAAAGCGGAAGCGACGCCAGTGATGATCATCAATATCGTGACCAACAACCAAGCCTGCCCACCTGAAAGTTGATAGGCTACAAACGCCAACCATTGAAAGATACCGGTTCTCTCCACTACGGCGATTACGATCATCATGCCCATCACCAAGAAGATCACATTCCAATCGACATAATGAAGAGCGCCCTGAAAATTAAAGATAAAAAGCCCTTCTCCCAGCAGATCACTGGAGTAGCTGAAAGCGAAGATGATGGAAGCACCCACCAGAGCCGCCAAGGTATTATGCAGCTTGTCAGCTGCGATAAGCAATAACATGATCACAAAAGTAAGGGTAGCTATCCAAAAAGCCAAATTTATTTGCCTGTTTAAGGTTATTACAGGCATGGCGACAGTTTCACCCAAACGCAGGTCTTTTATGGCGCTTGCATCCAATTCCAGGTCAACATCTTTAAAGTGGGCGCGTTGGATATCTACGCTTAGGCTGCCAGAAATTGGATTGGATGATGGTAAGATCAAGGTGTAACGCCCATCAGGTTGTGTGCTAGCCTCTGCGATCGGATTGGTTTGCCCACTTGCCTTCAGCATTACCTCAGCAGCCTCCACCGGCTGACCTTGCTGGTCGATCACCTGACCAATGATCACTCGCTCTGGTTCCGGTGTCTCCACCTGAGCATGTGCCCGAGTGATTACCAGGGCAAGGCTAACCCCGATCACAATCAAGACCAATAAAGCCCGAAGAAATCGACTATTCATCCGCTATTCCCCCCGTCAAGACCACCTTGGCACCAGCTTCACGTTCAATCCTTTCACTGAAACGTTGCAGCTGTCCTTTGCTGAAGATATTTTCTGGATCCCGACCCTGGGGCAATCCTAGAACCAAATAATCAGCTTTTATTTCATGGCATTGGTTAATAATTTCGTCAACGACTTTGCCGTGTCGCACAATCCCTTGCGCGGCAAGCTTTTTCGCAGCCGCGGCGGATTGCGCTGACAACAAGATGAATTCTCCCATTTGGTGCATTTCGGCTGAGATGGCCTGCACACGGCTGCTGGTGGTGTGGGCAAGAAAATCCAGATTAACTACATATAAGAAATATAGAGGCAAACCGGTTTCCTCAGCTAATGAGATCGCATGGTCAATCGTAGACCGGCTGTCTGGCCCACCTCGAATTGCACAAACAATCCCGGACATGCTTCATTCCTTCCTGCCAAAAGGCAAAACGTTACTCGATGGATCTATCCAATACCCATTTCAACATCTGAAGTGTAACCCCGAGACTTTGATCGGTTACATTATAAGGTCACACACCATCCAAGTCAAATTCTTCAAAATTCTCCTGACTAAAGATCCACTACGGACATTGACACCTAACTCTCCTCTAGGGTATAGTCACCAGCATGCCGATAAGACCTTTCCAGCGGCGGTGCAAGGGTAGGGTTTTGCCCAATCCTACCCGGCAAGCCAGGACGCTATCCATATCAACCATTAAGAAGTTGATGCCGCTCTGGCTATTGATCGCATTATCCCTGGCGTGCAACGCGGTCAACATGCTACCAGGAAGGTCGACAGCCACGCCGACAATCACACCTTCCCCAACGACAACCCCCACCCCAACAGCCACACCGTCGCCAACGCCCACACCAACACCTGTACCGGCCGCTCGCGTTGCTCAGGGTGACCATGCGATCTTTAATGGCGACTGGGATACTGCTCTAACTGAGTACCAAACTGCGCTTAACGCTAACCCTGATCCCGAGATCCAAAGCGCAGCTCGCCTGGGTATTGGCCGCGTTTATTTTCAGGAGGGTGATTACCTGAAGGCTCAGGCTACCTTAGAAGATTTAATAATAAGGTATCCCGCTTCACCACACCTCTCTACAACATATTTCTACCTTGCCGAGACCTACTCTACCTTGCAAGACTATCTGAAAGCAGCCGAAACCTACCAGGATTACCTAGACTTGGGTCCGAGCCCAATCGATGGCTATATTTATGAATTACAGGGAGATGCTCTTTTTGCCGGCGAGGATTACCTGGGCGCCATTCAAACCTACCAGCGTGCCATGCTAGCCGGGCGCATAAGCCCAGACCTTGAACTCGACATAAAGATCGCCCAATCCTACGATCTGGCAGGAGATTATGCCACAGCTGCCGTTGGCTATCAGGATATCTATCAGCGCTCTTCAAACGACTATACCAAAGCCCGGATGGATCTGCTAATGGGTCAGGCATATACCAATTTGGGGGAAATTGATCTGGCGTATGAGGCCTATTCGGACGCCGTTAAAAATTTCCCTCTTTCCAACGATACTTATTTAGCATTGGTTACACTGGTAGAAAATGGCGTCACTGTAAATGAGCTGGACCGTGGCCTGGTGGACTACTACGCTGGACAGTACAGCGTTGCCGTGGCTGCTTTCGATCGTTATTTACTCTCCAGCCCTGAGGAACCCGCAATAGCTTACTATTACAAAGGTTTGTCGTTTAGCGCTCTTGGAGAACACCAGGCTGCTATCAGTGAATGGGATCGAGTCATCCAGGATTATCCAGACAGTCGATATTGGGCAAACGCCTGGGAGAACAAAGCAAACACCCTATGGCTTCATTTGGACGAGTTCATCCAGGCTGCTCAGACGTTATTAGATTTCGTGGCTGCTGTCCCTTCGCACCCTCGAGCAGCCGAATTCCTTTTTGATGCTGCCAGCATCAACGAGCGCGCCAACCGCCTCGAACAAGCTGCCGACTTATGGGAGCGAGTAGCTACTGAATTCCCCGAATCCGATCAAGCTTACCGCGCCCTCTTCTTAGCGGGCATAAGCCGTTACCGTCTGGAAGATTATCCGGCTGCTTATACTACCTTCCAAACCGACTTGCCATTAGCCGGTAATTTGGATCAACGTGCTGCGCTTTATTTCTGGAGCGGAAAATGCCAGGTAACCCTAGGAGATTCTAACGCAGCCCATTCAAACTGGGAGCAGGCTGCTGCCCTGGACCGTACCGGCTATTACAGCGAGCGTGCGCGGGACATGCTAGCAGGATTACCAGCTTTTACGCCGCCTGAAGTCTACGATCTTTCTTATAACCTGCAAGCAGAACGAGGCGAAGCTGAGGCGTGGATGCATACAATCTTCAACATCCCGCATGAAGTGGATTTATCTGGTCCTGGTCCTTTGGCAGGCGATGATCGTTTTAAACGAGGGGACTTGCTCTGGCAGTTAGGTTTATTTATGGAAGCCCGGGGTGAATTTGAAGATTTGCGCCAATCTGTGAAAACCGACCCGGTTGATAGCTATCGTTTAGCCAATTATTTGATCGAAATTGGCCTTTACCGTACAGCGATATTCGCTGCCCGGCAGGTGCTGGATTTGGCCGGTATGGACGACTCTGAAACCTTGAGCGCTCCAATTTACTTCAATCACATCCGATTCGGCATATATTATAGGGAGCTGGTAATCTCGGCGGCCCAAACCTACAACTTCCACCCATTATTTCTGTTCAGTATGATTCGCCAGGAAAGCCTGTTCGAGGGATTTGTTCGCTCTTCGGCCAATGCGCGCGGGTTGATGCAAATCATCCCCACCACAGGTGAAGAGATTGCAGCTAAAGCCGGGTGGCCTGCTAACTATACCAGCGATGACCTCTACCGTCCGATTGTCAGTATCACTTTGGGGAATGAATACCTCGACTGGCAACGTTCTTATTTGGATGGCGATATGTACGCTGCTCTGGCAGCCTATAATGCTGGTCCGGGTAACGCGGTGACTTGGAAAAACCTGGCTCCCAACGACCCTGACCTTTTCTTAGAGGTAATCCGCTTCAGCGAGACACGCGAGTACATCCAACGCATTTACGAAAACTTTAACATCTACCGTCGCATTTACAATCGAACACCGTAAATCCGATTTGATTGAGGGTTTATGGCAATCTATTAGGGAGCCTCTGACGGTAGAGCTGTCGCGGTTCCCTGGCCGGGTATAAGGGTGCCAGATGCAGGGCTAGCCTCTACCCCTGTGGAACGCTTAGCCAGTAAGAACCAGGAAGTAATTGTGGCGAAACGATCGCTGGTGTCATAGAGTGGTCCCATGGTGACCCCCTGGACCTGGTTGTCGACGGCATAGGTAAATACCGGATAAAAGAGCAGCAGCGCCGGCATTTCATTGGTGAAACGCACCTGGAAGTTGCGATACAGGCGGGTGCGTTCAGCTACGTCCACCGTGATGCGGGCCTGCTCAAGGTATTCACTGGCCTGGCGGTCATTCCATTTTGCGTAATTTTGCCCACCCGTGACTTCGGCCTGATGCCAAAATGGATAAGGATCAGGGTCAGGGGAGCGCGACAGGTTGAGATCGATCAAGGCGGCTTGGTAATTACGGGGGTCAAGGTAGTCATTCACCAGCTGATCATACGGTACCGGCGTTAACCTCACTTGCACCCCTTGCCGGGCCCAATCTTGCTCGAGAGACTGTGCGATCGCCTGATGCTCAGGATCATCAGGTAGGAGCAACTCAAATGACAGCTTCTGGTTTTCCTTGGCGCGCACACTACCACCTTCTGCCGGTATGGTATACCCGGCTTCCTTTAGCAAATTGATGGCTGCCTCCGGGTCATAATTCACACGTTCAATACCCTGATAATATGCCCAAGTCCCGGGGAGAATCGGGCCATCAGCAATAATTGCTTGACCTCCTAACAAAGTATTGATCATTCGTTGGCGGTTCAAGCTCATGAGCAAGGCACGGCGAACACCGACATCCTGGAAAAATGGCACCTCCGGGTTGTCCAAATTGAAGATAACCATGCTTAGTTCGGGCAAACGTCCAGTATACAGATTGAGATTTGGTTCTTTCATGGCTTCAGGGAGAACCTCGGGCGTAATCTGGCTGATGCCTTCAATTTCTCCATCTTCATAAGCGGATAAGGCAGACTGGGAACTTGGATAATACTGGAACACCAACTGCTCTATGAAAGCTGGATCGCGGTAATACTGGTTGAAGGCCTTAAGTACCAGGCCGGTTATCTTTCCCCCGTCGCTGAGTAAACGCACGAACTGATACGGTCCACTACCCACGGGTGCCAGGTTAAACGGGTCGTTGATTATTTGCTCTGCTGTCAAACTTCCCAGGAGATGTTTGGGGAGAATGCCAAAGGTAAGGTAATCTGTGAAAGGGGCGAACGCTTCTGGCAGGCGGAATTGCACGGTGTACTCATCAAGCGCTTCTACTTCAATGTCCTTCCAGAGAGAGCGCACATCCTCAGGAATGGGAATTTCATTATCCCGCATCAGCTCAATGGTGAAGATCACATCTTCACTCGTCAAAGGCTTGCCATCATGCCAGATAGCATCTTTACGCAGAGAGAAGTTGTAAATCTTGCCATCCTGGGAAATGCCCTTTGACTCGACCAAATCATCCTGAGGTAGACCACGGGCATCAAAGCGCATCAGCCCGCTGTAAATTAGTCTATCTACATCACGGTCAACCGAATTGTAATAATCAAGTACAGGATTTAACCGCCCCAATATTCCTACCAGAGCTTCACTATAGATGCCACCCGTAGCCGGCTTTACTTCTGGCACAATCGGTAATAAAGATGGTTGCTGACCAAGGAGCAGCACCCCAATTGCTACTAACGCCAACACCACGATCAGTATTTGCCAACGCAATTTCTTCATAAGGAAAATGTTTGAGGAAATACTTTCAGGAAGTTATCGAGGAGAAGCTTTTAGAATAAAATGATCAATTAGCCTTTAGATCTGAAATGAAAAAGGGCGCTCCCTGGCGGCGGCCGCGAGTCGCCCTTCAAATTTACTAATCCAAACGGCTCGCTACGTCATTGCTACTGCCGATTATCCTGTCACAACCACGGTAGCCACAGCCAGGAAAAAGAACAGGATGCTCAAACCAATTGTGACACGGAATAGCGTTTTTTCGATGCCGCGGCGAGCTGTAAAAATTGTGCCTGAATCCGCCCCGGTGAGGCCGCCTAATCCAGCTCCTTTACTCTGCAAGATCACGCTAATAACCAGGGAAATTGACGTTATAATCAATGCGATATCCAGATATACTTCCACACTTTCCTCCAAAACATTCTTTCCTTAAATGGATATTACTCGCCAACAGAAATGAGATGTCTTTCGATTACTAGGAAAGAAAGCTCAATTTGTTAAAGTTTCAGTTCACCAGAGTTACTCAAGCAGGCGGATTATACCTTCCGTTGGTCGAATAGTCAAATACTCAATTATGTCTTATGTACGAACTCGTTATTAATCTCCACATGCACACTCCCTATTCTGATGGGCATAAAAACCATGAAGAAATCGCTCAAGCTGCGATTGAGAGCGGGTTAGACGCTTTGATTGTCACCGATCACAACGTTTGGGTCAATGGACCGGAAGGATATTACCAGAATGGCGAGAAAAAGGTATTGCTGCTTGTCGGGGAGGAAATTCACGACCAGACCCGCATCCCCCAAAAAAACCACTTACTTGTCTTTGGGGCTGGTCGTGAACTGGCAACACTGGCTTACGACACCCATCTTCTACTAGATGCGGTGAAACAGGCCGGTGGGCTGTCATTTATTGCCCATCCGGTTGATCCGGCTGCCCCGGCGTTTAACGAACCCGATATCTCCTGGGTAGATTGGGATTTACAAGAATTCTCCGGCATTGAACTGTGGAATGCCATGTCCGAATTCAAATCATTGTTAAAAAGCAAACTGCACGCCATAATTTATGCTTTTAATCCCGCCCGCATCGCTCGCGGCCCCTTCAAGGAAACCCTGCGTAGATGGGACCTGCTGCTCGCGGCCGGTCGCCGCGTGGTGGCGATCGGCGGTTCTGACGCGCACGCTTTCCAATCAAGCTTGGGCCCTCTGCACCGCACTCTTTTCCCCTACCAATTTCATTTTCGTGCTATAAATACGCATCTATTAACACCCGCGCCCCTCAGCGGTGATGAAACCAACGATCGACGCATGATCCTGGAGGCTTTACGCCAGGGTCATTCCTTCATCGGTTACGACCTACCCGCTCCCACCAATGGTTTTCGTTTCACTGCCAGCGGAGAAAACGGGACCGTCTGGATGGGTGATGAAATCTCGGTTGCCAGCGGAATCACTTTGCAAATCAGGCTGCCTCAAAGGGTGGAGTGCCATTTAATCAAAGACAGCAAGGTGATAAAGACCTGGCGCAAACGTGAAACCTGCACTCACATTACCAGCGCGCCAGGGGTCTATCGGGTTGAAGCCTACATCCATTATTTAGGACGTCGTCGGGGTTGGATTTTCAGCAATCCTATCTATGTAAAAAATCCTTAGCATGACAACATCCAATAATATCGAGACCGAATTAACATCAATTTGAAGGAAGACCACGCCAGATTGAAGAGGTACCATGTTTACTGTTTCTTTTTTCCGTTCAACGGGTAAGCTTGTACCCGGTTCTATTACGTCTCCTGGAAAAGCCTTTCGCAGTTCCCCTGCCGCTCTATTTGGACTTTTGGGGATGTTGATCTTATCGGCTTGCAACAATACTCCCCCAACAATGCCAGACCAACAAACCGACGAATTAGCCACCATTGTCGCAGCGACGCTTACAGCCAGTGTCAAACAAGCAACCAACACAAAAGCACCTCCACAAACAACGGAACCTAGCAAGGTAGCCACAGCGACGGCAACTTTCACTGATACGCCCGAACCAACAGCTACCCTCACGCCTTCCCCTACCTTAATTGAAAAGAATGTGCTTGGGAAGATCTGTTTTCCTGGGGAAGAAATCCCCGCCATGACAGCATACTTCGAAGAGACTGGAAAAGGTACCATCGTCGAATTGCCCATCCAAAAGAATCAATCCAGCTATGAAGTGAATTTGCAACCCGGCACTTATATTGCCTATGCCTGGCTGGAGGACTTTTCTCGCGGAGGCCTGTACTCGCGGGCTATTGCATGTGGCATGAAAGCCGGATGCGATGATCATACCCTGTTACCTTTCATCGTTACCGGGAGGAAGGTTCTTTCCGGTATCGACTTGTGCGACTGGTTTGCCGGTCCTTTCAATGTGCCATACCCACCGAATGTCGAGCAAGGCAATCTCACAGGAAATATATCAGGCAACATCATCAATTTTGATGGTGATATCCCCTCCTTACGAGTTGTGGCATTTAATTTAAAAACTAATTATTTCTATTGGGTCCGCACTTTGTCCGGGCAGAACTCATATACAATAACGGAGCTACCTCCAGGCAGCTATCACCTAGTAGCTTATGATGAGCAGGGTCGAGCAGGCAGTCATGCGGATGCTGACCACAACCTTATCGATGTCTTGGTAAAAGTGGGAAAGACTACTACCGGGGTAAACCTAAACGATTGGAATGCTCCCGCTGGTTTCTTGCCACCCGATCCAACTAAACAATGACCAGGAAGATCGGGGTATGATATAAAAATTGGTCGTATTACGGAACGACCCCCACAAAATCGCTATGAACCTGTGAACGAGTGATAAGAAAAATGGAATTCAAACTTCAAGCTCCATTCTATCCCACCGGTGATCAACCCGAAGCCATCGAGAAATTAGTGGAAGGCATCCAAGGAGGCTACCATAACCAAGTGCTTCTGGGAGCTACTGGGACCGGAAAAACCTACACGATAGCCTCGGTCATCGCCCAGGTACAAAAACCTACGCTGGTAATGGCTCACAACAAAACCCTGGCAGCTCAGTTGTACGCCGAGTTCAAAGAATTCTTTCCCGAGAACGCCGTAGAATATTTCGTATCTTATTACGACTATTACCAACCAGAAGCATACATACCCCGGCATGATTTGTATATCGAAAAAGAGACTGACATCAACGAAGAGATCGAACGATTGCGCTTAGCTGCCACCACCGCTTTGCTGTCCCGCCGCGACGTAGTCATCGTAGCCTCAGTATCCTGCATCTACGGACTAGGAAATCCCGAGGCATATGGGCGGGTAGTCATCAACCTGGAAAGTGGTCACGTCTACCGCCGCAATACTCTGCTACGCCAGCTGGTCGAAAGCCATTACGAACGTAATGATATGGAACTACGTCCAGGCACCTTCCGGGTACGGGGAGATACCCTGGAAATCATCCCAGCTTATCAAGACCGCATGGGGTACCGCATCACATTTTTCGGTGAGGAAATCGAACGCATCGTTGAGGTAAATGCCGTAACCGGCGAATTGCGCCGCGAACTTTCAACCGTTGCCATTTACCCCGCCAAGCACTTCATTACTGAAGACGAAAAACTACAAACTGCCATCACTGATATCGAAGGGGAATTGGTAGATCGATTGGCATTTTTCAAATCCCAGGAAAAACTTCTCGAAGCCCAGCGCCTGGAACAGCGAACCCAGTACGATCTGGAAATGCTACGTGAAGTCGGTTACTGCGCTGGTATCGAGAACTATTCCCGCCACCTGGACCAGCGCCCCAACGGTTCCCCGCCCTGGACATTGATGGATTACTTTCCCGGCGACTATATGCTGGTCATCGATGAATCTCATATGACAATTCCGCAGGTACGCGGCATGTACAACGGTGACCGGTCCCGCAAGGAGACTCTGGTGGAGTATGGCTTTCGCCTGCCGTCTGCCCTTGACAACCGTCCCTTGACCTTCAAAGAGTTTGAAGAGCATATGGGTACTACAATCTATACTTCTGCGACCCCGGGACCTTACGAGATGGAACGTACCGATCAGGTCGTGGAACAAATCATCCGGCCAACCGGGCTAGTCGATCCGCAGGTGGATGTTCGCCCTGTCGAAGGTCAGGTAGATGATTTAGTTACAGAAATCCGCCAGCGTGTAGAAGTGGGCGAGCGTACCCTGGTGACCACCCTCACCAAGCGTATGGCAGAAAAACTTTCCGATTACCTGATGGAATTGGGCATCAAAGTCCATTACCTGCACTCAGAAATCGATACACTAGAGCGGGTGGGTATCCTGCGTGACCTGCGCCTGGGGGTGTTTGACGTGGTCGTCGGGATTAACTTACTGCGAGAAGGTCTCGATCTACCGGAAGTCTCCCTTGTGGCGATTCTAGACGCCGACAAAGCAGGTTTTTTACGCTCCGAGACAGCTTTGATCCAGACCATTGGGAGAGCTGCTCGTCATATCAACGGTGAAGTCATCATGTATGCCGATAACTTCACCGATGCAATGCACAACGCTATCGATGAGACCAATCGCAGGCGTGACAAGCAAATCGCATACAATCAAGAACACGGTATAGAACCGGTCAGCATCGTTAAAGCTGTACGTGACCTTACCGATCAAGTTGCAGCCCATGCGGTTGCTGAGCCGCAAGCCGAGTACCGTCTAAAAGGTGCCGCCGGGCTACCGAAATCCGAGATGGAACGGGTTATATCCGAATTAGAAAAGCAAATGAAGATAGCTGCTACTAACCTGGAATTCGAAAAAGCGGCGGTCTTACGCGACCAAATATACGAGCTGCGCGGCATATTGGCAGAAGAGAGTAAGGCTCCACCGTGGGAGCGGATTCGTTACCTGGTTGGCGATTCGTGAGTTGCGAAATTAGCCCGGATCAGCGCTTAAATCTGCGAATTACTCAAAGATTGCGGATAAAACCACGAATTTGGCTTGCCCAATGCTTTCTATTCCCGTATAATTAGTTGACATTTTGTAGGGCTTGAGTGCACTTGCACACGCAATTCCCGTGGTTGACGCTAAAAACTCGAATTATTGGCAGCTGGGATATTTCTTTGAGCCAATATGAGATAACCTGAATCATTCCATCAAAAGGAGGTGATATAGGCCAAATATAATATTCACTAAATTATTAGGTTTCGCTCGAAAAAACCATCTCGATTAAATATCCATTCGGAGGAGAAAAGCATGTCTCGTAAATTAATTCCCGTCTTTGCGATCCTGATCGCATTATCCCTGGTTGTCGCAGCCTGCGGAACCTCCCAGCCAACTAGCGCTCCAGAGCCCACCCAGGGTTCCTCATCAGTCAGCCAACCCGAACAAGTTGTGGAAACCGTTATCGTCACTGTCGAGGTGACCCCAGAGGCAGCAGCTGTCGCCCCCGTCCAACCAACCGGTTACGGTACGGTTGTTCAACGCATTAAGGACCGTGGCAAGATAATTTGTGGAGGTCGAACTGACCTGCCCGGCTTTGGTTTTCTGGACGCAAATGGCCGCAATGTTGGCTTCGATATCGACCTGTGTCGGGCGGTAGCCGCGGCGCTTTTAGGAGATCCTGAAGCTGTTGAGGTAGTACCCTTAAGCGCGGCCGAACGTGGGCCAGCTTTGCAAACCGGAGAGATCGATATCCTTTCCCGTAATGCCACTTGGACCACCACCCGCGATGCGCAATGGGGCAATTTCACCTGGGTCATGTTCTACGATGGTCAGGGTTTCATAGTGCCAGTTGACAGCGGCATCACCACCATCGAGCAGCTGGATGGCGCCACCATCTGTGTTACCAGCGGTACCACTACCGAACTTAACCTGGCAGACGCTTTCCGACAGCGCAACTTAAACTTCACCCCTGTGACCTTCGAGGATACTGCTTCGGTGTATGGCGCATACGAGGAGGGTCGTTGCGACGCCGCCACCAGCGATAAATCCCAGTTGGCAGCGGTACGCAGTGGCTTTGCCAACCCAGAGGCTCACGTGATTTTAGACATCACCATTTCTAAAGAACCCCTAACCCCTGCGGTTCCCGCAGGCGATGATCAGTGGTTCGACATCGTCAAGATCACCATGTGGGGTCTGATCAACGCCGAAGAACTCAACGTAACCCAGGCCAATGTGGAAGACATGAAGGCCAGTGACAACGTCACGGTACAGCGCTTGCTTGGAGTAGAAGGCGATTGGGGCCAGGCAGATCTCGGGCTGTCACCAGATGCCATGGTACAAGCCATCAAAGCAGTAGGCAACTACGGTGAGATCTATGATCGTTTTATGGGGCCGAACGGTACATCCTTTACACTGGATCGCGGTCTGAATAATCTTTGGACTGAGGGTGGCCTGATTTACGGCATACCGCTTCGCTGATTCTATACAACAGCAACTCTCGAGGGGTGCCCCCCGAGTGCGGGGTTGCACCCCTCAAATTCGATCCTACTGATGACATCCCGGCATTCCGGTATAAATCAGGTGCAATTTCGAAGCGAGATCCCGTTCTGGCGGGATGAACGCGTCCTTCGCATTGCTGCACAGGTCATCTCCGCCATCCTGATAATAGGTTTCATCATCTGGTCGGTCGACAATGTCATAAAAGCTACCGCCCAGCGTGGCCTATCCTTGGGATTCGGCTTTCTAAATGAATCTGCTGGTTTCCCCATCGGCGAGACTCCCATCCCCTATGATCCTTCACGCAGTTTTGCTTACGCCTTCGTGGTGGGCGTACTCAGCACCCTGAAAGTCGCCATCCTCGGGATCGTATTCACGACATTATTGGGAACCTTGGTTGGATTGATGCGACTTTCATCGAACTGGTTGATCAGCCGGATTGCCTTAGCATATGTTGAAATACATCGCAATATCCCCTTGCTGGTGTTGCTCTTCCTATGGTACCGGGGAGTGTTCCTGAAATTTCCCAGAGTACAGGAAAGCATCACCTGGCCCGGACCAATTTTCATCAATCAACGCGGCCTCTACATGACCTGGCCGAGGCTTACTTCTACTGGAACGATATTCCTTACGGCTAGTACTGCTGGTATTCTCCTGGCGATCATTGCCTTTATTTGGCTGCGGAAGGTTCGTGAAGTTACCGGTCGACCCACATATTTCGGTCTCACCAGCCTTGCCATCCTGATTTTATTTCCGCTGGTTGGATGGTTTCTGGCGGGGGGCAACCCCATCACTTTCGATATCCCGCAGCTATCAGGATTTAACTTCCAGGGCGGCGTTCACCTTACTCCAGAGTTCACCGCCTTACTGATCGGGCTTGTGACTTACACCGCCGGTTTCATCGCCGAGGTCGTCCGGGCTGGAATTCAAGCTGTCAACCGTGGGCAGTTAGAGGCAGCTCGCGCCCTGGGGCTAAACTATTCGCAGTTGCTGGGTTTGGTGATCATACCCCAGGCGCTGCGGGTGATCATCCCCCCTCTGATCAGCCAATATCTAAACCTCACCAAGAACTCTAGTTTGGCGTTCTTCATCGGTTATCCCGAATTATTCTTCATCGGCAAGACCACCATCAACCAGGCTGGGCGAGCCATTCAGGTCTTCGTTTTGGTCATGCTGGTTTATCTGATTATCAGCCTGCTAACTTCTATGATTTTAAACACCTATAACCGCCGTATTCAGTTCATCGAGAGGTAATCGTGGCAGCAACCAGCAAAGTCGTCAGACCACCCCAATCTCCAGGCGCCCTGCAGTGGTTACGCGAGAATCTATTCAACAATTTGCTGAACAGCCTGCTGACAGTCATATCTCTGGCGGTGATATTGTTTACGCTGGCAGGCGCTTTCCGTTGGGTTTTTTTCACAGCTAATTGGGAACCCATTTCAAACAACCCGCTTCTATATCTGGTGGGCCAATACCCTCGAGATGACCTCTGGCGGCTGGGAGTTGGGTTAGTGTTATCATCTTTTCTATTTGGCGGTAGCTGGCGAGTCTGGGGGGGTGTATTGCGCACCCTGGCTTTTACTTACGCCCTTTTCCTGTTAGCCGGTGTTCTCTGGCCCCTCCAAGCCGAGACGCTCACACTGACGATGCGCGCCTTCCTGTTAGCCAACCTGGTAGTGATTTACCTGGGATTCGCCTTCGCAGGTTTTAAATTCGTCCGTCCCCTGTCTGTCTTATTCGGGTGGGTGTTCACCCTTATAATCACGCTGGTGCTTTTACACGGGATTTCAAGCGTTGCATTTCTGCCCGATGTGTCGACCGGCTTGTGGGGTGGTATCATGGTGACCTTGATCCTGGCGATTGGGGGTATCACCCTCTCCTTTCCAATCGGCGTGCTGTTAGCGCTAGGTCGCCGCTCCTCTTTGCCGGTGGTCACCATATTCAGCACCGCTTTTATCGAAGTAATCCGCGGAGTGCCTCTGATTGGTATCCTCTTTCTATCTTCTATTATCGTACCCCTTTTTCTACCGCCGGAAGTACGTATCGATCGATTGCTACGCGCTCTGCTGGGGATGACCCTCTTCAGCGCAGCATATACAGCAGAGAACGTAAGGGGTGGTTTAGCCGCTGTTCCACCTGGTCAGGTAGAAGCTGCCAAAGCAATCGGCCTTAATAACTTTCAAATCACCATACTGATCGTCCTGCCGCAAGCGCTGCGTGCAGTTATCCCTCCTATTGTAGGGCAATTCATCAGTTTGTTTAAAGATACTACCCTGGCATCCGGCGTTGCGGTGTTAGAATTGTTGAGCGTAGGCCGTTCTATCTTGCAGGCCAACCCGCAATATATCGGCCTCCAGACTGAGGTTTACCTTTTCATAGCCGCCGTGTTCTGGATCTTAAGTTACTTGATGTCCTATGCCAGCCAACGTTTAGAAGTTGCTCTAGGTGTTGGCCAGCGGTAAAGTACCTGATTTCACTCTTGAAAGATAGTTTGAGAAGCATGTCGCACTAACAATCTGAATACAAATATGTATAACGTGCCTCCTGGAGATTAACATGAGTGCCAACCATTCAAGCGAACAACCGATCATCCTGTGCCGAGATGTACACAAATGGTACGGCAATTTTCAAGCCTTAAAAGGTATCGACATGGAAGTTTACAAGGGGGAGGTGATCGTGATATTCGGCCCTTCCGGCTCAGGAAAATCAACCTTTATCCGTACGCTTAACCGACTGGAAGAACACCAGAAAGGCCAGATCATCATAGATGGCATTGAACTATCCCATGACGTGCGCAATATCGAGAAGGTCCGCATGGAAACCGGCATGGTTTTTCAACAATTCAACCTCTTTCCTCACCTGACGGTAATCCAAAACATCACGCTTGCGCCTATCTGGGTACGCAAATGGCCTAAAGAAAAAGCGGAGGAGATTGCTGGGCAGCTTCTGGAGCGTGTGGGCATACCAGAACAGGCTGAAAAATTTCCCGGGCAGCTCTCAGGCGGTCAACAACAGCGGGTGGCCATGGCACGCGCCCTGGCAATGCAGCCAAAAATCATGCTTTTCGACGAACCCACCTCAGCTCTCGACCCTGAAATGATCAAGGAAGTGCTGGATGTCATGGTCGAATTAGCCAAGAGCGGTATGACCATGCTGGTGGTCACTCACGAAATGAGCTTCGCCAGAGCTGTTGCCGATCGCATGTACTTCTTTGATGATGGTCTGATCGTGGAAAGCGGCACTCCCGACGAAATCTTTAATAACCCCCAGGAAGACCGGACAAAGCTGTTCCTGTCCCAGATATTATCACACTAGATAGCTTTCCCGGATTTCTCGATCCAGGAAGAAACCTGCCTCTTGATATGTTAAACATTGAGTGGCGCATCCAAAAAGTGCGCCACTCATGCTTGAGCTGGGCAGGCTGATCCTAAGGGCTGATTTCACCGACCTTTTCACCGTTTACCAGTACTGAATATTTCCCGCTGGTGAAGCTTCCCAAGGGGATATCTTTTTCAAATGGTTCTAAGACCTGGATGCATATTTGGTCTGGATCTGTTATCGAATAAACATCCACCTTAATGATGTTTTGCTCATCAGGCTCGGACACCTCAGCTCGCAACTGGTGGCATGGTGTAGGCAGCGCACCGGTCAGGTGTAGCACAAATTGGGGCGGGAAGCTTTCCAAAACTAGCAAATCCTTGCCTTCAATAAATACGTTTCCTCGGATCATTTGGTTATCTCCCGGTAAGGGTTTCATTGGTGAGAGATAAGCATCTCCCGGAGCAGGATAAGCGGGTGAAACCACCGTATCGTCTGAACCGATGGGCGTCTGGATAAGAGTTGGGGTTTGCTCACCTGCCGGATAAGGCGGCAAGGTCCCGACAATGGCGGGTGTGGCATTCTGTGGTGAAGCTGGATAAACTTCTCCCGTAGGGCTTTCCAGCATGGCGGTTGGCCCAACACAGGCTACCAGCAACATAGCCATAAGAAAAGAAGGTGTAATTAATCTACGGAACATGTATTCCTCTAGATTTCTCTTCCTGTGCTTAGACGCTCTTCGAGGCCGACGAGTTCCCCCAAGAAACCAAACTCTCTCGACTCAACTGATACTCTTTCTTGCTAACCCTTGATCACTACAACCGGTCGTAAGCGAGCCACCTTTTTGGCAATCCCCGCCCCAGCGACGGTATCTACGACATCATCCACATCTTTGTAGGCAGCTGGGGCTTCCTCTGCTAATCCAGCCATCGAACCCGCCCGGATTTGGATGCCCATGGCTTGCAGCTCAGCTCGGAGATCCTCCCCCCACACGGTTTTCTTCGCCTTGCTACGGCTCATTACCCTACCAGCGCCATGGCAGGTAGAACCGAAGGATCGCTCCATGCTGCCTTGAGTGCCCACCAGTACCCAGGACGCCGTGCCCATACTGCCAGGAACCAGAACCGGTTGCCCAATCGAACGGTATTCCTCCGGCAACCCCTCAAAACCTGGGCCAAATGCGCGGGTAGCTCCCTTACGGTGCACGCAAACCCTCACCTGTTCGCCCGCAACGGTATGCGTCTCGATCTTACCCATATTGTGGGCGATGTCATAAACCTGGTGCAGATGCCAGTTGCGTACTTTACCAGCAAAGACTTGCTCGAAAGCCTTCCGGGCGAAATGAGCCAACACCTGGCGGTTTGCGAAGGCGTAATTTGCAGCACAACGCATGGCTGCCAGGTAGTTCTGCCCTTCAGTCGAATTCAGTGGAGCACATACCAGCTCTCGATCTGGTAACTCAATTCCGTACTTACGTACTGCCCCTTGGAAATCCTTGACGTAGTCCGAGCAGATTTGGTGTCCGAACCCACGCGACCCGCAGTGAATCAGCACCACGAGATAGCCTTTCACCAGGCCCATCGCCTGAGCAGCTTGGCTATCGAAGATTTGTTCCACCACATCCACTTCGATAAAATGGTTGCCGGCTCCCAAGGTGCCAACCTGCGGGCGTCCCCGCTCTTTAGCCCGTCTGCTCACTTTCCCCGAATCAGCGCCCTCAATGAACCCGCTCTCCTCCGTGCGGCGAAGGTCGGAATCGCTGGCATAACCTTGTTTGAGCGCCCAACGGCTTCCTGTCTGACAAACCTGATCGAGTTCTTTTTCACTCAATCGCAAGTGCCCTTTCTTTCCTACCCCACTGGGACAATTCTGGTTCAAGGCTGTAGCTAGATCGCTCAGGTGTTGCTTCACAGCTTCATACTCGATTTGAGAGCCTAATAGGCGAACACCGCAATTGATATCATACCCAATCGCGCCAGGTGAGATCACCCCTTCCGGTAAGCGGGTGGCGGCTACCCCTCCGATAGGAAAGCCATAACCTTGATGCATATCGGGCATAACAACCACGTGACCGACCAGCCCCGGCAAGGTGGCGGAGTTGACCGCTTGCTCTAGAGACTTATCATCCATAATCGCCTCAAGCAATTTTTTCGTGGCGAAAATCCGCACAGGGACGCGCATATCCGACCGGTAGGATTGGGGGATCTCCCATTCGAACTCTGAGGTTTGCTTCATGTCCTGTAAACTAACCATAGCTTTGCCTCTCTTACCAAGGGAGCGTTGAAACTAATCGCAATTTCTTAAAAATCCTTCAAACATCAAACACGATTCTGGCTTCAAGCCCAGATGGACTTTCGTTTATGGCCAGGTTGTGGTAAGTGACCGCTTTGATCTCCTTGGATAGCGCCTTAAATGGCGCTCCGCTTAGTTGAGCCCTCAGCGTATTATTTTCTACTGAAATCTCAAACATATCAAAACCAAGGCCTTCCACCTCCCCTAAGTAAAGCAGCTCCGTCAAGAAGGCCACCAACAAGCTTTCACGATCGAGAGCATGCACTTCCAACTCACGTTTCAAACGCTTATCGAGTACCAGGCGCGCTCCTGTTAACTCATACATACCAAGCGCCGCCTGTTCGCATAAGCTGGCCAGGTCGGGCGCCCATACCTCTAATTCCCAATCGGCAATATGTTCGAGTTCGCGATACCCACTGGTTCGGCGAGTAGTCATCATTAATTAGTATACCATCATGATTTCAGGGCACATCTGGCATCACCAAGGGGTGTAACTAGTTCTGGAGCAAATGGGGTTTGGGGGCAGGTTGTAAACTTGCCTTTAATCTGACATGCCCCTCATCAAGGCTATCCTTGCAGGATAAACCACCATCCTCTATAATTGCAGGACGTGCTCAGCGTTTGAGAATATCTCCGACCCCCATCATTCACGTAATTTATTCAATCTTTGAGCAACCAAAAATATGCTACAAGACAAACTTTTCCAACTAGAAACCCGTCTTCAAGCGCTAATAGAGGGAAATGCCGCCCGCATTTTCCCCCAACGGGAAATATACCATGATCTTGCCTCTCTCCTACTAGCTGCTATGAAGGATAATCTTCAAACAAAATCTGATGGGAAGATCTATGCACCAAACCTTTTTACTTTACAAACCGATCAAGACGATGCAGCTGTTTTCCGGGAGAACCACACTATGTTGGCTGAGCTCGCCTCCGTCATTCAGCAAGCTGGTGAAGAATCTGGATTAGATTTTTATTCACCGCCAATCATCAGGGTGGCAACCGCGGTGAAGGCAAGCCCTCACCAGGTGCGCATTCAGGCTCAATTCAGCCACCAACAGCTCGGAAAAACTGCTACATTAACCACCCAGACAGATGACCAGGCTGAATCGATGCCAAGCAACGCCTTTTTAATCGTCAATGGCAAAGATATGTTTCCCCTTACCCATGCGGTTATAAACATCGGTCGGCGCCCTGACAATCACCTGTGCGTTGATGATCGGCGCGTGTCTCGAATTCATGCCCAAATGCGAGCCAAGCATGGTCGCTTTATTATATTTGACCTTGACTCGACCGGCGGCACCTTTGTCAATGGAAAGCGTATCAAACAATACACTCTTCACCCTGGTGATGTGATCTCCCTCGCTGGTGCTCTCCTGATTTTTGGGCAGGATACCGCCTCTTTTACAAACGGAGATCAGGATTCTACCCACCCTATTATGCCCTATCCCCAGGAAGAGTGATCTCGAGAATTCATGAGCGGTGTTGTTCTTCTCATCCTGAGAGTCGGTCTCCTTCTGAGCCTGTACGCTTTTTTGGGTTACGCGCTGTTAATTATCTGGCGGGATCTAAAACGCCATAGCGACCTGTACCTCTCTCATCAGACCCCTGCCATCCGATTATTACACCAAGCGGACACAGAAATGCGGACATACCGATTCACAATAGCAGATATCCGGATAGGACGGGATCCAGCTGCGGATTGTCCTCTCGATGATCTGACCGTCTCCAGCGATCATGCCCGCCTATCTTTCCGTCAAGGCCAATGGTGGGTTGAAGACCGGGGTTCTAAGAACGGGACTTTTCTAAACCAGGAGCTGGTCTCCCAGCCCTTAGTCATCGCATCTGGGGATCAATTGCGATTTGGACAGGTGATCCTAACCGTTGAGATTGGCGAAGAAGAGCCCTGATTGACAGCCTACCTCCCTACAGGTATGATAGTGACCATAAATTTGAGTTTCGCGTGCTTCTGCGTTCAATTTAAATGAAACATCCTCCAACAGGAGTGGTAATCTGTGACAGAAAAACCTACCTTAGCGGTTATCGGTGGATCAGGTTTCTACCACATGACCGGGTTGGAAGAGACCCGAGAATACGACCTGAACACCCCTTTTGGTAAACCCAGCGCTCCGATTGTTGTCGGTACGCTAGAAAACCGAAGGGTGGCTTTCCTGGCGCGGCATGGTCTCGGTCATCACTTCTCCCCCTCTGAGATCAACTTCCGCGCCAACATCTATGCGCTAAAATCGCTAGGCGTGGAACGGGTAGTCAGCATTAGCGCCTGCGGCTCCTTGCGAGATGACTATAAGCCTGGCGATATTGTGATCCCCAGCCAGCTTTTTGATTTCACTCGTAATCGCAAACGTACCTTTTTCGAGGGAGGTCTGGTTGCTCATATCAGCGTGGCAGATCCTTTCTGCCCGGACTTATCTGATCAAGTCTACCAGGCGGTTCAGGCAACCGGTGCTCCCGTCCACTCGGGAGGAGAATTTATAACCATTGAAGGACCCCGCTTCTCTACACGTTCTGAATCAAATACCTTCCGCGCCTGGGGAATGTCGTTAATAGGCATGACCACCTCTCCCGAAGCCTTCCTCGCGAAGGAGGCTGAGCTTTGTTATACCGTAATGGCACATGTCACTGATTTCGATGTCTGGCATGTCTCAGAGCAGCCCGTAACGGTTGAGCAAGTCATCGAGGTTCTCAACCGCAACACCGAGATCGCTCAACAAGCTATCCGCATTCTGGTGCGACAGCTCACCCCCGAACGTCACTGTGAATGCTCACAAGCTTTAGCGACTGCGCTGATCACATCAATCGATGCTATCCCCCTCGAAACACGCAAAAAACTTAGCGTGCTGATAGATAAATACTTGAAGTAACCGGATTTGATGGTATCTTTGCTTACCCATCCCTCCTCACTTTCGATTGACAGGATTCAAGGCCGATTACTCACTCTGGCGGCCCTGTTTCTCGGATTGTACTCCCTGGCCTTGATGCTCTCTCCGGCTGCCCGCTCGCGTACCTGGCAGGTAAATTATCGTTGGGAGCCCTGGCTGGGCTTCTTGGCCTGGTTGGCAGCCATCATCCTTCTCCACAAACAGACTGCCCGTTTTCTTCCTAATCGTGACCCATTCATTCTACCAGTGGGGGCCTTGCTAAGCGGTTGGGGGATTTTAATGATCTGGCGGTTGACACCTTCCTTAGGTTTAAGACAGAGCATCTGGCTCCTGGTAGCCACGTCAATAGTTCTTCTGGTACTACGTTTTCCCGATCTGATAGATTCACTGCGTCGCTACAAATATTTGTGGCTGACCTGCGGCCTCTTACTCACCGCGTTAACCCTGTTATTAGGCAGCAATCCTGCCTCACCAACAGGCCCAAGGCTTTGGCTGGGTTGCTGCGGTATCTACTTCCAACCTTCGGAACCGCTCAAACTGCTTCTGATTATTTACCTGGCTGCCTACCTGGCGGATCACCCTCTGATCCCAACTAAATTGCTTGCTCTGCTGGCACCCACGCTAATTATGACCGGTCTGGCACTCCTCCTGCTGGTAGTCCAGCGCGACCTGGGAACTGTGTCGATTTTCATCTTTCTTTACACGACCATTAGTTACCTAGGTACCAGGAAAGCACGCCTTATACCCATTGGGGCAGGCAGCCTGCTTCTCTTCGGATCTGGTGGCTACTTCCTTTTCGATGTTGTCCGCCTACGCATAAATGCCTGGGTTAATCCGTGGTTAGACCCCAGCGGTCGCTCATACCAGATTGTCCAATCCTTAATCTCCGTGGCAAACGGAGGTCTTCTCGGGCGCGGTCCAGGCTTGGGTTATCCAAACCTGGTGCCGATCCCTCATTCTGATTTTATTTTTACATCTATCGCAGAAGAAACCGGCCTGCTCGGCGTAATCGCCCAACTTATTTTGCTGGCTTTAATCACCGGCCGCGGACTACAAATTGCCCTCCAATCTCAAGATAGCTTCCGGCGATACCTTGCTGCGGGTATCAGCGCTTATTTAGTCGCTCAAAGCGTGTTGATCATTGGGGGCAATTTGCGTTTATTGCCTCTTACAGGTGTGACACTGCCCTTGGTCTCCTACGGAGGTTCTTCCCTAGTAACAGCCCTCCTCTCCTTATTTATTCTCCTGAGAATCAGCGATCATGCAGAGAACCGTCCATCCTTGCAGCTCTCCCCACAGCCCTATTTATACCTGGGAGGTTTTCTTATTACCGGCCTGGTAGCTACAAGCGTTTTGTCAGGATGGTGGTCCTTCTATCTTGCCCCAACGTTAGTAAAACGCACCGACAATCCTCGCCGAGCCATTGCTGACCAGTATGTGCGTCGTGGCGCTCTTTTAGACCGCCATGATATCCCCCTGGCTGACACCACGGGTGTTCCTGGCAATCTTGAGCGCCAGACACTATATCCAGATTTGGGACCGGTGATTGGTTACACTCATCCAATTTTCGGCCAAGCTGGTCTAGAAGCCAGCCTGGATGATTACCTGCGAGGCTTGCGCGGCAATCCCGGACTGACCGTTTGGTGGTATCACCTGCTCTATGGACAGCCGCCGCCTGGCCTGGACGTACGCCTCACTCTGGATTTGGATTTACAGCGCAACGCTGATGAGCTGCTTGGCGAGCGCGCCTCTGCCCTGGTTTTGTTGAATGCCAGCAGTGGAGAAATCCTGGCGATGGCATCCCATCCCACCTTCGATCCCAACCAGCTTGATAGCACCTGGGACGAGCTCACTCAAGACCGCCGATCGCCACTTTTTAATCGCGCCGCACTGGGAAGCTACCAGCCTGGCACAGCCCTGGGAGTCTTTTTACTGGCTGCAGCTGATGCCAACGGCGGCCTGCCTGCCCTCCCCCAAACGCTCGAATTCAGCGCCGATGGACTTGATCTGAGCTGCGCCCGCACACCCGAAGAGCTGACCTGGGAATCTGCGATTGCCAACGGCTGTCCTGGACCGCAAGCTGCATTAGGGCGATCGTTAGGCAGCCAGTCAGTCCTGCGAACATACACCAACTTAGGGCTCTATACCGCCCCACAGTTGCGCCTGCCGACGACCACTCAACCAGCGCCGCTTTCTTTGCGCGATCCACAATCCACCTATGTGGGTCAAGCAGATGTGAGCGTCAGCCCGCTTCAAATGGCCCTGGCTGCTACGACCATTAGCACCTCTGGCGAGCGACCCGCTCCCCGCTTAGCCGCAGCAGTCAATACACCGACAGCTGATTGGGTCGTCTTGCCATCTCTCGGAGAATCGCTCCAGGTATTTACCCCTAAAGCTGCTGATGACCTGGCCGAAAGTCTGGCGGTTGAAGGTCTGCCAGTTTGGCAAACCTTAGCAAGCACGCCTAACGGCTCTTTAGGTAAGGTCACCTGGTACTTGGCCGGTACTCTGCCGTCCTGGAACGGAACACAGTTGAGTCTCGCAGTCCTTCTAGAGGAAGACAATCCTGAGCTCGCTGAAGTCATTGGTCGCGCCATGCTTCAGGCAGCTATAAAGCCTTAAACCAGATGCTCTCAAGAAAGCTGCCTTCCAGTTATGCCTTCGCTCCAGGTGACCGGAGCCATAGAACCGCTATATGGACAGCTTGCTCATGCTTATTATTGAGAAAGGGCTTACCCTGCGGGTCAGCCCTTTCAGTCGTCTTAACTCCCGCTGAGCGGCTCAAATTCAGAGCAACTCGGCGTTTGTCTCTTACTCGCCCTTGATTTCTCGCATGGCGCGTTTCGGGCTAATCAAGCGCATTAGCATGCCCATCATGAACCCCCCGGCAGTCAACGCCGCCAGGGCGATCTTGGTCGGATCCACCACCTCCTGGACGCGCACGCCTTCCGGTGAGGCCACAATCACCGCAACAGGTCTTGCTAGCGTACGACCACCGCCCCCTCCACCGCCACCCCCTCCCTTACCGCTATTCCCACCCTCTCCTTCATTACCGCTTCCGAAGCCATAGCCCGTTCCAAATCCAAGACCGGTTAAGACTTCGGCTGCGGGGATAATGGCAGTGTCGCCATGGTAGATAGGCTCACCATAAACACGAGAAACATTGGCAGTATCAAGAAATTTGTTAAGAGTGTTTTCCACCGCTTCAACCGACGCTGTTATGCCTACTTCCGCCTCATTTGGGGTAAAAGATGTTTCTTCGTCCATATACACATCTCCTTTCTTTAATTTCTATTCCTTTTTTGAAAGTCTCTTGACTAGCCAGACTGCCAATAAGCCCATCATGCTACCGAAGATGAGACCCAATTGAGCCCGGCGGGTTACGTCCCTTATGGGCAAAACCTGCTCGCCACCATCTGATGTCTGAACCAGCACAGAAACAGGTCGGTTCCAGATCAATCCACCCGGCAATCCCGGGATTTGAATACGCAATGATTTTGCCATGGGTACAATGGTGGCATCCCCAACAGGAATAGGTTCGCCTACCCGAGTTTCCATATTTATATAAGGAGCCAGCATCTCAGCTCTCCTCGGAGGATTTATCCTGCACCCTAGCACCTTTGGATTTGGATAATTTTTCAAGCTCTTCGTTTATGCTTCGCAGAGCAGATAACAAACCAGACCGCACCTCGCTCTCTGCCTTACCGCTCTTAATACTATCTCTGAACTCCTCAACATCGGATCTGAGCTGTTCACCAGTTGGGCTGTCCTTGAATTCTGTAAACGTTTGATCCAAGGAACGACTGAAGTCTTTCAGACCAGCCTCGATTTCCACCTGTAATTTCTTACGTTCCTCGCTTTCCCATGCCGACTGCAACACACTTTTTAGGTTATTTCCCAAGGCGCGAAATTCACTGGCGATATCGCCTTGAGAGACATCGCTTTGAGTTTCATCAAACTGTTTGCCTTTCATCTCATCCATTCCTTGCTCCTTTGTCCGAAAAAAGAATTAACATATTTAATAATAGGGGGTCAACAAATCATAAAACTTATGTTACCATCTCCCCCCAGTTATTGTGTCATAATTTTACCAGGAATGCAAGACCCGAAGTCTATTATCCGTCAAAATGATCAGTTCATCTACCCAGCATCTCTCAGGTGGAATAGTACTATCAATTTCCAAATTTTCAATGGATCAATCCAAATGAGCGGCAGCGAAGACTAATACCAAAATCGTCCCTGTAAAGGGCATCTAGATTTGGATTGTTGAGAAACCAAATTATTAGGCAGATCACCTTAAGATAGGAAGCGGACTTAACCCAGAAGATCGCCTGGACTTGCCATCCGGCATTTCTCACGATGCTGTTGTAGCCCCTGAAGCTGTAGGGTATTATGAAGCTCACCATTAAGAATAGCCTCCAATCCGCGACCTACAGGCCCTTTGAACGTATATTTTATTAAAGATCAAAGCACCGAATTACCCTATCTGATGGAGCAACCAAAACAAAATCGGACAATTTGCTATATTAATGTCACTCTAAGCCGCCTAAGGAAGCGAAGAGTCCATGTTACGACCGTTTTAATCGAGCAATTCAGGGATTCTTCGGTCGCTTTGCTCCTTCAGAATGACACCTTGCCATGTCAATTGTACGACTTCAGTCTGATTCGTCAATTAGAAAAGGCATGATGCCAGAACAACCTAAAAAATTACTCGATCAGGTTCGTGATACCCTCAGAATCAGGCATTACTCTTATCGTACCGAGCAAAGCTATGTCGATTGGATCAAGCGCTTTATCCTATTTCACCATAAGCGACATCCGAAAGAAATGGGGGGATTAGAGATTGAAGTGTTCCTGGCTTATTTGGCGCAAGAACGCCACGTTTCTGCATCAACCCAGAATCAAGCTTTGAGTGCCATACGCTTTCTTTACAAAAATGTATTGCAGCAAGAAATACCGCCACTTCCAAATGTGGTTTATATTAGACGCCCAAAGCAATTACCCACAGTACTTTCACACGATGAGGCTTTGGAAGTGATCAATCGAATGACAGGAAAAACCCGCCTGATGGCTCGCCTGTTGTATGGTAGCGGTTTGCGGTTAATGGAATGCCTGCGCCTGCGGGTAAAAGATATTGATTTCAGCAATCGCCTGATCATTGTCCGGGATGGAAAAGGCGAAAAAGACCGCATTACGGTTCTCCCGGATTCCATTGTTACTGAATTACAGACACACTTACAAGATGTGAAAACCTTACACGAGAGAGAGTTACGAGAAGGTTATGGTGAAGTGGCTCTGCCCTATGCCTTGAATGTGAAATATCCAAATGCCGGTCGAGAATGGGGCTGGCAGTATGTATTCCCAGCCACTCAGCGTTCTTTAGATCCACTCACTGGGGGAATTCGACGCCATCATTTGGATGAAAGCGTTTTGCAGCGAGCAGTAAAAGACGCTGCCCGCCAAACTTCAATAGCTAAGAATGTAAGCCCGCATACCTTCAGGCACTCCTTCGCCACCTATCTATTACAAAACGGCTACGACATCCGTACCGTGCAGGAACTGCTCGGGCACAAAGATGTCAAAACCACCATGATCTACACCCATGTGCTCAATCGCGGTCCTAAGGCAGTACGCAGCCCGCTAGATGACTAAGGGTCATCTTCGATATTCGGCCTGGCTTTGGGAGGCATACCTCCAATTTTCGCCTCGGCCAAACTTGTGATCAAATGCCGGATGGTATAATGACTTATGATTAGATTGAATTTCGTTCGCATGGCGAATTAGATTTCAGTGTTGTTGCTTATTGCGGGAGGTCATGTGTGCGTAATTTGAGTGAATTACGGAAAAAGGGGGATGCACTTCAGATTGAGGAGACCCTCCAATTGCGCGCTACTTCTATCCAGGAGAGCATTCATCAGTGGCTGTGCTTGCAGTCAGCGTTTGAATGGCAGTTGCAACAAACCTCGCCATTATTTGAACAGGATCGCTGGACTGCACTGGCAGGGCTTCAAGCCCGGCTCCAGCTGCTGGTTAACTGACCCGCCCCGCATGGAAAACTTATATCTGTCAGTCCTTTCGCTTCAAAAACTTCTGCTTGAAGCAGCCATACCCTCTATCGTCATAGGAGGTATGGCGGTAGCCGCCTGGGGTGAACCCCGGGTGACCAGAGATGTTGACCTGAAAATCCTACTGAGCAGGGAAGATGCTGATCGCATACTTGAGATTCTCTCAAATGACTACCGGTCGCTTGTGTCGAACCCGCGCGAAACGTTGCAAAAACAAGCCCTGTTATTTATCCAGGATTCGCTGGGAACCCGCTTAGACTTGCTCCTTGCGGACACGCCCTACGATGTAATGGCTATCCAGCGGGGGCGTAATGTTGAGGTGCAACCTGGGGTTGCCATCAATCTATGCAGTCCCTAAGATTTGATCATATACAAATTGATTTCAACCCGATCGCAAGACCACGAAGACGCCAAAGGCGTAGTTCGACGTCAAGGCGAGTCGCTGGACGACGACTATATTGTCAATTGGCTACAGCAGTTTGAACAGGCATTGGATGATTCAACGCTCGTGGATGAATATGAAGGCTTACGTAGGGAATATGGGGGAGATCTACGTTAAGTGAGCCCACTCAAGCGACAAGCTGATGTCTAATCTGGCAGCCAAAATATAGCTGCATTTTGCTCATTGAGTCTCAAAGAACAAATTTTTCGGTCCGCACTTGGGGATGCTGTACGGAAAGTACCACCTGCTCGATCAGCTGACTGCCTATAAAGTGCGTCCTGCGCCGGACGACTCGCCTGGCAAGTTCGAGACCGGCACGCAGAACCAGGAGGGCATTGCCGGGCTGCTAGGTACCATCGAGTATCTGGAATGGGTAGGGGCCACCTATGGGGAGAGTCACTCTGAGAATTATTCTTCAGGATACGAAGGACGCCGCCTGCGCCTCAATCAGGCCATGGTCGCCATCCGCGCTTACGAATATGAGCTCAGCCGCGCCCTGCTGGATGTGTTGGAGGAGACCCCAGGCGTGACGGTTTACGGCCTGACCGACCGGCGGCGCCTCCAGCAGCGCGTGCCCACGCTGCGCCTCAAAAACCTGCCTCATTTGTCATTTTTTTACCTTTGAAGAGGTCTGAAGTATAATAATCGCGAATCCGCTTTCTGGAGAATGTCCCAATGACAATCATGCTCGACGGCTCGTCCCTCACAATTGCAAAACTTGTTGCGACTGCACGAGATAACGAAAAAGTTGAGTTAGCTCCCGCAGCCTTGGAGCGCATCAAAGTCTGCCGCGCTATGTTGGAGGAGAAACTTGCCAACAAAGAAATCATGTATGGCACAAATACGGGTATCGGCGAATTTTCGGAGGTAATGCTCAACGATGAGCAGGTCAATGAATTCCAAAGGTTTCTGATCTACAACCATGCCGCTGGGATTGGCGACCCTCTGCCGGTTGAATACGTCCGTGCCGCACTGGCCGGACGTATTAACGTCCATGCACACGGCAACTCGGGTTGCCGGTCGGAGATCACACAGACTTTCGTCGAGATGTTGAATAAAGGCGTGACGCCAGTTGTGAGTCAGAAAGGATCGGTGGGCGCGAGCGGAGACCTGGCTCCGATGGCGCAGGCCGCGCTGCTGCTCATGGGCGAAGGCGAAGCTTTCTATAACGGTGAACGGCTGGCGGGTCGAGAAGCGATGCAGCAGGCCGGAATCAAGATCCCCGGCTTGCAAGCGCGCGACGGCTTGGCCGCCATCAACGGCTCGAACGTCCTGACTGCTATGTCCGCGCTTCACATCTACGATATAGAGCGCTGGCTCAAGCAGGCCGAGATCGCGGCGGCGATGTCCATCGAGGCTTTGCTCGGCAACATGAAGCCCTACAACACCAAACTGCACGAACTGCGCGGCTTCAAGGGCGCGGTTATCTCAGCGCAAAACATCATGAAGGTCTTTGAAGGCTCGGACCTGACGACTGGAAAGATGAAGACTAAAGTGCAGGACGCTTACTCAATGCGTTCTACGCCGCAGGTGATCGGCGCAGCGCGAGACGCGATTGCTTACGCGCGCTCGCAAGTGGAAATCGAACTGAATGGCGTAGGTGATAACCCAATCTTCGTGCCAGAAATGAAGTTGACCTTGACCGGCGCGAACTTCCAGGGCACACCAGTGGCTTTGCCAATGGACATGGTGGGCGCGGCCATCACGATAGTCTCCGTTTTATCGGAGCGCCGCCTGAACAGACTCACGAACCCAGCTCTTTCTCAAGGACTTCCGGATTTTCTGGCACACGAACCTGGCTTCTATTCCGGGATGATGCTTTCACAATATACTGCTGATCACTTGATTGTTGAGCAACGGATTTTATCTGCGCCAGCCAGCATTCAATCCATCCCCGCTGCAGCGGATCAGGAAGACTTTGTCTCGATGGGTATGAATACCGCCTTGAAGAACGGACAAATATTAGATAACGCCTACGGCGTTTTGGGAATCGAGTTCATGGCTGCTGCGCAGGCACTCGACTTTCGCGAGTTCACACCGGGTAGGGGAACGCAGAAAGCGCGTGAGGTGATCCGCAAATATGTGGCGCATCTTGAAGTAGACCGGCCATTGTATAACGACCATAATCGCATGAAAGAACTGGTGAAATCGGGCGAGATTTTGGATGAAGTCGAGAAGGTGGTAGGAAAATTGGGCTGATGGCCATGAAACCTCGGTGATCCGTCTGGTGGGTTCAGTTCTGCAGGAACAGGCGGATGAATGGCAAATTACTAGCCGCTACTTCAGCCTCGAGTCTATGAGTAAACTCCACAGCCCCCAGCCTTTGGCTGTGGCTGAGCCGGTCCCGTTTACATTGGCTCCAGTGCATTGACCTTCGTGACATCCTTCATGCGCACATGGTGAATTTATACCATTGACTGAGACGACCAAGACACGATAATCGGTCTGCCGTGTCCTTTTTTATCGATTATCCTTATCATACTAGACACTAACAACCGTTTCTCGGTCGGCTCGCAGCTTTTGACAAGTGCGTAGCAGGGCTTATAAGGACAAACGCCAGGGTGAGGGGGGCACCCTGACGCTTGTCTATCCATATCATACAATAAATTTCTGCGAAATGCAAGTAAAACTTACATGTTTGTCAAAATATTGTGGGATATTGGTGGGTAAAAGTAAAAAATCTCACAGGTCGGTGGTGTCTTGGTCAGCGGGATAGCCTCTAAATAGTCAAACGCCTGGGTGAGGGGGGCACCCAGACGTTCGACCAAGTAATAATACCTTAATTTATCAAGGAATGCAAGGGTCTTTTTATCCAAAAGCGGTTAGCGATTATTAAGGTTGGGCAGAATGTTGTGCTTGGGGCATATCCAAATCCATGTCGCAGCAAGCCCCAACCGGGACTCGAACCCGGATCTCGGCCTTAGGAGAGCCTCGCTCTATCCATTGAGCTATTGGGGCGTTCGAAGAAAATTATAGCATCTGCAAGGCTGCACAACAAGCTCTGGTTAAACCTATGTATTACCAAACAGGTGGAGGCTCTGATTGCCCAGGCCTCTTTTTCCCCCTGAACTATTCCAGACTGCCGGTGGCAATCGCTAACTTGACCTCGCCAATCGCTTTTGTCACCTGGATATCACGAGGACATGCCTCAGTGCAGTTAAAAATTGTGTGGCAGCGATAGACGCCAAATTGGTCGTT
>DAOUET010000093.1:0-5814 GCA_034430155.1 Anaerolineales bacterium
TGATCGCTTGGAACGTGAAACCGGGCAGGTCATCCGCTTTCAAATTGACCAGGCGGCTCCTCATGGCCTGAGCAACGATGCGATTCAAACGCTCTACGAAGATCGCTCGAGAGCCTTGTGGGTTGGAACGGGCTCGAATGGTTTGTACAGGATATCCCCAGAGAGGGATCGTTTAGTTAATTATATTAACGTACCGTTCGATAATAACAGCTTGAGTAACAATACTGTCAACGCCATTTGGGAAGATGCCTCGGGCGACCTGTGGGTGGGTACCAGTGACGGGCTTAATCGTTTCGATCCTGAGAAGGGATGGTTCATCCGTTACAGCAAATCTCTAACTGACCCTAGAAGCCTGAATAACAATAACATTTTGGCAATTTCTGAAGACCAATCAGGCGGTTTGTGGATTGGCACATATAGTGGTGGGTTGAATCGATACGACCGGCAAGGTGAAAAATTCACCCTCATTCAAAGTGATCCCGATAATCCCAACAGCTTAAGTGAAAACGCAATTTGGTCCATCTATGAGGACCGCTCTGGGGTTTTGTGGGTCGGTACGGATGGCGGTGGGCTCAATCGCTATGATCGAGATGAGCAGCAGTGGCGCCATTTTGTGAACTACCCCGGCGTTCCTAGCAGCTTGAGCAATAACGCGGTCGTAGCGATTTACGAAGATCAATCTGGGGTCCTTTGGGTGGGCACCTGGGGGGGTGGGCTTAACCGTTTCGATCGAGTGACCGAGGAGTTTTTTCACTATAAATACGACCCGGATGACCCTCAAAGCCTCAGCAGCAATGTGGTGTGGTCCATCTTTGAAGATCGTAGCGGTTTCTTATGGGTCGGAACAGCTTCCGGGCTGAACCGTTTTGATGATGATACCGGTAAATTCAAGCGGTATTTCCATGACCCCAGTGACCCCCATAGCCTAAGTGACAACGCCATTGGCCCGATCTACCAAGACAGCTCAGGTGTGCTCTGGGTGGCCACCCATAACGGACTTGACCGTTTTGATCCCCAGACAGATGGTTTCATCCCTTACCAGAACGATCCTGATAATCCCAAGAGCATCAGTCACAATATCGTTTTCTCGATCCATGAGGATGGCGATAAGAACCTTTGGATGGGCACCTGGGGTGGAGGGCTTAATATATTCAATCGAGAAGATGAGATTTTCCGATATTACCAGACTAAGGATGGCCTGCCAAATGATAGTATCTACGGCATGCTGGAAGATGATGGTGGAAACTTATGGCTAAGCACTAACACCGGTATATCAAAGTTCAATCCTCAGACAGAAACCTTCAAAAATTTCGACGTTGGGGATGGGCTTCAAAGCAACGAATTTAATTACAACGCCTATTTTAGAAATAGTAGCGGGCAGATGTTCTTTGGGGGGATAAATGGGTTGAACCTATTTTATCCAAACCAGGTGAGGGACAATCCCTATATCCCCTCTATTGTGCTGACCTCGTTAACCCATGGGGGTCAATCTTTCAATCTCGGCATAGCTGCCGAAGGGTTATCGGAATTAACCCTCAGGTGGCCGATTGACCAATTCGAGTTCGAATTCGCAGCCTTGAGCTTTTTCCAACCCAACAAGAACCAATATGCTTATAAGCTGGAGGGTTTCGATAGTGATTGGAACGATATCGGCACGAGGAGGTTTGGTGGTTATACCAACCTGCCTGGTGGAACCTACACTATGAGATTGAAGGGTTCAAACAACGATGGGGTCTGGAATGAGGCAGGTCTTGCCATAAGAATTGCAGTAATACCACCGTTCTGGAAAACTTGGTGGTTCCAGGGGCTGCTGGCTCTCCTGGTGTTAGCAGCTGTGACCGGTGGTATCCGGTTACGCGTCAGGGGTGTTGAGGCACGCAACCGGGAGCTGGAAAGCCTAGTTGAGGCAAGAACGCAAGCGGTTAAGCAACAAAATTATGAGATCGAGCAACGCCGGCAGGAATTAGAAGCGCTCTACCGGGCCGGTGAGATCATGAGCCGCCATTTAGACATGGATTGGGTACTGCAAGCCCTGGTAGACGTGGCGGTCGATATCCTGCAGGCAGATAAGAGCGCGGTGATTATGTGGAACGATCACAAGGATCGCCTGATCATGAGGGTTGCGCGCGGCTTTAGCCGTGAGGTGATCGACCAGCTGACCTTTAGCCCGGGAGAGGGTGTTGTCGGGCATGTGGCTGAATGCGGTGAGCCGCTTTTCTTAGAAGATATGCTTAGCGACCCTCGCCTTGTGAGTGAGGAACCCCAGAAACTGGAGATCATTATCGCTGAGGGCATCCGCGCCGCGATGTTCTTCCCTATCAATAGTGGAACAGAGACCTTAGGCGTTTTCAATGTGGACTTTACCCAACCCTACGTAATCGGTGATGAGGAAAAACGGCTCTTCCAGTCTTTAGCTCAGCGGGCTGCTTTGCACATCGAGCATGCCCGTCTCTTCAAAGCCGAGCAGCGCCGGGTGGAACAGTTCCAGGTCATCAGCGAAGTTGGTCGTCGGATTACCTCTATCTCAACCGTCGATCAGTTGCTGCACCAGATGGTCAGGTTGATTCAGCAGACTTTCGGTTATTATCATGTCGGCATCGGCTTGATAGAAGGTGATGAAGTGGTCTACCGGGTTGGCGCTGGCACCTTATGGGACGATCCAGAGTTCCAATTCAAACCAGCGCACCTTAAAGTGGGCAAAGAAGGGCTTGCAGGCTGGGTAGCCTCTAGCGGTGAACCGCTGCTGGTACCGGACGTCAGCCGTGAGCCCCGCTACGTGTGGATGCAGGGTAGTCAATGCCGTTCGGAGCTGACCGTACCTCTCATGGTCAAGGGAAAAATCTTTGGTGTGCTGGATGTCCAAAGTGATCAGTTGAACGCTTTCGATGAGGCCGACTTGGGGATGATTCAATCTCTGGCGAACCAGGCAGCAGTCGCCATAGAAAACGCGCGCCTGTTTGAAAACGCCCAACAGCTGGCCGTCATGGAGGAGCGCACTCGCCTGGCGCGTGACTTGCACGATAGCGCCAAACAAAAAGCCTTTGCAGCTTTGGCCCAACTGGGTACGGCTATTGGGTTGATAAAGCGAAATCCTAAAAAAGTTACCCCTCACTTGATCGAAGCCGAAAGCCTGGTACACGACGTACTTCAGGAATTGACCATCCTGATCCAGGAAATGCACCCTTTCAGTTTGAAAGAGCGCGGATTGGCCAATTTATTGCGTGAATACGTTTTCGATTGGACCAACCAGACCAATATCGAGGTCGCTTTGCAGATCGAAGGCGAGCGCCAATTGCCCCTGGATATTGAGCAGGTTATATATCGCATCGTCCAGGAGTCTTTGGCTAATGTCTCCCGGCATAGCCAGGCCCGGAATGTAAAAGTTAGCCTGTCATATGGAGACGAGTCCTTTAGACTGAGCGTGTGTGATGATGGCCGTGGATTTGACCCTCAAAGCACCCACATGGGCCTGGGGCTACGCTCCATGCGTGAGCGAGCAGAAAGACTCAAGGGGAACCTGCAGATCGAAAGCGCGGTTGGCAAGGGGACTTGCGTCTCCCTTAGTTTGTCCCCCCCGGACGGTACCTAAATTTTGTCCCTCAGCTCGCTGGTAGGTTGAGCGTTCTCAAAACCCCTCTCGTGAGGGGTATTAAAACCCTTCTCTAGGCTCGTGTGCTGGACCATGGTTTGAAATATACTGGTAACAACAAGAATGGTCGCTTGGTTCGATTTATTCGAAGGTATTCGTAACGCGGTGCTTGTATTGGCATGGTACATCGTTACGGCGAGGAGTTCGTGATGAGCAGCTATCAGAATCAAATCGTGTACGAAGAATATAACCGCCAGCACTATAACCTGTTGTTAAAAACAGCAGCCGACGCAAGGCGGGTTCAAAGACCGGGTTTGGTAGGTGAATCTCCCCCAGTTGTTGATCAGGTCGGGTCAGCATGGAATCGCAAGCTGGCTTATGTCTTGGCGATTACCTTTCTGGTCGCCTTGACCATCACTCAGGTAGTCATTGCAGCCATTAACGCCAGCGGCGGCCATGGTGGCCCCTATTTGGTCAGGTAATCTGGTCGATAGACAGACCAGAATATCCCAGGGAGGTTCATAAACCCCTAATAAGGTAATCCGATTCGCCTAAGGGATTTGGAGATTTGGATTATTATTGGTGTAGACCGGGGCTTTCTTAGTGCGGAATGGGCGTATTTTGGACGAAGATTAAACCACTTTTGCCACGGTCGTTGGCATTTTGGTATTAGGTTTTGGAGTCGCATCTGCCGGCCTGGTCCGCATGATTAGAAAGCCCCCAAATTTGAAATCAACGAAAGATCTTATACGATAATTATTTGTATGTTCATTGCGAGGTGATAGGAGCCAAAGCGATCTTGAATTTCCTGCTCAGGGAGATTGCTTGGTACCTAAGCCGACCTGACGGTGACCGCAGACATGAAAAGGAGCCTAAATGGAAGCATCGATTTCCGTTTTAATCGTCGACGATCATGAGGTGGTGCGCAGGGGGTTGCGCACTTATTTAGAAACTCTATCCGAGTTCTCGGTGGTTGGCGAGGCTGCCTCCGGCGAACAAGCTGTCCAATTAGCTTTGGAGCATATCCCCGATGTCGTGTTAATGGATTTGATTTTACCGGGTATGGACGGCATTGAGACCACCCGTAAGATTAAAAACATCAGTCCCCGAACCCAAATTGTGGTTTTGACATCCTTTCATGATGATGAACATGTGTTCCCTGCGCTGAAGGCTGGCGCTATTTCTTATGTATTGAAAGATATGAAAATGGATAAGCTCGCGGATACTTTACGTAGAGCTGCAAGCGGTGAGGTTACCTTGCACCCTCGGGTTGCTTCGCGTGTCCTTCAGAATATCCGGGGAGAGAGCGCCGAACAACTCAATCCTTTCACGGAATTGACCGAGCGCGAGATGGAAGTGCTTAAATTGCTGGCCAATGGCCTCAGCAACAGCAAGATCGCCGAACAGTTGGTGATTAGTGAGAATACCGTCAAAGGGCATATCAGCAATATCCTGAGCAAGCTGCACCTGGCTGACCGGACTCAGGCGGCGGTTTTCGCTTGGCGCGAAGGTGTCGTGGGTAGAGGTGCTCAACCCGATCTCTAGCAATAAACTGCCATAGATAATTAATGGTGTGATTGGGGTGCAAACCTTAGCCACACCTTTTTCTTTTAAAATAAGATGAATAGAGGTTCATTCTTACAACTGCTGGATTGTCCTGAAACCATTCGTGAGAGGGGTAATAAACAATTCCTCTGGCTCGTGTCTTTAATTGGGCGCGGTTGTATCATAGGTTTGTGGATGAAATATCAACTTATGGAGGTTATCTATGTTTAACCGCGCAGAAGAGAGACGTCACCTTTCTTGGTTGATCAACCAGGACGGTTTGTGGGATATTTTCCTGGGTCTGGGAGTCCTTGGTATGGCTCTCGATATGGCTTTTGGGACCTCAATCTGGTTTATCCCGCTCTGGTTGGTCGGGTACTCTCTCGCATTGCTGGCAGGCAAAGAACTTGTCACCAAACCGCGGGTCGGCAACCTCATGGTTAGTTCGCAACAAAACGCCAGGCTGGAAAATGCTTTAACTATTTTGGTGATCTTGGGGTTGGTGGCGATGCTGGGAGGAGGGTGTTTTTTTATCCTTCAGATGAAAGAGTTGCTCCCTTGGTCTGTATGGCTGGGACAATATGCCTGGCTGTTCATGGGTTCTCTGGCAGCAACTGGTTTCAGCGTGCTTGGCTACTTTGGTATAGGAGGTAAGCGTTATTATCTTTACGCGCTGCTGA
>DAOUET010000094.1:0-24102 GCA_034430155.1 Anaerolineales bacterium
CCCATCATCCCCATACGCATCGAAGAAATTGAACCTACGGAAGCGATGCGTTACTACATCAAGTCGATCCATTGGATCGATGCCATGAGTCCTCCATTGCAAAAGCACCTTGGGAAACTGGCCGACTCGGTCCAGGCCATATTATCCGTGGGAGCAGAGGAACACCCTCCCCCAGTGGCCGAAAGTGTAATCGAAGCGCCAGCGAAAAAGCGATGGCCCCTACCGACGTGGGCGACAGCCCTACTTGCCCTCGCAGCCGTGGTGATCGTGGGCGGGGGTGCTTGGCTAGTCGCGACCCGGTTGGGCTCGGCAGCAGTGGATTTAGAGGCTATATCAACCACGGTGGATGCTACCGCCATCACCGAACCCACCCTCATATCGACAATTGAGAGCTCAACGACTACGACGATTGAGGACACCGAATCAACGAGCAAGTTCGACTGGCACCATAACCCTGTGACTGATCACTACTACGCTCTAACCGAGACAGGGATGTCATGGGATATGCTCGAAGAGCTGGCAGTGCAGACGGGCGGGCATCTAGTTTCCATCAACGATGCCGCAGAAGAGGAGTGGCTCTACTCCACCTTCGGTTCAATCATGTTCTGGATTGGGCTGACCGATTATCCGGACGAGGGGGAATATCGGTGGACGAGCGGAGAACCGGTGACGTACCTCAAATGGTGTCCCGGTGAACCCACCGACACGGCGGGGGGTGCGGGTTCGGAAGATGCGGTTCACGCCATTCCCTGGTCGCAGTGTTGGAACGACGAGCCGACCTGGATCACGGAGTTCTGGGATCCTGACAAACAAAAGAACATTCCTAGCTACCCAGGGGTTATCGAAGTCGAGACTGCTCCTTCTCATGGTTGGAGCGTGTGGCGTCCAGTATCCTTTCTAATCCCGAATCCACAGATTTGGGATGTAACTGGAGATAACCAGTACACTGCGATCGAGCAACGCGATTCCGATGTATATGCTTGGTCTACCGAAAGTTATCAAGGCGACATTATGGTGAGTCTAGATCTCAGAAGCTCAGTGGAAGCACTCGATCTCGGCTGGGATGAGATGCAAGCTCAGATTCCAAGCCAAAATTCAGGGTGCGTCATCATCTATGGCGATGGCACTATGCATTCCTATGGAAGCTTAGTTTTTTGTGTAGACTGGGATGGTTATTTTCTTGATGAGCATAACCGTCGCTATGACAATGAATTCTTAGCGTATGTCCTTCACGATAACCCTTCTGAAGAAGTCTATTCAGTAACGGTCGAAATCATAGATGATATAGCCAGTATGTATGTGAACGGTGAAAAAGTGTTATCTTCCTTTTTCAATACTGAGGAAATCGATCGCAGTGGAAGAATAGGATTGTTTAAATACTGGGCAGATGGGGAGATTACTTTTTCAAATATTCAAATAAAAACACGCAACAGCGATAAATAATCCAATTCAATCAGGGTCCATGTGATACAAAAAACTATGCGATCCCGAGGTAATCTTTATGACACAACGGGCACGTATATTCCGGGTTTTCATCTCATCCACCTTCAGTGACCTGATAGCCGAGCGCAACGCCATGCAGGAGAGCGTCTTCCCCCGCCTGCGGGAGTTGTGCTAAGCCCACGGCTGCCGCTTCCAGGCCATCGACCTGCGCTGGGGTGTCTTCGAAGAAGCCGCCCTCGACCAGCAGACCATGAAAATCTGCCTGGGCGAGATAGAGCGCTGCCAGAAGACCTCCTCCGCCCCCAACTTCATCGTCTTGTTGGGGGACCATTACGGCTGGCGGCCGCTGCCTACAGCGATTCCCGCCGACTATTTTGAGCAGATCGTACAGCTCGCGGCGGAGGTGAATGACCGGGCACTCCTGAGCGAATGGTACCGGTGCGACAACAACGCGGAGCCGCGGGTTTATTGTTTGCAGCCGCGCACCGGTGTATATATCGATTACGGTGTATGGGAGCGACAGGTTGAGAGACCCCTCCACTCTCTCCTACTTCAGACGACGGGCCGTCTCACGCTTTCGCCCGAGCAGCACCTCAAGTACACCGCCTCGGCGACAGAACAGGAGATTGCTCACGGCGCGTTGCGCGTCGAGGACGCATGAGAGCACGTCTTTTGCTTCTTCTGAACGATTGAGGGATTGCCGTAGGATGGAACAGCCGGGGAGTGGGTGAACTTGGATGAGGGGGGAAACCGGTCGATCAGGCGAGCGCCAAGCTTGATGATCTCAAACAGAATCTAGAAGAGCAGCTGCAGGCAAACGTGCACAGCTACGGTGCCCATTGGGCAGGAAGCGGGATAACCAGCGAACATATCTCGCAGCTGTGTGAGGATGTCTACACCGCGCTCTCCGGGTCATTCTCAAAGAAATTGACAACTTGAAAGTGCTCGAGCCGCTTGACAAGGAAATTACAGATCACGTTGCCTTCGCGGCAGAGCGGGCGCGGTTCTTCATCGGTCGAACGGAGCTGCAGCAAGCTATTCGTGAGTATGCTAACGGAGGAAACAACCATCTGCTGATTCTCTTCAGTGAGTCCGGGGCGGGAAAATCGGCGCTGATGGCGTGCGCCATCGAGGAACTGCAACGCGGCGGGCCTGAACTTGAGGTAATCACCCGTTTCATCGGTGCGATGCCGAGCTCGACTGATCTCCAGACCCCGTTGAAAAGCCTATGCGAACAGCTCTACGAGGTTTTCGATTACGAAGGGCAAAAGCAGCGACAGTTGGAGACGGATGGGGAATATGTAGTTGCCTACGTCCATCTCATACACGTCGGGACCGAGGTGACGCGAACCGCACGTGATGAGATTGAAGAGGAGTACACTATCCCCGACAATCCTTTGGCACTGCCATTCACCTTCCGAAATTTCCTGAAGAAAATCCCAGGTGACAAACGCTTAGTACTTTTCCTCGATGCGTTTGATCAGTTAGCCGATGACGTGAAGGGAGGCTACCTCACCTGGTTCCCAATTGAGCTTCCCGAGAATGTGCGCGTGATCGCCTCGACGCTGCCTGTCCCGGTGCTATCCGTCTTGCATAGCAAGCTACTACCAGTCAACATCGTCGAGATAAAACCGATGTCTTTGGAAGAGGGAGATATGTTGTTAGATTTGTGGTTAAGGAATGCGGGTCGAAAACTTCAACCATTGAAACGACAAGAGATTCTGAGCAAGTTCGGCGAATGCGGGCTACCGCTCTACCTAAAATTGGCGTTTGAACAGGCGCGTCGGTGGAAATCATATAGTATAGATACAATTCTCGGCTTTGGTACGCCGGGCATCCTGCGAAATCTCTTCAAGCGCCTCTCTTTGGAGTCGAATCATGTGGCGATGATGGTTGCACGTAGCCTCAGTTATATTGTTACAGCGCGCCATGGCTGAGGACGCTGGACTGGCCGTATTGCTGAAGGATGACGATAAAAATAAGAGCACGTACAAAAATCTGCACGCCTTCCCCTTGCTCGACCAGACCTGCAAGCCCGATTTAATCTTACGAGGAACACACGAGGTGTTAGCCCGCGATCTGCACGAGGCTTACCTGGAGGGGCTGGACAGCGAAAAGGTAATGGACGAAGGTGATCCGGCGCGGGACTCCTGGGAAAATCTACCCGAAGACATAAAGGAGAAAAATCGCCTGCCGGCGGACCGGATCGGTGTGATCCTGGAGGAACACGGTTACCGTATCGCTCCTCTGACGGATTGGAAGGCAGCGGACCTGGTCTTCAGTGAAAAAGAGGGGTCAGATGAAGTCGAAGCGATGGCGCGTATGGAACACGAACTGTGGTGCCAGGAAATGCTGGCAGATGATTGGAGATTCGGCTCCGTAAAAAGCAAAAAGGAGGAAACCAACCCCGACCTGGTTCCCTGGGAGAAGCTCCCTCTAGATGAACAAGGCAAAAATAAAAAATTTATACGTGACCTGCCGCGCTTGCTTACACGAACGGGGTTTCAAATAGAACGGGCAGAATCGAGATTTTCAGCCAGGTCGAGTGAGAATCCATAGAGATTATTCAATCTTTTGCATTGGTCTGGCGCAGCGGGAACATCTATCTATTGGGTTCATTCTCCTCCGTCCGTCGGATCGGGACAATGTTCCTGGTTACTACCTGTACCAATCCTCCAGCAGAACCTCTCAGTCAGGGTATAGCTTTTCTCTCTAGGGACTTGCTGGCTCAGAAGTCATGAGCTATGAGGGGTAACCAGACGCGGTAACCCGGTGTGCCCAAGTAAGCACCCTTGTTGTCGTTGATCGCAACATTGCCTGCCCCGTCTACCGCCTGCACGATCCACTCTATTGTCTCCTGGTGGGGTATAGTCCCAGTCCATAGATTCGGGTTGGCCGCGCTGCGGGTGAGAGCCGTCGTCTGCCAGACTCCGTTCCCAAGCGTGTAAGTGGCCCCCACACGGACCACATCGGACAGGTCCGTCGCTTCCACCACGACCTGGATACTGGTTTCTGCCCGATAGGCATCCACCCTCCAAATGCTGGGTGGAATAAGGTCCATCGTGGTGGAGTAGTAGACTGTGTAAGTCATGCCTTCAAAGAGTCGCTCTGTTCCCAGGTACGGTGTTGTGCTCCGGTACTGGGCCGGGATCACGACCAATCGCTGTTCCACCCCGTCGGGTGTCCACACCTGGTTGACCAACGACCACCAAGAAGGTTGCCATGTGTCAGGGTGGTCGAACGCAGGCTCTACCTGCCAGAATGGCTCATCGGTAGTTTCGGTGATGACCCGCGTGACCACGGGGTCAAAGCTATCGAAGGTCTGGTAACGCCCTCCTTCAAAGAAGGCGCCGTGTGGTGTCTGGTCATCCAGGGAGATGTCCAGGCTGGTCCGGGGCTGGATGGGCTGCCATTCATTCACTTCTGTCTCGTTCCCCACTGAAAAGTAGCTCCCAGTGATGGCACCATCGGTCACGATGTGAGTTTGGTAAGTCGGCTCAAATGTGACCTTGCGGGAAACCAGCCCATCTGAGATTGTGCTGCTTGAAAGCCATCCGGATGTTGATTCGCCCGCGACCAACTGGCTGGTGTTGGGCACCTGGACTCGCATCATCGGCAGACCGTAAAGCGTCGCTTGAGCCAGCACCTTTTCATCGTAGGGGCTGAAGGAATGCGGACCGGTGAGGTTAAAGTATTCGGCCTTGGCCTCCCGTAGTGCATGTCCCACGTTGTCCCCACGAGCCAGATTACGGCTGAACAAGGTCATCAGCAGCTCAGAGTAGCCGACGGTATCTGCATCTCCATAGCCGAATCCAGTGTTGGCGATCCATACGCCCCCTCGACCCAGGACTGCTTGGGCAAAGTCCAGGCCATGGGCACTGGCTTCCTCGTCGGGTACACTCAGACCGGAGTGGCAGCCGATAGAGTAGTTCAGCGTACCGGGCGGCAGCTCACTGGCCAATACATCCTCGGGCGTGACTACCCCGCTATTCACCTGGGCCGGGATCGCCTGCCAGTGTTCAAAGTGGGCATTGACGGCGTTGACATCGTGTCTGTCCTCTAACCACAGTGCGCTCAAATCACTAGCCACCCAGGTGTCGTTGATAAGTCGCGTCACCGCCAAGCCCTCCGCCTCCCATTTCTCGGCCATGGCCTCCGCTCCATCGGTCATAAAGTCATAGCCAACGACCAGCCCATCTGCCGCTGATAGGACCGGGCTGACCAGGAATGCATCGATGGCGGCCATGATCTCCTGCGGCGTTTCTACCAAACGGCCGATCCCAAATTCGGGGAAAACCAGTCCCCGGCCGCGCCAGGGGATAGGGTTAAAGCCGGCGTAGTAATCGTCGCTCAAGAAGTACCGCTCGCCCAAGGCCACGCCCACAGGGGAAGTGGGGATCAGGTAGGGGTTGTACCCCCCCTCATGGCCCAGAGGTACCTCGTCGGGCACCCGCCAGAAGGGCACGATTCCGTCGTCTCCAACGATAACCAGGTATTCCAGGTTGGGGTAAGCCGTGCGGGTAATTGTCACCATGGATTGGATCGCGCCTGCCACCAGGTTGGCGTGCACTGGATTGGTGATGTTTTCCGACCAGAGGGCGTAGGTCTGGGAGATCGGTTCACTGGCATCGAGGGTGACCACGCGTCCCGCCACATCAGGGTGGAGGGCCAGTGTATCCAGCTTGGCCATGAGCGCGTCGGTGGTGACCTGTCCATATCGTTCCTCGAGAAGGGTCTGGTTTGTCAAGATCAGAGTCTTTATCGTCGGCGAGATAAAGTCGGGCGGCTCAAAACTGGGCGGCTCGAAGCCAAAGTCCAGGGCTGGTACGCCTGACTCGACCGTGATTTGCAGAGTGTAGGAGTCGGGACTGTTGGCGCCGTTGTGTCCCGCGACCAAGAGGTGGTACCAGCCGCTCTGGTTCCAGATACCTGTGGAGACCTCTTCATTCTGTGTGCCTGCTTGGCTGCTGGCCACCACGAGGTTGCCCGTCTCAAAGCCGTCGCCCACCTCGGCCAGTTGGCCAATGGTCATCGCCCGGGCAATGGTCATCGCCCGAGCCGCCACATCCAAATCGCTGATGAGGGTTGCCTGACCAATGGTCATCGCCCGGGCGATATCGTTGACGTCCCCGCTTCCTGCCCCCAACTGGCTGAAGAGAAAGAGATCGTAATCGCGCGGCAGCAGAGTCAGAGTTGCCGTCACGGTCGCGTTGCGGGTACCGATGGGAATGCGGAACCAATCCAGATCTCGGTAGCTAGAGATAGGGAAACTGTGGAGACCAGGGTTGAGGACCGCAGCATACTTCCAGCTATCGTTATAGCCGGGATCCGTACGCCAGCCGGCATAGTTTACGTTGCCACTTACTGCGTCGCCCAAACCCTCCGGCCCAGATGCGTGACCCCACCAGGTGCCACCGGCGTCCACAGACGCAGCGGTCTGGTTGTTGAGCGCAAAACGGCCATTGCCAGCCAACGTGTTGTTAGCAAGAGTCAGGTTGGAACCCGCCCCAACGGAGATGCCGTCCAACTGGCTGGCGGTGACCGTGCTGTCGCTGACGCTAACATGGGTGCTTTCCAGGGTGAGTCCCGTCTGTGCGAACTCGACGGCGGTGTGTTCCAGGCTGCCGCTGCTGCCCGGCTTGAAGGACAGCCCCTGCCAGTCGCCGGGTAGGGGGGCCGCGTAACGCTGGGCGCTGCCAAAGATGACCGGCTGGGTGGCGGTCCCCTGGGCCTCGAGCCGGCCCTCGATCACAACCTCCTGCCCAAAGTCAAAGAGGACTTCGACTCCCGCCTCCACCGTCCATGTAGTACCGGCCGGTACCCTGAGCGATCCTTGTCCAGCAGCAACCACCACGAAGCGGGTCAGGTCACCCTGCGGTCCCCATACTTCACCTCCGCTGGCCAGGGCATCGGCTTTCACCTCGACCAGGTTCAGCTCATTCCCGCTGCAGGTGTTCACGCCCAGCGCGTTCCCTGGTTGGTAGCGGATGGCTACCCCCTGGTTATCGTCGATGCGATTGCCGGTCAGCACATTCTCCGACGATGTATTGGCCAGCGTGACGCCCCCCTCCTGGTTATAGCGGATGAGGTTGCCGTCGCCAGGCATTTCGCCGCCAACCTCGTTGTTGTTGGCGTCCACATCGATACGTACCCCCTGCTGTCCGTTGCCCAGAGCCTTCTCACCGGTCCAATCGGTGCCAATGTAGTTTCCCTGGATGGTATTCCCAGTAGTCTGGTCACCCATGACAGCGATGCCAGCGCCCAGGTTGCCGCTGATCAGGTTGCAGGTACCGACACACGAATCCTGGTCACCCGCTCCACCAATGAGGCCACCCCCACTCTGCCTCATCTCTACCCCGTGGCCCAGATTAGGGATGGCCACCGTCCCGGATGGATCGGTACCAATGTAATTACCCTGGATCACACTGCCGGTGGTGTTGCTTTGCTCGATGGAGACGCCTACGCTTTGATTACCACTGATGACATTGCGTAGTTCCGGCGTGTCTCCGCCCACGACGGAACGCTTGGCCCCACTGAAGATGGCAATACCATCGCGATTGGGCAAGGAATGAGTCCCGGACGGGTCAATGCCGACATAGTTCCCCCGAACTTGGGTATCATCGGTGCTGATACCGCTGATCTCGATACCCGCCTCGTCACTGCCGGCGATGATATTGCGGGCCTCCTGTGTATCCCCTCCCACCAGCGTATTATTCGGTCCCTGATTGATGGTGATGCCCGTCCCGTTGCCCAGGGTGCCATCCCCACTCAGATCAGTGCCAATCAGGTTACCCTGGATCACATTGTGATCCGTTCCATTCCCTGATATGTTAATGCCATTACCGTCGTTGCCACTTATCAGGTTCCCATAGCCGGGCAGTACACCACCGATGATGTTGTGATTCGCCCCGCTCGAGACCAGGATGCCACTTTGACCATTGGGCATGGGGAGCATGCCGCTGGCGTCGGCGCCGATGATGTTTCCGGCAATAATGTTGTTCGACGTGGTGGGTCCATCCAGCCGAATACCAGTCCAGCCATTGCCGCTAATCACGTTGCTCTCACCAGCCAGCCGGTCGCCGCCGATGAGAGCATTTGCAGCTCCCTCTAGAGATATAGCATAATGATGAAAGCCTTGCACCTGCAGCCCCTGGATGGTGATGTTGTCCGCATGGAGGAACAAGCCAATCGTGACATCAACCGGTAGGTTGCTCCCATCCAGGACCACCCCCCGGCCCACGGCGTCGATGGTCAAACCATCGACCCAGACGTGTGGCAGTTCACTCAGGATCGAGATGGTGCCTGGATTTTCAGGGGGAAAGACGGTCGCGTCGAATTCAATCCGATCCCCCGGCGCGGCGCCGGCGAGCGCCTCGCGTAACGAGCCCGGTCCACTGTCAGCCAGGGTATTAACCAGCCAGATCGCATCACCACCCCAGGGAGTGAACGGATCGCCGCTCGAAATAGGGTGGGCAGCATTCACCTCGCCAGCGGAGATGCCCAGTAGCAGCAGCGCCGCGCAAAGCAGTAACGCCCTGCCGATACTATATATCCGATTTCGAGGGCAGTTAACGTTCAATTTCATCTCATTCCTCCTGCTCCGTCAGCGTAGTAGGCCTGCAGATTTAACGATCAGCGGTATATAAACATAAGAGGTCGTTCCAATAAACAGACTGGTTGAGAATTCTGAGGTAGTTCCATTGGCATCCGTCGCCGTCGCCGTCAGGTAGCGGTATCCTGGACCTACGGTCAGGCTGAAAGCGCCATCTCCTGCCGCCGCTATTGTGTCCAGGTAGGTATACCCGGCTGGCTGGGGATCCAGGTTGGCGAAAACCTCCACCTGGCATCCAGCGCAGGCAGTGCCTGACACCGTCTCACCATCCCACCCAGTCAAAAGGGGCGCGGGTGCCAACTCCTTTGGTACCTCAAAGAAATCGATTTGTTCGTCCGTATTGGCGTAAATGCTGTTCTGGGTGATGGTATTGCCCACCGATTCTGGGTACCCAATGGCGATGCCGACCTGGTTATAGGCGATGGTATTGCCCGCTCCGATTATGTTATTCGGAGCAATGTACAGGATGATACCAAATACATCATTGGGTAGGGGTGACAGGCCATCGGTAGCTACGCCGATGTCGTTATCCCTGACTTGGTTGTCTGTCGCCTCCCGAATCAGAATACCGCGCAGGCTGTTGCCGCTGATGACATTGTCCCGGATAACTGTGCCAGTGACCAGGTACGCCACGCCTACGCCCCCACCATTAGGGATGGCGGATGTGCCCGCCCCATTGGTACCGATCAGATTGCCAATGACCTGATTGTCGATGGCTTCTGGCTCAGAAGATGTCGAGATAAGCACGCCGAAGTAAAGCGGATCCGTCGCCTGTCCGCTGATGAGGTTGCCCAATCCCCCGCCTTCGCCACCCACCGTATTCCCGGATGCACCTTCGGTGATCCATACGCCGTTCTCGCTGTTCGGCAGGGCTGTCCCCCCATCCGCTGTGGTGCCAATGCGATTTCCAGAGATCTGATTGTCCCCGGTAAGAGGATGTCTCACGACGATACCGTCGCGTTGATTCCCGCCGATCAGGTTGCCCTCTCCCAGGAGATTACTGCCCCCGATCAGATTGCCTGTGGCGGAGAAGGACAGGTCTACGCCAGCCGCGTTCGGCAGCGCTGACGTACCCGCTAGGTCGGTGCCGATAAAGTTGCCCAGCACCTGGTTACCCTGGCCATCTTCCACCAGGCGATCTGTCCGGCCCGGTCTGGTCTGTTGCAGAGTGCCGGCGCTGGTACCTTGAATCGCAACGCCAAAAACATCGTTGCCACTGACGAGGTTGCAGGGGCCGTCGCATAACCAGGGTGTGCTGGTGTCAGCCCCGCCAATGATAGTCTCTTGCGCAAGGATCACCAACACGCCGTTGTCGTTTGGTAGGGAGTTGGAACCGGTCCGGTTGGTGCCAATGCGGTTGCCCAGGATACGGTTCCCAACGCTTTCCTCATTCTGGACGTGGATTCCTGTATCACCGTTACCGCTTATCAGGTTGCCCCCGCCAGGAGCACTGCCCCCGATTGTGTTGTTGCTGGCACCGAAGCCGATAAAAATTCCCCACACCGCATTAGGAATGGCCACCTCTCCAGTCACATCGGTGCCGATGGTGTTGCCCAGCACCGAATTCAATGTGCTGTTCGATTCAATGTGAAGGCCTTCCTGGGTATTGCCACTGATCAGGTTGCCTGCACCAGACTCCGTTCCGCCTATCAGGTTGTTTGAGGCTTTTATAGTGATAATGCCGGAATAGTTGGGCACTGCCTTTATCCCGGTCAGGTCGGTGCCGATCCTGTTACCGGCAACCGTATTGCCCGGTGCAGCCAGATACTCCAGCCAGATACCCACATACTCGTTTCCACTGATCAGATTACCTGCACCGGCTGCCGTACCGCCAATCTGGTTGTCTGTGCTCTCTGAGATGAGAACGCCATCGTAGTTCGGCACAGGGGCAATACCAGAGATGTCCGTGCCGATAAGATTTCCCAGTACCTGGTTGCCGGTCGTCCCTGCCGAGCTGATCCATATGCCGTAGTTGGTATTGCCGCTGATCAGATTCCCCTCGCCCGCTCCAGCCCCACCAACCTGGGTATCAGAAGCACCCAGGCCGATGACCACGCCCTGGTTGTTGGGCAGGGCGGCATCACCGGAGGGATTGGTGCCCACAAAGTTACCCAACATTTGATTGCCGGTTGTTCCATCGTTCTGAATAACCAAGCCGAGGTCGACGTTGCCGCTGATCAGGTTGCAGGGTCCATCGCAGACACCTGGACTATGAGCCCCTCCAATCACGTTCTGCGATGCTCCAAAGCCGATGATAACACCTGCCACCTCGTTGCCATTGGCACTATTCCCGGAGAGGTCAGTCCCGATAAAGTTGCCGATGACCGAATTGTGCGATGTACCAGCACCCTGCAGTTGAACGCCCGTGTACGTATTGGCGCTGATCAAGTTTCCCTGGCCCAGAGGCCCCGCACCTATAGCGCGATCGCCGCCCACGGTGTTGTACGTCGCACCCCATCCAAGTAACACTCCCAAATTAAAACCCTGGATCTGCAGTCCGCGCAGGGTGACCCCCTGTGCGCCATAGATCACCAGGCCCAGGGAGTCGCTGGCCAATGCGCTCCCATCCAGGATGACGCCCGCCTCGCTGGCGTCAATGGTCAAGTTACTCACCAAAATCAGTGGCAATTCGCTTGCCAGGTTGATGGTCACCGGTGTGCTCGGCGGAAAGGTTGACGGATCAAACAGGATGACATCGCCAGCGACTGCGCCCAGCAGGCATTGCCGCAGGGTGTTCAGGCCGCTGTCACTCGTGCTGCTCACCGTGCAGGTGTCCGCTGGACGGTCTGGGCGCCTAGTCTCGTCTACCGGGGGTTGGAGGAGTGGATGGGGGACAAGGCGCGTTTTCAGCGAGCGCCAGAGATGCGGCCCCTGGTACTGGTCGCCGTAGACGACGCTACTGGCCAACTCCACCTGATCTGTTGAAAGATAGCGCCGGAAATGCACCCCATCAGCCAGATAATCGTCTGGTGAGGTAGCATCTTCCACCAGCGGTTGATCGGGCCAACTCGCCCTGGTAGGATGCCACGGCAGCGCAAGCATACCCACTAGTATGAGCAATAGACAGGTGCGCAGAGAACCTCTGTTGTTAAATATCTCGTTCGCTCCTTTCCTCAACTGTGGATGTACTCCCGGATGCCAACTGGGAGTCGAGGATATTTATCTTTTCAATATCCAGCTTCGCCCCTAGTTCCCGGAAGATACCGCCAGCTTGGTCCAGGGCCTCTCTTGCTTCAGCCCGGCGGTTTGGGTCCGATCCCAATGCGGCTGCCAGGGCCAGGTAGGTACGCGCTAACTCATAGCGAGGACCGTGTTGCCTCAGGGTTTCCAGACTCTCCTTAAGCAGATCCACCCCCTCGGCCAACCGGCCCTGTTCGTGGCATACCTGCCCCATAATCCGCTGTGCGCTGCCTAGATCTGTCCAGGACACCGGCTCGGTGGCTGCTTCCATGGACCGTTTTGCCGCTTCAGCTGCCTCGAGCAATCGTCCTTCTACCAGGAAAGACTGGGCGATATCCCGCTCCGCTTGAGAAAGCAGGTCCTTGATCCCGTGCTTCAGCAGTTGACCCAGGCCAACCTCCAGGTGCTCGATCCGTGCTCGACGGGGCTCGCCCCGTTCCAATAGGATTTCCCCCAGATTGAGGTGGGCTAGAGCGATGTCGAAATCGGATTCCAAGACTTGAGATTCTTCAAGGGCGGTTTCAGCATACCCGTAGGCTGCATCCAGGTCGCCCAGGTGCCGGAGCACATCGGCAAGGTTGCCAAGTGTCATCGCATGTACATACACATCGCCAGTGTCAATCAGGAGCTCTAGAGCGCGTTCGTAATCGCGAACTGCGTCACCCCACCTGTCCATATCCACCAGGATCACACCACGATTGGTATATCCTTTGGAGAGGTTAATCAAATCGCCTGCTGCATCAGACAGCTCTATGGATTGGTCGCAATGGGTGAGGGCCACGTCAAGATCCCCTCGCGCTCGATGCAAGACTGCCAGCAGATTGTGAGCCTGGGCGCTTTTCATGATGAGGGCTTTTGTAGCCCAGTCAAAGGCGTCTTCCAGGCGACCTTGTTTGTAGCTAATTAGTCCATGCTGCAAGTAGAGCCGGGAAAGAATGGCTGGATCTCCATCGTCTCCAATGGCTGCCAGCCCCCGATCCAACCACTGAAGCGCCTTATCATGCTGCGGCTGACGCTCGTAGACGACCGCGATTCTCCAACACAGATCGGCGGTCTGGGTTGGATCTTTTTCTACCATCTGAAGGGCGTTCTGGTAGTAAGTAAGCGCCTGTTCGTGCGGTCCCAGGTTGCCATACACACCCCCCAATCCCTTCAAGCAGGCTAGTTTTTGTTCCTCGGAAACGTCATTACGCAGCTTGGTCTCGATGATCTCATTGGCAGTCTCGAGGTAGCGGCGGGCAGCGTGTGCTTCAGAATTGGACCAGGCTCTCAAACCTGCCTGTAGCTGGTACTTGAGTGCTGGCTCCCAGAGCTCGGCGATGTAGAAATGATGGGCCAGTTGTTGGATCTCGGAGGGAGACGGTGCCTCACCAACGGTTCTTTCAAGCGCGTTGCCAACCTTCTCGTGGAGTTCGAGGCATTCGAGGAAATTGAGATCCCGGTAAACGGTTTCGCGGAGCAATCCATAGGCAAACTCGCATGTGTGTCTCTCGGCCCGGACCAACCCGCGGGTTACCAATTCGTCCACGGTCTCCCGGAACTGGCCTCGATCCAGTCCGCTGATCTGCTGGACCATGAATGGATCGAATTCACGACCTACTACGGCGGCCCCATCCAAAAATGCTCGAGCCCGGCTATCCAATCCCTCGAGCCGCGGTTCCATCAGGTCGCTGACCCCGTCCGGAAGTGGTAATTCCGAGTAGTCCTGAGTAAAGTCGTCGTACACTGTAGCCCACCCACCTCGCTTGCCTTTGAAGAGCGTACCTTTGGCAAATAACGCTTGTATCATCTCTAGAAGAAAGAAGGGATTGCCCTCTGTGTGCTCGTACAGTCGCCGGCTGAGGCGGGGCAAGTTGTCCATGCCTGACATGATACGCAAGAGCTCGTGCGTTTCCTCTTCGCTCAATGGACCGAGCGAAATCTCTGTGAGCAGACCGCTTCTGTACAGATCCTTGCGAAATTCACGAATGTGCTTCTCTGGTTTCTCACGCTCTGTACGCAAAGAAGCGATGACAAATAGGGACTCGTAGTGATGCTGCATCAGCAGGTAGCGGATGCAATCCAGACTCGCCGGATCGGTCCATTGCAGGTCGTCCAGATAAAGAATGATGGGTGCCTGGCGAGCCATCGCGACCAGAAAAGTTGCCCAGGCCCGTCGTCGCCAGACGCGAGCCTGTTCAGGCTCGAGCTCTCGGGGGGCGGGCAGGCCAGGGCGGAGTCGAGTGAGTTCGGGCAAGAAATGCGCCACCTCAGCCAGGTCTTCGGGAGGTAGGTCTGGGATCATGCCCTGCTCGACAACCGGTCGGAGTGCTTGCTCTAACGCAGAATACGGGAGAGAGAGGTCACCTGCGGTCATTCTGGAAGCGAGCCATCGAGCCCCAGCACCGGCTTGCAGAGTAACAAAGTCCTGCACCAGCCGTGTCTTGCCCGTTCCAGCCTCGCCGACGACGAGGACCGCCTGCGCCAGACCGGCATGCGCTTTGACCCAGACTTCCTGCAGTTGCTTTATTTCCGATTCTCGCCCTATAAGAGAAACATCCGTGGTCGTCCAAATTGGAAGGACCACCTTGGAGATTCGAGGGTGTTCGATCTCCGCTTTTTGCAATAGCAATCGATTGGCGTTTTCTACCAAACGGGAGATATGGTCTTCCAAGGGCGGAGTCAGAGCGTCGAACCAATGCACCGTTGACAGAAAGTAGTTCATGGCCCCTGAGGGAGGTATATCTTCAATGCGGAAGGGGATTACGGTTCCCCCCTGTCCGACTACGCTGCAGACTTCGCGTACCACCTGGGGCGAGCTGTTGGAGTGTGAGGACAGAACGAGCACCATCAGTTTGCTCGCACGGATGGCCTTGTCAATGGCCGCTGCCCACGACGTACCTGGCGTTACATCCCTGGGCGCCATCCAGCACCAGATGCTGTTACCTTCAAGTCCCTCGCAAACAGCTTCGGCAATGGCTGTGTCCTTGGTGGAGTAGCTGATGAAAACCGGGCGCGTTACAGTCATTCCCCTCCTGTCTTATGAACAAAAAACCGCCAACTTACCGTCAGCGGATTTCGTAGATGATTACGAATCTATCCAGGCCTCCTTATTTGTCCTGAACAATCGCCTGCAACGCTAGCTCGCGACGAATAGATTTTAGGAATTTACGATATGAGTATACACATTTTTTCCCGAAAAATCAATGTTTTCACATAATCCACAATGTCCCCTGGCCCCGGGCACCGAATACCGTAAAACTACCTTGCGCGGTGCGTGGGGATATTACCGCTGAGAAAGTAGAAATCCGCAGCACTGGTAGGGTTTGGGGTAATGTAGTTACAGCTGCTTTTGCCACCGAAGAAGGAGCATTCCTGCGAGGCCAGATTCGCATGGAAGAGCGGGTGGATATCGGTGTGGTCATCCCTGCTGAGGAAGGGGATTCTGCTCTTCAATCGGATGAGGCTCCTGCTGACGATCGAGAAGACCAAACCGAAGATGAGCCCCCCGCCTCATGAATCCTACCTAAATTAACTGGTTTGATGCACCAAGAAGCCGCCCGTAAAGGCGGCTTCTTTTTCGGGAGGTATCAAATGGTTATTCTGTATGAGCTGCTTGTGGTGACTGGCTGCAGTTGGAGAGCTTTCCTACGATACGTCCGTTATGGGAGTCTAAAGGCCATGCTCACCTGGTCTGGCAGAAGCAGATCGCTTTGGCCTTCTAGGCTATGGCCATCGCCATGATCTCTCTCAACTGGATTGATCTTTTCCTTCCCAGATTGGCTTTTATCACCATAATCCTTCCACCCACTATCGTTTGGACTGATAGCTTCATCGCTGCCTGAGGTGGTCTCAGTCGGGCTGATATCTTCGCCCCCACTCCCACCATCATGTCCATCACCCTCATCGCTGTCGCTTGGTTTGACCTCTGTTCCGGAATCCTCCTGCTCCCCAGTAGTTCCAGGAGTGAGATCTTCCTCTTGATGATCATAGTTTCCTTCTTCTGTCGGGCTGACCTGGCCACCGCCTTGCTCGCCCTGGTCATCATCGCCCCTATTGGGGGAAATTTCCTCCAAACTTATCTCAGTAGCAGTAAGAACGCCGTCATAAAGTACCAGGGCGTGAATGGAAACTTAATCACCCACTGCAATATTTTCCTCAATTTCGGTTTCACCAGTGATCTGCAGTACCTGCCCATTGATGGTCCAGGTATTCGGGCCAATCTCTTCAACCTGGCCACTGAACTCGATCTCAGAGACTTCAGGTTTGGAGGTAAGGATTGCCTGGGGCACAGAGGTCTCGATAAGAGCAGGTTGTAGCAAGCGGAAGATGGCCAATGCCCGAGGGGAGCCAGTTTCTACCACTTGCACAAGCACGATTACCTGGTCGCCCACCTGGGCGGCAGGGTCGATTTGCGATGTATCCAGAGTTTGAAGTTCTACCCCTGAAATCACCCAAGCTGGCACTGCTTGGATGATTCCTTCCCTACCTTGGTTGCCTGCTTGCCAGGTAAGTTATGGCGTCATAGCGGTCCACGTGCCAGAGCGGGTAACCTTGCAGAAGTCTATCTCGAGAACTGCATCGTAGGTGCCGGAAGCCGTCGTGGTCCCGCTGAAGGTTCCCGTTATCTTATTGCCTCCATTTGTCTTGCTGAAAGCCAAGTTGTTGATCGTAATGTCATATAAGTAGTAGGTCACGTAAGACACACCGCCGCAAGCCCCGTTCCACCCCACTTGCAAGGTGAAAATCGGGATGAACGTGCCATTTGAAGAGACGGTAAAGGAGACCGCCCGGCCTTGGTCATTCGTCCCGCTCCACTCGCCATCCTTTGGCACGATACTGGGAGTGGTCGCAGTCGGTGAAGGTGTGGCTGTAGGTGAAGGTGTGACTGTAGGTGTCGCCGGACCGGGAGTGGTTGTATTAGTGGGGGTTGGCGTCGGTCCCAATGGATAGTTCCCCAACACAGCCGGCAGGTAATTATTTCCAGGGGGAGCTGTGGTGCTGGTCGGTGTTGGCGTGACCGCAGTCGCAGTAGGTGTGCCTGTCGAGGTTGGCGTAGGAGTGGAGGTATTTACTGGGTTGTTAACCGTTAATGTCAGGTCGTCGAGGGTAAATCCTTCATAGGTAACGGAATCATTGCTGATAAATACAAAACCAATCCACACTTGATTTTCACCCAATCTGCTGCTCAAATCAAGGTTGTTTTCGTAGTAACCATTGCCTGCATCTCCACCAGTTGCGTTACCGCAATAGCGAGTCCCATTCGAGAAGCTGTTCCCATCGATCGAACTGCCTGCGAATAAGTAATCATACGAACAAGTTTCTGAAGGTTCTGATTGTCCCCACACGTGGAAGGTCAGGCTGGCGCTCGTAGCATCCGTCAGGTCAAATGGCCCATATACCGCCCATGAATTGGCGTTATTAGGGTAGTCACCGGAGCAGATCAGCGAGCTTCCTTGCGCGCCTCCCCCCACCGACCATCCGCCATAAGAGCCGGTACGTGGGTGGCAATCGCGTTTTCCAAACAGGTATTCACCGCCGTCGCTACTGCTTTGGTCAGCGATATTCCAGCCAGCAGCGGGCCAGGAACTTTCGAAACCTTCGCTCATATCTGTAGCGGCCGCAACAGACGTGACACTTGCAGGCCAGGGTGAATCGGCGGTTATCGGGGATCTTTGTTCTGTCGTGCCAAATATTCTGACAGGCTGATTTGAAATCACCTTCGGGATTCTCTCTTGAGCATAGGCAAGATAAGCGCCCCCGGTGATAACAACCAGTAAAGCGAGGAATATGATGGCTTTATAGTATTTGCTTTGCATGTGGGATTTTCTTCCTTTAGCTAAGATACAGCTCTTATGTTGGCAAATTTCGGTTCTCAGAGAGTTGCAGTGGTCGAGGCTATCAATGGGAATAACCCGGATGGGTTTCCCACCTTGCTCACTTTGATCGATTATATTCAGACGGTCACAGGTTTAATCACCTGTTCGGCCACAAGGATCAGCTGGATGAATATCGCTTTTTGATTTTTTTCGGGAATCTTCGGCACCTCACTTTCCGCCTGGATAATCCCCCCTCGCCTCAATATATTATCGTGGATCACAGTGGCTGTGTCTAATGATATTTATCCAACTTCCTTGTGACATCTGTAATATCCCCTTTTGGTCGAGGGCCTTCGCGCCAGCAGAACTTGATGCCTGCCGGTGTATAATCCTATTATGGCGTGGGAAGTCTCCATTACTAAATATACCTTTATGTCCCAATTGCTTTGTGGACGTACAGTCTCGAACCGATGACACAATATCTGTCAGTTCAGCGGTCCCGATTGAGAATCTTTTTCCGAACAGGGGGGATATTTTTTTCAAAGTGAGGGATTGTCGTCATGTCATCTAATCCGAAAACAAAAATAAATACCATCGTCACCGGCGACATCACCATGGACTGGAACCTAGCACGCATCAACCGTGGAGCAGGCAAGGACGTCACGTGGAACCCGGATGTCAGCACTCATGCGAGCTGGCAAAGAGGAGGCGCTGCACTCCTGGCCGACCTGATCGAGACAATCGCTTCAAGCTCGGAAAACCTGTCGCAGCATAATATCAACATCTACCAGACGGCAGCCCCACGCCAACCTGTCGATCCGGGAGACGAACGCTACCACCACTCCTACGCCATCTGGTCACCCATTAAAGATAACGGACAGGTCGTCTGGCGGGTGGCAGAGTTTCTGGGCATCGCTCGTTGCCCCGGAAACCGTGATAACGATAGTCTTCACTTTCAGCAGGTGGTTGACGAACCTGAGCGTGTGGACCTGCTTGTGCTGGATGACGCAGACCTCGGTTTTCGGGATAACGAAGCCCTGTGGCCCAGATGCCTGAAGGACGGATCGCGGCGTCCGTGGGTGATTCTCAAGATGAGTAAACCTGTTGCCAGAGGTCCGCTATGGGAACACCTGATCGAGAACTTTCCAGACCGCCTGGTTACTATCACTACCGTGGATGACCTGCGCCGTACTGCGGTGCAGATCAGCGAGGGACTATCCTGGGAACGAACTGCACAGGACCTGACATGGGAGCTGGTGCACAGCCCGCGCATCAAAGCCATGGCACGCTGCGCCCATGTCGTGGTCTCGTTCGGTCCTGCTGGTGCTATTGTGCTCACACGAATATCTGCAACAAATGAGGAACCAGAAAAAACAGGGGAAGAATTAATCGATTGGAAACGCAAGCTGGTGTTCGATCCGAAGGTGATCGAAGGGATGTGGGAAGCCGAACATCCCGGGGGCGTAATCGGCTACACGACTTGCATTGTAGGCGGGATTGCCCAGAAGATGCTTTCCTCATTGGATGAAGCAGACATCCTGCCAGGAGTACAAACCGGTCTGGAAACGTTGCGCTTTTTGCACAAAGAAGGATACGCCAATACTGGCAGCGATGGTCGCCCCCATCTTGTTTTCCCGCTCAAGCAGGTTGCCCAGCAACTATCCACTGAGCCGATTAACTTCGCCCTGGTTGATATCCAGGATCCGGTCCATTTTTTGAGCGCCAAACCCAGAGGGGAGGAACGGGCGCCATTGGACGGTTTCTGGACAATACTTGGAGATCGCTACAAGGTTGACCTGGACAAGATCTGCGAACAGATTGTCCTGGAAGGTGGTGAAATCACATTACGGGACGTCCCCCAGGGTATCTTCGGTGGCCTGTTCACCGTGGACCGACAGGAGATCGAAAGTTTCCGCAGCATTGGCACACTTGCTGCAGAGTATTTGAGCCAGGCGAGACCGAAACGCCCGTTGTCCATCGCCGTATTTGGTGCCCCGGGTTCTGGAAAATCCTTCGGTATCATCCAGGTGGCGAACACACTCGCACCCGGGCGCATCAAGGTGCTCGAATTTAACCTGTCGCAATTTGAGTCCACAGACGAGCTCGGGGACGCGTTGCACCAGGTTCGAGACGCGAACCTCAGCGGGAAGTTCCCGCTCGTTTTCTGGGACGAGTTCGATACGCCTTTATCTGGCAAGCCATTGGGTTGGCTGCCCTATTTCCTGGCGCCCATGCAGGACGGCGCGTTCCGGGAAGGGCAAATTGTGCACCCCATCGGACCTGCGATCTTCGTTTTCGCCGGCGGCACCAGCGAACGGATGGCGTCCTTCGGTCAGGGGCTGGATGAAGAGACCTTCAGAGGGGCTAAAGTTCCGGATTTTATCAGCCGCTTGAAGGGCTTTGTCAATGTTTTGGGACCCAACCCGCAGGGCTCTAAAAATGGTGACTCTTCCGCAGCAGATCCATTCTACATCATCCGCCGGGCGATATTATTGCGTTCGATCTTATGGCGCAACGCACGCCACCTGTTCCAACCAAATGACGGAATCCAGGTGCTGAACATCGATAAAGGGGTACTGCGTGCCTTCCTCAAGACCCGGTTCTACAAACACGGTATCCGTTCCATGGAATCGATCGTCGACATGAGCCAGCTTGCTGGTAAGACCAAGTACGAGAGGTCCAGCTTACCGCCTGAAACGCAGCTCGACCTGCACGTCGACGGCCAGGAGTTCCTGGCGCTGGTGCAGCAGATCGAGCTCACCAAAGAAACGCTGGATAAACTGGCAATTTTGTTCCATAAGAATTTTTGCACTCAACTGAAAAAACAGGATTACGTGTATGGGAAAGTAACAGACGATGTCGTCAAGACGCACAGTTCGTTGAAAGATTTTTATGATTTGCCAGATGACGAGCAGGAACAGAACCGCGACACGGTGCGTCACATACATAATAAGCTGACTGCCAGCGGGTACATCATGATCCCTGCGCGCAGCAACGAACCGTCCTTCGAATTCCCGGGCACGTTTCTGGAAGAGCTGGCAATCATGGAACACGACCGCTGGATGCGCATGAAATTTGCTGATGGTTGGCAGGAAGCACCTGTGACAGACAAGGAAAATAAATTACATGCCGACCTGGTTCCCTGGGAGAAACTGTCTGAGGAAGCAAAGGAAAAGGACATAGATTTTGTACTAGCCATCCCAGGAATACTTGCCAAGGCCGGGTACACCGTGGTTGAATTGCGCCCCATGAAGGCAGAGCGTTGATATGGTCGCCGTTGGCGTCAGCGGTCACAGGGATCTAATCGATTTAGAGGCTGTCTCCAAAGCCGTGGACGAAGCGCTGCGCGAAATCCTTGCCGCGTACGAAGATGATCCGTTACAGGTGATCTCGCCTCTAGCGGAAGGCGCCGATCGTGTAGTGGTTTGGCGTGCGATGGAAAACAATGTTGTGCATCTGGTCGTACCTCTCCCGTTGGAGATGTCCGATTACATGCTCGATTTCAAATCTATCTCTTCCAAAGCAGAGTTCATAACCCTGCTCGAGCAGGCCGACCAGGTCATTGAACTCCCAGCCGAGCTCACCCGAGCAGCCTGTTATCTGGCTACTGGGATGTACGTACTAGATCACAGCGACGTGCTAATCGCAATATGGGACGGAGCTCCCGCCAGAGGGATCAGCGGCACCGCTGAGATTGTGGCTGAAGCGCGCAGGCGAGGTATGCCCATAGCATGGGTGCAGGTCGCAGGTAGAGTTCAAGAATCCTCATCTGTTACAAGGAAGATAATCGGGGGAGTACGTGTACATTATGAACGCTTTCCCATCCAATTTGAAAGCAATACTGGTGGTTTATGAACCGTTTTAGAGCGTGGTGGCGAAGTCGCGGCAGCCGCTGGTGGTCGGATTACCATTGGCCAATTTTACTGGTGCTTGGATTGGTCGCGCTGCTCATGGGGTTGATCGGTTTCACAAAAAATGGCATTTCTACCGGTGAAGAAAGGACTTTCCTGGACAACCTGTATCTGGCGCTGGGGTTGCTCTCCATGAATTCGGGCTCTGTTCCCGGCCCGGTGAGTTGGGAGCTTCAGGTCGCCCGTTTTTTAGTGCCTGCCCTGGCCGCTTACACCGCTCTGCTGGCGTTAGCCACGGTTTTTACCCAACAGTCGCAGCAAGTCAGATTATGGTTCATGCGCGATCACATCATCATCTGCGGTCTGGGGAAAAAGGGTGTGCGGCTTGCCAACCAGTTTCGAGACCGTGGCAAGAAAGTGGTCGTCATCGAAGCAGACCAGGGCAACGACTGGATCGAGGCCTCCCGCTCCTCGGGGGCAATCGTACTCAACGGTGATGCCAGCGACTCTGAGATGCTGCGTAAGGCGCGCCTGAACCGAGCCAGGTACCTGATATCTGTTGTTGGAGACGATGGTAAAAACGCCGAGGTAGCAGTCCAGGCTGAAAAATTATCCTTCGAAAGAGAAGATGGCGCGCTTACCTGCATCATCCACATTGTCGACCCGCAGCTATGGTATCTGCTGCGAGAGAAAGAACTTTACATCACTGCCGATTCTCATTTCAGACTGGAACTGTTCAACATCTTCGATCGCGGTGCCAGCCTGCTGTTAAAGATATATTCACCCTGGGGCGGTGACGAGGGTGATCCGGTCTGTAGCAACCGTCTGATCCTCGTCGGTCTAGGAAAACTGGGGCAGTCCCTGATTGTTCAGGCTGCCTTCCAATGGCGGAAGCAATGGGTGAACGCGGACCAGCGTTTGAGATTCACGCTCATCGACCTGGACGCCAAGCAGAAGAAAGAGACCTTATGCGTGAGGTATCCCCACCTGGAAGAAGTCAGCGAACTTGAACCCCTGCAGATGGACGTGCGTTCCGCGGAATTCCAGCGCGCTGAGTTCCTATATGATAGAGTAGGAAACTGTGATGTCGATAGTGTCTACGTCTGCATGGACAACGACGCCCTGGGTTTACACACCGGGCTAACCTTATACCAGAAAATCAGGGATCACCAAATCCCGGTAATTGTGCGCATGGCTGAGGACGCTGGACTGGCCGTCTTGCTGAAGGATGACGATAAAAATAAGAGCACGTATAAAAATCTGCATGCCTTCCCCCTGCTCGACCAGACCTGCACGCCCGATTTAATCTTACGAGGAACACACGAGGTGTTGGCCCGCGATCTGCACGAGGCTTACCTGGAGGGCCTGGACAGCGAAAAGGTAATGGACGAAGGTGATCCAGCGCGGGACTCATGGGAAAATCTACCCGAAGACATAAAGGAGAAAAATCGCCGGCAGGCGGACCGGATCGGCGTGATCCTGGACGAACATGGCTACCGCATTGCACCCCTGACGGATTGGAATGCGGTAAACCTGGTCTTCAGGGAAGAGGAGGGGGCAAATGAGGTCGAATCCATGGCGCGCATGGAGCACGAGTTGTGGTGCCAGGAGATGATTGCAAAACATTGGAAATATGGAATACAGAAGGATGAAGATTTGAAGACCAATCCCGATCTGGTTCCCTGGCAGGATTTACCTCCAGCCGAAAAGGAGAAGAACTTCCGTTTTGTGCGAGATTTGCCGCGTTTGCTTACCCGGGCAGGGTTCCAGGTGGAACAGCAATCCCCAAGCGCAAAAGAAAGTGCGGAGTGAAACTGTCAGGAAAAGGAGGTGCATAGATCATGGCACACGATGTGTTTATCAGTTACTCAAGCAAAGACAAGACCGTTGCCAATGCCGTCTGTGCGACCCTTGAAGGAAGAAAGATCCGTTGTTGGATCGCTCCCCGAGACGTCCCACCCGGTCTACCCTACGCGGCGGCTCTAGTCAACGCTATTAATGACTGTAAAGTCTTTGTACTGATTCTCTCGAAAGGATCTAACACTTCGGGAGCAGTTATGCGAGAGGTTGAAGAAGCTGTAGATAGCGGAACCCCCATCATCCCCATACGCATCGAAGAAATTGAACCTACGGAAGCGATGCGTTACTACATCAAGTCGATCCATTGGATCGATGCCATGAGTCCTCCATTGCAAAAGCACCTTGGGAAACTGGCCGA
>DAOUET010000095.1:0-5690 GCA_034430155.1 Anaerolineales bacterium
CCCGCATGGCTTCTAACAATGCTCGCAATTCGCGCTCCCGCGTAGTTGCCATATCCAGGTTTTGTGTCACCTGGATCAACTCGAGGGTCTCTGGCAGGTAGAAGTCCACTTTGTAACCATCGGGTGTGGTGTAATAATAAATATCCTGCGTGCGCCGCCTGTAATGTGCCTCGCAGTTCTCTGAGGTCTTCTGGAAGCGCGTCACCAGTTATACAGGTGAAGCACATGTTAATGGCAGGTGCTGATCCGATCACCCAGATGAGATTTCCACAATTAAGGCATTTCACTCCTCTCTTTTAGGTTTCTACAGCATCCTTCAGTACGGTAGTCGTAATTTCCTCTTTGGTTTCCGTCTATGGTTTGTTCCCGTTCGTCACCAGCGTCAGGTAGACCCAGTACTTGGGCAGCACTGTGGTCTGGCGGTAAACGCCGCCATTCAGCAGCTGGCCCAGGCCAGGGAATTCCGCAGCCAGCGAGCTCTTTGTATTGGGCGTGAGCACCCCACCGGGCGTGCCGATGTACAGCCTGGAGCGCTGCTCATCGCTAGCAGTCACCAGGGATATGTTGGTAAACGGTCGGGGCGTGCCCGCTAAGGCTTCCCAATTCCAGGGGCTTTCCCACGTGCGGCACAGTCCCAGCTCGCATCCGGCATAAATGGAGTAAGGGCCCGCATTGGGCGCAGGCGGCATGATCACGAGGCCAAATCCGCCAATTCCACCCGTGAGGGTGTCCGTATCGGGCAATTCCTGCCAGGTGACGCCGGCGTTGTGCGAGACAAACAAATTGGGTTGGGGATTGGTGGTGGTGGCATAACTGTACAGCCGTACATAGACGGTGTTGGGCTGGTCTGGATGGGTTAGGATATCAACGATGTGAGCTGGTGGCAAAACGCCAGGGATGGCAACCTCCGCCCAACTGTCGCCACCATCGATGCTGCGCCACAAACCCAGCCCGCGCGTGCCGGCGTAGATCAAGTTGCTGTCAGCGATATCAAACGCGAACATGCGAACTTCTTTGATAGCTGGCGTTGGTCCCAGGTAAGTCCAGCTTTCGCCATAATTGTCGCTGGCATAAATACCGGCGGGTTCCTCGCCGGTATTGCAGTCAGCCGTCTTCTCGCAAAAGCCTGCCCCAGCCAGGATGCGCCCGGGTATATTCGGATGGGGAGCTACGGATACAACCTCGCCAATCCAGCCCGCCCACGGCGCAGGGATGGTCATGGGTACTTCATGCCAGGAGACTCCGCGGTCTTCGCTGATCTTCACACATGGCTGGTCAGTGCAGGCATCCCCCAAATACAATCGCCCGGAGACGAAGGGGTCCGCCGCCAATAATACGCCTTTCGGCGCCCCTCCGCGGAATACATTCAGCTCCAGCCAGGAGAGGCCGCCGTCATCGCTGCGCAGGATGCCACGTTCATAGGTGTAGGCATAGATCGTATCGATCTCGCCGCGCGCCACGGCCAGCGAGCGCACCTGCAAGCCAGCCAGGCCTTCGTTTTTCTCCAGCCAGGTGGCGCCGCCATTCAGGCTTTTGACGACGCCCAAGACCGCAATTCCGGCATAGATGGTCTGATCATCCCCTGGAGTAAATGCAAAGGTTTTAATCTGGTTGATCCCATCATTGTTATCCATCACCGCATCCCAGATGGCACCCCCGTCGTCGCTGATATAGCCCCGGTCGCCGCCTGCCCAGATGGCGCCTGGTTTGAATGCCAGGGTCCAGATGGCGCCTGAGGGGGATTTTTCCGCGGTCAACTGCAGGGTATCCCAGGCAGTCAGTTCGTTGTTCTTGCTCTTAAAAAGGAGCACCGTTTGAGGCGGCTGGTATTCGGTATGCGGTACGACCCAGGCTTCATGGCTGCCGTAAGGGTTGAAATAGATGCGGCGCAGATTGCGACCCAGGTCGAATGCCTCCTGCCAGTGCAGTCCACCATCGGAGGTTATGAAGATCTTGCCCTGGCGTGCGGCGGCTGCCATGATCGCCGGGTTCTGGGGGTGGAATGCCAGGTCCACCAGGTCGGTGTCGGTCAGGCCCGTATTGCGTTTCTCCCAGGTTTCACCATAATTCGCTGAATAGTATACACCGCCTTCGCCAGGTCCATAGGGCATAGTCTCGGCAGAGCCAGTAGCCAGGTATATAACCCCTGCCTGGGTGGGGTGCGGCACCGGATAGGACATATAAGCCCCGACCACCGGGAAGAATTCATCAAAGTAGAGCGTCCAGGTATGGCCCCCATCCATACTGCGCAGATTGTCCGCCTGCAGACCGCTGCCCCCGGTATAGATCACGTCTGGATCCTGGGCATCAAAAGCCAGGCGCGTGGGATTATCAAGCCTAACCATCGGTTCCCAGTGCCCGCCGCCGTCGAAGGTGGCAAAAGCGCCTACCTGGAAGATGACCGCGTAAGCGGTGTCGGGTGCATCCGGGCGGATCAGGATTTGCTCCAACCGCCCGCCGTATGGACCCCCGGTGACCCAAACACCCAGCCCCTGGCTGACGGTATAAGCGTCGGGCAAGGTAGCAGAACCCCCCTCCGGGTTAACCACCCTCAAAGAATAGACCCGCGGCACCAACCCCCAGGGTACACTGGCGGTGAGGGTGGTGGTGCTGACCCACTGCACATCCGGCAGGTCAGAATCACCTAGGTAAACTGAGGGTGGCGTGATGGGAAGCGTGTCAGACAAAATAGCGCTAAAGTTGGTACCGGTGATCGTGATGGTCGTGTTGATGTCATTAGGACCGGAGGCGGGATCGACGGTTATCAATGTTGGTGTGATCACCTCCCCAGACGCAGCCATGGCAGGCACAAAATAGCCCGGGAGCGACCTTCCCGATGGCCTTAAACAGATAAAAAACGCAATCAATGCAAACAGGATCGTCATCCCGACGAGCAGCAATCGTTTTGTCATGATGATTCCTCTCCGGCACGCGTAGCTTGCCCAAATATCCCCATCCTCCCATCAACTGCCTGTGTTCTGAAAGGTATGGTTCATAGGTTGATCAAGGAGAATTATGAAAAATTTATTCCCCACCGAATACTACCAATGCACTATTTCTTCTGGGAAATTTATCGCCTTATTTGATCCAGGTGTACATTCATTATACTGTAAGGTAGCAGGGATTACGATGGATATTAGGAATACTTGCAGGAATGAAAAAATTTGTAATTAATGAACTACGTCACTGGGCTGACGCCGGCGCATGTAGGGGTGTGGCATGCCACGCCCTTTCCAGATTTCGTTCTACGTAAAAGATCCTCAACCCGTCTCCTTCTATCGAGATCCTCAGCCCGTCCCCGGGCGAAGGTATATATCTCCTAATGATCCCAAGCCCGTCCCCGGGCGGTCGGGGAGCCTGGTCTACGCGCCCGTTTTTTATTTCAACTTTCAATTGAATGTTCTTTGTTCGCCATCATTGATTATTGAGCGGCGTTCTTGGTCCCATTTCGTAATTTATCTAAACAGAAAAAAGGTAATGACGAAAGGGGCGACCGCGGTGCCTAAGCCCAATAGGGAGAGTGCTATTCCGGTTGCCTTCCTACGCTTGGTCACCAAAAGCAATCCCAACACTAATAGCGAAGCCCCCAGGGCAACCATTCCAAGAGCAATTGGGTTCATAATTTCTCGGCCTCCTATAATTTCTGAATGCGCGACTGATCATTAACGATGGGTGATCTAAAAGATCCTCAGCTCGTCCCCTTCTATCGAGATCCTCAGCCCGTCCTCGGGCGCTTAAAGTAAATCCAAAAGCGGAGAGGGTAGGATTCGAACCCACGGTGGCCAGGAGGACCAGGACGGTTTTCGAGTCCGTCCCGTAATATCTCCTCTATGCCTCTGCACTGCCTCTATCACGGAATTCCGCAACCAGCTGTCGTACATGACCTTTTGACGCACCGTAGCTTACTATGACTGCATCGATCTCCCAATCCTCGTAGAGTTCCAGCGCACGTTTGATGGAATTGATGATCCATTGAATTTTGTTTCCAAACGCTCCTCCACCAAGTAGGGTTAGAAACAGGCTTTTACTTCCTGTCCTTTGCGCGTTCAAGATCGACGCACAAATCGTCGCTTCGTAGGATGCTTCTAGCACCAGCCCTGCAAAGTCTTCCCACAAGTCAGACGGATGTCTGGAATACGCAACCGGCAAGGCGGAGCAATACACCTGGGAAACCTTATGGTCGGCATCCTTCAACGTTACCTGTGTGTCTCTCTGGATGCCCACCCGCAGCAGTTTGCGCAGCTCGTCTATTTCCTCTTCACTGGAAGCACGAAGGCGCTCCGAGATTTCCTTTAACCCACTCGCCGAAGCCAGAGCATAACCGTTACGCATCTCCCATAGACGGTTATTAGAATTTCCTAACGCTCTTCCCAGGTCAGCCAGGCAGTCGATCTGGTTGTTTTCCGATTGGCCGATCTGACCGTGAACTGGCACGAAGTAATTTCGATAGATCGTTCCCGCGCCCGCCGCTATGGCGCACGCCGGACCTTGTGTATGATCGTATTCATAAATACCTACCCCATGCTCGGGGATTGTGCTGGGAAACGCCATCTCCAGCAAGTTGAACTGGGAAGCTACTTGAAACAGTGCACCCGCGTTGGTTGCGTCCAAATGCAATTCCTGCACGTCTGCAACTAATTCATGGAGCGAAAGTAGACCGCCTCCGCTTGCAGCAGATCGGACGTATTCTCGTAGCTCGGCCAGGCTTGGTGTTTCCAACCGGCCGAAAGCCAATGTATTTCCATTGATAAGAGATGTCAGTGTTTCACCCTCAATGCTGATGTTCTTGCGAACCTGGTCTGGAGACCTCTCCTCAAAACCCATCAATTTTCCAAACCATGTCATGTATCCTCCTGCAGGGACCTCAAAACGAATTAATAGGAATGAAGAAAGTACAGGCAGAACCCAACTAGCAAGGGGATTATATTCCAGGTATCGGTTAGAAGCATGCCAACTTCAGAACCGAAATTGCTCTGCATATGTCTCGCGATATCTCAACAGATATCAATCAGTATGGATATCCAAGGAAATTCGCTTAAAGGCGAAATCGCCCGGCTATCACTGAGCGATCTTTATCGCAAATCGAAGATTTTCAATCGCAAATCCCCAAGCGTAGCGGGTGGGATTCGAACCCACGGTGCCCCTTCCGCCTCCGCAACTTGAAGAAATCGCTGGATAGATTTATTGGTTGAGAATGACCTTCTGATCTACTTGCCTTTTGCTACCTCCAACCGGCACAACGCATACAGCCCGTCATAAACCTCGAATTGATGCTCGAGATTTTCCAGATCATCTGGGAAGCGCAAGCTGTAGCCTCTGGCGATTGCTTCTACCCCGCGCGCCATCGGATCCGTATCGATATCTTCAGCGACATCCGCCGCGTGGATGATCTTCGCCAGACGCAGCAGCCCAGGTTCCTTCAAATCATACTTCAGAATGATCGATTCAAACGAGCAGCGGCCCTCATGGTGTCCCAGCTCAACGCCTGGTGCATCGAAGGGGATGGCGCCGGTCTCTTTTGCTACACGATCGATCTCGCTTTTGGGCACGAACAGGAACTCCGCATCACTGTCGATAAAGCGCCTGATCAGCCATGGGCTTGCCACGCGGTCCACATGGACGTGGGATCGGGTTACCCATTTCATGGTTTAATCTCCTTGGTTTATAGTCTGGAATCGTTCTTCCGGCGG
>DAOUET010000096.1:0-1540 GCA_034430155.1 Anaerolineales bacterium
CTGCTCATCGCACTGTGGGGGAGATGATCAGAGCTCGTGTTTGATAAGGATCAGACAGCCGCCCGATTAGATAACTTGGATTCAACTCGTAAGTGCAACAGGTTGCTCAAAGAATACCTCAAAAGGTGATTTGAAATCAAGGCATTTTCTAGGGCGATGGTTTAGTTTGATCATGATCTGTTCCAGTTCGTTATGGGTGACCGAAGAGAGGTCTCGATTTTTAGGAATATATTGGCGTATCAATCCATTCATATTTTCATTGGCACCCCGTTCCCAGGCAGCGTACGGATGAGCAAAAAAGAAGTCGATGCCAAGGTCTTTGGCGATACGTTCGTGGTCAGCGAACTCTTTGCCATTATCTGCGGTGATGGTATGGGTGCGATCTGCAACAGGGTGGAGCAGTTCTATCACAGCATCGCGGACCAATTCGGCTGTGCGGTGGTTCACTTTACGCAGCAAGGCCAGACGCGATTTTCGTTCCGTAAGGGTCACTACAGCCTGGTGATGCCCTTTTCCAACGATGGTGTCCACTTCCCAATCCCCAAGCCGTTGAAGTTGGTCCACAATCCCAGGCCGCTCTTCAATACTCCTGCGATTGGGCAATTTACCCCGCTGGTCATGGCTGCCGTAACGCTTGCGGCGTTTCTTCTGACAGCGCAGATGCTTGTACAAATCACCCCCAGCTCGTTTGTCGTTCAAGATGTACTGGTAAATCCACTCATGACTGATCTGGATATGGTAGTCTTTCAACAACCAACCCGAAATCTGTTCCGGGCTCCACTCCAGACGTATTTTCGCTTCGATCAGCACCCAAGTTTCAGATGGGATCCGGCACTGTCCCTGCCTACGCCTGCTCATCGCCAGACCATGGGCTTGCTTTGGTCGATAGCCACGTTGACCATGATTGCGTTTCAGCTCTCGACTGATGGTCGATTTGTCCACTCCGATACAATTGGCGATCTCGATTTGTTTATGACCCATTTTCATCAGCGCATATATCTGGTATCTTTGTTCTTGGGTAAGCTGTTTGTAGGTCCTCATAAGTGCTCCTTTGACTTGGCGATCCAAGAGGCACTTATCCTACCTCAGCTTACCTCTTTTTCCGTTTTCAAAGTTGCACTTGGTTGTTGAATCTACGTAAAATTGAATCCGGGATTATTAACCGAAAACCATATTGCTCCTGCTTAGCTATATAATAAGACCCCGAAATGAGGGGACGGTTTCCCGGATTATGCCTGAAGTTTCCTAGAATTAATATATTTTTGCTACTCCTTTGGCTTACAACATCGCGCCAAGGTCGAATGGATTAGGGAAATTCCACGACAATCAGTAAAACCTAATAACTAATAACATAATATGATTAGGTACACCGCAATAGACTTCCCGCTGATTCATAGGCAGCGACTATATTTTCATTCGGTGTATCAATTTGGATATTATGCGTGGGGGAAAGTATGTATCCACCACCTCGCCCCAAAATTGAGATAAGGCGTTTTACCTCCTCGCCAACTTCTTTAGCCTGAAGACGCGGCAATACAGA
>DAOUET010000097.1:0-50683 GCA_034430155.1 Anaerolineales bacterium
GTCAGACAAGGATGCGCGCGCAGTGTACGATTGGTTGCTGGTGAAAGGAATGAAATTCAATCTCGGCACAGACGAAAAGACCGAACTGACCGAGACGCAGGTTTTGTTGCAGTGCAAGATGTACATCGCCGCAGTGCACATCGCAAACGAATTTGGTTGCGACACGATTGGCATTCAGTATCAACAAGGGTTGAAAGACGTGACGCCGGCGTCCGATTTGGTCGAGGGTTTGCTCAACAATGTGGATCGTATCCCAGTTTACGATGAAATCACCGGTAAGGAATTGTTCGCGGGTAAAGCGATTCCGCATTTTAACGAAGTGGATGAGTGTGCCGGACTCGACGCGCTGATTACGAATCGCCTTTGGAACATTTTTGGATTCGCGCCAGAGACAACGCTGCACGACGTGCGCTGGGGACGCAAGATTGGTGATCAATTCGTGTGGATTCTCGAAATCTCGGGTGCGGTGCCGCCCGCGCATCTCGTCGGTGGGTACGCCGGCGCGATGGGTGAACGACAACCGGCAATGTATTTTCCGCTAGGTGGCAGTACGATCAAGGGCATCAGCAAACCTGGATCGGTTGTGTGGAGTCGCGTCTTCGTCGCGAACAATCGGCTCAATTGCGACATCGGCTTGGGCGAGGCGGTGAGTGTGCCGGACGAGATCGTGCGTGACAACTGGATGCAAACGACCGAACAATGGCCGATGATGCATCTGGTCATGCGCGGTATCACGCGCGATCAGTTTATGGCGCGCCACAAAGCGAATCACATCCAGGTAGTCTACGCGCCGAGCGAAGCGGATGCGCGTCGCGCCCTGTTCGCCAAATCTGCTGCGATGAACGAACTGGGGATCAACGTTTCGTTTTGCGGGAAAACATAGACCCTGTCTGTATTAAACGGGGTCACTGTGTCAAAATTCGCCATCGGACTTGATTTTGGCATGTAATCCGGTCGTCCGCTCGTCGTGGATGTGGCGATCGGACGCAAAGTGGGCAACGCGGTGTATCGTTACGCGGACGGCGTGATTGACGAGCATTTGCCCGGCACGTCAATCAAACTTGAACCGGATACCGCGCTGCAAAACACCAACGATTACATCGAAACGCTGAAAGGTTGGATAGAAATGAGTCAGTTACTTTTGGGTATAGACGTCGGGACATATAGTAGCAAAGGTGTACTTGTTGAGCCAACCGGTAAAGTGCTTAAATCTTGTGTTATTGATCACCAAATGGAAATCCCGAAGCCGGGATGGGCTGAACAAGACGCTGATGAAGTATGGTGGGGAGACGTAGTTAATATTTGCAATATGATTCTCGATGGCTCTCCATATTCAGGAGACGATATAGCAAGTGTGGCAGTAAGTGCTATCGGACCTTGTATGTTACCTCTTGATGATCAAGGCCATCCATTACGAAAAGGGATACTTTATGGGGTGGACACACGTGCAAGTGCTGAAATTGCTTACCTGAATCAAAAGCTGGGCGAGGACACAAATTTTCAATTTTCAGGAATGGCATTAAGTAGTCAAGCGGTTGGTCCTAAGATTTTGTGGAAAATAATGAACCGGAGGTTTGGAGATATGTCGATCATGTTACAACCGCGAGTAGCTACTTGATCTTTAAGTTAACAGGCGAGAAAGTAATCGATCGACATACAGCAAGCCATTACATGCCATTATTTGACATTAAATCGTTGGAATGGTCGGACCGGTACGCGAATGAAATAATTGAAATTGACAAACTCCCTCGTTTAGGTTGGAGCCATGAAGTTGGTGGTTATGTAAATGAAGAAGGTTCTACTGCGACAGGGTTATAAAAGGGAACTCCGGTGGCTGTAGGTGCGGTGGATGCATTGAGCGAAGCGTTGAGTGTAGGTGTGGTTAATCCTGGTGATTTGATGATCATATATGGGAGCACCACATTCTTCATACTCGTTTGGGATGTCCGTCCCACAGATAAACGTATGTGGACAGTAGCGGGTGCGTTTCCAATGCAATATAATTTAGCCGCGGGGATGGCAACAACGGGGTCATTGACTCGGTGGTTTCGTGATGAATTTGCTGCAGAACTACCAAAAAGTGATGCCTATTTCCCCGATCCTAATCAATCTATCTCTTAAGATCCTACCCCGTTGCAAAATGGTATTCAATTAGGATCGTCAAACCCAAGCCGCTCGCTTTCCCATACAAATAACGCCCCGACAAAGCTAAATCTCCCTCCCAGGTCCACACATCACCTACCCCCAGTGAAGTATCCCAGGACAGAAACGCGATCGACATCCCCGGCGTGCGTTTATCCACCAACATAATCGCCAACTGGAAGGTCAGCGTACCGGTTATCGGATTGCAGATCTCGATCTTTTTGGCCAGGATGGGGGTCGCTGTAACGTTACCCAGGTGCATCCACCAGTCGGTGAACATCGGGTTGAGATAGACCAGCTCTATAGGCTCCAGGATAAACACCTGCAGCATGGACGACCGGGGATGTATACGGCGTGGTGAGCACAGGCTGGTCAGATCATACCATGCCCGTAGCGTTGTATCGCCGGCCAAGAAGACGAACAAACCAGCTCATGGGATCCTCCATGACCCAGCATTATCCCTATAGGATAGATACGCGTATCGGGGGAATAATTGATAGCTGACAGAATCTTACCTCGACTAAGAGAGAAACCCCATGAAAAAATTAGAGCGACTGAGATGGAATCCATTGGTTTCGCAACAGCCTGTAATGATAGAGTTCCACAAGTTCCATTTGCAGTATTTCGTGGTATCTCTGACTTCGGCGATAAGTCGAAAACTGATAAATGGCGACCCACTACCTCGAATTTGCGAGTTGGTTTTTCCATACACTCCATAAGAGGCGTCGCAGTTGATGGACAGCTTAGTACATCCAGTAGAGGTAGATTTATGACAGAGTAATTGAGATGAGACCAGACAGGGAAGCCTGTAATATTCAGAAAAAGCTGCTGGAAATGATCCCACTTCAGAGACCCCTAAGTGGTTCCTTAATTACGATCAAGGACCCGTGGACATAGAAACCAGTTTCTTATTCCGACGACGGAATAGATTAGAAGCGGCGACAATCAACTGCAACAATCTCAATCATAGGCGTAAACTCTTGTTAGACTACTGGTACATGGGTGACTGTTTCGCGCCTTGAGCCTTGAGCCAGGTTGCACTAAGAATAAAGCCCGCTTTTCGGCGGGCTTTTTCGGTGGTGGGCAAGGAGGGATTTGAACCCTCACGGCCTATCGGCCACAAACTCCTAAGGCTTGCGCGTCTGCCAATTCCGCCACTTGCCCTTCATTAATTATACAACACTCCCAATTTGCACCAGGTTAATTTTGTTGCCCTCTTTTTGTCCCTGTATATACGGTTCATGTGATCATCCACCCCTATATATGGGGGTATTTCAGAATGAATCACGTAATCCTAAGTCACGCCTGTCTGCCAATTCCAGCACTTCCCCATGCAGCAGGTTATCACCTTGGAAGATTATATTGTAGAGCAGAGTAGTCGTCAATAATCGGTTATAATGCCAGCGCATTTCCTGGCGATGCATGGATTTTCGTGAAAAACCGGAGGTAAGGTTGGGACGCGTTATCAATTTCGAGAGCGCAGGAAAAGAGCGTCATCAATTGACAAGAGCGGTTGTGCTATCATTACGTGAATTGATGCGACAATCTCAACCCAACGCAGACACTCAGGATCTGGCAGCATTTATCGCATTGGCGCTCATCCGTATCTACGAAACCATCGATCTATCAGTAGCAGCCTGGGAAAAACGGGGGTATTGGTTGAAAGCAGATCGCTTCAGGTTGGATTGGGCCTGGGCAGGGCAATTGGGTGATCAAATGAAGAAGGCGGTGCTCAGTGATAACTGGCCTGAAGTAGCTGCAATTGCGGTAAAAGTGGGGGGGAAATTGAACCACATCAAGTTACCACAACGGAATCGGTTAGGGAAACCCTGGGTGGGTAGCTGGGAGAAACTAAAAGAAGGTAATTGAACTGGCATCGAACCCTGGCGGAGAAGGGGTGGTGAAAGATCGTCACTCTTTCTCACCGTACCCACCACCCCCAGGAGTCCGGATGCTAATCACCTGCCCGGCTTTTAAGTAAAAGGTACCCTTGCCAGGGAGCAATTGCTGATGATCCGCGCTCATGAGAACGTTTTCGCCTTTTTTCCCTGCATCAGCGCCAGCCAATCCGTAGGGAGCAAAGCGCCTTCTTTCGGTCAGGAGGCTGACTTGTGCATTTACCAGCACCTGTACATCCCGGCGGATACCATCACCTCCCCGAAAACGACCATCGCCACCAGTGTTTTGGCGGATCTCATAACGCATAATCCGCAAGGGATAAGCGTATTCAAGAGCTTCTATGGGGGTGTTCAAGGTATTGGTCATGTGGGAGTGGATGGCCGAGGGACCATTAGAGTAAGGCCGGGCTCCCATGCCGCCACCAATAGTTTCGTAATAGGTAAAAGGGGATTCATCCTGAGAAAGTCCACCAATGGTGAGATTGTTCATGGTACCCTGACTGGCAGCTGGCACCAAATCAGGTGCAGCCCGGGAGAGCGCACCCAGCAACACATCCACAATACGTTGGGATGTTTCAACATTGCCACCAGCGACAGGAGCAGGGGGCAGGGCGTTAACCACCGTACCTGGGGGAGCAATTATATGAATCGGTACCAGACAGCCGCTATTGTTAGGAACATCAAGGTTGATCAGGCAGCGAAAGACGTAGTAAACTGCGGATAAGGTTATAGCCAATACGGCATTCAGGCTTCCCTCTTGCTGGACTGCAGACCCGCTAAAATCCACGGTAGCTTCATCCTCGTGGATAATGATCTTGACGGTAATGGGTATACGTTCTTCGGAAATGCCATCATCATCGAGATAATCAGTAAATTGGTAAGCGCCGTTAGGAAGATTTCTAATCAGACTGCGGGTCATGCGCTCTGTGTAAGCCATCAATTCTTCCATGTAAAGAGATACTTCGACCAGGCCGTAGCGAGTGATGATCTCTTGAAGGCGGGTGACCCCGCGCTGGTTCGCAGCAATTTGGGCTAAAAGATCCCCCGTTCTCTCCTCGGGAGTGCGCACATTCGCCAAGATTAACTTCATAATTTCCTGGTTGATGCGACCCCCCTGGATCAATTTCAAAGGGGGAATGATCAATCCTTCTTGGTAAATTTCTCGGGCAATAGGCATGGAGCCAGCGGCAATACCGCCTACATCGGCATGGTGTGCGCGGCTGGCTACAAATCCGAACAGGGTATTTGGAGGGGTCATAGAGGTGGGTGAGTTGGTCTTATGATCGATTGACAGCTCTTGCGAAGTTTCATTGACGAAAACAGGGGTGATCATGGTGATGTCGGGCAAATGCGTACCACCCCGGAAGGGATCATTCAATATGATGACATCCCCAGGCCCTAAACCAGAAATACCAGAGATGTCTTTGCCAAATTCTTCCAAGGCAGCTGCCACAGATAACGGCATGGCGCCCAAATGGACTGGAATGTGGGCAGCTTGGGCGATCATCTCACCGCGTGGGTTGAATACCGCGCAGGAAAAATCGCGTCGCTCCTTGATATTAGGAGAATAGCTGGCTTTCTGCAAAACGACTCCCATCTCGTCAGCTACCGCAGCTATGAGGTTCTTGTATATCTCCAGGCGGATGGGGTCGAATGAGAAAGCGCTCATGGTTGCATATCCAGGGCTTACAGTCCAATGTCGATCAGTAGATTAAGGAAAACATCGACTTCAGCGCGGTCAGCAGAGCCGAGGTAGACGGTGGTATCAGGTCGTAAGATGATGGCAGGGCCATGGATAATGTTCCCTGGTTTCAGCGATTCACCCCGGTAGAAAGGAACCGGAATGGGATCCACACCTGTAGAGCTTTCTTCGTTATCCCCAACGACAACAGAACGATCCTCCATAAATGCAGAAACAGGATCAGAACCAGCTATTGGCTGCTTAGTTATTTCAGGGGAAACTACTTTGCCAATCACCCTCACGCGTAAATTCACAATTTCTATGGCCGATTCGGGGCGGGCATATCCATAAAACTTTTCATGGGTTTGGTGGAAATCTTGAAAAAAATTACCTCGAAATGGGACAGTGAGTTCATAAGATTGCCCACGATAACGGATATCCAATAAACGTTCGACCAGGATATCGTTTTCTGAAACGCCTTCGGCGATCACTTCCTGCAAGCCGCGTTTGACCATTGGATCCAATGATTCAGCAATGACCGGAGCGGGGGTATTGCCGGAAAACATGACTGTTTTCGTATAGTCCTTAATAATATCAGCTGCAAGCATCCCAAAAGCAGAAAGCGTTCCCGCCAGGGGCGGAATCAGGACTTGGGGAATGCTCAGGCGTCGTGCCAGGTCGGAAGCGTGCAACCCTCCAGCGCCGCCGAAACAAACTAAGCTAAAATCGCGAGGATCGTAACCGCGCTGGATGGAAATCACTCGAAGGGCGCGTTCCATATTGGCGTTGACGACTTCAATGACCCCTAAAGCGGCTTGAATGGGATTCAAACCCAAGGAGATCCCCAGTCTCGCCAGCGCTAGTTGGGCCAGGTTGGTATTTAGCTGTATTTTTCCACCCAAAAAGAATTCAGGCGCCAGCCGGCCTAAAACCAAGTTGGCGTCAGTGACCGTGACATGCAGATTTGTGGGGTCATCTGGAGTATGGAGACCATAGCATGCGGGACCTGGGTCAGCGCCAGCGCTCTCTGGACCAACCCGTAAAGCGCCACCAAGATCAACCCTGGCAATGGATCCTCCCCCAGCTCCGATTGTATGGATATCTAACACTTGGATGCGAATAGGATGACCACCAACCTGGGATTCTGATGTAAGTAAAGGTGCGTTATCAATTAAAGAAACATCTGTGGATGTTCCTCCCATATCAATGGTAATTACCTGTAAACCGGATAATTTTTTTTCGCCTTCTTTAGTATTTCCATGAGGAAGTTGGTGGTCTCGGAAAGCCAATTCAGCGATATAACGAGCCCCAACTATTCCACCAGCAGGTCCGGACAAGATGCAACGTACCCCTGATTTACGAGCCTCGGACACACTGATGACCCCACCATTTGATTGCATAATACGAAAATGAATCTGTCCATCCTTTTTATTGCTATCTTTATTGAACAAATTCGATTCCAGATGGGCCAGGTAACGGTTGAGGATAGGGGTCACGTAGGCGTTGACGACCGTGGTGCTCGTGCGTTCATACTCTCGGAACTCAGGCAAAATCTCTGATGAAAGGGAGAGAAATACCCCCAAGGATTCTAGTTTTTGAGCAATTACCTTCTCGTGTTCGGGATGCAAAAATGAGAAAAGTAAGCAAACTGCAACTGATTCGATCCCTAACGATTGGATTATTGAGAGGAAATCATCCACCTGCGATAGATCTATCGGGACTAATACATTCCCTTGGCTGTCGATACGTTCCCGAATTTCAAAGCGCCAGTCTCTCGGCACTAAGGGAGGAGTGGGTTCGACATTGAGATTGTACAGTTCAGGCCGATTTTGCCTGCCAATTTGAAGCACATCCCGGAACCCTGCGGTTGTAACCAAGGCAGTCTGAGCACCTTTTCGCTCTAAAAGAGCATTTGTCGCCACGGTAGAACCATGAATAATGCTCATATTATCTGAAAATTCAGAAAATTCCTGGAAATCGAGTCCTGCAAGGACGGCGTTTGCAGGATTATCTGGAGTGGAGAGTAGTTTGTAAGTCTTTATAACCCCCGAGTTTGAATCGAAGATGACGAAATCGGTAAAAGTGCCGCCAATGTCAATACCAATACGAATTTGAGGTTTCATTGATCCTTGTTATGGTCAGGAATCTCTTTAGATAAAGGTTGCGATCAGAAAGATGTATAGAAACCTGCTGGATTGAGTTCTGTGAAGGGTTGTACGGTTGAAAGGTAGCGTCGGACATCCACACATAGGTGACATTTTCCCGCATAGCCTTCAACGGTCTGTTCGAATCCAAAATCATCACTAGCCAGGTTAAACAAACCAAAAGGCCCCTCATCGATTAATATCTTGATGAAGGGCGGATAAGAACCTGCTTGGAAGTTAGCCAGGATTTGTGGTAAGTTGTGCCAACTCCCTAAAGAAAGGCCTCCACAAAATCCTGGTATAAAGTTGCCATACAAATCAAAATGTGAGTGCTGCCCGTAAAGGATCTCCTGCCGGCAATTATCCTGGTGAAATGCCGAGGCAGGCAATTTCTCAGTGAGGTATCCAAGTTTATACCCAGATCTTCCTCCAGATATCAGACCGTAGCCTTCCCAAAACATCAATCCGGCGGGTTGTCGACCGTACGATTGGATGTAATGGTTAAGTGGGGTTGTTCGATCTGATCCAAACCGGGTAATCATGTCGATCCATTCAGGCAAATAAACCATGACACCTTGGGATTTGAAAATTTCTAAAGCGATCCCGATCGCCAGGAGAGTACGCTTAGGCGGGATAGTTTCAGCGTGGAAAGGTGAACAACTGATCAATATGGCAGACAATCCCGCTTGTTTCAGAGTGGAGAACCTCTCTTTTACCTGACCGGGATGGACACACCAACCGGCATTTGTCTCAACATAGCAGGGTATATCCAATGCAACTGCGACCTTCACTGCATAGAGCAGCAAAGGAAAATTAAGGAACGGTTCTCCACCGGTAATATGCACTTGATACCCATTTCCCCAGATGCGCGTAATCTCCAATGCTTCCTGAATCTCCCCAGCGGCAATCCAATCCTTCCACCCAGGTCCGCAGTTGTATAAACAATGGGCGCAGGCGCTCTGGCATTTGTACGATAGTATCAGACCCAGATCTGATGGGTTGAGGCAAGTATTCACCTGATTAGTATAGAGCAATGGTAGGGGAAATGCAAGATTGGGAAATTGGGGCTATTCAGAAGGTTAGCAATGTGACCGAGTCACCAAAGAGAGAGCTGGCGGCTGGGTCGTTTTCCATCGAGAAGGATGAAAGGTGCAGCCCGTAAGGTATTAATTCCAATCTTGCGAAGATCGCTCAGGTCGTAGAAAATCCCATACCTTCTGGCTCTTAATATTAGATTAGCGCTATTTGGGCCAATACCGGGAATCCGCATTAATTCCCCTTTGGGGGCAAGGTTGACCTCTACGGGTTTTTCGGTCAAGTTTAATTGAGCCCAGGCCAGTTTTGGATCGGTTTTTTCAGGTAAATTCCCTTGTTGGTCGAAAGGCAGATCTTTTACATTGAAACCATAATCCCGTAATAAAAAGGAAGCCTGGTAGAGACGTTGTTGCCGGGCTGGGAGTGTAGCAGGCAGATTCTCCAAGGGAGTGTCAGGAATTGGATTAAAAGCCGAGAAATAAGCCCGACCAACGTCCATATTCCGGTAAAGATGATCGGTAGTATCAAGGAGTTCCAGATCACTCTCACCGGCGCCACCGACAACAAATTGAGTGGTTAAAGAAGGCCAGTGCCCATTCCATGATTTCGGATTAGGACCCGCTTTACGAATTTCATTGATCCATTGAAGTGGCTGCAGGAGTTCTTCAAAAAACTGTTTGCGAGGAGCAAGCTTGGAGAGGCGGTGATTGTTAGGCGCTTCAAGATTTATTGAGACACGATTGGCCAATTGCATAGAAGCAATGACCTGTTCCCTTTCAGCTCCGGGCATAATCTTGAGATGGAGATAACCGGAATAACCATAGTTTCGACGCAGGATTTCAGCAGTGGCTATTAGTTTATCCTGGGTATGGACGCCACCGGCGATAATGCCTGAGCTTAAGAAAAAACCTTCCACAATCCCATTGCGATACAGGTTGATGAAAGTCTTGGCCATCTCATTAGGTTTGAATGTCGCTCGTCGGTAGTTGCGACCTGCTCTAAAAGGACAGTAATAACAATTACGTTCACATGCTGAGGTTAGTAATGTCTTTAACAGGGCAAAGCGTTTACCACCTGGCATTACTGCGTTGGTCACCATACCGGCGAAGTCTGATGAAGCGTCAAACTTGGGACAGCCAGTGTCTTCTGCTGGTTCCAGATACATTTGGGTAGAAAGGGTTCTAAGCTTACCAAGGGCGTCCACCAATTATTTCCTCAGAAATTTAATTAGAAACAAATTTTTGTCTATCAGAGTGGGGTTGTATTTATCTTTGATATTAGAACAATTGTACTACAATTGCCTAATTACCACAAGCATTGATACAACCAGCGAGTTTCGAGAAGGAATTATTTTCTTTCAAGGAGTTTGAGTGGGGCAAAGATGATGAAAATCTATGGCATGGGTTATTTCATTAAAGCTGCCAATGGGCTGCCAACAGCATGACGTGAAAAGGATTGATTACCATCTTTGTAGCAGATGGGTGAGGATTGTGGCTCCGCTGCCGCCAATACTTTGAGCCATGCCAACTCTGGCGGCATCAATCTGGTTTTTACCGGCTTCACCGCGTAGTTGTTGTACAATCTCGACAATCTGATAAACACCTGAAGCACCCACTGGATGACCACGAGCTTTTAGACCTCCCATGGTGGTGATAGGGATGCGTCCCGTGAGGCAGATATCGCCATCCAATGCAAGGCGGGGTGCTTGACCGCATTCAGCAAAACCACACGCTTCCAGAGACAGGACGGACATAATTGAGAAGGCGTCGTGGATTTCGAAGAAGTCGATATCCTGGGGTTCCAGGGCAGATTGAGCATAACATCGCTTGGCAGAATTTGCAGCGGCTGCCAACCACAGGGGGTTTTTGCGATCGTGTAAGGCAAAAATGTCTGTGGCTGAGGCTGAGCCGATAATCCTGACAGCCGTTCTGCCATCACGAGCCGCATACCGGTCCAACGAATCTGCTGGCACCAACAATACTGCAGCAGCACCGTCACCAATAGGGGAGGCGTCCAGCAAATTGATTGGGTCAGCTACCATCCGAGAAGTTATATAATCTTCAACGGTAATCTCAAAAGGAAGGCGGGAATATGGATTGTGGAGTGCATTGGCATGGGCATTAATCGAGAACGGAGCAAAATCTGCATGATTCCAGCCAAATTCATACATATATCTCTTCATGATTAAGGCATTGAGGGCGACAAAAGTGAGGCCTTGGGCAGATTCCCAATCAGCATCAGCCGCGGTGGCTAAAGCAGCGGTAACCTCCGCAGGTTTGGAATCGGTCATTTTCTCGACGCCAACCGCGATGGCTGAATCAAGCTCGCCTGAAGCTACCGCGATCATGCCAGTCCGGAAGGCTGCCGCGCCTGATGCGCAGGCGGTTTCGACTTTGAGGGCTTCTATGTGGCGTAGACCAACCCAATCTGCTATCAACGCCCCCAGGTTCTCCTGGTGGTTGAGAGAACCAGAAAGCATATTTCCGACAAATAAACCTTCCGTGGTACTCCACCCGGCATCGGCGAGGGCTACGTATATCGCTTCTGCAGCAAGATCACGGAGTGATTTGTCCCAATGTTCAGCAACAGGGGTTTGACCTACCCCAATAATGGCAACTTCACGCATATATGATCCCCTTAGTCATTTTACTCTATTGTGATTATAAGGGGAATAACTGGAAGAAACTATCAGATTGGAGAAAAGTAGGCGTGAGGTGTGAGGCGTAAGAGTGGGGATTACAATTGGTCCGTGCGAAAGGAGAATTGCAATGACCAGTCACGACCAATTTACTGCTTACCTGTCTCTCTTGAAAATTCGCCAGTCAGCAGGGCGCAGAAATGTGATCATCGCGGGTGGTTTATATTATAGCTGGATTTGATATTATATTTATTGTGAACTTCCTGATGGCCTAGGTCAAGCTTGAAATCGTCAAGGGAAGCATTGAGTTGATGAATAATCTTCGGAATAAGTCTGAATCCACACTCACTATTGATAGGGCCAAACATGATAAAAGATCTTACCTCGCTTCCACCTCGCCACCGCAAGTTGCGCGATCTGGTTACCAAGGTATTCACGCCTCGGGCGATCACAAAATTTCTTCCAATTGATAGAAGAACGTAAAAAGGAGCCCGGAGATGACCTGATCAGTGGCTTGCTGAAAGCCAATATTGACGGTGAGCACTTGGAGATGGTCGAACTGTTGGGTTTTTGTGCACTTTTGCTGGGAGCAGGTAATGAAACCACTACTAACTTGCTGGGGAATGCCATGCTAACCTTTGTGGAATATCCTGAGGTTTGGGAACAGTTGAAAGCTAATCTGGAACTGCTGCCCCTGACGATCGAAGAGGTGTTGCGATACCGTTCAATTGTGGCCTGGATCGGATCAGCCAATCACGATGAAGATCAATTTCCACATCCTGAGGAGTTTGATGTTGAACGTTCACCAAGATCGCCCTGGAGACTGTGTTGGATTGCTTCCAAAGGGTCGAGCTGGTGCTAAATACAAATCTGGAAGGTATGCCCAGTAATCTTATTTCTGGACTAAAACGACTACCAATCCAAGTCTATATAGGGTGATCTTCAATATGATTGGGTATGTAGACGCGCAGTTACTGGGCGGGATAATCGGTTTGCTCCCTCTGGTATCTAGGGGACAAACCGGGGTATGCAATATTAAATGCCTATAGATACACAAGGGTATATAGAATTGCAAATATTGAATGGTGGTTGAGAGTTGTAGTGAGATGGTTGAAGCGGAGAAACGAAGGAGTATCTTGATGCCCTTTCTGGGGAAGATTCATGGTATCGACAATTTCTTGGGAGTCTGAGGAGTCGTTGAGTGGGGGTGAGGACGGAATGTCGGGATCGCTGAATGATGGATGAATGAAGCGATTTGCAAGAAATACCAGGATAATAGAAAAAACCTCGTATCGAGATCCCCGAGATCGACATATCTTTAGAATGAGTAGGGGGGAAATTTTAACTTGACAGCGGTTGAAAAGTCTGCTATGCTATAAATGCTTCTGATAAGTATTATTATCAGAAGCATAAAGATTTATCGATTTTCATCAGGAAAGTAACCCATGACCCCTACGATCTCTAAAGCCATTGAGGCCTACCTAGAAAGCGTTGGTTACGCACGAAGCCCTAATACGGCTCGAACCTACCGAAATGCGATGACCGCCTTCCGTGCCACTTTGGCTGATCATGGCCTCCCAACCACCTCCTCCAATATCTCCGATTTAAGCGAAGACGCCATTTCCTGGTTTGCAAGCGATATGAAGGCCTTTTCTCCGGCAACAGAACGGCTCTATCTAACCGCTGTAACCGGTTTCTACGAATACCTGGTAGCCGAACGCCTGGCTGATCTTAATTTACCACGCTTACGCCTGTTAATTCGCCAGCGGTCACGCCGTCCAGGACTGCGCTTACCCCAATTTCCGCGTGAAGACATTGAAGAAATATTGGAATATGCAAACAAATTAGATTACACAAAATCAAATAATGAGCATGATATATTGCGTGATTTACGCGACCGGGCATTTCTCTTGACCCTGGCAGACACTGGCCTGCGCGTACATGAAGCTTGTAAGCTTTGCCGGGGGGATATCGATTGGAATGAAAACAAAGCCATCATCACCGGCAAGGGCAATCGCCAGGCCGTTGTACGCTTCTCCATGCGTAGTATTACTGCGCTGCGCGATTATCTGACCGTCCGTAGCAAGCTAGACGGGTCATCAGGACGACCGCTTACCTCCCTGCCCCTCTTTGCTCGCCATGATCGCGGTGCGGGTAAGAAGGTCAAACTAATTACTACACGCACTGGGCAAAATATTGTTGCTAAACGTGTGGGTGAAGCTCTGGGAGAACACGCTGTGGGCACTATTACACCTCATTCATTCCGGCATTACTTTGTAACGACCGTACTGCGTGGATCAGGCGGAAACTTGAAACTTGCCCAGGAGCTTGCCCGACACAAGAATATCCAGGTGACACAAAGGTACGCACATCTTTCGGATGATGAATTGGATAGAGGCTATTGGGATATTTTTAATGGTTAGAATAAACCAACTTGTAACCTCGACCAATAAGCCCATTTCATAAAAAAAATGTAAAGGGAAGCCGATCAGCTGTTGACAGAGGCATCTATTTAATATAGACTCTGATTATTCATATTTGACAGGTAGTTAGATATATACCAAGTGAATATATCGGCCATCGTCCCTTGCAGGTTAATGCAATCATGAAACAGAGGAGGTGCATGCCGGCAATACGCTCCTAGTTCATTCGGCGTCGAAAGTATCTTGGGCTGGCTCCCCACATGGCAATTTAGCGACGCTGGATTTTCTCCCACGCTTCAATAATAAATAGAGGAGGAAGAAATGAGGAAGATCAATCTTTTTACGATGCTTTTTCTGATGCTAGCCGGGGCGTTATTAGTAGGAGCCTGCGCCCAGGCTGCTCCAACATCCATCAAAATCGGCGTCAATGCCCCACTGACCGGCGATATCCCCAAAGTTGGTGAAGGCACTAAGTATGCCGCCCAAATGTGGCTTGAGGACATCACTGCGGCAGGTGGACTAGATGTAGGCGGGACAAAGTACCCGGTCGAATTGGATATCCAGGACAACGAATCCAAGGCTGAATCAGCAGTTGCTGCTAATACCAAGATGATCACCCAGGATGGCGTGCTGGCCATCGTCGGGCCACAATCCTCTAAACAGGCGGTTCCTGCTGGTGAAGTCGCCAACAAAGACGAGACACCCATGATCAGTCCATGGTCTACCAATCCCAACACCACTCTAAACCGTCCATGGGTTTTCCGTGCCTGTTTCCTCGATCCCTTCCAAGGACCAGTAATCGCCAATTTCGTTACCGACCAGTTTGGTTACACTAAAGCTGCAGTTCTATACGACATCGCAAGCGACTACCCTAAAGGTCTGGCTGAATACTTCAAGAAAGCCTGGGAAGACCTACACGGGGCTGGTTCTGTAGTAGCTTTCGAGAGCTTTACCACCAAGGACAAGGATTTCAGCGCCCAATTATCCAAGATCAAGGACTCAGGGGCTGAGTTTCTCTTCACACCGCAGTACTATGATGAGGTGCCTCTGATCGTCAAGCAGGCTCACCAATTGGGATTCACCAACCCCATCGTTGGCAGTGATAGTTGGGGCTCAGCAGAGCTGATGTCGTTGTGTGGCTCAGACTGTTACGGCCTTTACTTTAGCACCCACTATGCGGCGGCAGGTGCAACAGGTAAGACCAAGGAGTTCATCGATCGCTATAACGCGAAGTACGGTTATGTACCAGATGACGTGGCAGCTCTAACCTGGGATGCCTTTGGGCTCCTTCAAACTTCGATTCAAAACTGCGGTACGATCACTGGCGATTTGAAAACTGATCGCCAATGTGTACGGGATGCATTAGCTCAAATTAAGGACTACCAGGGAATCACTGGCAACATGACCTTCACCCCGGGCAGCGGCGACCCACAGAAGTGTGCTGTCATTGTCAAGATCAGTGACACGGGTGAGTTTACATTCTTCAAACAGGTTTGCCCGTGAAGAAAGAATATCTGATTCTCACCTGAGATGAACACAATTAGGTGAGTCTCAAACACAAACCATTCTAAACCATTAGGGGCGGGCTGAGGGTATCTATGCTCTTAGCCTGCCCTCTTGAGGAGTGATTTGATGGCGTTACTTGTTCAAATGATATTCAATGCCCTTCAATCGGGCAGTTTCTATGCATTAATCGCCTTGGGCTACTCGATGGTTTACGGCATCCTGATGTTGTTCAACTTTGCTCACGGTGATATCTTCATGACGGGAGCTTATATCGGGTTCTTCATCTCCACCGGGCTGGTATCCTTAGCTGCATTAGGCATCTTCCCCTTACCTAACTGGTTGCTTCTGGCGCTCACCGTTGTCTTCGCAATGATTGCTACTTCCCTGGTGGGTATAATCGTTGAACGGGTTGGTTATCGGCCGCTGCGTAATGCCCCCAGAGCATCAGCGGCCATCACAGGATTAATGATCGGGATTATCCTGGAAACTGGCAACCTGGCGCTATTAGGGGCAGAACGGAAAAATTTTCCCACCTTTATTGAAACGAAAACCTATCAAGTCATGCAGGGGGTAACAATAACCAATACCCGTATTATGATTGTCGGCCTATCTATCCTGCTCATGCTGGGGTTGCATCTGTTCGTTCGCCGTACCAAATGGGGTATGGCTATGCGAGCCATGGCTTACGACTATGTCGTCGTCCCATTAATGGGGGTATCCAGCAACACTATCGCGGTAATGACTTTTGCGATCGGATCAGCGTTGGCGGCCGCCGCCGGGATCTTCTACGGCATCGCTTACCCCGTATTAGACCCTTACATGGGTATCATCATCGGCTGGAAGGCTTTTGTCGCTGCAATCCTGGGTGGACGCGGATCAATCATTGGGGCCGCACTGGCTGGCTTTCTATTGGGCTTCATTGAGATTTTTGTGGGGTATTTTCTCCCTTCTGCCATGCGCGATTTCGTAGCCTACTCTATCATCCTGATCATCCTGACTTTCAGACCTCACGGTTTCTTTGGGGAACCTTATAGCGCCCAACTCAGACTGTGAGAGGGGAATCTGTTCATCAGGATTGATAATCATAGAATGAGGTACAAATATGTCACTGGAAGATAGTACTGTAACCACAAAGGCCGCAGGTATGGCTTCAATCATGACTCGGCTGAGACATGCTTTTGCTCAAGTTCCGATGTTAAGCTGGCTGCTTGGTATTTTATTAGCGGTATTAATTGAGCACTTTGTGGGATATTCTTTCGCCATCGGTTTGGGACTATCTAACGTTCCCCCCCTGTTGGGTGTCACCATCATTTTCTCACGGCCTGCGTTGATCCCCAACGTCATCGTATTTGTGTTGCTGGTGTACGTCCTGCCAATTGGCGGATTAGCCCTGCTTAGCGCGCCCCTGATGAACAGGTTTGCTGCCAAGCTAATATCTTACCCAATTTTTGTCTCCGGACTACTTCATCTGGCTTTACTTTATGCTGATCTACATATATGGGCAACTATAAACGACTATAGGATATATATCGCCAGGATAATCCTGATCGCAATCCTGGTCACCCTCAGTCTAAATGTGGTCAACGGATACATGGGAGAGTTCTCGTGCTCCCATCCTGGTTTTATGGCTCTAGGCGCATATGGAGCCTCAATCTTCACCGTCGTATGCTTTGTCCCAAACAACGTCTTTGGTGTAACTCTCTTACCGGCTGCATTGGGTCCCTTCCTGTTCCCTTTGGCCATAATCTTTGGAGGGTTGCTGGCTTCTTTTGGAGCTCTGTTTGTTGCTATCCCTTCTTTTCAAACCCGAGGAGATTATCTGGCAATTATCTCCCTGGCCTTCATGTTCATCGTCAAAAGCCTGATCGAGAACCTGGAGATTTTCGGCGGAGCACGTGGTTTTATGGGCATGCCGAGTTGGGCCTCGCTGCCTGTGGTATTTGTGTGGACTGTGCTGGGGTTGCTGATCATTAATAACTTCGTACGCTCCACATTAGGAAAGGCGTTAAATGCAGTCCGCGATGATGAGACGGCCGCTACTGCCATGACGATCAACACCAGGCGCACTAAAATGGTGGCCTTCCTCTTCTCAGCCTTCTGGGCTGGCGTGGCAGGAGGGCTTCTGGCGCACGTGATCAGTTATGTGAATCCGGGTTCTTTCGGAATCTTGAAGCTAAGCGAGGTCCTGGCCATGGTCTACCTAGGGGGCCTGAACTCCGTTGTAGGTTCCTTGATAGGGGCGGTCGGTCTCAACTTCCTCATGGAAGCTTTACGATCTTTCGAAATATACAAGTGGATTGTGATCCCTGTTTTGCTTATCCTGGTGATGATCTTCCGGCCAACCGGATTGGTCGCGTTCAGGGAATTCAAGGTTGAAGATATTCTCAACCCCAAGGTTGAAACGGTAAAAGAGGTGGAACATGCCGCTGCTACAGATTGAGAACCTCACCGTCTTCTTTGGTGGTTTGAGAGCCGTTCACGACTTTCATTTCAACATCGAACTGGGTCAGGTTAGAGGCCTGATCGGACCTAACGGCGCCGGAAAAACCACAATCTTCAACCTGATCACCGGCATCCACAAGCCTACCAATGGTGAGATCACCTTAGAGGGGAAGGATATTGTAGGACTTCGCCCGAATGAGATCGCTGCCATGGGTATTGGCAGGACCTTCCAAAACATGCGCCTGTGGAGGCATATGACCGTTCTCGAGCATATCAAGATGGCGCGTTATTCTAAGCTCGATTACGGCTTAGTGGGAGCTTTCTTTGGAACGTCACTGCGCCATAAAGAAGAAGATGATGCCGAAAAAAGAGCAGTTGAACTCATGGAATTGTTTGGAATCAGTCGATACGCTGACCAAGTTGTAACCGGGCTGCCGTATGGCATTCAGAGAAGGGTAGAGATGGCAAGAGCAATGGCGATGGAACCCAAACTCCTGCTCCTGGACGAGCCTACGGCTGGGATGAACCTGGAAGAACTTGGCGATATGGTCAAGGTAATCCGGCAAATAAAGAAGGAGTTTGACCTGGCGATCTTTCTCATTGAACATAGAATGAGGGTTGTTATGGACCTATGTGAGAGGATCCAGACCCTGGATTTCGGAGAAGTAATCGCTGAAGGCATTCCCGAAGAGATTCGATCTAATCCCAGAGTGATCGATGCCTATTTAGGCAAGGAGGCGGAGATCTGATGCTGCTATCCGTAGAAAACCTGCGAGTATCCTATGGAGCGATCAAAGCCCTTCAAGGTATAAATTTCCAGGTCGACGAGGGCGAGATCGTGTGTATCATCGGTGCTAATGGTGCCGGTAAAAGCACCACCTTGCAAGCCATTTCCCGTTTAGTCAACGCTGAACCGGAGAGCCAATTGACCTTCATGGGTGAGGATTTGCTCAAGTATCCGCCCGATAAAGTAGTCAGCGTATTGGGTATCTCCCAGGTTCCGGAAGGGAGGCGCTTATTTGGAAACCTCACCGTCATGGAAAATCTGATCCTGGCCGCCTTTTCCCGCAAAGATAGCGAAGCCGTTGAACGGGATTTTGAGCGGATATTTGTCCTGTTTCCCCGCCTGGAAGAGCGTAAAAAACAGAAGGCTATGACGCTGAGCGGCGGCGAACAGCAAATGCTGGCTGTTGGGCGAGCACTCATGAGCGCCAGAAAGATGATGCTCCTGGACGAACCCTCCATGGGGCTGGCTCCGCTCCTGATGATGACCATGTTCGATGCTTTAAAAGAGATCAATGAAGAAGGGACAACCATTCTGTTGGTGGAACAGAATGCTCGCATGGCGCTGAAATTTGCGCAGCGCGGGTATGTTTTGGAGACCGGGAACCTGGTACTTGAGGGAAGTTCAGAGGAGCTGCTCGCTAATCCCGAGGTAAACAAAGCCTATCTGGGTGGTTGAGATATGTTCTTGGAACCCTCGAACTGATTCCGCAGACTACCTCATAATTAATTGTTTGCCACCGATCAGCGACTTCGTCGGCCGTGACCTGCTTATCCCCTTGAAATCCGATCAAAACCACTTCGTCACCAGCCCTGGCATTGGGAACAGAATCTAGCTGTACCATGATCTGATCCATGCATACCTGACCGATCACCGGCACTCTCTGCCCCTGAACCAGGACTTGATTTCCTGCCACACGCCGGAAACCATCGGCATAGCCTACCGGAATGGTCCCAATCAGCTCATGCGATTTGGTGATGTACGCATGACCATAGCTCACCCCTTGGCCAGGGGATAACAATTTCACCTGACTAAGAACCGTTTTCCATGATAGCGCTGGTCGAAATCCATCAGGCAATTGGCATTCTTTTGAGGGGTGCAATCCATAAATCGAAATCCCTGTTCGGACCATATCGAAACATGTAGTGGGACTCATTAAACTGGCGGCAGAGTTAGCAGCATGAATCAAGGGAAGTCTGATCCCGGCTGATTCCAGATCATGTAGGACTTTGCCAAAAATTTCTTCTTGTACCTTGGTGGGGCTTTGATCCCTTTCATCTGCCCGGGCAAAATGGGTCATTAATCCCTCAAAAGTGACGCTAGGCGCCTCAAGAATCGCCTGTGCCAGGTCGATTGCCCAGGTTGGTTGAATGCCTAACCGACTCATGCCTGTATCAACCTTTAGATGAACTCTGGCAGATGTTCCTATTTGTTGAGCGGTATCCGATATGCTTTGGATTTGGTCCTCACTCCAAACTGTCATAGAGATCTGGTGAGCAATTGCATCCGAAATTCGTCCATAGGGGGTAAAGCCAAGGGACAAGATTGGGCAATCTAATCCATGATTACGCAATTCTAGCGCTTCACCAATCCGGGCGACTCCTAACCATGTTGCTCCTGCCCTAAGTACCGCCCGGGCAACCGGAACCGCACCATGCCCGTAAGCGTTACCCTTAACGATCGCCATCACTTGAACGCCGCTTCGTCTTCGGAGGAGACGGATGTTGTGGCCGATGGCATTTAAATCGATTTCTAACCAAGTTGAATATTTGTCTTGCCTGTCCATGAGATTGAGTATACTCACTTTTTGTAATAGGAAAAGTACCTCGGCAGCCTCTCTATTTTTAGTGATGGTTTTTTGGCACGACTGATAATGAGAAAATCCAAGCTCCATAAGCTGACATAGCAGCATGCGAGTTGGATCTTTAACCTGGCAGGCTTGTAGAATTACGATCCAGAAGCATTACTGGATGAACTGCTGTCTCTCCAGTGCCGTCTTGGATCTGGGACCGGCAAGAGACACCTGAGGCGGCGACAATTACCTTGCCACCCATTGCGGAAGCTTGACGAATAGCTGGAAATAACTTGAGCTCTCCGATTTTCATGGAAAGGTGGTAATGCTCGCTTTCGTAGCCAAACGCCCCGGCCATTCCACAACAACCGCTATCGACCAGGGTTACCTGATACCCTACAGCTCTGAGTATCTCAGCAGTTGCAGCTATTCCGGTGGCAAATCCATCTTGTGCAGGTGGCTGGGTTTTTTGATAGCAATGACCGTGAAGAAGCACCTCTCTATTTGCATTTCCGTTAACTATGCGCAAATTTGGTTTTTTCCCATCAGCGCCTGGTCGAATCAAATATTCATCGATCATAAATACCCTATCCTTTAACCCGGTGACATATTGGTTGTCTGGCAATAAATCAAGATATTCATCTCTCAGGGAATAAATTTCTGAGGGCTCTACGCCAATGATCGGCAGGCTTCCATCTGGGTCAAGTCTCTGGATGGCTTTTACAACAGCTGCGGCCTTTCGTCGGGCGGGCTCTAAGAAGCCCTTCGAAATCAGGGTCCTACCGGAGTCGATGATGGGGATTATCTTTACCTGACATCCAACCGCCTGCAATACCTTAATGGCTGCCAGACCAACTTCAGGATGGAAGTATTCAGTGAATGGATCAGATAGAAAGAGGCAATCCCACTGTTTTGAATGATTGAGGGTATTGTTTGATAGATATTGGGTGAGTGAGCGAGATGCCAAGGTGGGTAAGTTTCGATTTGCAGAAATTGAAAACCATTTCTCTCCTATTTTCTTGATAGTTTCATTACGCAAGAGTTTATTGATAAATGGAGCACCACGATGCGTGATTCTAGCGAATAAACTGATATAGGCGAACAGATAATCACGCCAGGGTCGACGATGTGTTTCTTTTTCAGAAAACTTGTAATAATGATTAAGAAACTCATATTTGAGTTTAGCCATGTCAACCGCAGAGGGACATTCGGCTTTGCATCCCTTACAAGCCAGGCAGAGATCCAGAGCTTCAAATACCTTCTGCTCTGCGAGCTGATTTGAAGAAAAATTTCCAGAAAGCATCCCCCTGAGAAGATTAGCCCGTCCTCGAGTGCTGTGCATTTCTTCAAAGGTAGCTTGATAGGAAGGACACATCAAACCATCAGCTTTCCGGCAAACCCCCGCTCCATTACACAATTCCACAGCTCCTAAAAAGCCGGCTTGACGCGAGAAATCCATCTTGGTCGATAAATCGATAGGATGATAATCTGCGCCATAGCGTAGATGGGTATCCATTGCGGGAGAATCCAATATTTTTCCTGGATTTAATATTCCACCAGGATCAGCTGTGTTCTTAAGCATTCTAAAAGCAGCCAGCACCTCTGAGCCATAAGCACGCTCCATCCATTCAGAGCGCGCTAATCCATTGCCGTGCTCTCCACTAACCGCTCCCCCTAACTGCAAGGTAAGATCAACAGCTTGTTCGGCAATCTGCCGCATTTCCTTAACCCCCTGGCCGGTCTTTAAATTTACCAATGGGCGAATATGGAGGCAGCCAGCAGAAGCATGAGCATAGAAATCCCCCTGGGTATTATGAGATTTCATAATCTCTTCTAAGCCACGCACAAAGGTTGCCAACTTCGCAACTGGAACGGATAAATCCTCGATGAAAGCGGCTGGTTTGATATCCCCAGGGCGTGATAGTAGAATACCCAAGCCTACTTTGCGGACGGACCAAATTCTATCTTGTTCTTCACGAGATTGGGCCACCAGCACGTTAGGGGCTAAATTGAGAGCTTTTTCCAGCAGTTTGGATTGTTCCTCACCGGCGAATTCAACTACGAGGATAGCTTCCGGAATGTAGTCTCCATTTGAGATCGCGGATAATTTCAGCTGTAGTTCATCGATAAAGGAAAGATTGTGAGCGTAAGCCGGCACTGAACGTGCCAATTCTATTAAGTTCTTTGGGATAAGTTCAATTGCAGAAGGATGATGATCCAACAAGCCACTGACTGCTTCGCAAGCGGTTTCCAGGGTGTCGAAGGCTAATATCCCTAGAACAGTATTGTGAGGTCGGGGAACAAGGCGAACCTTTGCACGGCGGATGATCGCCAAGGTGCCTTCAGAGCCAGCTACCAGCGGAGCCAGATTTAGATAGCCATGCGGTACGGGAGGGTATGGCAGGTGGCTTTGTCCATCTACCTCGGACCATTGCGGAGGTTGGGAGGCCGCCCAGGGCAGCAGATAATTTAGGTTATACCCCGAGGCTCGCCGCCAGGTGCGAGGCCATTTTTCTTGGATTGATGTATAAAAGCGCTGGCGTATGTGGATTGCGGTGGCATAAAGGGCTGATTCAATAGATCCGGCATTAGATATCATTTCCGTTTCTGCTGGTTTGCCAATTGACCCATGCCACATACCTGCTCGTCTTTGAGCTTCCTGCAAGGAAATCGTTTCGAAGTATGCAAGAGAACCATCTGCCAGGAGCACTTCGGAGGCAAGTAGGTGATCTGCTGTCATACCATAAAGGATAGAATGTGCGCCACTGGCGTTGCTGGCGATACTGCCCCCCATGGTGGCGCGTTCAGCTGAGGCGGGATCAGGACCAAATTGCAGTCCATGTCTTCCAGCCTGCTGGTTTACTTCAGCCATTATCACACCCGGCTCTACGGTAGCTGTTCTCTCCTCTGGGTTGATTTCAATTTGCTTATTTAAATATCGAGAGCAATCGATAACCAGGGCATCCCCGATTGCCTGACCGGCCAGGCTAGAGCCAGATCCACGTGGCAGGATCGGCACCTGGTATTTAACGGCAATCTCTACAACGGCTGATAATTCATCCAGGGAGCGTGGAAAAACCACACCGATCGGTTCGATCTGGTAAATGGAAGCATCCGTGCTATATAACAGACGGGTGGTTTCATCAAAACATACTTCACCCTTGATATTCTTCTGGAGCTCATTAGATAAATCAGCCAGCGCGTAAGTCGATTTCTTCATCTTATGTATTGGATTTACCTGCTATTTGTACTGCTTGAGTTGCTAACGAAACAACTACCCGCATTATAATATCTCTATATGAAAGTTTTAATATCTAGATGACAGTCTCATTGACGTCTTAATAAAATGGAGATAAACTTTCTTCAAATGAGTGCTTGCGGAGAAACGATTATATGAGTATCAGCCAACTTGCCCGGTCGGTCGTCGATTCGCCGACTTTAAGGCTCAACGAAGAAGCCCGGCTTTTACGAGAAAAAGGCCAGCCCGTTATCCACTTGGGAATCGGTGAGCCTAAGAACAAAACACCCATAACCGCGATTCTAAGTTCTGCAGCAAAATTGAGTTCAGGCGATGTTAAATATACTCCAACGGACGGTCTTCCGTCTCTAAAGAAAGCCATCATCAAGTACACAGAGGAAAACTATAATCGCGTGGTTGCTCCAGAGAATATTATTGTGACATCTGGCGCCAAGCAATCAATCTATAACGTGTTGTTCAGCATCATCAACCCACAAGATGAGGTCATAATCCTGGCACCTTATTGGGTTAGCTACCCTGAAATGGTCAAGATGGTTTATGGGATTCCTGTAATCGTCACGCCCGAAGATGGAAGTTTCTATCCGAGAATGGAAGACATTAGGGAGACTATCAGCTCCTATACAAAAGCAATTATTGTGAACACCCCGAATAATCCATCCGGAGTGGTATATCCCCCAGAATTTATCGCTGAAATCGTCGAGTTTTGCGAAGATCGGGATATCTATCTAATTATGGATGATATATATCATAAACTTGTATTTGACGGAAATATAGCCGTTCCAGGGTATCACTTTACCAATAGAGATATCGAAAACACCAAAGTGCTGGTCGTAAATGGCGTATCCAAACTCTATGGCATGACCGGCTTTCGGATCGGCTGGGTGATCGCAAACCGAAGGCTGGTTGAAGTTATGACAAATGTACAGGCTCAAACGACCTCTTGCCCAGCAGCAGTGCTCCAGGCTGCCGCGGAAGGGGCACTAACCGGCATCCAAAGCATCGTTGAGAGCCTGCGCTTGACGATCGAGAATAATCGGAACGTCATTATGCAGGAACTTAAATCCTTTAACGAGGTCCGCGTTACCCGACCACAGGGCACTTTCTATTGTTTACCAGATTTTAGAGCATATAGCAACGACTCGGTAGAACTATCTAGATTCCTCTTAAAAACCGCGCTGGTTGTGACGGTCCCAGGCAAAGAGTTTGGGATGGAGGGTTATCTGAGGCTCAGTTACGCGGGCTCAGTCAAGGATATCACCGAAGGCGTAGCTAGGATGAAATGGGCTTTAGATCTAACCTCACCAAGAGAAATATATATTGGCGATAGAAAGATCATTAGAGATTGGTTATGAACAACCTTTTGAATATCAGGACACCTGCTGAGAGTCAAGCGAAATCGTTAAAATGTGATTTCAGTCTTGAAAACATTGGATTGAACAATTTACGGGCGGTTTATTGGAATCTTCCCGCAGAATCGCTCTATGAGGAGATTGTTTTTCGGAACGAAGGCAAAATCACCTACCAGGGACCGATTGTGGTCAACACCGGAAAACACACAGCTCGGGCTGCGAATGACAAATTTATCGTTCGTGAAGCTAGCACTGAAGAGCATATCTGGTGGGGGGAATATAACCGGCCTTTCAGTGCAGAGAAGTTTGATGAACTTTTTGCGCGCCTGCAAGGCTATCTACAAGGCAGGGATGTCTTTGTACAGGATGGCTATGGTGGTGCTAACCCCCAATATCAATTACCAATTCGGATCATCGCGGAATATGCCTGGCATTCACTCTTTGCCCGAAACATGTTTGTGGTTCCCAAGACCTTGGAGGAATACCGCCGTCATGTTCCTGAATTTACAGTGCTGTGTGTACCTTCTTTTAAAGCATTCCCGTCCATTGATGCAACCGCCTCACAAACCTTCATCGTGATTAATTTCGAGGAAAAGCTTTGCATCATAGGCAACTCAGCCTATGGAGGAGAAATAAAAAAATCGATCTTTACGGTGTTGAATTATCTGTTACCACTCCAGGGAGTTATGACCATGCATTGCTCTGCCAATGTCGGTCTGGATGGGGATACTGCGCTCTTTTTTGGACTGTCTGGCACAGGTAAAACCACCCTTTCAGCGGATCCCCAACGAAAATTAATTGGAGATGATGAACATGGCTGGAGTGATGAGGGCATTTTCAACTTCGAAGATGGCTGTTATGCCAAGGTGATTCAGCTTTCAATGACCGCTGAGCCTGAAATTTACGCTTGTACTCAAAAATTTGGCACCATCCTCGAAAACGTCATCTATGACCCTGTCAGCCGTAAGATTGATTTAGATGATGATAGCTTGACCGAAAACACGCGGGCATCCTATCCATTGAGATATATCCCTAATGCGGTGCCGGAGAAGATGGGAGGACATCCGAAGAATATAATCCTGCTAACCTGTGATGCCTCTGGGGTAATGCCCCCCATCGCCAAACTTACCCCAGATCAGGCGCTTTATCACTTTATATCGGGCTATACCTCGAAGGTAGGAGGCACAGAGATTGGTTTGGGAGAAGAGCCAGAGATTACTTTCAGCACATGCTTTGGGGCACCTTTTATGGTTCACCATCCAAGTTTTTATGCTGATCTATTGAAACAAAAGATCATTCGCTACGGGGTGAATTGCTGGCTGCTTAATACCGGCTGGGTGGGCGGTCAGTATGGAATTGGCAAGCGCATAAGCATCCGCTATACCCGCGCCATGCTAAATGCGGCTTTGAATGGTGAATTGTGCGATGTTGATTACTTCATAGACCCGATATTTGGCTTTGAAGTCCCCAAATCCTGTCCTGAAGTGCCCGAGGAGGTCTTGAATCCAGCTTCGGCGTGGCCTAACGAAGAAGCCTATATCCAGAAGTATCGAGAGTTAGCAGCTCGCTTTATCGATGTCTTTAAGAAATTTGAAGCGAATACGCCAGCGGAAATACGAAATGCTGGGCCAAGGGTAGATGTGCGAGATCTTCATACTATCCGGTGAATCCGGATTGCCCATGATCATAATCGCCAATTTGCTCATCATCAGCTTGTTTTTCCAATTGAGACAGTTGAAATTGATTGAATCGCGCGAGCATACGTCCGGGTAGGCGACCTTGAATGAGAACACCTTTACGATCATGCTCTACTCGTTCAACCTGTCCTTGCTCATGAAACAGAGCAATCAAGGCCCCCTCATCATAAGGTAATCGGACTGTTATTTCTACGTAATTTTCATAGAGTTGTTCGCTTATTAATTTCAACAGTTCGTCGATTCCATTCCCTTTTAGAGCTGAAATTGCGACAGCTTTTGGAAAGTTAGATAAGGATTGGCTAGCTCGTTCCGGGCTTTTCAACCGGTCGATTTTATTCAAGGCAACTACCACTGGTACATGATCCGCGCCGATATCGCGCAATGTCTCATGGACCGCTTGAGCCTGAGCAATCGCGTTAAGATGAGTGATATCTACTATGTGTAGGAGCAGATCTGCCTCGGCGATTTCTTCCAAGGTTGCCCTAAAGGCCGCGACCAAGGTGGTTGGCAACTTTTGGATAAATCCAACCGTGTCCGTGAAAAGCGCTAAGTGTCCATTTGGTAGTTCAACTCTTCGGGTGGTGGGATCCAAGGTGGCGAAGAGCTGGTCAGCGACATACACATTAGCATTCGAAAGACGGTTGAGTAAAGTGGATTTGCCTGCGTTGGTGTATCCAACCAATGCGACAACCGGGATTCTTGAACGCTTGCGACGTGACCTGTATTGTTGGCGATGGGTACGCACTTTTTCTAACTGATTCTTGAGATTGCCGATCCTACGACGTATATCCCGGCGATCGACTTCGAGCTGGGTTTCACCTGGACCTCGCAGGCCAACTCCGCCTACACCTCCAGCTCGGCCTCCACCCCCTCCTGCCTGTCTCGCTAAGTGTGTCCAAGCCCGGGTTAACCTGGGTAACCGATATTCGTATTGTGCAAGTTCAACCTGAAGGGCACCTTCACTGGTGTGGGCATGTTGTGCGAAGATATCCAAGATCAGTGCAGTTCTGTCCAAGATGCGTACCTTTTCTCCAAAGATTTTCTCCAGTTCTCGTAAGTGACGTGGGGAAAGCTCTTCATCAAATAGAATGACATCAGCTTGGTCTTCTTCAACGAGTGCCTTAACCTCCTCAACTTTACCTGAACCGATAAACGTCCTTGGATTAGGGGCGCTAAGCTTCTGAGTAGCTTGCCCGACAACGTTTAATCCAGCGGTATCAGCTAAAAGGGCAAGTTCATTTATAGAATCATCAATTGACAGCAAATCAGCCTCTTGATGAAGATCCATACCAATTAAGAATGCTCGTTCCCTCGGGGGGGATGTTGGTTCGGGAGTTTTGGTTGACATGAAATCTTATCCAGTTTGACGATTAATTGTAATCTTTTTTCCTTTCAAAGATTCAGACAGCATGTAGATATTAAACCTATGTTACCATTATCTGGTTTCCATAGCAGCTCTTAAAGAAAAGCTTGGAAACTGATAAAAGTGACCCTATCAAATTTGCCTTTGTAATGTCTAATATGCCTTTGTTAACCAAGAAAGAAGGGTATCGCCGACTATTTTTAGACTTTGAGGCGAGACTTTATCAACGGTATCTTCGGTTGTGTGCCAGAAAGGGTAATCAAAATCGATGATATCAACCGCAGGGATATCCGCTTGTAAGAATGCGATATGGTCATCTAACATGCGGTACTTAGGAAATTTGATAAATTGTTGAGAATAACCCAATGCTGAAGCCTCATTCCAAATATTATCGCTAAGGATGGGGTCTGAATTTAATTCTTTATAAATGTTGAGATCTTTATCCCCGACCATGTCGACAATAACGGCAGCATCGGGTCGTTCGCTTAATGCATCTACAAATGCCTGAGAACCTAGAATCCAATCCCATCCGGCGATATTTCCATTATCTTCTGCATCAAAAAAGACCAGCCAAATTTGTTTATTTACCTCATTTGGAAGAACACGGCCAAGTTCGATAAGTACAGCTACTCCTGAGGCGCCATCGTTGGCGCCTGGAACAGCCTTCGTTCTATTTCCTTGATTTGGATCTTGATCGGCGTAGATCCGTGAGTCATAGTGAGTTCCTAAAATAATCCATGGCTCTCCTCTACCGCGCTTGGCAATCACGTTGTGAATGGCATGTCCCATGATCTCAAGGCTTTGGATTTCTGTCTGCCACTCGTTTTTTTCCAGTTCCGATACGATGTAGTTGATAGTGGCTTGGTGGGCACTACTTCCTGGTGTCCTTGGTCCAAGTTCTGTTTGGTAAATAACATCTTGATATGCCTGTGAGCCATTAAAGGGGGTTTTGGAAAGCCTATTTTTACTTTTGGTTATTGCTGGCTGTGCAATGATTGTTGTTGTGATGAAAATAGTAAGAGTGACAATGGTGATTATGGCGATGTTTTTGGTTAATGGTTTGATTTTGTGGATTGGTGACATGGTGGTTATTGGCTATACGCAATAAAGTAATATTGTTACTATCCTTCACTCATTTGAAGCAACTGCAAGAATTGCTCCAGGTCAGAGAGCGATCGTTGGGTGTACGCGACTGCCCTTTCCCTTCGGTTTCGTTTAATCTCACCCTCTAATGGGGGTAATATGCCAAAGTTTGCTTTCATGGGTTGGAAATCTGCCGCGCTGGCATGGGTTATATACTGGCATAAAGCGCCTAACATGGTTGTAGGTGGTAATGCTATTGCATGCTGACCATTTAATAGTCTGGCTGCGTTCCAACCCGCTAAAAGCCCCGTGGCGATATTACCCGCATAACCTTCCACCCCAATAATCTGTCCAGCAAAGAATAAATCATGGCGACTTTTGAATTGTAAGGTCGGTTTCAACAATGCGGGTGAATAGATAAAAGTATTGCGATGCATTTGTCCATATCGAACAAATGTAGCCCTTTCCATGCCGGGGATTTCCCGAAAGATCCGGCGCTGTTCGGGGAATTTTAAGTTGGTCTGAAAACCCACCATATTGAAAAGAGTACCGGCGAGATTGTCCTGGCGTAACTGTAGGACGGCATAAGGTCTGCGTTTTGTATGTGGATCCGACAAACCTACCGGTCTCATTGGACCAAAAGCCAGGGTATCTCGACCACGGCGTGCCAGTATTTCAACGGGCAAACACCCTTCGAAAAATCGATGCGAACCAGCCTTAACACCTGTCTCTAAATCCTTTTCAAAAGGCTTTAACTCAATTCGTTCTGCAGTAAGTAATTCCTCCACGAAAGCGATATACTCATCTTTCGTCATTGGACAATTGATATAATCCCCTGTTTCTTGGTCGCCTCGACCATACCGAGAAGCAAAAAATGCAGTAGAAAAGTCAATCGATTCTTTTTCGACGATAGGGGCAATGGCATCATAGAAATATAGATGTTGCTTTCCACTGATCTTTTGTATTGCTTTTGAAAGCTCAGGAGAAGTCAACGGGCCAGAGGCGATAACGGTAGCTTTGTTCGGTATTTCTCGTATTTCTCTGCGTATCAAAGTAATATTCTTATGCCCTTCGATCCTTTCTGTTACTATGCTGGCAAACATTTCTCGATCTACGGCTAAGGCTCCACCTGCTGGAACGGAAGTTTCTCGGGCGCATTGTAACAACAGCGAACCCAATCGGCGTAGCTCATCTTTGAGAAGGCCAGGTGCACGATCAAGCAAATTGGATCCAAGTGAATTTGAACAGACTAATTCCGATAGATAGGAGCTAGTATGCGCGCCCGTTTTTACTTCCGGACGCATCTCAAAAAGGCTTACTTTTAATCCGCGCTGGGCTGCTTGCCATGCAGCTTCACACCCAGCCAAACCTCCCCCAACGATGGTTAAATCAGTCATTGATTGAAATCCTTTTTAGATGAGTTAGAGTTGATATTTTACCAAATTGAAAGGAATTATTTGTGATTATGGCTATGCGCAATAATCTCGTTGCCATGACCATTCTATTCAAATATGATTATTATCATCCTTTGTATTAATCATTTGGGACTAGATATTTTCATCAAAGTGTGCTAAAAGTATAGTAATGATCTTCTCTAATAAATAGGAGTAATAAAATGTTCCAATTGGGCGTTCCCGAATTAGTTATCATCCTGGTGATTGTGCTTGTCCTTTTCGGTGTTGGTCGCATAAGTAAGATCGCCGGTGAGATGGGCAGTGGAATCCGATCTTTCAAGGAAGGCTTACAGGGCGACAACGAAAAGGAAGAAGAGAACGAAGAGAGCAAGGATATCCCCCCGAAAAGCTAAGCATTCCAAACCTTCCTGACCAGGAGATATCTCAGGGGAGTAAATCTATCCATCCAGATCTTGTTTTATTCCATTTAGAAACATCCAAACCAATCCAAAAGATGAGATTTTCAACGTCCAGTCAGTACAACTAATCACCTCTGTGGAGACAATCATCAGCCATCCAGGAGCACGGACAGCATGTGATTTTGGTGGGGAAGAGATTAACAACGAGCGTGAAGTAACCAATGATGGGTGAACTCTTAACCTTACTCGTGCCAGACCGGCTCATTACGTCATTAAGGAGTGTGGTATCACACACTCTGCAATACACTTGGCAGATGTAATAAATAAATAACAATCTTAAATGGCGCAAGGGGTTTACAATGCGTCTAAAGCTTCCCTTGATTCTGAAGATCGATACCGGTACATGCCTAGACTTGACCTCAGCCCCAACCTAAAAATCCATTATATTGATATTAATAAATCTGGATCCCCTGTAGTCCTGCTCCTCCACGGTCTTGGAGCGACAGGAGAATCTTGGGGATTACAAGTTCCAGCCTTATTGGCTGCTGGATTTCGTATTTTAGTCCCGGATCTTCGGGGGTTTGGAAAATCCAGTTATCCTGGGGGTGCTTTATCCATCTCTTCCATGGCAACCGATTTGGTTTACCTGCTCGACAATCTGCAAGTTTCGGTAGTTGATGCCGTAGGTATATCCATGGGTGGCACCGTAGGATTGCAATTCGCCCTTGATTATCCTGAACGAGTACGCAAATTAGTACTTGTAAATACTTTCGCTCAATTAAAACCTGAAAGATGGGACGTATGGTTTTATTTCTTCTTTCGGATCGTATTAATATATACGCTTGGTATGGCCATGCAGGCACGCGCGGTGGCGAGGCGAATTTTTCCTGAACCAAAACAAGCGGAGTTACGCCAAATTCTAATAAATCAGATCACCGAAGCTGATCCGCGTAGTTATCGGGCTGCTATATGGGCGCTTGCTCGTTTCAACGTAACCCAGCGTTTAAGTGAATTGACTATTCCAACACTCGTAATCACAGGGGAATGTGATTCAACTGTGCCACCCAGAGCTCAAAAGCAATTAGCCGAACTTATCCCAAACGCCCAGCACATTACTATTCCAGGAGCAAGACACGCTGTAATCGCAGACCAACCAGAAATATTTAATAAAATCCTTCTCGATTCTCTTATGAATTAACGAACTTTTATAACGATCCCAACATCCCGAGTTTGGTGCTCTAAGGGGCACGCACGCCGCGTGATTTACAATTTACAGAAGAATACGATCGTTGGAGGCGACCATGAAACGCCGGACGTTATTTTTATTGGCATTGCCCATCATTATAAGTAGTTTATCCCTCAAGATCGGTTATGTGCGAGCGATTAATCCCATTGTACATGCTATTCTTTTCTATTCACCTACCTGCTCTCACTGCCAGAAAGTCATCACTGAGGACATTCCTCCGCTAATAGATAAATACAGGGATCAATTGATGATTATAGGAATTAACACCGCTGTACCTGAAGGACAGAATCTCTTCCTGGCAGCAATAGAACGCTTCCAAATTCCGCCGGAAAGGCGTGGTGTGCCCGCTCTGATTGTAGGAGAAACTGTCCTGGTAGGCGAATTGGAGATACCCGAACAATTACCTGCAATCATCGAAAAAGGACTTAAAAGTGGAGGAATCGATTGGCCAGACATTCCAGGATTGCGGGAAATAATTAACCAAGACCCATCATTAAGTGCTGAAGCCGAGGAAACCTTGGCTGATAAGTACTTACGGGATCCTTTGGGAAATACTATGGCCGTCATCGTTCTAATTGGCATGCTGCTCAGCTTGATCTTGATTGGATATACCTTCTTAAGATCAAACCGCCGATTATCCCCTATCTGGCCGGAATGGTCGTTACCCGCGCTTGCCCTGTTGGGTTTGTTTATCGCGGTTTATATGAGTTATGTGGAACTCTCTCAATCCGAAGCCGTTTGTGGACCAATAGGAGATTGCAACGCTGTCCAACAAAGCACTTATGCCCTTCTTTTTGGCGTGCTACCTATCGGCATACTTGGTATTATCGGATATCTCCTAATATTTGTTTTCTGGTTGATCAAACAATATGGTCCGAGAGAATGGCAAAGGATCATATCCCTCAGCATCTTGTGTATGGCGTTTATCGGCATACTTTTTTCAATCTATCTGACGACTTTGGAACCTTTTATTATTGGCGCGACTTGCAGCTGGTGTCTTTCCTCAGCAGTCGTGATTACCCTGATCCTATGGATTTCAACCGGAGCTGTGCTGCCAATAAAGCAAAAACCTAAAATACGCACGAGAATATGAATATTCTCATTCTTGGAGTTGGTAAAAGTTTGAGGGGAGATGATACTGCCAGCTTAGCTGCTGTGTGATATTGGATTAATCATTATCAAGATTCCAAGCTCTCCTCTGACAAGCCTCAGATTTCAACCCATATTTCACTTGTTTTTCGCCTATCAAAATTCGAGAAAAATGGTACGAATTAGAGGTGACATACTTCACTATGTTTGCAGACAGGATTATGATAGCTTTTAGTTGATTACATAAGGCTATTTATTGATATGCATGAGTTGTCTGTAACAGAAAACCTGCTCGAACTCGCCCTCAAGCATGCTGAACCCACCCAGGCAAACCGAATAACCGATCTTTATTTAGTTATCGGTCAATTATCGTCAATCGTTGATGATTCAGTACAATTTTACTGGGATTTTGTCTCGAAAGACACGCTTGCGGAAGGAGCTCGTTTACACTTTAAACGAATCCCTACCGAGCTCTTATGCTTAGACTGCAATAAGTCTTATCTTCCTGGCGAAGAGCAGCTTTCTTGTCCATATTGTGATGGCATTCGGGTAAAAATATTAGCGGGTAATGAATTTAGACTCGAGGCGATCGAGATTGAAAATTAGCCTACTGCGGGAAGTCTAAAAAATAATGAGAAAGAGAATCCCAGTTATTGAAAATATATTGAGCGCGAACGATCAGCTTGCAAGAGAAAACAGGAAAAAGTTGGACCAGGCTGGCGTATTTTCCCTCAACTTCATGGCTTCTCCCGGGGCAGGCAAAACTTCCCTTATCGAACATATCATAAAGGGGTTATCTGGAAAGGTGCGCCTGGCTGTTATCGATGGTGATGTTGCTACCAGTATTGACGCCGATCGCGCCCAAGCGGCAGGAGCAGTCGCCGTGCAAATCAATACCGGAGGCGAATGTCATCTGGACGCTGTGATGATCAGTGGGGCTCTACCTCAACTTGATTTAACCCAGATCGATCTGCTCATTGTCGAAAATGTTGGCAACCTGATCTGCCCTTCCAGTTTTCAATTAGGCACTCATAAGAGTGTGTTAATAGCATCAATCCCGGAGGGTGATGACAAACCATATAAATACCCCGCTATGTATCGGGGAGTCGAGGCGCTGGTAATCAACAAAATCGATCTACTCCCCTATATTCCATTTGATATGGAATACTTCCGGAGAGGTGTAGAAGTGCTCAACCCAGGTTTGATTACATTCCCGCTTTCATGCCAGACTGGGGAGGGCATAGAAGACTGGATTGCATGGGTAGCCGGTCAGGTTAATATCTCAACCTATCAGTTCGAACATTAAGGTAGCATCGCTAGGATAGCTTATGCCCGAAATTAGCGGTCTACGAATTCATATCACAGGTATTGTACAGGGCGTTGGCTTTAGACCTTTTGTATATGGCCTTGCAATACGATTAGCATTGACCGGTTGGGTGCGAAACACCTCAGCAGGAGTGGATATAGAAATAGATGGTACTCCTACTGCAATCCAAAAGTTTTTAATCGCCTTACGAAAAGAGACCCCGCCCCTTGCTCAAATCGACCAATTTACAGTCACAGAGCGAATCCCTGATGGATTTACTAATTTTGAGATCATCAGGTCAGAAGCTATTCAAGAAGCATTCCAGCCCATTTCTCCAGACGTTAGCATTTGTCCGGATTGCCTAAACGAACTTTTTGACCCGAACGATAGGCGGTACCATTACCCATTCATAAATTGCACCAACTGCGGTCCTCGCTTTACGATCATAGAAGATATCCCTTATGATCGACCAAATACGACCATGGCAGGTTTCCAACTTTGTCCCGAATGCGATCAAGAGTATAGGAATCCTCTCGACCGTCGTTTTCATGCCCAACCAGTAGCCTGTCCTAAATGTGGTCCAAGAGTTTGGGTGGAATCAAGTAATTCATCAGAGGGGAACAGGAACACAATTCTGGATGATAAGACTTCATCAGCGATAGCAACTGCTCAATATTTATTATCTCAAGGCAAGATTATTGCTGTTAAAGGTTTAGGCGGCTTTCACCTCGCCTGTGATGCTACCAATCCTAAGGCGGTAGCTGAACTCCGCCATCGCAAGCTGCGTGTTGACAAGCCATTTGCTCTAATGATGCCGGATATTGACACAATTGAGGCACAATGTTATACGAGACAATTTGAACGGGATCTACTCGCATCACACCAGCGTCCGATTGTAATATTAGAGCGACGTCCCAGTTCAAACATCGCCCTGGCAGTAGCCCCGTATCAGGATACGCTCGGCGTCATGTTGCCGTACACACCCTTGCACTATCTATTATTCATAAAGGATAAACCTGAACCTCTTGATAGAAATCATCCCATTCCCAAGAACTTTGCTTTCTCAGCACTGGTGATGACGAGCGGGAACCTGGCGGAGGAACCCATCGCAACCGACAACGAAGAAGCCCGCAAGCACTTATCTCCACTGGCTGATGCTTTTCTGATGCACGACCGGCCAATACTCACCCGCTGCGATGACTCTTTAGTGCGAATGATAAATTACCCGGCTATCCAGGATAATAAATATACTGGCAATAAAAATCCTGCCATCTATCACCTGCGTCGTTCGCGTGGTTATGCTCCCTCACCAATCCACATTCATTGGCAAGCCCCTCCTATATTGGCGTGTGGATCTGAGTTGAAAAACACATTTTGTCTCACCAATAAGCAATATGCCTTCATAAGCCATCATATCGGTGATCTGGAGAATTACGAGACACTGTGCTCCTACAAAGATGCAGTTGCTCATTACGAGCGGTTGTTCCGGGTACACCCCGAAGCTTTAGCTTACGACCTACATCCAGACTATTTAGCAACCCGCTATGCCTTATCCCGGGCGGAGCAGGAAGGACTAGCAACCATAGGTGTACAGCACCACCATGCTCACATAACTGCTTGTATGGCAGAACATGGCCTACCCGTAGGTGAACCTGTAATAGGCGTTTCGTTCGATGGCACAGGCTTCGGTGAGGATGGCGCGATATGGGGTGGTGAATTCCTGTTGGCAGATTACCAGGGTTACCAACGCCTATTCCATTTGGCTTATACTCTCCTACCGGGTGGCGATAAAGCGGTACTCGAACCATGGAGAATGGCATTGAGCTGGTTGAGCCATGCCGGGATAAATTGGGATCAACAATTAGCACCGGTTGAATATGGAATCAGCCTTAAGTCACAAGAGGTTAACCCGCTAGTTGCGATTAACCAACAGTTGAAAACCGGCATTAACAGCCCAAATACATCCAGTATGGGTAGGCTTTTTGACGCTATTTCTGCTTTATGTGGCGTTCGCCAAAAAGTCAATTATGAAGCGCAAGCCGCTATCGAATTGGAAGCTTTGATTGATCCTGAAGAGACGATCAGTTACCCATTCGAAATACAAACCTCAGGTTCAGTAGATCCATCACCCGCAATCCATGCTTTAGTTGCAGACTTGCGAATGGAAATTCCTGTCGGGAAGTTGGCTGCTCGTTTCCATAATGGTGTTGCAGATATGGTTCTTCAAGTTGTTATGGCTATGCGCAAAATATCCGGCGTTTCGAATGTTGTTTTGAGCGGTGGCGTCTGGCAGAATATGGTTTTACTTCATAAGACGCTTTATTTACTGGATAAGAATAATTTTGCCGCCTATGTTCACCAACAAGTACCAGCGAACGACGGTGGCATATCGCTTGGACAAGCAGCCATTGCTGCACAGAAATTAACAACCAATGATTAAATCATCCTATTTCACATCTTGAAAAGATAAAATCGAGGTATATATGTGCCTAGGCATTCCTGGAAAAATTATTGAAACCTACGAAACTGGGGGACTGAAAATGGGTAAAGTTGATTTTGGCGGTGTCGTTCGGGAAGCCTGTCTGGAATACGTGCCAGAGGCAGCTATTGGAAACTATGTGATTATCCATGTCGGGTTTGCAATCAGTATTCTTAGTGAGCAAGAAGCTGAAGAAACTCTCGAGCTGCTACGGGAAATCAGTGATGTCGAGTCCGGAATAGATCCCCCCTTTCCTGAGGCAATTGGATGAAATACGTTACAGAATTCCGCGAGGCAAGTTTAGTTCAAAAAACAACTCAGGAAATTCAAAGAACCGTCACTCAACCATGGGTTTTAATGGAAATTTGTGGCGGTCAAACGCATGCCATCATGAGATACGGTTTAGACCAGATGCTACCCTCCCAGGTTGAATTGGTCCATGGTCCTGGTTGTCCAGTCTGCGTGACTTCGTTAGAATTGATTGATAAGGCTCTCGTGATTGCCTCCCAACCTGAAGTGATATTCACATCCTTCGGGGATATGTTGCGTGTACCTGGTACAGGGCAAGATCTATTTTCTGTACGAGCCAACGGAGGTGATGTCCGTGTTGTTTATTCACCTTTGGATGCTGTTAAGATCGCCCAGGCAAACCCTAACTGCCAGGTCGTTTTCTTTGCCATTGGTTTTGAAACCACGGCGCCTGCCAATGCCATGTCGGTAATTCAGGCAAAATCCTTAGGGTTAACTAACTTCAGCATTCTAGCCTCCCATGTTTGTGTACCGCCAGCTATTCGAGCAATTTTGGGATCGCCTGAAAACCGCGTCCAGGCTTTCCTGGCAGCCGGGCATGTCTGCGCAGTAATGGGATACTGGCAGTACCTTAGTATCTCCCAGGAATTTAATGTCCCCATCGTTGTGACCGGATTTGAGCCCGTGGATATCGCGCAGGGTGTTTTGATGGCAATTCGCCAATTAGAGCAAGGACGCGCTGAAGTTGAAAACGCTTATCCAAGAGCAGTAACACTTGAGGGTAATCGCCCAGCCCAAACCATTATTGATCAGGTGTTTATGACTTGCGATCAGAAGTGGCGAGGGATTGGCACTATTCCAGCCAGTGGATGGTGCCTTAAACCTGAATATTCGGATTTTGATGCTGAAACCCGTTTTCAGGTCCAGAGCATCCAGACGGAAGAATCGCCTGTTTGTATTGCTGGGCAGATCCTGCAAGGTCTGAAAAAACCAGTTGATTGCCCTGCATTTGCAGTAGTATGCAATCCAGAACATCCGCTAGGCGCAACCATGGTATCTTCTGAAGGAGCCTGCGCAGCTTACTACAGCTATGGTAGACAAGAAGTTGTCGAAATATGAACTCAATAAACAAAACTACGAATAAGAGAATAGAAAACGGGAGTAATCGCAATCAAGAAGTAATCGTGGATGGTGCCGTCTGCCCGCTTCCATTGACTCACACTAAGAAAATCGTAATGGGTCATGGGGGCGGTGGCAAAATGAGCCAGGATCTTATTAAAGTAACCTTCTTGCCCCCCTTTGATAACCCAGCCCTCCGAGCTGGAGACGACGCAGGTGTGGTAAGAACACATGCCAATAGAGAAACGGTCATCAGCACCGATTCCCATGTAGTCTGGCCCCTTTTCTTTCCCGGTGGAGATATCGGCAAGCTGGCAGTATGCGGAACTGTCAACGATATAGCCATGATGGGGGCTTCCCCACAATACCTAACTGCAGGATTTATCTTGGAAGAAGGATTGGAGGTGGATATTCTCGAGCGGATTGTGGCTTCTATGAAAAACTCTGCATCTGAAGCTGGGGTACAAATCGTATCAGGAGACACCAAAGTCGTTCAGCAGGGGAAAGTTGATGGCATGTTTATCAACACTGCAGGAATCGGTGAAAGGCCTGTGTCTATCCATATCGGTGGTTCGCAGGCCAAACCAGGCGATCTGGTTATCGTTTCAGGTACGGTAGGCGATCATGGTATTGCAGTACTCTGCGCACGTGGAGATCTTGGAATTGAGAGCGATATTACCAGCGATGTCGCCCCTTTGAACGGATTGGTGGCAGCCATGCTTCATGCCAGCTATCTTCCAAAAGGTGGCACGGGGATACATGTTCTACGCGATCCAACGCGCGGGGGTCTCGCGACCAGCTTGAACGAAATTGCAGCCCAATCTCAAGTGGGAATCTTGATCAATGAAGATGCAATCCCAGTTCAGCCGGCAGTTATGGCTGCTTGTGAGATGTTAGGTTTTGATCCCCTATACATTGCTAACGAAGGTAAATTAATCGCTATTATTGCGCGCGAATATGCAGATCTGGTCCTGGAGGTAATGCGTAAAACCCGTTATGGCGAACAAAGCAGAATAATTGGCGAGGTGCTTGGATCACCAAAAGGCAGGGTTCTGATGAAAACCGTGATAGGTAGTACACGAGTGGTTGAGGTCTTAAGCGGAGAAATCTTACCCCGCATTTGCTGAATACTCAATCTGGAGCAAACGATAAGACCTGGAATGACCAGGTCTCAATAATAAATATAATCAGCACATTCAACAGTCAAAATCGATAAGATTAATCAAGTCTCTTTAGAAGCGGGGCCATTTTTAGGCTTTGTCAACATAGCAAAAATCAACGCTGCACCAATTCCAATACCTACGAGCAGCAATTCGACGATACCGAATACCGATTGTGCTTTTTCCTTAGTAAGACCAATACCTACAAATCTACTCAACAGGATGATTAACGGTAAAGGAATAAGCAAAAAGAATCCCGATATCCGGGCACGCCAACCCTTTAAAGACAAATTGAATGGCAGGCTTAAGCTTCCAAATACTACTGTATAAACGCCTACGATGAAAACGAGCATTTCGATCATATCTAGAGCGTGATTATTCTTTTTCTACAATCACCCAGGCGTTTATCCCATCGTATTCAATTCGAGTTTTAGCGTCAAACCTTGTAAAAAGATTCTCGATTTGTCCTGGTGATAAGAAATGGCTACGCATAAGCGCCATTTTTTCAAAAAGGGCTACTAATTTTACTGAGAAGATCTGCACATCTGGCTCTTCAACGACAATACGACCACCCGGTCTAAGCATACGCCAGAGTTCATCAGCTGTTTCCCCTTGATCGCAGACATGATGTAAAGCGTCAACCATGATAATACGATCGAAGGTTCCTTTTTTAAAGGGTAATGCTTCCGTATGAGCACAAACGGGAAATATGCATTCTTTTCTAGCGGCGACCCGCAACATCCCCAAAGACAGATCTGCGATAACAACTCTGGTATCCTGATCGTTTAATTTTTGAACAACCCGACCGGTTCCGCCACCCGCATCCAGTAACGTTCCATTGATCGGGAGATCCAGAAAAGTGAATAACTTTTCAAATCTTGGGGATTTAAATAAGCGGTCGTACAATGGCGCTAATAAATCAAAATGGTTTATGAAAGGCATTCATAACCCCAAAAGGCAGAAAATAAGATTTTGCTATGGTACCGGCGTGGGCGTCATAGATTGTAAAAGGGAATTATGATAGATGAACGGGAAATAATGATATTGATCAATTAAATCCAAATTCACTTGAGAAAAATTAATTAGAACCAAATTCTTGCTACAATCCGCGAAGGTGTCAAAATAAACCTGGTGGGAGATCTTCCGGCCAGTGAGATCGAAGATCTGTAAGTATAACGAGTCGCTGCTATTCACAAGGTGATTTGAAATCACCAATTCATATCCGCCGGGGCCATATATGGGCGTCACCCCTGTCAAGGTTAATAGGTCAATTTCTTCTCCGTCAAATTGACCTTTGACCTCGATGACCAGGTTCTGTACCGGCAATCCATCAAGATCAAATACCTGCCCTGCCACAGCCTGATAATTGCAATCTTCTTCAGGATGGGAAAAATTTGGCAACCATGCCGGTGTCCCTGGTTGAACGATATATGAAGGTGTTTCAAGAATGGGCTGCAGGGGAATCGTGGGTGTTAATGCAATTGGTATTGTTGGAGAGCTTGCTAGAGTTGCAGTCATAGTTACCGTTTCGGAAACAACAAGCGTTATATTAGGCGTGCTGGTAGTTTGTGGTTCGACAGTCAACTCATCCATCTCAGGACTGCTGGCCTCTTCCACCCCTCCGACAGGTGTAATTGTTGTTTGCCCTATCACGGCTGGCAAGGTACAGCCAGTTAGCAAGAACAAAGTAATTATGCTGGTAAATTTTTTCCAGTGCATTACCTGATCCTCCAAGAACTATGCCAAGATGCAAATTCAGCTTAAAGACATATCAAGAAAAAACATCGAGCAATTTCAATCTCATTATACAATCAAACAAAATCAATCCTGAGTAAAAAAAAACTTTGCTTTGTCATTTTCTGTAACTGTTCAGTACCCAGGTATGGGTTGGGAAAATTTCGCTGATGGATGGGATATTGTCATCCCAGACAGAACGGTGTTAAATGGGACGCAAATTCCCCATTTACCGGGTTTTTTTTTGCACCTCCATGTAAAGAACCTCTCTTTACCTGCTGCCAAAATGAGCTACTTGCACCTGAGGGTGTAACCAGCCTACGCATTCGAGCTCATGATAAAGTGGATGGATTTAAGTCAACCTAGATCTTACTTCAAAAACCGGACCGGGTTTCGAAGTACAAAGATATAGATTAATTGCGGAGCACCTTAAACCGTCTTATTAGACATGAGACGCAAAGCTGATTCAGCCAAGATGGCAACGCCAAGGGGGAGGCTCCGCTCGTCGATATCAAAGCGAGAACTATGGTGCTTGCGTTGATCGCCTTCAATACAGCAGCCCAACCGGAACATCGCTCCGGGGGCACCTTTTAAGAAGAATCCGAAATCTTCCGCTCCCATCTCCATTCTCCGTGATTCAATACAGTTTGGTCCAAGAAGATCTTTAGCTGTATCTTGGATTATTTTAGATACCAAAGCGTCGTTAATCATAGGTGGGTAGCCGATCTCGATCCTTAACTTGTAATCTCCTCCAAGTGTTCTTGAAATCTCCATGGCCCGTTCGATCTCAACGTGAAGCTTCTCTTGGACGCTCTCGTCCAAATAGCGGATTGTTCCAGTCAGGTCGACTTTTTCGGGGAGGACGTTGTCTGCCTTTCCAGCATGGATGGAACCGATGCTAACAACTGCTGGATCGAATGGGTGAATACGGCGCGATACGATACCATGGAGCGCCAGGATAACATGACCCGCCAGGTAGATCGAATCGATTACTTCTTGAGGTTTGGCACCGTGTCCATCTTGACCAATTATGCTTGCGTAGAACGTATCCACACCTGCGGAAGCGGCACCCACATCGATTGAGATGGTACCTGTTGGAGCTGAGGCATCCATATGGAGCGCCAGCAAGCGATCTACATTCTCAATTGCACCGTCCGCAATCATGCGGGGAGCGCCGCTAATACCATCTTCGTCGGCTACTTCTTCAGCGGGTTGGAATAAAAACCGGATGGTCCCAGGAAATTTCTCCTTGGAGAGCAGGGTGGCTACTCCCAGAGCTATGGCGGTATGAGCATCATGACCGCAAGCATGCATAATGCCTGGAGTTTGTGAAGCATATGGGATCGGATTGGTCTCCTGGATCGGTAATGCGTCCATATCGGCGCGTATGGCGATGACCGGTGGTTCATTTCCAATATCGGCGACTACCCCAGTACGCCCAACACCAACTCTCATCCGGTAACCCAGAGAATTTAGCGTTTCTGCAACCAGAGAAGCCGTTCGATTTTCATGGAAACCGAGTTCCGGATGCATATGAAAATCTCGTCTCCATGCAATTAATCGGGGTCCCATTTCTTGGGCGCGAGAGACCATACCGGAAAGATCTGTCATATCAATTACCTCACATTGTTAGTTTACATGGCATTGCTTAATTATACTTCGGGCATTTTCACGCAGGTCGATGGTGAAGCCATCTCCCTGTTTGAGAGTAGTCCAAACAGAAGAGAGGATATCATAATAAAGATCATAGGCTCACCGTTCTGTAAGATGGTGCCCCATCTCTAAGATTGTAATTGAATTGAGCCTCTTACGGGACAACAGATGTTAAGGTTTTTTTAGGGTTAAATCCAAGTTTCTATAAAGACTGGAGATAACCTCTGTGATATCTTAATTGTAAGATAAGCAGATTTGTACTTATTTCCGGTAGTCAAGACACCTTTCCGTTATTCAATCCTTCTATAAGAGGTCTATCAATGAAAGCTAAATTACGCATTCCAGCGGTAATAATCTTGGTTATATTTTTACTCTGTCTTGGATTAACAGGCGGTGTTGCTATTGACCGCTCACTGTTATTAACTGTTGATCCAAATGCAAATATTCCTGCTGGCGCTGACAACAATTTTGGTTTGATGGCTGAAGCTTGGAACACTATTCAGCGTGTTTATGTGGATAGAACGGCTGTCCAGCCCACCCAACTTACATACGGCGCTATAAGTGGAATGGTTGATTCGCTGGGAGATACCGGTCACAGTACTTTTTTGACACCTGAGATGGTGAAATCGGAGCAAAACTTCACCAAAGGCGAATTCGAAGGGATTGGCGCAGAGGTGCAGATGAAGGACGGACATGTGGTAATTGTGGCACCTATTGATGGATCTCCAGCACAAAAAGCAGGTTTGAAACCAGGAGATATCATTGAAAAAGTTAACGGCAAAGCAACCGCAGGTTTGCCGCTTGATCAAGTTGTAAGCCAGGTTTTGGGACCGGCTGGGACACAGGTAACCATAACTATTCTTGACCCTCATACGGATCAAACTCGCGTGGTTACGTTAACACGAGCGAAGATCGAAATAAATAACGTCACTTGGCAGATGTTGCCAGGTACAACCATTGCTCATTTGAGAGTGGCTGCGTTTAGTCAAGGCGTAACGCAGGATTTACAGAAAGCCTTGCAAGAGATAACACAGCAAGGTGGTACTGGCGTCGTCCTTGACCTGAGAAATGATCCAGGAGGTTTACTTAGTGAGGCCATTGGAGTTGCCAGTCAATTCCTATCCAGTGGAAATGTTCTTCTGGAGAAGGACGCTCATGGAAATACTACACCAGTTCCGATTAATAATGGTGGTGTGGCAACAAACATCCCTATGGTTGTTCTTATCAACCAGGGTACCGCCAGCGCAGCAGAGATCGTTTCGGGTACGCTTCAAGATCAGAATAGAGCAAAATTGATAGGAGAAGTAACTTTCGGTACAGGAACGGTACTCAATGAGTTTCCGCTCTCTGATGGCTCAGCCTTATTATTAGCTACTGAAGAATGGTTAACTCCTGACGGGCGTACAATTTGGCATCTTGGTATCACCCCAGATATTATGGTGAGCTTAACTGCAAATGTTATCCCCCTCATCCCTGAAGCTGAACGTAGTATGACCGCTTCACAATTGCAATCTAGCGGAGATGCCCAGTTGGTACGCGCAATCGATATTCTCAAGCAAGGAAAAAGTGGAGCAGGAGGTTGAAAAGAGGAACTCATTCTGGCGACACCGGTACATTAAATTCCGCTACACAAATCTTGGAGGGGAAAAGCCAAAAACGGGGATTGGCGCGCTTATTACCCTTCCTAGGACCTGCGTTTATAGCCAGCGTTGCGTACGTTGATCCTGGGAACTTCGCCACCAACATACAAGGGGGTGCCCAATTTGGATACATTTTACTTTGGGTAGTGATGGTCAGCAATCTTATGGCCATGCTTATCCAGACTCTCTCTGCCAAATTGGGTATCGCGACCGGGCAGAATTTGGCTGAATTGTGCCGGGCAAACTTCTCACCACCCGTTGTTAAGACCATGTGGGTTCTCATGGAGATTGTAGCCATGGCCACTGACTTAGCTGAATTTCTAGGTGCAGCTCTAGGATTTTACTTGCTTTTTTTGATTCCTCTTTGGTTGGCAGGCTTCATAACCGCTCTGGTTACCTTTTTGATTCTTGGTTTGGAACGGTATGGTTTTAGGCCACTAGAAGCCGTTATTACTTCGCTGGTTGGCGTAATTTCTATAAGCTATTTGATTGAAACGGTACTCGACCGCCCTAATTGGGGACAGGTCTTGTACCACTCTGTGGTTCCTCAGTTCTCCGGGGGTGAGAGTATCTTGTTAGCCACTGGAATCTTAGGGGCAACTGTCATGCCGCACGTGATCTTCTTACATTCCGCCCTCACTCAAGATCGTATTGTCACAGAAGATAAAGACCAATTAAGACGTTTATTTCGTTTTGAAGTTGTGGATGTGGTGCTAGCGATGGGCATAGCAGGATTGATTAACGCTGCCATGTTGATCATGGCAGCAGCTACATTCCACCTACATGGCAGGAGCGATATAGGTACAATCCAGGAAGCTTATCGAACCCTGGAACCGATGCTGGGGTCAGCAGCGAGTTGGGTATTTGCCATATCATTACTCGCTTCAGGCCTTTCTTCTTCCTCTGTGGGCACGATGTCAGGTCAGGTGGTAATGCAAGGCTTTCTGCACCGCAGAATCCCGGTATGGGTGAGAAGGTTGCTGACGATGATACCATCCTTGGCTGTGATCCTGGTCGGCTTAGATCCGACCAGGACCTTGGTTATTAGCCAGGTAGTGCTTAGTTTTGGGTTACCCTTTGCGATTATTCCTTTAATTCTATTTACCCGACGCAAGGATTTGATGGGTGTTCTAGTTAATCATCGCTTTACAACCGCGCTCATTTCTCTGGTTGCAGCATTGATCGTTGCTTTAAATATCTATTTGCTATACCAAACATTTACCTGAGGATAAGCCATTGTTCAAGCATATACTCGTACCTTTAGATGGCTCAAATCTCGCTCAGTCAGTTCTGCCGAGTGCTGTTAAACTGGCAGAGCTGGGAGCTAAAATAACTTTATTGCACGTTATTGAGCGGAATGCGCCAAAAGAGATTCATGGGCAGCGCCATCTAAACAATGAGGATGAGGCCTATGAATATCTAGCGGATATTTCGAGTAACTTTTTCCCAGACAATCACGAAGTGGATTTTCATGTACATAGTAGTGAAGTGAGCGATGTGGCAAAAAGTATAGTTGACCATTCCTTTGAGTTGGGTGTTGATTTAGTGGCAATGTGTACTCATGGGCAAGGAGGACTCCGTACCCTTTTGTTCGGCAGCATCGCCCAACAAATCGTGGCTCTCGGGAGATCTCCGGTTCTATTAATTCATCCTTCTGAAAATGGAACAGCTTTGAACATTAATTGCAAGAAATTTTTAATTCCGCTGGATGGAAATCCAGACCATGAAAGTGGCTTTCACATTGCTGCTTCTTTGGCGGAGAAATGCCAGGCGCTGCTGCACCTGGTGATGGTCATCTATACCTACGCCTCACTTCCTGGTGAACGCGCTGCCAGCGCTAGATTGCTCCCCGGCGTCACAAGGGCAATATTAGATATATCATCTCATAAAGCTATTGGTTATCTACAAGAAAAAGCAAGAGAACTCGAGGATCAAGACCTTACCATAACGACCGAGGTCCGGCAGGGCAACCCTGCTACTGTAATCATAGATGCCGCTCAAATCACAGGAGCAGACTTAATTGTCATGGGTACCCATGGGAAAACTAGTCTGAATGCTTTTTGGTCGGATAGCATTACCGCTAAGATATCCAGTAAAACAAAATTGCCCTTACTCCTGGTCCCGGTCGCAGAGTAGCACATCGGTAGAACATCGGATTTCGAGCCGATTAAGGTACAGTTAAAGGGGATTTTAGACTACAGTAAAGAAAAATAACAGAAAGTAAATTATGATTTACTCAAGATAATATTAATCGGTGATTTTGGAATTTGTTAAAAGTATTGCATTGGAGGAAAATTATGACTATTCTCGTGAATTTCTTAATTGATGCAGTAGTTCTAATAGTGGCTACTACGATGATCGATATAATTCTAAAGATGATAAAAGACCTTCGTCGGGAACCTAAATTAAAGCCTGTACCAATCAGAGTACCAATACCAAAATATCCACCTCGCAAAAGCCTTATTAGAAGTAATAAATGACACTCTGAAGACGAATTCGATAACTAGACATAGAAATTCGCCATTATTTCAGTGGTAACTGATCCATATACATGACTGACGAATGTTCTGTTACACTTGTCTGGTTAAGGAGGAGAATATTCATATATTTTCCCCCAGAACAAATCTATATCGAGGAGAGAGTCAAAGTTGTTATCGAATTTCGCCCGACAAATCGGTATCAATAGAATTATTCTGGCTTTGTCTGTCGCACGCCTGGGGGATGCAATTGGAAATAGCATTCTATTTATTGTCATTCCCCTCTACGTAGCCAAGCTCCCGGCTCCTTGGTTTCCTTTACCCGAGTCGGTAAGAGTTGGATTGCTGATCTCATTTTATGGGTTGATTAATGCCAGCTTACAACCAATAATGGGTGCAGTAAGTGATCGACTTGGGAAGCGAAAGCCTCTGATCCAACTTGGACTGATTGTTATGGCTTTCGCTACTATTGCGTTTGTGGTTGCTGCCCGTTTTTTGGATTTGCTCATCTTAAGAGCGATTCAGGGTGTTGGTGTTGCTTTGACAGTACCGGCCTCACTAGCATTGATGGCAACCGCCAGTGAAAAACAATCGCGGGGTGGCTCAATGGGAGTATACAGCACTATGAGGATGGCAGGCTTTGCAACCGGCCCATTAATAGGCGGTTTTCTTTTAGATCGTTTCGGATTTAATGCAGCTTTCTTCGTTGGTACTGGGTTTATCGTTATAGGAATATTAATGGTTCAGATTTGGGTGCGTGAAACGATAACAACCCCGGAGAAGGGAGTTAAACGGTCGTTCAAAATCATTGATCGAGATTTATTAACAGTGGGATTAATTGGAGCAAGCGCAGCTACCTTCATAATGGCGAGTGATTTTTCCATGATTTCAGCTTTGGAGAACCAATTTAATACCCGGTTAAATCAAACAGCGTTCGGGTTTGGCCTTGCCTTCAGTGCTCTGATGATAAGTCGGTTGTTATTTCAGGTACCCTTAGGTCGTCTCTCGGATCGAATTGGAAGAAAACCCTTGATATTGATAGGTTTGTTGTTAATGGCACCTGCAACTGCACTCTTGGGCGAGGTGGTGACAAGCCTGCAATTCACAGGAATGCGGATCCTTCAAGGGCTAGCATCCGCTGCAATCGCTGCTCCTGCGTTTGCTTTTGCTGCTGACTTATCGAAAGCTGGAGGAGAGGGAAGGCAAATGAGCATCATCACCATGGGTTTTGGCTTAGGGATCGCAATTGGCCCATTAATGGCTGGTGTTTTGGCAGTCTCCTCTTTCGAATTGCCTTTTATCCTCAGTGGAGTAATGACTCTTGTAATTGCATGGTTATTCTTTCATTTCGTGCCAGAAACTTTAAAGGTCGATTTGGGGGAAAGAATGGGTAGATCGTCTGCTCCGGTTGATGGAGATTGATGGAGAGTTTTATGGAAGATGAAAACGGTTCACCCGCTAAATATCTGGTGGCTATCGATGGTTCTGTCTGCTCCCAAGCAGCAGCTGAACTCTCCGTTAAATTTGCCCAACATTTTAACGCACAGATACGAGGATTATACGTGGTCGACGAGACCGTGGTATTATCTACATTTTGTAGCCACCAAGCAGAATTAGGTCGCCCTGATATACCGCGTTCGCGTGCTCATTTGGTGGATTGGTTTGAAAAAAAAGGCACGTTTGAGTTAGAGTGGTTGACTAGCCTTTGCCAGGGGAAAAAAGTGGAGGGAGTAACCGATCTTTTATTTGGAGGTGTGCCAGATTTGATCCGTGAGGCCTGCGAGGGAGTTGATTTACTTGCCTTAGGGAGACGCGGAAATGGCCATGAAGCAGACCCACATCATCTGGGGCGTAATTTCAGAGCGATTGCCCATAACCTCTCAAAACCGATCATCATAGGTGGCGACGAGACAAGCTCACCTGAGCGCCTTTTGCTCGCATACAGTACCAGCGAATGGGAGCAAAGTGATATTAAATCATCCGTATTGCAATGGATTGTCAGATTGCAAAAAGCTTTTTCAAGTGAGGTCCTTGTTTTAGGTGTACAAGAGCCATTGGGAGAATCGCGTGCTATGGTTATCGACGAAATGGAGCAAGCACTCGATAAGTGTGAGATCGTGGATTATCGTCTGATTAACCGGAAAGGTGAACCCGCACATGAAATTGTAAAAGTATGTCAGGAATATCATACGGACCTGATCGTGACAGACGGACATGTTTATACCCCCTTTGTCGAATGGTTGGTTGGTAGCACGCTCGATCAAGTGCTTAGGAATTCAGCGATACCGGTATTATTAGTGCACTCTTGATTCAATATCAGGAATTGGATGATGGGAAGGCAAAGACGACTAATCCTTGACACCATTTTCTTGGGCATAGTCGGTGGATTAAGCGCCCAGCTGTTTATGTTGTTGTTGCGCATCGCCCAAGATTTATTTCTAACTAAATTAGCTGGTTATACACCCCCCGGTTTACCTTCTGATCGGGGAGTATTAACGCAATTGATCGGTACCTATGGCCTGTGGCTTATTCCAATCTCTACAACCCTCGGGGGACTGATTTCTGGCATACTCGTATATAGTTTTGCACCTGAAGCCGAAGGGCATGGAACCGATACAGCCATAAAAGCCTACCATCAAGGAGGGGGATTCATACGAACGCGAGTACCGTTCATAAAAATGGTGGCATCTGCTATCACGATTGGGTCCGGAGGCGCCGCAGGTCGCGAAGGCCCAACGGCTCTTATCAGCGCCGGAATTGGATCTGTCTATGCTACTTTTACCAAGCGATCGGAGGAAGACCGCCGGCTGTTAGTTTTAATTGGCATGGCTTCTGGCTTATCGGCAATATTTCGTTCGCCTATAGGTACAGCTATTTTTGCAATTGAAGTGCTATATGGGGGCATGGAATTCGAGTCAGTAGCTTTGCTTTATACAATGTTAGGATCAGTTGTAGCGTATGCGGTCAATGGCATCTTTGTTGGTTGGCAACCTCTCTTTGCGATCCCAACAGGATTGGGTATTTCTCACGTTTCAGATTATCTCTGGTACATCCTGCTTGGAATAATATGTGGGCCAGTCGCGACCCTGCTACCGGTAATATTTTACGGTATCCGCGATGCCTTCCGAGCGATCCCTGTACCAAATCATGTAAAACCCGCTATTGGGGGATTAGCTATTGGTTTGTTGGCGTTGGAAATACCCCAGGTGCTGGGTGGTGGATATGTCTGGATTCAAGAGGCAATCAATGGGCAGCTCGCCATTGGATTGCTAGGAGTCCTGGTCTTCGCAAAGATATTGGCTCTGTCATTGACTGTCTCATCGGGTGGATCGGGTGGCGTGTTTACTCCCAGCCTATATGTTGGGGTGATGTTAGGGGCGTTTTTAGCTAAAGTATTTCATCAATCTGTACCAGCGTTTGCGGTTGTTGGAATGGCAGCTGTCTTTGGGGGAGCTGCCCGTGTCCCGATAGCAACTCTGTTG
>DAOUET010000098.1:0-3396 GCA_034430155.1 Anaerolineales bacterium
GAGCATTGTAGAAGAGATGAAGAAAATCTCAATACAAATCATCGAGGAGGGAAGATAGCTCCGGTTTTCGGACTGTTATTGACCGGATTAGAAGTTAGCGACCAAAGTGACGGAGAGGTCATTCGAAGGAGGTGTGCTTGGTGCCTTATTCTGGGCTCCTTTGCGAAACTTCAAAAACCGCAGCCTGAAGGATGAGGTTGACTAACAGGGGCGAGGGCGAGGCCTCTGTGATGAAGCCCCCCTGTTTCATAGCCGAAGAGGCGTGATCATATGATGTTGATTCTTAACGTATTAAAACAAGCTTTGACGATAACCCTTTTTGTATTTGTCATGATGCTCATCCTGGATTATGCCAATATCCTTAGCAAGGGCCGGATAAAAAGTATCACAAAAGGCAGGCGTTGGCGACAGTATCTGGTTTCCTCATTCCTTGGCGCCACTCCTGGCTGCCTGGGAGCTTTCTTAAATGTTTCCTTTTACGTTCATGGCCTGATCAGTTTTGGCGCCTTGGTCGGTGGTATGATCGCTACCTCGGGGGACGAGGCCTTTGTATTGCTTGCCATGGTTCCCAAGCAAGCATTGCTAATGTTTGCTTTGCTTTTCGTCTTCGGTATCGTTTTGGGTTGGCTTTCAGACAAAATAGCAGGGGCTTTGAAACTTAAAACATGCAAAGAATGTGTATTGCAAACAATCCACGAAAATGAAGAATGCAGGTGTTTCGATAAACAGGCCATAGTCCGAAGCTACAACAAACCATCCTCCATACGCATCTTATTCACAATGGGAGCCGCCACTATATTCATAGCAGTGGTTTTTGGACTACTCGGACCTTCGTTCTGGGGCTGGAAACGGATTACACTTGTGGCATTAGGTGCTACTGCTTTCGGGATTATCGGTACAGTTCCAGAACATTTTCTAAGAGAACACATCTGGCAACATATCATAAAAAAACATCTGGCTGGCGTTTTTCTCTGGTCTTTTGCTGCAATTTTGATTGTTGAACTGGGGTTCAATTATTGGAACCTGGAGGAATTTGTACAACAACATATGGAATGGGTCGGCCTGCTTGCCGTTTTACTAGCAATCATTCCTGAATCCGGCCCTCATATGATCTTCGTTATGCTGTATGCTAGGGGTTTTATTCCCTTTTCCATCTTACTGGCAAGCTCCATTGTCCAGGATGGGCATGGAATGCTCCCCCTACTCTCCTATTCAGTGAAGGATTCCATATTGATCAAGGTATTCAATTTTGTCTTTGGCATCGTAATTGGGCTTGCCTTTTATGTGGCGGGATTTTAGTTCTCAAATGCAAATGACTGGTTTTTAGGGAGAATGCAAATGAAAAAAAAGATAGGTCTGATCGTGAATCCTGTTGCAGGTATGGGTGGCAGCGTCGGCCTGAAGGGGACCGATGGTGATGCATACAAAAGGGCATTGAAGTTGGGTGCCCAACCGGTTACTCCTGCAAGAACAAAGGACCTTTTTAACCACATCAGGAGAAAAGAAAAAATTGATCTGTTTACAGCGCCGGGTCCGATGGGAGAAGCGCATATTCATGGTTTTGACATCTCCTCTGCAGTTATCGGGAGAGTGGCAAAACAGACTTCGGCAGAAGACACGAAGAGAATTGCCGGCGAGATGCTAAAGCAGGGGCTCGAACTGCTGATCTTTGTGGGCGGCGACGGTACGGCGAGAGATATCTATGATGCGGTCGGTCTTAAAATGCCCGTCGTCGCAGTGCCTTCCGGAGTCAAGGTGTTTAGCGCAGTCTTTGCCTTTAGTGCCCGGGCAGCAGCCGAGATGGTGGACGCATTCATCGAAGGAGCGCACACAGCAGAGGAAGAGGTTCTTGATATTGACGAAAAAGCTTTTAGGGAAAACAGGTTGGCCTCGACATTGTACGGTTATCTCCTCGTACCCGCTGTTAAAAGATATCTGCAGGGCGGTAAGGAGTGTTCAAATATCAGCGTATCCGCTTTGGAGAGTAAAAAAGAGATAGCTGCCTATGTCATCGAGCATATGGAAAAGGACGCCTTATATCTGCTCGGACCCGGAACAACCGTGAAGGCTATCGCCGATGCAGTAGGAATACCCAAGACTCTGCTGGGAGTGGATGCCCTCACAGATGGCAGGTTAGTCGGATCTGACATAAACGAAAAGGAAATTCTTTCCCTGTCTCAGAAATTCGAAAAGAAAAGAATAATCGTTACCCCCATCGGCGGCAATGGGTTCATATTTGGCCGGGGGAGCAAGCAGTTTACTCCGGAGGTGATAAAACAGGTCGGCAGGGAGAACATCATCGTTGTGGGAACCCGGGACAAGCTTAACAAGCTGGAAACCTTGCGGGTTGATACAGGCGACTTCAGCTTAGATCAAACTCTCTCAGGATACACGGATGCCACAGTAGGTTATAAAGAGACTCTGAAAATGGAGGTTCGTTGTTGAGCGTTTATATTCATTTGAACATGAATGAGATGCCCTATCTGCCTCCAGAGAATGTCGTCAGGGCAGCCCAAAAGGGCCTGCTGAACCTGAATCGATATACGGAACAGAAAGATCTTGAACACCTAAAGAGTCTTTTAGCCGACTACTCAGGAGTCCCTGAGGAACATATCGTGCTAAGTGCAGGATCCGATCTTCTATTGCGCGAGATCGTTCACTCATTCTCAGGAGGGAGAAAGATCGTGATGGTGAGCCCCTCATTCCTCCCAACCGTTCAGGCGGCAAAACAGTTTGCAACAAAACTCATCAGCATCCGCTTAAGCCCTCCAGAGTTTGTCTTAAAACCAGAGCTCCTGTTGGACGAAGTGAAGGAGCCCGCTTTGGTGATCATAGACAATCCGAACAATCCGACGGGAAAAATCCTCCTCGAGCGGCAGACAGTTGAGGCTGTTCTCGACAATAAGAATACATTCTTTGTAATCGATGAAGCCTACTTCGAGTTTTCAGGAGTGACTTTTACAGATCTGGTATCCGATCATCCGAATCTTGCAATTACAAGGACAATGGACAAGGCTTTCAGCTTGGCCGGAGCTCGAATAGGCTACCTTGTTGCCGGAAAAGACTTTTTAGATGTCTTTTCCTCGTTCTATGCCTTTCTCCCCCAATCAAGCCTACATGCGGCTGTAGAGGCCTTGAACTGTACTGAATATGTGAGGAAAAACGTTCGGCTCATATCAGAAGAAAGAGAGATACTGCAGAAAAAAATTGAAGATTTGGGAACCTCGGTATCTTCGAGCAGCACCAACTTTCTACTTATAAAAACAGAGATCCCCGATGTATCCGCAAGGCTCAGAAATATCGGCGTGCTCGTTTCAGATGTCTCGAGCCAATTAGCACCGGGATCTATAAGGATATCGGTGGGGACTCGTGAAGAAAATGACGCTTTTATTTACG
>DAOUET010000099.1:0-36455 GCA_034430155.1 Anaerolineales bacterium
CAGCGCGGGCGGTAGGACGGGCCGTAGCAACCAATCCTCTGCCCATCGTCATTCCGTGCCATCGGGTAATTGGAGCCGACGGCAAGCTACATGGCTACCGTGCGCCAAAAGGTATCGAGACAAAAGCCTGGTTACTGACCTTGGAAGGAGTACTCTGAGAGGGTGGGATTGGTTTTTACACAGATTCCGGTGGATATATGTTCGATAGCGCTGCCCAGAAGCAGGCTCACCGGGATGGATAAAACGAATCTATCTCTCTTTCAAAGAAGGTATCTAAGCTGGGATCTATCGCGATATGTGGTGGATAGAACGATATCCAACTCACCATAGATAGACAATTTTTGGCGGTCAATAGCCTTTTTTCGGTTGGGGGTTATTTGTCATCTAAATAAAACAAAAAGATATCAAATGAAAGGGTGCACGAACCCATTGGATAGGAGGCTTTGACCTTCAGACCACAGGCGGCATCGCCATCGTTTGTGGAATGGGAACGCCGAGCAATTTGCATACTGTGGGAGCGATTTGGAGTTGGGAAATGACTTTACCGCGGTCCTCTTGGGCGAGGACCTCAGGCCTTATCAGAAAAAGTGGTACTTCGCGGACATCCGGGGTAGTACCGCCGTGTAATTTGTCAGCGTTCATGCCGTGATCGCCAGTGACCAGAACCTGATAACCACGGTTCAACCATTCCGGGATCAGGTTAGCCAGCATTACATCCTGATGGATGGCGTGATTGCGATATTCACTAGAATCAGAACCATGGGATTCCCCGGCAAAGTCCATTCCCATTGGATGAGCTAAAAGGTAATCTGGGGAAAATTTACGGACCAACATGGCCGCAGTAGAGAACAGCTCGATGTCGGGGTAATCATCCTGGGTGTAAAATCTGCCATGTTGGATGAGTAAAGACTCGTCGTCAACCTCACGATCATCAATCGGGTCGTAAGGGACGCGGTTGTAAAGCTCAGAAAACCAATAATAGGCGGCAGCCGCGGTGATTTTCCCGGTATCCACTGCCAATTGGAAGATATTTGGTTTGTTTGAGCGCCGGACAACATAATTACTGACAACCCCATGCTCGCTGGCAACCACGCCGGTATGAACCGTTTCATACATGGGGCGTGACATGCTGGGTAGTTCGCCGATCACTTTATAAAGGTTAGCCTTTTTGACTTCAACCAAGTGACCCAGATAACCCATCCCGGCTACAGCTGTGTCATAGCGCAACGCGTCGGATAAAACCAGAATGACCTTGCCCATTTATTCTTGACATCTCTTCTGTGGTGATATCATTTTTCCGGATTAATTTTCCCGTTGGTGGAAATGACAAATCGATTATAAATCATTTTAGATGCCCAATAACTTCTCATGCCGTTTAACTGGTAGATTATTTTAGAGCTACCTAAACCATGCATGAATACCAGGTAACAATCGACGGGAACACCATACAATCGGTTGGGGAAGAGAACCGGTATAGAAATCACAATTAACTGCAAGGCACGAATGGTAGAATCTATGAGGTTGATTGAAATTCATAGCGTTGGTTTTATTAAAAACGAAATCTCCAGAACGCTTTCTCTCAAGACTATTATTTAGGAGAATAAGATGCCTGATGCTGTTATCGTAGACGCAATCCGCACCCCAATCGGGTCTCTAGGAGGAGCTCTGGCAGCTGTGCGCCCGGATGACCTGGCAGCGCACGTGCTAAAGGCGATTATCGACCGGACCAAGATCGACCCTAGTATCGTCGAGGAAGTCTATATGGGTTGTGCAAACCAGGCGGGAGAAGACAATCGCAACGTGGCTCGCATGGCTTCTTTGCTGGCAGGATTCCCGGTGGAGGTACCGGCGGTGACTTTTAACCGCTTATGCGCATCGGGATTGAATGCTGTCAACCAAGCTGCCCGGGCGATTAAAGTTGGCGAAGGGGAGGTGTATATCGCAGGCGGGGTTGAGAGCATGTCGCGAGCGCCTTATTCGGTGCCCAAAAGCGAGCGCGCTTACCCATGGGGCAATCTGACCATGTGGGATACGACCCTGGGCTGGCGTTATCCCAACCCAAGGATGGAAGAACGTTACGGCACCGAGGCTATGGGGGAAACTGCGGAAAACATCTCAGAAGACGTCAAAGAAATCACGCGTGAACAACAAGACGCTTTCTCATTGGAGAGCCACCGAAGGGCCATCGCGGCGATAGACTCAGGCAAGTTCGCTGAAGAAATTGTTCCGGTGAGCATCCCCCAGCGCAAGGGCGATCCACTTATCGTTGACACCGACGAGCGACCGAGGCGCGATACTTCCATGGAAGCCCTGGGGCGATTAAGGCCAGCATTTCGCAAGAACGGTACCGTAACGGCAGGCAACTCATCCGGTTTAAATGACGGGGCAGCTGCCTTGCTTTTGATGACGCCTGAAAAAGCGGAGTTTTTAGGCTTGAAACCAATGGTGAGAATCCTGGCTAGCGCAGCCGCGGGTGTTCCGCCGCGTATTATGGGGATTGGTCCAATCCAGGCGACCCAGAAAGCTATGGAACGTGCCGGACTCACCATAGAAGACCTCGGGTTAATCGAGTTGAACGAGGCGTTTGCAGTGCAATCATTGGCGGTGATGAGAAGGTTGGGACTGAGCTATGAAATCACCAATGTCAACGGCGGGGCCATCGCGTTGGGGCATCCTCTGGGTTGCTCGGGGGCGCGCATCTTGACGACATTAATTCATGAAATGCGGCGGCGGGCTCCAGGAAAAGAGCGACCTTTTTACGGTTTGGCTACCCTATGTGTCGGTGTCGGACAGGGAGAGGCAACTGTCGTGGAGTGGGTAGGCGATTAGCACAGGAAGGACGGATAGTGATGACGTCGGATTTTAGGGTTTAACAGGGGATGATATTCCTGCTAATTAAATTCAGACAGTGACGGAAGGGAGGGCACCAGATGGCCAGCAGGGAGAAAATGGATGGTGAAAGGTTAAGACAGGGATTTAAATATTTCAACCATTTCATGGTCATGATGTGGCGCCTGGGTTTGGGCAGCTGGATAAACATCTGGCCAGCGGTGGGAGGGCGTATCATGGTAATCAGCCATACAGGCCGGAAGACAGGCAGGAAACGTCTAACACCGGTAAATTATGCGATGGTTGATGGAGAGATATTTTGTACCGCAGGATTCGGAAAAACATCCGATTGGTACCAGAACATCCTCGAGAATCCCGAAGTAGAAGTATGGCTACCGGACGGCTGGTGGGCTGGTACCGCCAAGGACGTCACAGGTGCTGAAAATCACACCGAGCGCATGAGACAGGTATTGGTCGGCAGTGGAATTGTGGCACCTCTGGTTGGGATAGACCCACATACGCTGACAGACGAACAGCTGGAGGCGGTGACCGCCGGCTACCGCCTGATTCGCCTCCAGCGAACAGAGGCCAGAACCGGGACTGATGGGCCAGCTGATCTAGCGTGGGTGTGGCCGCTTACTGTGATGGTACTGCTCCCTTATTTGATCTTACGACGCAGACCGAAATAACCAGAAAGTCATGATTTGATTCATTTTTGCCTCTCAGCGAAAAGAGCATAATTTAGACATACCCTCATGGAAAAAGGAGGAGGTATGGAAACTCGTCGTCTTGGACGTACTGGCCATATGAGTACCGTTGCCATCTTTGGGGCCTTTGCTGTCTCACAAGCCACCCAAAGGGAGGCTGATAGGGTGATGGAAGCAATCATGGTAGCCGGAGTCAACCACATCGATGTGGCACCCAGTTATGGTCTTGCAGAAGAGCGCCTCGGTCCATGGCTAGCGCGGGAGCGGGAACGTTTCTTTCTGGGGTGCAAAACCACAGAAAGGACTAAGGAAGGAGCCGCGACTGAGATGAGGCGTTCGCTGGATCAACTGCAGGTAGATCGTTTTGATCTCTACCAGCTTCACGCGGTGACAACTTTTAAAGAGCTGGATCAAGTAACCCAAGCGGGTGGGGCATTGGAGGCGATCATTGAAGGGCGCGAGGCGGGTCTTACAGATTACATTGGGATCACAGGTCACGGGGTTGAAGCTCCGGCGGTATTTCTGGAAGCTCTACGCCGTTTTGATTTCGATACAGTGCTGTTCCCGATCAATTTTGTCATGTATGCCAACCCGGATTATAGAAAGGATGCGGAAGATCTGTTGCAGATTTGCCATGAAAAAGAAGTGGGGACGATGATCATCAAATCCATCGCGAGAGGACCATGGGGAGAACAGCCGAAAAGGTATAACACGTGGTACTGGCCTTTCACAGATGCGCAATCTATCCAAAGGGCGATAAATTTCGTGCTTTCGCAAGAAGTAACTGGCTTGTGCACGGTGGGTGATGCCAGTATCTTAACTGATGTCCTTTTAGCCTGTGAAAACTTCACACCTTTAAACGCGGTGGAACAGGAAGCTCTGATCGGCTCCGCTGGAAAATACCAACCCTTATTTGTTTAGCAGGGGCACAGATCTGATTATGGCATTCACCTGAAAAAACTAAATATGGAGATGTTCAGGCTTATGTGGTGGTGTGGGCAGCGCTTACATTACCACATTGGCTTTTTGCACTCTTATCTTATCAGCAATCGCTCTCTGGGGATGTTCAAATAATAACCTCGAATTTATTCAAGGCAAATGGGAGCGGGGTAACCTCCATTTTTATGATGTATGGACTTTTGAGGGCGGCAGGTTTTCACACGAATTCAGCATCACGATGATGAACCCACAATTAATTACCGGCAGTTATCAAATCGTCGATAACCAGGAAGATAGGCTGGTATTAGAGCTATTCGACATAAGAGCACCCCATTCGGGAGATCCCCAAGAAGTCGCAGTGGTTAGAGACAGAGAGGCAGACACTTTGAAAATAGGGGGCAGGATATATGAGCGTTTTTCACCGTAGCGTAAAAAAATCGAGAAGTTGACTATGGATAATAAAACGGTTCTCTTCTCGAGAGGAGAAAAGAACCGTCTTTAGTCGACCTCAAAAAGTGATTGGCGTTTCGTTATTTTCCAGTACCGTACTGGCATCAAATGTACAAGTGGTCTTTATCCACCTCTTCTCGTAAGATGCGCAGCTCTTCGGCTGTCGGGAGCGGATTACTTTCGATGTGGCTGGCTATAAGAAGTTGGAAGCTAGTGTTTTCCGTGACCTCTTCCACAGACACACCGGGTTGGGTGGCTAACAGCTGCATGCGCTTACTTTCAGGATGATAACCCAATACCCCCAGATTAGTCACGACCCGATAGGGGCCAGTGCCCGGAGGTAAACCGGCGGCTTCACGGGCGCCCGGGCCGCTAAGGTAACCGGGGGTGGTGATGAAATCCACAGTTCTTACAAAGCGGCGTTTGTCGTGACGCATGATGGCGATTGTCTGCCAGCAGTGTGAGCCGACGTCGTTGGCGCCACCACTACCGGGAAGGCGGACCTTGGGATGGTCGTGATCGCCGATGACGGTGCTGTTCAGGTTACCAAAAGGGTCGATTTGTGCGCCTCCCAGAAAACCATACTCGATGAAACCGCGTTGAGCGGTTTCGACAATGTCACAAATACCCGAGGCGGCTATGGCGCGATGGAAAGTGCTCTCGCCGCCTACTGCCAGGGGAAGCTTATCGAGAATGGCTCCGGTCCCGCCAAACTCAAAAATTGTTACCAGGTTAGGGGCATGCATTTTCTGGGCCAATGAAGCGGCCAGCATGGGGATGCCTGTGCCAATGAAAGCGGTGGTATTATCCGCCATCAAGCGGGCTGCAGTACAAATCAACAATTCGGTAGGGTTATAGCCGTTAAGGGCATGATTGCTCATCGCTGACTCCTTGCAAAACGTTCTTGAGACTTTCAAGGCGCTCCCGACCGATCAAATCAAGATATTCACGATGGTCTTTAACCCCATAGATGTATTTATCAAGGTAGGCTTGGGTGGCATCAATATCCTTAGAGGCATTCACCCACATCTTGATGTGTTCTTCATCCCGTTCATAGAGGTAGCACATCTCGCCCGGGTGAGAGCCAAAAGGCGCTTCCACGACGGCATCGACGAGATAGTAGGGAATGATGGTGCGATCGGGATGGCAACGGAATTCTTCGGAGTCGACGATCTGCTCAGTGCTGATGATGAGGGTCTTGGAGGCTCGCGCCAATTCAGCCGCGAAACCACTAATACCGTCTATTTGGGCATTGCCATACTTGTCAGCGCGATGAACGTGGATCAGGCCGACGTCTAGGATCAGTGCTGGCAATAAGCAGATAGGATCGCCAGTGAAGGGGCATTCGACCACTTTGGCAGCGCTGTATTTCAAGGTATCGGTGCCCAGCATGGAGCGGACTGGGATAAAGGGAACGCCCATAGCAGCAGCCTTGAAGCGCCAGGCGATAGCCGCGTTGCTCCACTCCACACAAGTCTCCACGCGACCGCTTTCAACCTCTCGGCGCAGGCAATTGGAAACACCATAGACTTCCAGACCGATATAGGTGATATCCAATGCTTTAACCAATCCAGCAGCCAAAAGCATATCTAGCTCTAAGACGCCCTGACCGGCGATGCGTAAATCCTTTACCCCCTGACGGACGATCTCATTGACGAGTGACATGGGGCAGCGTACCGTGCCGTAGAGCTCAGTGCCGATGTAATCACCATCGTGGATGAAGCGGCTGACAGCGTCAGCCTCTGTCATGCGTTTATCCAGCAGAGCTTTGGGTTTGGCGCGGTTCCATTCCCGAAAGGCATTGATATCTAGCGGTTGAATCATTGGGCCAATGCCAGACGAAATTACTTCCATGGTGAATCCTCCTCGTTGAAGGAAATGTGAGCACGATTTAGCTCTATCACCTATACGATACAACAAAACCCAGAGGATTGCAATATTCAACCCAAAGGTAGGTGCATTTCAATTTGGGGGCGAGTTTGCCAACACCCTCCATTTTGGGGAGAATCTGGGGTGTTTACCTGACGGCATTGATGAAATCAGCCAGTAAGCCATAAGCGGTGGTGTGCGGGCCAGGGTCGCTTTCGGTGATTGAAAGGCTGCCGAGCACATCGGTTTCAAATTGAACCATACTGGTGGTGCCATCAATGCGGTACAGAGGCGATTCTGGATGAATCATCTCCGGTGCCACCCGGGCATTTAAACCATCCCCATCCCGGTGTGCTGAACAGACCAGCTTCCAACGATGGCCGCGACGCCTGGCTTCGGCGATGTCAGCCGGAGAAATGCCTCGGATGCCTTGACGATCAACCTGGTTGGGCGTGAGGGGAACCCCCATCAAGACGGTGACCAAAGCAGCGACTTTAATAGCCGCGTCCCAGCCATCTATATCACCACTGGGATCGGTTTCAGCGATGCCGATGGATTGGGCGTAGGCGACAGCCTGATCGAAGGACTCCCCAACCTCCATGCGGTTCAAGATCAGGTTTGTGGTAGAGTTCAAAATACCGCGAAAGGAGTGCAGGCGAGCGGTTGGCAGAGTACTACGGAACAAAGAGAAAATTGGGGCACCATCCATTACACTTGATTCAAAGAAAAAGTTGCGGCCTTTGGAAGCGGCCAGCTGGTTGAGATGGGTAAATGCGTGGACTACCGGACCTTTGTTGGCAGTGATGGCGTGCATTCCCATCTCCAAGGCTAATTGCAGGTGTTCGATGGCAGGTTGGCCTGTTTGATAATTGACAGGCGTGTTCTCGAAAAGCACATCTCCCCCACACTCGCGAATAAATTCTAAAGAGTCGGCCGGAATCGGTTGAGTGGAGATGGAGTTGAGCGATGGTGATGAGGGCTTTAGGTGGTGATCCATCACCTCCAGGGCTTTCTCCAGGGAAATGCCGTCAGGATCGATAGATATGCCATGATGGCTGGTGGCGATGCCTGTGACGCTAAAGGAAACCTTATATTGGTCTACGAGCTGGGAGCGCTTGCGTAAAAGGAGGCGGGTTAAGGCCTGACCGACATTGCCGAAGCCTAAAAGGGCGAGTTTGTAGTGGGGCATGAGACCTCCTGAGAGGGCGCTTTTAGATCAATAACGAGTGTTTTCTTTGGTTTAAAGCGGAGGCCAGGGATATGTTCGGTGGTCTGAGCGGGGATCTGGGAAGTGACCATCGGCCAGCAGGTTGTTGGCGCGATCGGCTATGGCGGTGATCTCTTCGGGGCCGAGATAGTCCATAAGTTTGTTTACAAGCTCCGAGCCAGACGTGAGCTTTTGACGAAAGTGTACGATGGCGGCACACAGGTCTTCCGGGATGGTTTCACCTGCAAAGTCCCAGATCACAGTACGCAACTTGTTCTCACGGTGGAAACAGATGCCATGATCTATCAACCAAATCTTTTCAGAAGGGTCGAACAAAACATGACTACCTTTGCGATCGGCATTGTTGATTAATATGTCAAAGAGCACCGCCGGCCGCAGGCGCTGACGGTCGGCCGTAGTTAAGTTGAAATAATGATATTCGGAGTTGTGTTCAATGAATTGTTGAATTGAGCCTGGCCCCATGGGAGCATCTTTGCGGTAGACGGTCGGTGGTACAAAGTTCCACCCTAAAGCTTCGCTGACCATGTAAGCTGCTACCTCACGGCATGCCAGGCTGGACCTGGGAAAATCCCAGAGGGGTCGTTCACCGCGGGTGGGTTTATAAACGCCTTGTAAGCTGACCTGATTATAAGTCACCTGGACTGCAAAGGTATAATTTGAACCCCACAGATACTCGCCATCGATCTTCAGAGTACCTTTTTGGAGGATAGTGAGAACGTCATTATCCAAATGAGTGGGCATGACTGGGAGGAGAATCTAAATAGATCCGGTGGCAAGCAGCCAGATGAGCTGTCTACCGGAAGATTCAACCCTGATGTCCATTTTTCTTGGGACAGAAGTGACCTTCTGGGTCCATGGGCTGCCCACATTGTGGGCAGATCGGACGACCCCGGGAAGCGATTTCTAATCCCCAATGGCACATTGCCCTTAATTGCGAGCGGGTACACCAGTAGCGGACAACGTCACCCTCTTCGGGATCTTGACCCTCCGCAAGGGCCTCACGGGCCACAAGAACGATAAGATCGTTTTCTGCATCGTAACCCAAGCCCAATTCGCCTACTCTAAAGAGCGGGTCAACCGGGGGTTGAATGTGCATTTTCTCTTCGACATAATCAGAAGAAGATTCCGGGAGTTGGGGGTATTTCTTGGAAATTTCTTCCAGAAATTGTTCTGTGCTGATCGCTAACGATTGAATATGGATTTTCTCAATAATTAGCGTAACAGTGCGGTCACTTTCCCAGCCTTGAATATAAAAAACGCGTTTTCCGGGCGGACCGATTGCGTCGGTCATGATATGTGTGACCGGTTTTAAGTCAATCTCTTGATGTGCCATAGAAAACTCCGCTTGCGGCTTACCTGATAAACCGAAAATACGATACTTAATCGAAAAAATCCTGCTGGGCTATTTACTATTCTACAGTTATCCGTTACTACTCAACCAAACATCAATATTCTAGGTCAGCTTTTCAAGTTTCTTCACCATCAAGCATGCACTTATACAAAATTTCTTAGGGGATTCATCGGGCAATTGTCATGAAAATGGAGCCAACCCTATCAAAGATAGCGTATCACTCATTTCCCAGGTTACCTCGCCAGTGATTTGTAGTATACCAGATCAGTGTCCGGGAAAGTTGAAAGCAAGATTATAGTTCAGAGACAATAGATGGCTGCCAGTATTTCCAATGTACAAGGCTGTGATGGAAGCGGGGGATATGGTCAGGCGTTGGAAAAAATCAAGGGGCAGTCCCAAATAGAAAGCAACCGCCAATTTGATAGGATCTGCATGGGAAACACAAATAATTAGGTCTTTTGGGTCATGTTTCTTACAAAGGGATTCCAAGTCAGAGCAGACCCGCTGCTGCGCCTCAGCAAACGATTCCCCACCAGGAAAACGCATCAAGCAAGGTGTTGATTGAACAACTCGCCAACCTTTGCGGCGACTAAGTACCTTCAATTTCTTACCCTGCCATTTACCGACATCTGTTTCGATCAAACCGGGCCTTTCGTTAACTTGTAATCCCAAAGCTTTTGCGATGGGTTTAGCTGTCTCCATGGTGCGTTCCAGAGGACTGCTGTAGACTGCTTTAACAGGCACTTTGGCCAGTGTCTCGGCCAGAGATTTTGCCTGGGAGCGCCCGTTGTCGTTCAAGTGAATACCGGGCAGACGACCGGCCAGGCGTTTTTTCTTTATATAGTCATTTTCACCATGGCGGATGAGTAGGATAAGGGGCATATCAATTTAATCCTCTAAAATGCTGGGTGTCATTGAAACCATGAAGTTCTTGATCATTTTTTGCCAGAAGCAAAACAACCGGCTGGTTAAAAAGAAGCTGGCAGTAGCAAGTTAGAATAAGAATTGCCCAAGGAGTGATTATCTGCCTGCTTTATGTTTAGATTTGATGGCGTTGATGGTCTCTTCGGGGAGGTCGGGCAAAGTTTCAGATTGAGTAATCCCCAAAGCGCGGCGTTGTGCTTCTCGCCATTGGGCCAGACGTTGACCGACGTGAGCTTCATAGCCTTGATCAGAGGGTTCATAAAAATAGGTTCCGAGCAAAGGCTCTGGCAAATATTGTTGGGGTAAATAGTGATCGGGCGCTTGGTGGGGATATCGATAGCCTTCACCGTGGCCGAGGGCTTTAGCATCCCGATTGGTATCCTGAAGGTGGCGGGGCACGGCTGTGATTCCTTGCTCTTCAATTAATTTGAAGGCTTTGAAATAAGCACCGGCGGTGTTAGATTTTGGGGCGGTTGACAAAAATAATGTAGCCTCTACGATAGGGTAAATACCTTCCGGCAGGCCGATATAATCGAAGGCTTGAGCGGCAGCACTGGCAACCAGCAGCCCCATAGGATCACCTAAACCGATATCTTCTCCAGCGAGGATGATCAGGCGGCGCAATATGAAGCGGGGGTCTTCTCCGGCGTAAAGCATCTTGGCCAGCCAGTATAAAGCGGCATCTGGATCCGATCCACGCACCGACTTGATGAAGGCAGAGATGGTGTCGTAATGGGCATCACCATCTTTGTCATAGAGCACTGCCCGACGTTGAATAGATTCCTGGGCCACTCCCAAGGTGATGTGGGTAACACCCTGGTCGTCCGGGAGCGTGCTCTCCACGGCCAGTTCGAGGGCATTGAGAGCGTTACGAGCATCGCCGCCAGATACCCTGATAAAGTGCTCAAGCGCCTCTTGATTCAAATCTATGTGACGATTGCCGTAGCCGCGTTCAACGTCGTCGAGGGCATGGGCTATGATCAGGTGGACATCTTGATCCTGGAGAGGTCGTAGTTGGAAGACCCGCGAGCGGGATACCAAGGCGCTTATGACTTCAAAGTAAGGATTTTCGGTGGTGGCGCCAATCAAGGTTAAGGTGCCATTTTCAACATGAGGGAGTAAAGCATCTTGCTGGGCTTTGTTCCACCTGTGGACTTCGTCTACAAAGAGAATGGTCCTTTTATTGTAGAGCTTACGGCGCTCCTGAGCTGCTTCAATCACTTTGCGGAGTTCAGCTTTACCAGCCAAGACCGCTGAGAGCGTCTCAAAGTGAGAGCGAGTCTGGTTGGCGATAATCTGGGCTAAAGTTGTTTTACCGGTCCCTGGCGGTCCCCAAAGGATAATAGACGAAAAGAGCCGGTCGGCTTCAATAGCACGGCGCAGCAAGCGGCCTTCACCCACGATATCTTCCTGCCCAACGAACTCTTCCAAAGTGCGCGGTCGCATACGGGCAGCAAGGGGTGCTTCACGAGCTAAGCGTTCTTTTAGAGCATGATCGAATAGGTCCATATAGAAATAATTGTACCAATGTTTACGGGGGTGGTGAGACGGCGGTTTTCAGGAAATCCTTCAAAATATAGTAGCTGGTGAGGTAATGTTTACCATTGTTTCCGGCGAGATCCGGGTCGTCGCGGGATTAGAAGATGGAACCGAGGTTGAGATTGTGCGTCGAATCCCGGGTGAAGTGTGGGTGCTTTGTATCAACCAGGACCAATTTGAGGGGATCATACAAATGTGCCCTGGGATCAGTTTGGCTGTTATCCGGTTATTATGCCAGAGGCTGAAGGAGAGCATGCCAAATCAAAAAAACCGGATACCGTTGTTAGAATTGATGAGATATTAATGGTTTGTTGCCGTGTTCATAATCTCTTGGTGAGATTGCTTTAAATATTTATTGATCACGAGTTATAATATCCCAAATGGAGGAATTATGGGTCAAGATCACACAGGAACCTTAAGTATCTGGGACACGATCCGGCAGAAGATATGGGGCCGAGGCTTGCGAAAGGTACAATGCTCACATATCGATCTAATCCAGGAAGTCACTCCTAACACAGATGGCTGCGAAGAGTGTCTCAAGATAGGTGATACATGGGTCCACTTAAGGGTCTGCATGATTTGTGGAAAGGTAGGCTGCTGCGATAACTCAAAAAACAAGCACGCCAGAAAGCATTTCCAAGCTAGCGGACACCCGATAATCAAGTCGATAGAACCCGGAGAGAAGTGGATGTGGTGTTTTATTGATGAAACTCATGTCAAATTAGTGTAGATTGAATATGAGCGATTCGAGCGATCAGAACCACCCAAAACAAATACCGGAAGGGTTGGCTGACAAGCTTAGAGCTGCGCGTGCCAGCCACAAGATGCAAGGAGAACGACGGATTGTCACGATCCTTTTCTGCGACGTGACCGGTTCGACTGCTATGGCTGGGCAACTTGATCCGGAAGATTGGGCTCAGATCATGGACGATGCTTTTGATTTCTTGATCGCGCCGATTTACCGCTATGAAGGGACGGTGGCGCGCCTGATGGGGGATGCGGTACTAGCGTTTTTCGGCGCTCCTATCGCCCATGAAGACGACCCGCAACGCGCCATTCTCGCTGGTTTAGATATCGTTAAAAGCCTGCAGCCTTTCCGTGAAGAAATCCGCCATGATTATCAATTAGATTTCAACGTACGGGTCGGTATAAATACCGGGGAGGTAGTGGTTGGAGAAATTGGATCAGATTTAGCCATGGAATATACTGCCATGGGAGATGCTGTTAATCTGGCGGCGCGTATGGAGCAAACAGCTCAACCAGGGACCGTTCAAGTAACAGAAGATACCTTTAAATTAACCACTCCTCTCTTCGATTTCCAACCTTTAGGTGAAATGGAAGTCAAAGGGAAACCGCGGCCGATAAAAGCCTACTGTGTGCTGGCACGAAAAGAACAACCCGGCCCTGTAAGGGGCATAAAAGGGATAAACTCGCCCATGATCGGGAGAGATCATGAATTCGACAAATTAAAACGGGCCTTGGATGACCTGAGACTTGGACGTGGGGGAATTGTGTGCATGATCGGCGAGGCTGGTTTGGGTAAGAGCCGTATCATCGAAGAAATGCGGGTGGAATGGATAAAAGATACTGGTCGTGCGGGAATCTGGTTAGATAGCAGAGGTGTTTCTTATGATACCAGCAGACCGTATGGACTTTTCACCCAGCAGTTGAAAAAATCTTGTGGAATATCTGACCATGACCCCCCAGAGGTGGCAAGAGAAAAAATAGTTCGAAATCTATCTTCAGAGGCCACAGAGAGGAGTGAGAATTTCAAGGAAATGATCTATGCTGTCGAAGTTCTTCTTTCTGTGGAAGAAGGATCTGAAGGGATGGTGTTAGAAGGTGAGGCGCTTAAACGTGAATTATTTGACAGCATGCTCAATATCTATAAAGACTCGACCTCGCTTTCTCCGGTTATTGTCGTATGTGATGATTTACATTGGGCAGACCCAGCTTCTGTGGAATTGCTTATCCACCTTTTGCAGCTCACTGAAGAAGCACCGATTTTATTCGTGTGTGCCTTGCGCCCTTACCGACAATCCAACGGATGGCAGATCAAGCTGGCTGCAGAGACGAACTATCCCCATCGTTATACCGAAATTCTGCTTGAACCTCTGTCAAACGAACAGAGTGGAACCTTGGTCGATAACCTGCTGACGATTTCGGATCTACCCATCGATTTACGCAAGCTTATTTTAGGGAAAGCGGAGGGTAACCCATTCTTTGTTGAAGAAATTGTGCGTTCCCTGATCGAAGATGGAACTCTTGTGAGGGAAGGAAACCAACAACATTGGCAATCTACCAGGAGCGTTGAAAACATATCCATCCCGGACAACCTGCAGTCTTTAGTGGTAGCCCGCATTGACCGGTTGGATGAAGAAAGCCGCAGAACTCTGCAATTAGCCTCGGTTATCGGGCGTTCTTTCTATTACCGGGTACTCCAGATGATATCTGACTTAGGGGCTTCCATTGACCGGCAGCTGCACAACTTGGAGCGCGTTGAACTGATTCGCGAACAGGTTCGGGTTCCAGAATTGGAATATGTCTTCCAGCATGAGCTTACCCGGGATGCGGCTTACGATTCAATATTACGTCGTAATCGTCGTACATTTCATCGCAAGGTGGGAGAAGCGATAGAGGCATTGTTTCTTGATCGATTGGAGGAAGAAGCCCACCGTCTGGCTTACCACTTTAGAGAAGCCAGAGATTATGAACGCGCTTTGCGCTATTACACCCTGGCTGGCGATGTAGCCGCGCGTTTATATGCCAGTAAAGAAGCAGTAACCCATTACACCCACGCTTTAGAGATCGCTTTATCTGATAGTTATCGTGAAGCGGTCACAAACGAAAGAATCATTTATCTTTTTACTAGCAAGGGACGATCGCTGGAATTATGTGGGCAATATGATGAAGCTATTGAAAATTATCAAGATCTAAGGAGAATCGGGGAAGAGGAGGGTGATCCAGTGTTCAAACTGGCAGCCCTGGTCCCCCAAGCGACCATTTATTCAACCCCTACGGTGAAATTTGAGCCAGAAAAGGGACGCATACTTGCTGAAGAAGCGCTTTCACTGGGGCGGCGTTTGAAAAATCCCCAGGCTGAAGCAAAGTCATTATGGAATTTGATGCTAGTTGAAAATTTTGTGGGCAAGGATATCCAATTGGCTCTCAAATTCGGTGAAGAAGCTCTAAGCATTGCACGAAAGCATAATTTGCAGGAAGAATTAGCTTATACCTTAAATGACATAAGCCGGGTGTACTTTGAAGTTGGTCAATTAGAAAAGGCTTTGTCAGCTTCCAAGGAATCCCGGGATTTATGGCGGAAATTAGATAATAAACCCATGTTATCTGATAATCTTGGATCCTTGGCTAATGGCCTTTTCTTGATAGGAGAATTTGACCAGGCAAGTGAAATGGCCAGTGAGGGACTGCAAATCAGCCAGGCGATCGATAGCCTGTGGGGGCAGTCCTATAACCAGATGTTCTTAGGAATGATTTCCCTCGAACGTGGGGAAATCACGCAAGGGGTTAATGTATTAGAAGAATCTCTTAGAAATGGTAAAGCGGCCAATTTTGGATATAATCAGCTTTACATTCCTTTAATGCTATCCTGGATATATAGCACCTTGGGTGAATTCGACCAGGCAAGAGCGTTTATTTCTAATTATTTAGATAAAACCGAAGAAATTCAAATCAGCATATCTGTTCAACCTGAACTTTGGGAGGCATATTGCCTGCTACTCAGCGGATCTGAAGAAGAAGCTGCTGCCAGTATTGCAGGAGTCGAACCGTTGTGGTCAGGTGGAGTTGAGGATTTAATTTTTATGCCAATAACTGAGATCATGATGGGAGAAATAGCTCTGGCTAACAGGCAATATGAGAATGCTTTGAAACGAGCAACTGAAATGAAGGAAGAAATGGATAGAACCGGAGCTCGCTGGTTGTTACCGGATGTGTTGAATTTGATGGGGCGAACTCTGCTGGCTCGCGGAAAGAAAGAAGAGGCTTTAATCTTATTAATAGAGGCACGAAGGGAAGCTGAAAAGCAGGTTTCGCGACGTAGCCTGTGGCCTTCTTTGTTAACGCTGGCCAAATTGGAAGAAGACCAGGGACATTTGGAGGCGGGGAATAATTTACGGCGAGAGGCTAGTGAAGTGGTAACTTTTATCGCAGACCATATCGATGACGCCAAGCTGCGGACCGCTTTCCTGAATTTACCCCAGGTAAAAGAGATCACCGCAAGCAGCTAAATTGTGGTCGTGTGAAATTAAGAAAGTGAAGGTCAAAATAAGGAGAGGCACCATATATGGGTAAACCAATAATTATGACAGTCGATGACGAACCTCAAGTGCTCAACGCGATCGAGCGAGATCTACGCCAACATTTCCACGGGGATTATCGCATCATAAAAGCCGGATCTGGGGCGGAGGCACTGGATGCGGTGCGCAGGTTGAAGCAACGCAACGACGCGATTGCGTTATTCTTGGCAGACCAACGTATGCCAGATATCAGTGGAACTGACTTCTTGAAAGATGCAATAAAATTTTATCCAGACGCTCGAAAAGTACTTTTGACTGCTTATGCGGATACGGAAGCAGCGATTGCCAGCATCAATGCGATTGGCCTGGATTATTACCTGATGAAACCGTGGGATCCACCGGAGCAAAACCTTTATCCAGTCTTGGATGATTTGTTGAGTGACTGGCAAGCAACGGTTGAACTGCCTTACGATGGCATCCGGGTGGCAGGCACGCTTTGGTCATCTAGCAGCCATAACGTAAAAGATTTTCTCGCCCGCAATCGCATCCCTTACCAGTGGTTAGATATCGAGAAGGATACCCAAGCCAGGCAATTGGTTGAAACAGTGGGAGATGAACAAAGACGTCTACCTGTAGTATTTTTTCCGGATGGGTCTTTACTGGTCGAACCGGATAACCGGATGGTGGCTGAGAAAGTTGGACTGCAAGTTCAGGCGACGCAACCATTTTATGACCTGGTCATTGTAGGAGCCGGGCCAGCGGGTTTGGGGGCAGCGGTATATGGAGCCTCCGAGGGGTTGAAGACCATTATGATCGAGCGTGAGGCGACCGGCGGGCAAGCGGGAACCAGTTCGCGCATTGAAAATTATTTAGGTTTCCCGAAAGGATTAAGCGGCGCTGACCTAGCAAGGCGAGCGACGGCTCAAGCGAGAAGATTGGGCGCCGAGATATTGACTACCCAAGAGGTAGAAAGAGTTTGGGTAGAAGGTTCTTACAAGCACGCAGTTCTGAAAGATGGTACGGAGCTGGGTTGCCGGGCTCTCATTATAGCTACCGGAGTGACTGTGCGTAAATTAGATGTTCCGGGGATCGATGCGATTTCAGGGGCGGGGGTTTATTACGGGGCTGCGTTGACTGAGGCTGCCCATTACCGTGACGAACACGTATTTGTGGTAGGGGGAGCCAACTCGGCAGGCCAAGGAGCGATGTTCTTTTCACGCTTTGCTAGTAAAGTTAGCATGCTGGTGCGATCTGGCTCATTGGAGAAAGGCATGTCGCAATACCTGGTAGACCAGATCCATGGAACGGATAACATCGAAGTCCTGTTGAACACAGAGGTAGAAGAAGTGGGCGGAAAGGACCGGCTTGAGTACATCAAAATTAGGGATAAGGAAAGAGATGTACAGGAGACAATGGAGACTCCTGCAATGTTTATTTTTGTGGGGGCGATAGCCCATACCGATCTGGTGGCGGATGTGGTGGAGCGCAACCACGCTGGTTTTATCCTCACCGGTCAAGACCTGTTCCGTGATGGGCAACGTACTAAGAAATGGTCCCTGAAACGAGACCCGTACTTACTCGAGACCAGTATGCCCGGTATTTTCGCGGCCGGGGATGTCCGTCAAGGGGCGGTCAGACGGGTGGCCTCGGCTGTCGGAGAAGGCGCTATCGCGGTCAGTTTCGTGCACCAGTACCTAAAAACAGTTTGATGTCCGATTTCTTGAAAAAAGTACCCTTGTTTGCCGATCTTTCCCCGGCGGATTTAGAGCTGCTTGGCGATATGATCGAAGAAATTCACTTACAAGCAGGCGAACTTCTGTTCGCTGAGGGCAGCGAAGGGGAGATGGCCTATGTGTTAAAGGAAGGCCAGATCGAAATCCTGAAAGATTCTGGCGGCAACGAAGTGTTACTGGCAGTTCGTGGGCCGGGAGAGGTTATTGGGGAAATGGCCTTACTAGAATCTTACCCGCGTATAGTCAGTGCGCGGGCACAATCTGAGAGCACACTACTGGCGATCCATAAGGAGCAGGTAGATCAGTTGTTATCCACCAGCGTATCGGCAGCGCATACTTTATACTGCACGATTGTTGAACGCTGGCGGATTACACAGGAGCTATTATTACGGAATGAAAGAATGGCTCAGCTGGGTTCGCTCACGGCTGGGGTTGCTCACGAGCTCAAAAATCCAGCAATCGCAGTCACTAGAGGCGCCGGGCAGTTAGAAGCCGACCTCGATGATTTTGAAAAAGCTCAAACCAGGGTGAGCCAGTTGGGGCTGAACGATGACCAGAAAGGGATTCTGGTGGATATAGAAGGGTGCGTTAAAGAAAAAGCGAGGCATCCAACTGGGCTTGACGTCATCACTCGCAGTGACCGCGAAAGAGAGCTGGAGGCTTGGCTTGAATCACAAGGAAGGCAGGAATCCTGGGAATCCGCAGCGGTTTTGGTGGACATGGATTTTGGAACGGCAGACCTGACGGCTCTTGAAGAGGATTTCTCTCGGGAACAATTAGTCGAAGTGATCGGTTGGTTGAAGAGCGTTTATTCGGTTTCCAATTTACTGAGCGAGGTGCGGCAGGGGGCAGAACGCATTTCTGAAATCGTTAAGGCGCTTAAGTCCTATTCTTATCAAGGTCAAGCCAGCTTTCAAAGTGTTAATCTGCAGGAAGGCCTGGAGAACACACTGCTCATCCTACGTAGCAAAATAAAACCGGGTATTAAAGTTCGGCGGGAATATGCACCAGACCTGGTGGAGATACAGGCTTATGGCAGCGAACTTAACCAGGTGTGGACGAATATCATCGATAATGCGGCAGACGCTTTGGACGGCAAAGGCGAGATTATCATCCGCACCCGCCGGAAGGGAAATTGGGCGGAAGTGGAAATAGAGGATAATGGTCCAGGTATTGCGGAAGAGGTCCAATCCAAGATTTTTAACCCGTTTTTTACCACAAAACCTGCCGGGAAGGGCACTGGGTTAGGCCTGCAGATCAGCTACAACATCGTGGTTCACAGGCACCATGGTGATATAAAAGTCTATTCAGAACCCGGACGAACTTGTTTTCAAATCCGACTACCGATCGATCAGTAGCGTAAAATTGTTCCAAGGGAAACCCAGCCGGACGAGGAACAACGGGCTTCTCGCCAGAGGATAGTCAGATATTATTTAATAAACTTGGCTATGGGGGGTGATTGAATCGGCGGCGCGCCTCAAAGCGGCGATGTTCTCTGCCGGGCTGGCTTGCTGATTATAAATGGCTGAACCAACTACCAATACGTTAGCGCCGGCTTGAACAATCTCGTCAGCATTATTGGTTTTAATACCACCATCCACGGCAAGCTCGACCTCCTGCAAGCCCCGCTCATCCAACATATGGCGCAAACGGGCTATCTTTGAGGTGCTGCTGGGGATATATGATTGGCCTCCGAATCCAGGATTGACGGACATAATCAGGACCCGATCTATGGAGGGCAGGATCTCTTCCAGGGTAACCAGAGAGGTGGCCGGGTTGAGGGTGACTCCGGGAGATACGCCCAGCTCCTGAATCTGCTGGATGGTGCGATGAAGGTGGGGACAAGTTTCCACATGGACGGTTATGATGTCTGAACCCGCCAGAGCAAACTCGTTGAGGAGTCTTTCTGGTTTTTCAATCATCAAGTGAACATCCAGCGGAATGTTAGCAGCCAGGGCAATCGGTTTTATGGCGGAAACGATCAAGGGTCCAACCGTCATGTTGGGCACGAAATGACCGTCCATAATATCGACATGAATGTAATCTATGCCAGCGTTGATGGCTTCTTGCACCTGCCTTCCCAAATGGGCGAAATCAGACGAAAGGATAGAAGAGGCGATTTTCACTGTCATTTCTCTCGCTCCAAAACCCGGATACCTTTGTGACCAGCAACAACCACTTCGGTAGCCATCCCCAAGAACAGTCCATGTTCGACGATGCCAGGCCGGTCTGCTAAGACACGAGCCAGTGCAGCTAAATCAGGAATGCCAGAGTCAAACCAGCAGCGCACCAGGAAGTTGCCATTATCGGTAACTACCGGGGATCCAGCCGACTCCAGCCATAATTCAGCCCGGCAACCAAGGGAATTCAACCAATTGACGTGACTGGCGGCTTCGAATTTGACGATCTCCACTGGCAAGGGTACCTGGTCGCCCAGGTAAGGCGCCAGTTTTGACTCGTCGACAATAACTACGAACCGTCTGGTATGGATTTCGATGATCTTCTCGCGTAATAAAGCGCGGCCCAATCCTTTGATCAGGTTTAATTGCGGGTCGACCTGGTCGGCACCATCAACAAATATATCGAGGCTAGGATGGTCGTCCAGGTTAGTAAGGGGTATGCCGAAGGAGCGAGCCTGAGAAGCGGTCTTCTCGGAGGTGGGTACAGCCAGGATGTTTTTAAGGTCACCTTTCTGGTAGCGCTCACCCACCATTTCGATAAAAAATTGGGTCGTGGAACCACTGCCCAAACCTAAAACCATGCCATCCTGAACATACTTCAGGGTAAAACTAGCAGCTTGTTGTTTGAGATTCATGATTGCACCAGTTTTACCACATTTTATGACCTTAATTGCAATTAGCGCCAAGACGATTGCGACCTGCCGAGATACACACACAAAATTGGTATTCGGGAGAATAGCGCTACTTGTGAGTCAAACCCTCACTTTTTATCCTCAGGTGATTCAAACTGGAGGCGAGCTGTCAAGCCAGACAAGCTCTTCAACTTCGTAACTCCTAAAAAGAATAATGTTAAGAAATTGAGCAACGAGTCATTTGCTGTTTTAAAAGATCGCGTGTATAATATTTGCATCATTATTCTTGATCCATTAATATCAAGGAGGGGAGCAACTCTGGGGTTGTTTTTGGATTATAGGGTTGAGCGGTAAATGAAAGCAAAGATCCTTTGGATAGAAGGGAAACGGGCTGAAAGCCCGTCTTTTGTACCAGGATTACGGAAGAAGGATTATGCGGTCGAGACTGCGCCAACGGGCAAGGCAGCCTTGGCGCAGCTAAAGGGCGATGATCCTGACCTGGTAGTGGTTAACGCGGCCTCTTTGAGGACCAGCGGGAAACGGATATGCCAGTCGTTAACCAACAACACAGATAATTTACCGATCATCTTGATTGCATGTCCGGATTATCCGGTCTACAACGATGTAGCAGCCGATGTCGTCCTCAATTTACCCTTTACCATGCGGAAGCTGGTTAACAGGATCCAGGATCTCTTACCAGCAGAGGGGGGAGAAAGCATACAAACCGGATCTATCAGATTAGACTTGGAACGTAATATGGTGCGGAGCAAAAGCAAAGAGTCGCCCCTCACTCCCAGGTTGGTACATTTACTTAAGGTCTTGATGGAACGGGCAGGAGAGGTAGTGGCGCGGGATGACTTGTTTCGAAAAGTATGGAGAACCGAATACATCGGAGATACGCGCACCCTGGACGTGCATATCAGCTGGTTGCGACGGGCGATCGAGGAAGATCCTCGCAACCCGCGACTATTGAAGACTATCCGAGGAGTAGGCTATCGCCTGGATGTTTAGGGGGTAATTAAGCCCTTTTGAATCAAGGGATGATAAATTGGGTACGTTCGCCGTTCAAATCTAAGAAACGAGCACAAACCGGATTTTCCCCAACCGTATCGGGCAAGGAAAGCTGATCTGGAATGTCCTGTTCGTGGCGCGGGCGGATGGCCTGGGCAGCACTTCGAAAGGTTTGCCCATCCCAATCGGGATCAACCTCCCAATATTCCAGCTGTCGCAACCAATCCGGATCGGGTAAGAAAAGCGCCTGAACGCCTGGTGGGTTTGAGACAATTTGGGGGTGGATTGGCTCCCTAAGGCTTTTGCCGCCATGCAGCTCCCGCTCGGGAATCTGCTCACCCTTTTCTCTGGAAAGAGAAAAGGGGCTTGACGGGAGGCTAACCAGCCTCGTATGGGTGGTATATACGGCGCGCCAAATTTTATCGTTGGCGATAAATCTGCGACCCAATCGAGCAGCGACCATGGGAGTGGTACCCGATCCGCAGAAAAAATCGGCGACCAAGTCTTGCGGGTTGGAGGAGGCCAGGATGAGGCGTTCCAACAAAGCTTCGGGTTTCTGAGTGGGGTAACCAGTACGCTCATTGTGAAGGCGAGCGACCACAGGAAAGTACCACCAGTCCTCGGGTACTTTTCCACGTTTGAGGTCGGGGACCTTTCCAAAGCCAGCTTTAGGAGATGACTGGAAAGTTTTGACGGTATTCGGGTTGTATGGCTGGCGCACTTCGTCCACATTAAAGGTGTAGTCGTCGCTTTTGGTGTAGACCAGAATTGTGTCATGCTTACGATTAAATGCGCTCCGTATGGGGCTAGGACCGTGATACACCCAAACGATTTCGTTGATCAAGCGGTCAGAGCCGAAGATTTCATCCAGCAGGAGGCGGGCGTATGCATTGGCATGCCAATCAAGATGTAGATAAAGGGTTCCATTGGAGGCCAAGAGGCGATGCATGAGCTGTAAGCGAGGATAAAGCATATCCAGGTAGGATTCGATGTCTGGCCATTGGTCAGGATAGCCCTCTGCTAGCTGCCACTCTTGGGGACGGCGAGAATCCTCCCCTCTGCCTATCCTGGCTGGGTAACGGCGGTTAGTGAAGAAAGGCGGGTCGGCATAAATCAGGTTAATGCGCCCCTGGTAATCGGACAGCAAGGCAGACATTACTTTGAGGTTATCCCCCAAAATGAGACGGTTTTCGGGAATGACGTCTGGATAACCAGCGCCCTGGGGGTAGATGAAACTATCAATCTCCAGGGCGGAGGGGGTGGGTTGGAGAGGGGTTTTAGAAGCCCAATTTAATGAGGGCATGGTCACGAGGACGAACGACTTGTGCCCAGCCTATCATCAGCTGGGCAGGGATTCTTGAGCAGCGTGCGTGGTTTCCATATTCTTAGAAAAACGAGATTCGAGCAAATCTTGCAAGGTGGGTTGGCCGATTTCCTGGAGCTCGTACCGGACGCGTTGGGAGGGTTTGTTGATCTCTATGAGGCGGGTGAGATCGATGGGAGTGGCGATTAAAACCAGGTCGGCCTGGGTCTGATTGATGGTCTGTTGGAGTTCGTGCATTTGACCTTCGCCATATCCCATGGCAGGTAACACCGCTCCAGTCGTTGGGTACTTGGCGTAGGTGGCTTTGATGGAACCGACCGCGTAGGGTCGCGGGTCCACAATTTGGCTGGCGCCGAAGCGACGAGCAGCGACCCAACCGGCGCCATAGGCCATCTCACCATGGGTGAGGGTGGGACCGTCTTCGATCACCAGGACGCGCTTATCGCGGATGGCAGACGGATCTTTAACAAAGAGAGGCGAAGCGGCTTCAATGACGACCGCGGCGGGATTGAGCTGATAGAGGTTTTGGCGCACAGCGATGACATTCTCAGCTGAGGCTGTGTCGACCTTATTAATGACAAAGACATCCGCGGCGCGAGCGTTGGCTTCACCGGGGTGGTAGGACATCTCGTGGCCAGGGCGATGGGGATCGGCAACAACTATGAGCAGGTCAGGCACGAAGAAAGGCAGGTCATTATTGCCGCCATCCCACAGGATGAAATCAACTTCCTGCTCAGCCTGTCGCAGGATTCGTTCGTAATCCACGCCAGCGTATACAATCAGGCCATTATCGAGATGGGGTTCGTACTCCTCGCGCTCTTCGATGGTGCAATCATATTTATCCAGGTCGGTATAGTTTGCATAGCGCTGAACGGCTTGGGAGGCAAGGTCGCCATAGGGCATAGGATGACGGATGACTGCAAGACGGTAACCCATGTCACGCAGGATTAAAGAAACGCGCCGGGAAGTCTGGCTTTTGCCAGACCCAGTGCGTACGGCGCATACGGCTACGACCGGTTTGGTGGATTTCAATTGAGTGGTGTGGAGGCCCATCAAACGGAAGTCTGCCCCGGCGGCAAGCACGATGGAGGCTTTGTGCATGACATACTGATGAGTCACGTCGCTGTAAGCGAAAATGACCTGATCGATGCCCTTTTCACGGATCAGGCTGACCAGGTCACTCTCAGGATAAATCGGTACGCCCTGCGGGTAACGGGAACCGGCAAGTGCGGGAGGATAAACACGCCCTTCGATGTTAGGGATTTGGGTGGCGGTGAAGGCTACTACTTCATAATCAGGATTGTCACGAAAATAAACATTAAAGTTGTGAAAGTCGCGCCCGGCGGCGCCCATAATTAGGGTACGGATTGGTGACATGAGGCGAAATTGCTCCTTTGTAATGTGATGTAGTCAGAGATAAGGGAATGGGGATCCAAAATAGACTGAACTCCTTCTATCTTACATGACCTCCGGCGCTTCGATAGCCAGCAGCCTTAGGGTGTTAGCCAGGGTCTGCTTCAGGGCGGCGACGAGGCGCAAGCGCGCCTTTCGGATAGATTCAGTCTCCGCTTGCAGGACGGGGACCAGGTGATAAAAGCTGTGGAAGGCGCGCGCCAGCTCATAGGCGTAACTGGTAATTGGCAGCGATTTATAATCCCGTGCAGCCATTTGTACAACTGTAGGGAAGCGCGAGATCAGGTCTATCAACTCGATCTCCTGGCTGCTCAAATCGAAATCAAAGGTGGCTTCCGCAGGGAGCTGCCCGGCTTTCTTAAGGATACTGTTGGCGCGCACGTGGGCATTCTGAATATATGGGGCGGTATGTCCATCGAAGTTAAGCGCGGTATCCCAATCGAAGACGATATCCTTATTGTTGTCCACCGAAAGCATGGCAAATGCCAGAGCCCCGAGCCCAATTTGCCATGCGACCTTTTGACGGACTGGCTCAACCAAGTCGGGGTTTTTCTCGGCAATGATCTTCAGCACACGGCGATGGGCCTCATCGGCGACGTCTTTAAACAACACCAATCGCCCACGGCGTGCGGACATAGCGCCCTCCGGTAGGCTGACAAAACCATATCCCAGGTGGTAGCATTTGGCGGCCTGCGGGAAGCCCCACATTTCCAGGATTTTGAAGACCTGTTGCATATTCAGACTTTGGCGTACGTCGATTACGTATATCGAACGGTCGACGTGGAATTTTTCAAACTTTTCTCTGGCCAAGGCTAGATCGCGAGCCGGATAGAGGGCGGTGCCATCGTTGCGCAGCAGCACCACGGTGCGGAATTTCTCCTTGGAAAGGCCTAGTTTTTCATCGATCTTAACCAGAACCGGCCCTCCACTGGGGCGTTCATCCTCAGCGATGCCGCGATCGATCAGCTCAGCGACTATGTCTTTGGTCAGCTCGTTGACCTGACTCTCAAAGAACCAATCGTCGATGTGGATGCCAAGCAACTTGAGGATTTCGTGCAGCTCATCCAGACTCCACTGGCGGGTGAGACGCCAAAGCTGGTGCACTTCGGGGTCACCCGCATCCCAGCGGAGCAACCACTCACGCCGTTCAGCGTCGTAAGCCTCTCTCCTGTCCTGCTCTTCGGGGGTCTCGTTCTTCTTGGGAGTGAGCATTTCGGTGGCCTCGACATAGATCTTCAGCAACCACTGGCCACGCTCGTGGACACCTGTTGGCTCCTGCCCTTTGTAAAATTTGTTGTAAGCCCAGACCACGGTGATCACGCCCAAGCCGATATCACCCGGATATGAGGCACGGATGGTCTCGAAACCGGCGAACTCGACCAGGCGTGCAAACGCTTCGCCCAAAATTGCGTTACGGTAATGACCGATGTGGAAGGAGTGGTGCGTGTTAGGCTGGGCATACTCGACCATGAGGCGCTCCCCCTTAGGCGCACCGCGGCCGAAATTCTCACCTTGATCCAGAACTTCATCAATCACACGAGATGAGAAATCGGCAGTAGCGTAATACAAGTTGAGATAGCCTTTGACGGCTTTAACCCGGGAGAAGCCAGGAGGTTTGCCAAGGTGATTGGCAACCTGTATGGCTAGCTCCTGGGCGCGCTGAGGCACGTTGACATCTTTTCCGGCGCGGGCCTCCTGCGCAGCCAGCTGGAAAAACGAAGTGGAAGCGCCCCATTCCCCGGCAAAGGGGATCGGATTCCATTGCAGCCAATCTGGCTGAGGAAGCCCTTTTTCAACAAGGTAAGCGCGGATTTGGGACTCTATTGCTTGTCTTTCGCGATCGAACATACTGCCCACCAAATTCTTTGGAGAAAGGAGCGATGAAACGATGGCAATCTCGCTGCGCAGCGATTATATCACGGGGGAATACGCATCTTAGCGACGGGCGCGGCAACACAAAAAGCGGGAGCGTGTAGAGCTCCCGCTGACAATCAACTTAAGGAATAAATCTCTTGGGGTCAGGTGCTTTCTTGCGCTTTTTCAAGGGCAGCCAGCTTTTGCATCAAGCGACCCTTACGCCGCGAGGCGTTGTTTTTATGCACGATGCCCTTTTCAGCGGCTTTATCCAGGGCGCTGATGGCTTGCAGTGTAGCGGCACGGGCTTCATCCAGGTCTTCGGATTCGATGGCCTGGCGAGCCTGTTTTACGAAAGTTCGGGCGCGGCCGAGAAAATAACGGTTGCGCAAGCGACGTTTTTCATTCTGTTTATTACGCTTGATTGCGGATTTTAAATTAGGCAAGAGAGTATCCTCCAAAATCAACCACGTTTACGGGGCGTTATTTTACTTGATAGAGCAGGTTTTGTCCAGTTCTGGGCCTTATTCATCTAAAAACGAGAAGGCTAGATGAATTTGATAAGATCCGAGTTGACGGAAACCTTTTATAATAGTATCATGAAATAGCCTCGGGTTGGCCGGGTGATCGCGGTCTCACGCAAGTGGGATCGAGGAAAGTCCGCACTCCGAAGAGCACAGTGCCGGGTAACACCCGGGATGGGGAACTGAATCACAACATTGATTCAGGCAACCTGCCGGATCGGGCCACAGAAACATACCGCCTAATCACCAGAGGGTAAAGAGTCAGAGGCCCTTTGGCGATGGTAAGGGTGAAAAGGTGGCGATTGCTTTGCGATCGCTCTGTGTAAGAGACCACCGGCGTTCGCAGTAATGCGAACGGCCAGGCAACCCCCACTGGGAGCAAGGCCAAACAGGTGTAATGTCTGTCCAACGCTTTCGCTTAGGACAGAGGGAGGTTGCTCGTCTCCACCTCTCGTTTTACGAGAGCAAGCACCGGGTAGGCTGCTCGAGTTGCGTGGTGACGCGCGGCCTAGAAAGATGATCACCCAGGCGGGAAGCAGGAGAGATCTGCCGACCCACTGGACAGAATGCGGCTTACAAGCTGGCCTGAGGTCTGTTTATTGAACAGAATAGCGATGGGAGATTAAAAAACCCAGCCGGATCCCGGCTGGGTTTTTTTGAAGGTCTATTAATGCTAAAGGGGGACCACGTCGACGGCTTGAAGACCCTTGGGGCCATCCTGGACAGAAAATTCCACCTTCTGTCCCTCGGCCAAGCTGCGGTAACCGTCCACCTGGATAGAGGTATAGTGAACGAAGACGTCAGCACCGTCCTCTCGAGCAAGGAAACCGTAGCCCTTGCTGCCATTAAACCATTTGACCGTACCGATGATACGTTCAGACATTTATTGTGCCTCCTTACTGTGGCAATGAATGGGTTTTTAGGCGCTGGTTTGTTCCATCGGATTGATCAAGATGAAACGGGTCAAGCGGAAAAGCTACGAGCCGACCTTTCCTTACATCCAACGAGAACTCACTGCATCCTACATGAACGCTAGTATACCAAAGTGAGAAATGAGCGTCAAGAAATGGAAAGCCTGGATGTTATTGAGTGACTTAATATTCTAACAAGGGTATACTGTCTGAGTCCTGGCGGTTCTGGGAAGGTAGCAGCCAACGGGTTTATTGAAAGGTGTCCCTTCCGGAAGCGGGCGGAGGCAGCAGGTATTTTGAAATGAAAGAGGTCCAGAGAGTTGATGAAGGAGAGCAAGAAAAAGAAGAGGTTAATCGTACTCGAACGGCATAAGAAACGCCTGGAAAACCAGCTGAAGGTTTTCAAGCGGCTCGATAATCGCTTTGCCTGGATAAGAATGGCGATCTTGCTGATTGGAGGTTTAGGAACTTACCTGGCTTTTCAATTTGGAGTGGCTTGGTGGGGCCAGGCGGTTGGGATGCTTGCGATTGGGGTATTTGGATTGGCTGTCGCAGGGCATCGCAAGCTAGACAAGAGCGTGCAACACTTCAAGATATCCCTGCACTTGGTAGAGACATTGATGGCGCGCATGGGACTGGATTGGGGCAATATTCCCACCCCACCCGCGATACAGCAAGACAGGCAACATCCCTTCGAGATGGATTTGAACGTAACCGCAAAACGTTCGATCCAGCAGCTGATCGATACGGCGGTTTCAGCAGGAGGTAGCCAACGACTGCGAGATTGGCTGTTGGATCCCCATCCTGATCTGGTAAAGATACACCACAGACAGCTGGTTGTAAGAGAACTGGAGCCGTTGTATGGGTTTCGCACCAAACTGGCTCTGACCAGCGCGCTGGCAGCAGGTCAACCCGGCGAAAGGTGGGATGGAGAAGGGCTGATGAAGTGGCTGGAGAAGCATAGCTATAGCCACTCTGTTATGAGGTGGGTGATCCTGTTGGGAGTGCTGGGGTTAGCCAACCTGACGCTCTTCATCCTGAACGCTTTAGGATGGTTGCCTGCTTTCTGGGTCGTAACCTTGCTGCTTTACGGTGTGCTGTATTATACGAAACACCAGCGTTATCATGACCTTTTTGAAGAGGCATATTACTTAGGGACGACGCTCGAAAAATTCAGAGCGGTTCTGATTTACTTGGAGGACTACCCCTATGGCGAAACCAGCCAGCTGGCAAAGGTGTGCGAGCCCTTCATAATGGCGCGTAGCCAACCGTCGCGATACCTGAGGAGAATCGTTTGGATCGCTTCCGCAACCAGTCTAAGTCACAACCAGTTTCTGGGGCTGGTGATAAACCTGGCGGTACCCTGGGACCTGTACTTCGCTGAACGGCTGGAGCGCTATAAAATAGAAATGAGGCAGCTGCTACCCAAATGGCTGGAAAGTTGGTACGAGCTGGAAGCGCTGAACTCTTTGGCAAATTTCAGCTATCTAAATCCTGATTTTGCCTTCCCCGAAGTAGTCGAAAACACAGGTGATGGCGACCGCCCCTTTTTTGAGGGGCGCGAATTGGGCCATCCCTTACTCGCCGATGACCAGAGGATATGCAATGATTTCACCATCGACCAGCTGGGGAAGATCGCCATCATCAGCGGATCGAACATGTCTGGCAAGAGCACTTTCTTAAGGACTTTGGGGGTTAACTTGCTTCTGGCTTATGCCGGGGGGCGAGTGAACGCCACTTATCTACGCATAATGCCAATGAGGGTGTTCAGCAGCATTGGCATAAGCGATTCCCTGAGCGACGGGATCTCGTATTTCTACGCGGAGGTAAAGCGGTTGAGAACCTTGCTGGATGGACTGGAACGAGATGACTTGTTGCCGCTGTTTTTCTTGATCGATGAAATTTTCCAGGGCACCAACAACCGCGAGCGAGAGATCGGCAGCCGGTCTTATGTAGGAACACTGGCAGGGAAAAATGGGGTGGGGGTGATATCGACGCATGATTTAGAGTTGGTCAAACTGGCGGATGAGATAGACCAGGTAGGCAATTTTCATTTCCGGGAGGAGGTGCAAGGGGGGAAAATGGTTTTCGATTACCGTTTGCGCTCAGGCCCGTGCCCGACAACCAATGCGTTAAAGATCATGCAGTTGGAAGGTTTACCAGTAGAGATCTTGAGGGTATAGGGCGTGGCGGAAGAGAAAACCTTGGTAATTGACCATGTTACGATTGCATGGAGCACTTTGGAGGCACTGCGCCAGGTTTTCGCGCGGGCGGGATTGGAAACGGTTTATGGGGGAGAGCATTCCAATAACATCACGCACATGGCTATCCTGGGATTTGACGACGGCTCTTATATCGAACTGATATCTACCCTGAAAGCAGAACAGAAGTCTCCCTGGTGGTTGCGGCAGATCGTCCTGGATGGCGGAGCGTGCGCCTGGGCAGTACGAGTTGAGGATATCAAGGGGGAGGTAAGCAGCTTGAGAAAAATGGAGATCGCGGTAGAGGGTCCTTATTATTACAACCGCAAGAGACCGGATAAGACCCTGGTGGAATGGGATCTGGCATTCCTGGGCGGGGGAGACCCAGGCGGGCAACTGCCCTTTCTGATCGCTGACCGCACACCCAGATCTTACCGGGTGCAGCCATGTGCCAGCGTGGCCGGGAGCGAACTGAGTGGTGTTGAGAAGGTGATTCTGGGGGTTAATAACCTGGAGGCAGCCGGCCAACTTTTCAGGCGGTTGTATGGCTGGAAGAAAGCCGAGGAAATGGAGGTCGCCAGTTTGGATGCCAGATTGGCAGGCTTTAAGGGCCAAGCGGTAATCCTGGCACAACCTTTGGGTGAGAACAGCTGGCTGGCTGAGCGACTGGAGAGGTTTGGAGAGAGCCCGTGTGGATACCTGATCGGCAGCCAGGATTTTAGCATGTCGCGGGAAAGACAGGACCTGGGAAGGACTGAGACCTGGTTCGGGAAAGGATTGGCCTGGTTCGACCAAATGATGTCACTGGGAATACTTCTGGGCGTGGTCGAAATTTAATTTTTGGGTTTGAGCGAGGATTAGTCCCAAGGAGAGTAGGCATCCTGGCATACAAGACAGGGCATACTTGCCTGGTTCGGGAGGGTAAATGAGCGTGAGAGGCAGGTTCAAGAATGATCATGGTCCCATAGGAGCGATTCCAAAAGCAATGAGGGGGTTAAATCGAGATACTTTTGCTTATTATACGGTGGCAGTAAACTTGCCGGACATCGGCAGGCGTGTGCTGGCGGAAAACGACTTGTCAAAGGCTGCGGTTTACAAGATGGAAGTATTGCTAGATGAAATCCCCGAGGGCGGCATATGCCCGTTGAAGGATGTCCTGGCAAGCAGAGCGAAAGACTGGGCAGCTTATGTAGCACCCTACCTGGGACAGAACTGGCTTGAGGTCCCCTGGTTCTTTGCTGAAATATATTTTTACCGACGGATCCTGGAAGCAACTGGCTATTTTCGGACCGGTACCGGAAAAGGTATGGATCCCTTTGGTTACCAGAAGCGGGCGGGTTTGGAGAGGTCCAGGGATGCAATCGGATTCTTCTGCGGGCAAATGGAGCGGTGGCTGTTTGAAAGCCCCGGGCAGGGGGTTGACAAGGGCGAGGCCCTAAGAGGCCTGATCAAGATGAGCCTGTGGGGAAACCAAGCTGATTTGAGTATCTGGCCAGCTGACCGGGAGGCCAGCCCGGAGTATAAAGACGTTCAAGAGCGAGGAGCTCACCTGGCAGTGGATGAGACAGAAGCTGTGATAAGATACCTGGCGAGTCTGGAGAACAAGGGCGCCAGGATCGAGGTGCTGGTGGATAACGCCGGCATGGAGCTGGTAAGCGACCTGGGCCTGATAGACTACCTGTTAAGTAGCCAGATCATTGAACAAGCCCGATTGCACCTGAAAACCGATCCAGTGTTTGTATCGGACGCCATGGTGAAGGACGTGGATTACACCCTGGCATTTCTGGCTTCTCACGCCGAGCGAGCGGTGCGGAGATTGGCGGAACGGCTAGGAGATCACCGCGCCACCGGGCGCCTTCAGTTGCAAGAGGAGGCTTTCTGGGTTTCGCCGCTGAGTGGGTGGGAAATGCCAAGCAGGTTAAGGGCCGGCTTGGCAAAGGCTGAGCTGCTGATTAGCAAGGGGGATATCCATTACCGGCGCTTATTAGGTGATCGGCACTGGCCATTCACCAAGCCACTGTCAGAAGTGGTAGGGTATCTACCTACACCATTAGCGGCTCTGCGAGTATTGAAGGGGGACATCGTGGCGGGGCTGCCAGTGGGCAGGGCGGAAGCCTTGAAAGCGGTGGATCCGGAATGGATGGTAAATGGGAAATGGGGGCTGGTGCAATTTGTGGAGGGGAGAATAAATGACAAAAATCAGGTTGCAGGGTGAAGACCTTTTGGTAAACTTGGATTAGACATTTGTCTAATCCTATAGAAGGTTTGAATAAGGAGCCATCTTGCTGAACCTAATCTCAGGGATCGGTTTGTATATCGAAAAGACCAAACAGTTTGCCCGCAATGCCAAACTTGTATTGTTCTACAGTGCGGTTTCTGGGTTGGCGTTTGGGGTGTTCCGCTTCCTATTCAACTTTTACGTGTTGAGTCTGGGCCAGGGATATAACGAAGCCTTTATCGGCATGCTGCAGACGGCCGCGTCGTTTGCCACGATCGCCATGGCATTGCCGGCCGCTTACCTCGCCGAGCGGTTTTCCCAAAAGAAAGTGATGATCATAACCGGGCTGTTGAGTGGTTTTTCGTTGCTTGGGCTGGTGGTGTTCCCAACGAAGATCTTTCTAATTGCTTTCCGCATGATTGCAGGGGTGTCGATGAGCGTACGTCAAGTGGCGATGGCACCTTTCCTAATGGCGAACACTTCCCGGGAGGAGCGGCAATGGGTATTCAGTTTTAACTTCGGGTTGATGACCATTTCGAGTTTCTTTGGGAACCTGCTGGGAGGACTGCTACCGACCTGGTTGGGAGGATTATTCAATGCAGCCGCGACTGACACGCTTTCGTACCAGTTGTCTTTGGGTAGTATGATGCTTGTAACGGTGCTTTCAATTGGACCGCTAGCGCTGATTCGTATGCAACCCATCGATCGAGAGCGGAAGATTGATTTGCCCTGGTTGCAACTGTGGCAGCACGGGCGGGTATTGTCTAAGTACCTCATCCCGCAACTCGCCATCGGCCTGGGGGCGGGCTTGATGATGCCGTTCATGAACATCTACTTCCGTAAGGTGTACCAGAAACCGGATCCCCCGATTGCATTGCTGTTCGCCATCGGAGGGCTAGCGATGGCCATCGCCCAATTCCTGGGCCCACCGCTGGCGGATAAGTACGGCAAGATCAGGGCAGTAATAATAACCCAGGCGCTATCGGTACCTTTCTTACTAACGCTCGGGGTGGGAGCCTGGGTGGTCACGACCGGATTACAGAACGCGACGGCCTGGTTCTTGATCGCAGGCGTGGCTTATATCTTCCGGCTGGCGCTGATGAATCTGAGCAACCCGGTTTACCAGACATTTGTATTGGAGCGTGTGCCGGAAAGCACGCAAGCGCTGACGATGAGTTTGAACAGCCTTTCCTTCCAGTTTGGCTGGTTCGTGATGCCGCAGGTGAGCGGCTGGCTGCAGGTGAGCCTGGGTGGTATGGGCTTCGTACCGATCTTTTTCACGGTGGCGTTCTTCTACCTAGCGGCAATCATGCTGGAATGGTCTTTCTTCAGCCGTAAAGGCCAAGAACCGGTAAGAGCGGTAGCCAGCCGACCGGCAACCAGCAAACAATGAAGAACCGATTGGTCGGTTGGGATGGTCTGAAGAGCGTTCAGCCCAAAAAGAGGGGTTATTGCAAAATAACCCAAAATAAACTGTAGAAGAGGCAACCCATTAAACCTGTAATGAAACCTCCCGCAGAAACTTAGACTGCGGGAGGTTGGGACAGGAGGTTGCAAAATCGTTATGCGACCTTGCAAGAAGGTTAGGAAAAAAGCGGGTACCCCGTGCTAAACTGTCATTGACGCTGTGCGAGTGTCATATCTGGAGGGCGGGTGCCAAATCGGTAGCCCGCTTTCCTTATTTTAAGGCGATTGCCCTGGGAGCAGTGGTTAAGGAGCGAGTTTTGATGGAATTTAAGGCAGTTTGTCTGTAACTTCTTAGGTAGTCCTGCGTTTCTGTTAATATAGAAGACATTTTATTCGTGTACAACTTATCAGTAAGGAGGTCTGCGATGGAAACCTGGCTGCAATTCAGCGCCCATGCCCTTTACCGGATGGCGCAGCGGGGAATCTCCAGCCAGGAGATCGAATATGTATGCGAGCACGGCAGGCGCTTTCATCGAGGCGGATCGGTGCACTATTTTCTGGGCAAGAAGGATATCCCCAGAGAAGACCGGCAAAATGCGGATATCCGCAAGTTGGAAGGTACGACGGTGCTGCTGGACCGTGAGACACGGTCGGTGGTGCTGACGGTATACCGAAATAAGCAAGCCCCGAAGAAGATCCGGCGCAAGGAGAAGTATCACCTGAGCAAGATACCCAGTTGGTAAAACACCACCAGGGTGGCCTGGTTGCGGTTTTAAGGCGGAATAGAGGGGAGAAGCCTCTGAGGGTCTCTCCGGTCAGGGTTAATCTTGAAAATGGGTTGTCGAAAGCAGGGATTCTGAATCTGACCGGCAGATTAGGACTCTAAAGATCTATGCGATGGGGGAAATCCTAAAGTTAAAGATCGTCCCTTGATATACAAACCAGGGTTATACTGTACTGGTATCCATAAGATAATTTAATCCTCGACGGTGGTGAGTAAGAGGAAGTAGTCAGAAGCCAGCCGGCAATTGAGAGCACAGGTGGCATGCCGTGAAGGGTCGATTTCGTTACTCTTCATTTGGAAGGCTTGCTTCGAGCGGTCGCTTCCATGTGGACCGGAAGGGGGGTCTGAGGCTATGAACCACTGGGTTGAGGTCGCTCGCTCAGGACGATTGCTTCCCAACGCCTGAGCCGAAAAGGAGACAAGATGAATGACGATAGCAACCCCATGAGGGGGAAAATATGTATGGTAACGGGGGCGACGGCGGGGATTGGGGAGGTCACCGCTCGGGTTTTAGCAGAAAAGGGCGCAGTGGTGATCGTAGTAAGCCGCAAGCGAGACAAATGCGAACGAGTAACCGATAACATCAGGCAGAAAAGTGGCAACTCGCAGGTGGATTACCTGGCGGCAGACCTGTCTTCACAGGCGGAGATTCGAAGGCTGGCCGAAGGTTTTCACGATCGCTACCAACGCCTGGATGTATTGGTGAATAACGCCGGGAGTTTTTTCTTTCGACGGCAGGAAAGCGTGGATGGAATCGAGATGACCCTGGCGTTAAACCATTTGAATTATTTCCTGCTGACCAATCTGCTTTTAGACAGGATCAAAGCAAGCGCGCCGGCGCGCATTGTGAATGTGGCTTCAGGTTCGCACCTGGGTGCCAGGATCGACTTTGATGATCTGGAAATGCGGCGTAATTATAGCGGAATGCGGGCGTACAGCAGGTCTAAACTGGCCAATGTTTTATTTACATACGAGCTCGCCCGACGGCTTGAAGGCAGTGGTGTGACAGCCAACACGCTGACTCCGGGCTTTGTGGCCACCCACATCGGGATGGACAACAACTGGCTGGTCAGAATGGTAAAAACCCTGGCTAACTTGTTCGCAAAGAGCCCAGAGGAAGGAGCCCAGACCAACATCTACCTGGCGAGTTCACCGGAGGTGGAGGGGGTGAGCGGTAAATACTTGGTGGATTGCAAGCCAGTGCCGTCTGATGCGGCGAGTTACGATCAGGCAACGGCAAAGCGGCTTTGGGAAATGAGCGCTGAAATGACCGGACTCAAAAACGAGCAACCATAATATTTTTCCAGCGTTGGGGGGATCAACGAGAGCGACAGGCAACAGCAAGGCATTGTTTGTTTAGAACTGCTACCAGCCCGCTAAGCGACCTGAGGGCCGAATGAGGTGATGCCTGGTTGCCTGGATATCCACCCAGGCGTACTGGTTTTTGGCTTGTTCACAAAGGCAAACCTAGCCACAGATCATGCACATACGCAAGGCAGGCCAGGCGTCTCCCAAAACCTGAGGATCACGGCAAATATCGATTATGAGGGGGTTTTAAGGACCAGGTCAGCGGTCCTACTGCGGTACAAAGCTAAGAGCCGAGTAGATCTCTCCGAATGAACTGCTGGGGTGGGTGGCTAGCAAGCGGGTACCGGCAAAACCAAATCGAGGCGCCAGGTCTTGCCAAACGAGGTAGGAGATGGGAAAGGGCACCCAGGGATTGCCGCGATCCAGATTGTATTCGACCAGGATTAAGCGAGCACCCGGGTGTAGATAGGAACGAATAAGCTGCAGAACAACGTCTTTCTCTCGCTGAAAATGCAGGGCATTTGCCATGAGAAGGCCATCGAGAGGGGGCAGCTGCAGGGGTTCGGTGAAATCGGCGACCAGATAATGGGTACAAGCGGGTGGACGTTCCGGAAAACGGGTTTGCATATTCCGCTCCTGTCTTTTCAAGGCGGCGCGGTCCTTATCTACGGAATAGATTTCAGCAGTAGGACCGGTCAGCTCGGCCAGGGCGAGGGTGAAGGCACCCCAGCCAGAGCCGAGGTCAGCCCACACGCCACCGGGAGCGGTGATGCCATCTCGTAACAGGTTGATGTGATCGTGATGATTCATGCTCTGATGGTCACATCCCAATAAGGTCAGCATCGATGAAAAAACAAGAT
>DAOUET010000100.1:0-2550 GCA_034430155.1 Anaerolineales bacterium
GTACCAGTCTCTGAACTTTCCAATGGTGACATCAAGTGCCAAAGTCAGCTTTGTGATTTCCTTGTCCTCGTCAACCAGATCACAAAGGGCTTTGTTCAGATCGACACTAGATACGACGTCAGCCCTGATGAGGCCCAACAAATCGCCTGGGTTGCCCACAGGATCATAAAACACAATAGGACGTTCAACAGTGGCGCCCTCAAGGAGATCACAAATCTGGATCTCGGAACTCTCGATGTATAGTCGGGCACCACTGACTCTAATCGATCTAATCAACTGGAGCCAATCTGTCTCCGTTGATGTCTCAAGAGTGAGAGCTACGATGTTGTGGAATCTTGCTATTTTAAGAGCCTCAGCAGAGAATCCCAATCTCGACACGATGATCAGCTTGTCAGTCGGTAATGCTTGATGCTTTTGGTATATTTTTTCAACCCATGGGGCATCAGCTTTCCGTTTCCAATCTATACACTCAACCGAAATGCGAGTCTCGTACCCAGCAATGGACGTTTCGATTAAAATATCTACCTCTCGAGGTTTTCCCGTGATTGCATTCGCCAACATGGCGGATTCCACCACGTGTGCGTTCTCGGCGAGTTGCTTGTTTATTTGCGTGATGAGTTTCTGGAATGCATTACTTCGTACTGGCATTTCGAGCTACTAGAATTATATACAACAAATAGTGACATTGCACAGATAACCGGACCATATCATCGTGTGGTAGTCATAAGGTGTCTTATGACAAGTAAGCCTCCGGATCCAGGAGACCCGAGGGCTCATTCAGCTATGCTGGCAACATCTCGTATAGCCGGTTTATATCCTCAATACAGAAGGGCAGCGGCAGATAGCTGCACTCGAACGCATCAGCAATGTAGTCAATGTCCGCCTTAAGGGACCAGATTATCCAGTCTTCGACCGTCTGCCACTCGATCTCCGCGCAGCGCTTGATCATATTGTAGTGTTCTGGGCTAAGGGTGAGGATAACCTTGATGTTTCTCTTCATGCTGCACCTCCAGCCTTGTAGAGCTCTCCCTGGATCTCCACGAGGACCTGGCCAGCCAAGTCTGTGCGGTCCCGAAGCATCTCGAGCAGATTGCCGACGCCGGCGGCCTGCTTTGTGCCGATGCCTTTGTTCTCAGTTGTCCGATCGAGGCAGTACTCCGAGAGGACCTGCAGGACGGTTTCGATCGGGTGAAGCAGACCGATCTCGATTTCTTCAAGGCGGGATAGTACTTGTTCTCTTATTGTGGATTTAGATGACATGGTGCACTCCTTTGGATAAGTGCGCTTTGGATTCGTGAAAAGCCGAGGCAACCGGTCCAAAGTCCCGGCTTTCCCTTCCGGTGATCAGCCGGAAAGTAGCCTCGGCCACCCTCATTGTCGACGCCCGAGGGCAGCCAGTCAATCGGTTTTTCTCACCTGTCTATAGGCGCCTCCTTCTTTGGGTGTCTCTTCGCGTATTCAACAGCTTGATCATATAGAGATCTCAATCTCTTGTCCTTGTCGTATCCAAGTGGATCAATAATGTCTAAAATTTCTTTCAGGGTAACACTATTCCAATATCGGAATATATATTTCTTTGGTACCAGGTTTCTATCAAGTGTCATTTTCATGATCATATAGAAATTCGATACTAAACAGCGTTGACTGTGAAGTGTATGTTCTAGACACTGTGTCTTTTCGAATACTGGCCGCTTCTCACATTCTTCTTCCTCCTCTTCTTTAATTTTTTCATATCTGGCTTCTAGGTTGTTACCTTTTTTCGTCCATTCTGTATGAAACTCGCGAAGGCTCCTCATTGCTGTACGCATATGAAACGTTCCGTATTCAAACAAAAGATCATAGACAATCTGTAGTTGCCTTGCCTTTATCGCATTTCGATGAGTTATGAAAGCAAAGGTAGCACTAGAAGCTGCAGCAACTAACAATCCTAGTTCTACAGATAGCAAAAGGATTCCCCTTCACACTTTATTATAGGTTACCACTCCTGTACTTTCAAATAAAATGCTGCGAATTTCGCAGCTGGAGGCCTCCAGGATCGATTTTCCAATGACCAGAGATATTCGGTATGCATTATCGGGTAGGTTTGCGCATGGTTTTGCAGTAATTCTCGATTTCTCAAGGAAATAGATCGGATCGGATAAAAACCTTGCTCGAGGATTGTCTGTGAACGATTTTATCTGATCAAGTGGTACCTGGTACCTCCTTGTTTCGGTTGTTTTACTGGAGCTTTCCGGAAGATTTACCGAAGCTTTGCAGACGACTGGAAACTTGGATTAATATTGATTGATAGGAGGAATCACATGGAAAATGAGATAGTTCAGGTCGCGGTTCAAGAGGGATTATTGAGTTGGCTTTCAACAATAGGTGTTCTCGCTGCAGTTTTTGTAGCAATATTACTGCCTTTCGTCAGAGATCGGATCCGGGAGAATAAAAATGCACGAGCCATTAAAAATGAAGCCTGTTTATATCTTGATACTCTAAAATCGAAACTGAATCAGATTAATAAAAATGGGGGAGTTGAAAGAACCGGCATGTTTGAAGAAGACAACA
>DAOUET010000101.1:0-13530 GCA_034430155.1 Anaerolineales bacterium
CGACTTGCAGCAACTCTCGTTTGCTCCGTTGACTCATCATGAGCTCCCTCCAGCGAAGACCGAAATTCGCTGTAGAGTAACATCTTTTTTGAGGCAACGTTACTTTCTAAAGTAAGATTTTTTATGAGGCAATTCGCTCCTCGGGTGTGGAAAAAGCTCTGTAGTATAATGAAACTTAACTATTGGCATACCCGAGAGATAGACTGGTCATTGAAAGGAGAAAATCATGGCCAATAAGGCGAATGGGAAAAAGAAGAAAGGTGATAAAGGCAAGAAGGACAAAAAGGGTAAAAAGGGCAAGAAATAAGAAATCCTAACTATAATTGAAAAAACCCCAACCATATGTGTTGGGGTTTTTTCTAAGGCAAGCTTTTATGCAATAATCGTATTCGATCTGACGGAAGTTCATCCGTCATAATCTGCCGAGATCAAATCAGTTTCTTTGGATTGATCGAAAAGTGAGAAACGCCCCACCTCCACAGGATACAAAGAGAGCGAATCACCAATTGCTATCCGAGGTGGGGCTTTAATTTGCTCTAGCTTTATAAAATTAGCAAGGAATTACAAAACGTGCAATACTCGGCAATGTTGAGGTTAGGTGCCCTTAAAATATCAATTCGTTGGTTATTTACGTTTGAGAACCGGGAGCCCGTTCTTGGTCTCAGAGACTTCATAACCGGCGGGTACTGCATTCAATGCTCCCTCTTTCACGGTCTTGGAGAAGAAATAAAGACTTTGTTGTTTACCGCTCTTGAGGGTCCGCACTTTGGCGTGCAAAAAGTAAGTGGTGCCGCGAGAGTTTTTGTAGCTAAAAGCCATTGTCTAACTCCTTTCTCATCATCTGTGTTGTTTAACTACTGACCGATAACTAATTTATCTGGAAATCACCTAACATGCCGCCCAGAGTAATTATGAATATACTATACACCGAATATTAGATCAATGCAACCCCAAATCTCGTCAAATATTGGTCAAAATAAAGGTCTCTAGATAGATAAACATGCTCAAATAAACCTGAAAAAACCATAGAAGTTACTTTAGGCAATAAAATTAGGTTTTGCCTCACCCACTCCAACATATAATCATGCTGACAACAATACATTTAACGGCAATGGGAGTTGGTAAGTGATTGGTCGCGATAAAACGCGTTGCTCACCTTCAAACCACTTCAAAAACCATATATAATTGGTATAGATTGAACGAATAACCAGAACCGAAGCTGACCATTCTGTAGGAGATAATCTTATGGCGAAAATGATGAAACAGATGCCGGAATCCATTCAATATAAAATCAATATATCACCAGACCTGTACGAACAACTGCAACAAATCGCTTCTGATCGAAATAGTTCATTTGAAGATGTTATCCGGACCGCCATCAGTTGGCAGTTGTTAGTGGGTAAGGTCAGGAAGGAAGGGGGGCGGGTTTTGATCGAACAGAAAGAAGGCGAATCTCCAATCGAAGTGTCTGATATCTGAAAGGATGTTAGATTATGCCTCCAGACGCTAATCCCGAAAGCCGGCGAGTAGAAGATCTGCTCAAAGAGTATGATTTACAACCTGTAGAGCCGAAAACATTCTCTGCCGAAGAGATACTCACATCTGCCAGACGTCCAGTAGTGGCCTCTTTCATAACCAAAGCGCTTACCTGGCTATTTGTTGGACAGATGGCTTTCATCACGGTCGCCTATGTGGTCACCATCTTGATCACCAGTGGAAATCCCAACATTCAAAGCCAGACCACCCAAGCTCTATTAGAAAGTGTCAAGACGATTATACCGGTCACGACGACACTTTTAGGTGTTGTAATCGGCTTTTACTTCCGGGAGGAATCCACTCAGGAAAATAAAGCACCAGAGGGCTGATACTGCAGAGGGTGGGTGATTTAAGAAGATTTATCTTAAGAGTATGATTTGGGAGCCAAGGTATCCAGAATTTCTACCCGCGGCACTTTTTCTTAAATCGATATCTTAATACTCTCCCCCGAAATCTTGGGTTTCTAATATAAATAACTACCTATTTAGATTTAATAGATAGCCCATCCTGTTCGAGAGCTTTTAAGGCCAGGCTATCTCTACGGGGTCTGTGTAGCCATGTTTTTCTACGGTGTAGAGCAATCCCCCAGAATCTCCTGAACATCCGCTCTCGTCTGTAAACTCATAAGAAGTATCATCCGTATGAACGGCAATCATAAGCAAACTGCCATTCTGACATACGGTCGCCTCGATCAAGTAACCCCGGTCATCATCCTTTGTCATCCAAACCCTATCCCATGAGACAATAACGCGATCACCATCCCTTACCGCGCTGACATCCTGGGGAGGTCCATACAGGGTAGCATGGGGTAGCTTGGACCGGACTACCTTTACTGTAAAGATATCTCCCTGAATGGCAACCACTGAAGCAGAAATCCAGCAGTGTCTTTCAAGATCCTCTGGTTTGATCCAAAGCCAGCTGCCAGAATAATTGCGTCCGTGTATCTCCGCATGGTCTCCTTTATACATACCAGAGGAGTAGAGATATGCTGTGCCCGGTCCATAGCGGCAATTCGCTTGCATTTGAACGATCACATCAGGAAATTCAAAGGTAGGTGTCGGGGTAATCGTTGGCGTTGGAGTCGTAGTAGGGATAGGTGTTTTGCTTGGCTTCCTGGTAGCTGTGTGACTTGCCGTTGGAACAGGAGTATCTGTCGAGATTGGGGTAGAAGATGGTCTAAAGCCTTCACTTTCCTTAGGGTAAGGTGAAATCGCGGTAGGAGTAATTAATAAGAACGATTGACTACATCCTGCTATTGCTATAGAAACTGAAACAATAATCCAGGCAACCAGTAGGGATGATTGATACCATTTGTTCTTCATAAAGCCTCAAAAGGTGGGTGCAAAACAGCTCTTGTCGGGGACGGATAATTGCGTCGCCACAGTTCTTCTAGAACTTGGGCAAAATCATAGTCCGATTTTGATTAAATTTCAACCAGGGAATCGATTAACGAAAGGTTAACTTCCTGGTTAGAACAAGGGGGATCTAACTTGCTTCTTATCTGGTTGCTCTTTCTTTATCCCCCGAGAGTTAATAGCAAATAGTTGAAATCACTAAACCTATTCCAATTTGAATTCCCCACAACCCGACACCGACATTGAAATTGCCTGATCCACCTTGGAGAGTGGAGAGATTCAATCCATTTTTAATTCAGCAATATATGGCAAAGTCCTATGGCGGTCGGCGTAATCCAAGCCATAACCAACCACCCACACATCCGGTATTTCGAAGCCGAGATAGTCAATGGGCACATCCTCCGGATGATGCTTTCTATCCTTCTTAACCATCACGCAAGTTCGCAGAGAGGCCGGATTTCGTCCTTTCAGGATGCGGTGGAGATATTTCAGGGTCTGTCCGGTGTCGACAATGTCTTCAACGATCAGGACGTGCTGATCATCGATAGGTTCACGCAAATCCATGATTATGCGCACAGCGCCGGAAGTGCTTGTTTTGCCATAGCTGGAGAGTGCCATGAAATCAACGATGTGAGGAACTTTTAACTGGCGAGTTAAATCGGCCAGAAAAATAAACGCCCCTTTAAGGATGCCAATCAGATAGAGCTTGTCAACACCACTGTAATCATGGGAAATTTGGTTAGCCATCTCAATAACTCGTCTCTGGATCTTTTCAGAGGGGATAAGAATTCTGGCGAGGTCTGAATTTGCTGTCTCCATACTGCCCTCGATAAGTGATTTTTCCAAATTTAATACAACATAAGCTTACCACTTACTATCTGAACAATCTAGCGCTTAGATATATTTTCACGGATAATCACAGAAAGGTCAGATAGCCCTATCAGCAGGAGTGAACATCCAAAACACCTGCAATCCTACCATCAGCCTAATTGCATACTTTGTAATCTTTGATGGGAGATTTTTATTCTTGACTTGCCCATATTTGAGAAATCCAGATTAAAGCCGCCTTTATCCGTGACGCAGGAATTTTAATGGTCTCTTGACTCGTTTGGTATCGGTACCAACCGGCACTACACTGATAGACCCATCGATTTCAAGGACGGCCATTTCAACCTCACCGATTTCCGAAATGCCATGTTCCCGCAATGCTGTCAAGAGGGTTTCTTCATCCAACCCCTCACGATGCAGATGTTGGGGGATCAATTCGCCATGCAGGATCAAAATCGTGGGAGTACCCTCCACTAGGCGTCGCAGCCGCGGCCAACGCAAGCGTAATCTTGCCACAATGCTATTCAAGCCCAACAGCACTGCAGCGGCCAAAATCCCCCCAACAAGTGATGTATCGGGACCCAGCATGGCATTTTGTACTGCGTTAGCTATGAGCAATAAAACCACCAAATCAAATACGGTCATTTGACCAATCTCGCGTTTGCCCGCCAGGCGCAGGCCAATCAAAATCGTGAGATAAATCAATACAGTCCGAATTACGATGTACCAGGCAGGAATTCCAAAGGTAAACATCAGCCCCTCTGCAAGAGGATAAAATCTACGAGTTTCCTAATCCCTGAGCTCGGCGTCGCTGGCGCGTTTCAAAAAACCTGACAGTGAGGGCTCCAAAAATAAAACCGCCAATATGCGCCATAAAGGCAACCCCTCCAGCTTGGGAAGGTTGAGCCAGTGCTCCAACTTCGCTGAACAATTGGATCACAAACCATAACCCGACCAGTAGAACAGCCGGTATCATGGTGATATCTATAAACCAACCGATAATCAACACGGTACGAATACGGTCACGAGGATAAGTGATCAAGAATCCCCCCATCACTGCTGCGATTGCTCCGCTGGCCCCCAGGTTTGGAATGGTGGAATTAGGTATGATAAAAACCTGCGCCAGCATAGCCACCACCCCCCCCAGCAAGTAAAAACCCAGAAAACGGATTGGACCCATCACATCCTCGATTTCGGGGCCAAATACCCAGAAGAAAAGCATATTTCCCAGGATATGCAGCCAGCCAGCGTGCATAAACATGGCGGTAAAAATGGTAATCCAATCGTGCCCAGCTACAATTTTGGCTGGCACCATCGACCAGCGCTCGATAAAAGAGTTTCCTCCTGCCAACTCGAGCAAGAAGGCAAAGAAATTAGCAGTGATAATTAGTGTTGTGACGATCGGAAAGTGAACTGGTCGCCGTGATGCATCGCTTAAGGGGATCATCTTGTCAATTCCATTGAACTTCTCCGTTGGACGATATTACCAAAAAAATTGCCACTTGTGTAAAGATCGGATCATAAGGAAACCGCGATCATGAAGAGCAACATTAAGGCAGAGGCAATAATCTGGGTGCATATGAGCTTGTGCACAATCAATAGCCTCTGCAAGCCGATGGTTGAAAACAGTACCAAAGCAACCTTATTGAAAAAAGACGGAAGCATCCCCGCCAATCCAGCACCTTCAACACTGATACCTTCTTCACACAGCTAATCAAAGTTAGCAGCAAAAATGCCTAGAATGCCACCAGCTTCAAATCCTGTACTGGCAGCTTTGGGGTTGTTACTATTCCCCAGTAGACCGAGATACCATGACCATTTATTACGTCCAGAGCCTGCAAGATCAATCCACTCTCCATATATGAATTTACCTTTTTTGGAAACAACATTCGATATCTACCACATACCCAGCTTCACTTTCATTATAGCAAGGTTGCACCTCAACTGTAACAATAGCCATTCTTTAATCGTTTTCTTGGTTGAGTGATGACATCGAGCTTACATTCTTGACGCCAGCTGGTAATCAGCACCAGCTGGCCATCACTCTGGGGCACTTATTTTTTGCCGCAAGGCCAATTATTATCTCCTTCCCCTCTCCTTTCCCCGCTGTCTGGCGCACATATTATTGCCGGCAGCGGGGTTTTTTCTATTAATTTCCCAAGGGTTTTTGCCAGAAGACCCAATCCTGCCTGGTTTCCTAATGAACCACCACCTCCACTGCTATATTTCGATCAGGCAACCTTGGCCCTATGCAGGCAAAGGATAATATACGCTTAATTTGATTTTAAACGAATCCTATTCTATACTATTCCTGTCTGTAGTGCACATTGCGCTGATCTCATTTGATCAGGATTCATCCAAACCACAGCAGATAAAAAAACTTACTCGTAGTTTTAATAGGAGAGAAACACATGAGCACCCATCATCACCCACTTAATTGTATCCTGCCGCCTCACATTTTGCGTCAAATAGCTGATCAGGGGACTCCCCAACAAAGAAACAAAGCTCTTCAAACCATAGACGCCACTGCGCGATTACGCGGTCAGCGTCAGGCTTTTTCCGAGGTCATCGCCGTGGCACCCGGAGCAGTTGCCACGGGTAAAGAGCGCCTGGTTTATGATGCTGAACATGGGTCCAACCTGCCGGGTCGTTTGGTGCGATCTGAAGGCCAACCAGCTACCGGCGATCCCGCTGCCGACGAAGCTTATGACGGTTCTGGTGCCACCTATGATCTGTATTGGGATGCTTACCAACGCAATTCAATAGATGGGAATGGCTTACATCTGGCTTCATCCGTCCATTACCAGACCGGTTACGACAACGCTTTCTGGAATGGTCAACAGATGGTATATGGGGATGGCGACGAGGATTTACCGCCTGACCAGCGTTTGTTCAACCGTTTTACCATCGCCGTCGATATCATCGGTCATGAATTAACCCATGGGGTAACCCAATATGAAGCTCGTCTGATCTATTGGGACCAACCAGGAGCGCTCAATGAGTCTTTTTCAGATGTTTTTGGATCACTGGTAAAACAGAGGCAGCTCGGTCAGACAGCTCAACAAGCTGATTGGCTGATCGGACAAGGTCTTTTGACAGCAAACGTAAACGGCATTGCGCTGCGTTCGATGAAAGCACCTGGTACCGCTTACGACGACCCGGTTCTTGGAAAAGACCCTCAGCCCGCTCACATGCGTGATTACAAAAACGTGATCTACGATAACGGGGGCGTCCACATAAATTCTGGTATCCCCAATCACGCTTTTTATGTCACCGCCGTTGAAATCGGTGGATTTGCCTGGGAAAAAGCCGGTCGCATCTGGTATATTACCTTGATCGATAAACTGCAAGCTCGTTCCAACTTTCAAGACGCTGCCCGGCTTACTTTCGAGGCTGCCGCAGATCTCTATGGCGCCAACAGCCTCGAGCAACAAGCCGTGAGCAAAGGTTGGTCTGAAGTAGGAATCGATGTAGGCGGCGAGAGCAAAGGGTGCCTTGCAACGCTGTTCGGGGCTAACCAGCCTACCAGAAGCGCGGCGCCGTAAAGGCTAAAAACACCATTAAGGAAGAAGATTTATGTTAATCGAATATGAGCGTTCAGGTGGCTTCGCAGGTATGAGAATGACCACATCTGTGGACAGCGATGCCTTACCGCTTGAACAGGCTGAGGAAATGAGATCTGCTCTTGAAAAAGCTGATTTTTTCCAACTTCCCTCCAGGATCACTGCTGAAACTGGAGGGGCGGACCGCTTTCAATACCGAGTAACGGTCCATGCCCAAGATATACAACATACGGTTGAAGTCGGTGAAGCTGCGGTTCCTGAAAACCTGTGGTCGTTATTGAATCTCTTGAATACCCTCGCCCGAACTAGACGCTGATCATCCTAGGACCAGCTAAAATCAAGAGTAAATCCAATTCTTATACAGACATTAACAAGACTACACGCAATAGATAATTCGTTAATTTATGAAAGTTCTACTCCTTGGTGGTATCGGTGCAGTATCTATTGACGCCAGCAAGGATATCATCCAAGGTGGCGGGTTCGATGATATCTTGCTGGCTGATGTTAATTGGGAAAAAGCGGCTAAATTTGGTGCCCAGGTGGGTATGCAGCCTTCCAATATCCGCCATATCGACGCCTCCGATCAAAATGCCTTATCGCTATTATTGAGGGGTTTTGATGTAGTGCTTAATGGCTTACCAAAGGTTTTTGCACTAAATGTATTAAAAGCCGCCATTGAGTCTAAAAGTCATGTTGCTGATTTGGGTAGCCCAACTGCGGAATTACAGGATCTCGATGCCCAAGCTCGCCAAGCCAAGGTCACTTATTTGGCAGGATGTGGTGCTACGCCTGGGGTGACCAATATGATGGCGCTATTGGGCGCTCAAGGGTTAGAAACCGTTGAGGAAATTCAGGTAAACTTCGCTGCATTCCGAGGTTTCGGTATCTCACCAGCGCTAATCCATACCACTTTATGGGAATTCGATCCCGAGATCAAGGAAAGAGCTTATTATCAGAATGGCAGTTACCATCCCGTTTCGCCTTTTAGTGGCGGTAAATTTGTTGACTTTCCCGAACCGATTGGCAGGCAAACCGTATATATCGTACCTCATGGTGAAACTCGCACATTGCCTGCATCTTTGAAAGCAAGGCGAGTTTTCACGCGTGGCTGCTTTCCACCCCGGATAATGAGATTCCTGCGCATCATCCTGGAATATGGCTTTTATAGCACTAAACCCATCCAAATCAACGGGACTGGTATTGCCCCTCGCCAGCTACTTACTGAATATTTACTGCAGGTTCCTGAGGGCAACTATCAGGACCTCTGGGGTTATGGCCTGCAGGTACAAGTCAGCGGTATAAAATCAAGGTTACCCTTAAAACACATATACTGGACCAGCCATCCAGGTATGGACGAATGGGGTGTTCCCGGCGCTTATACCAAGAATGTCGCTTTGCCTTTAGCGATCGGCGTTCGACTGCTTATGGAAGGTCAACAGCGCGATTTTGGTGTAGGTTCACCTGAAACGATCTTACCAGCGTCCGTGTTTTTCAAGATGCTCAATGAGCGTGGGATCCAACTGCATGAAAAACACCAGGAACTATGATTATGGATCTTACTCATCAACAACTCGTTCAAAAGAATAAAGATTTTACGCTAACTAGCTGGACAGCTCAAAAGGAATGGAATCCGATTTCAATGGTTCGGGGTGAGGGGGTGTACTTCTGGGACGCCGATGGTAAACGCTACCTTGATTGGTCTTCACAACTGATCAACGTTAATGTGGGTCACGGGCATCCCAAAGTAATCCGAGCCATACAGGAACAGGCGGCAAAACTTACCTACGCCTATCCAGGCATTGCTACAGAACCACGCGCCAGATTAGGCGAGCTGCTGCACGAGATAGCTCCCGGAGATTTAAGTAAGACTTTTTTCACACTTGGCGGGGGCGATGCAATTGAAAACGCCATCAAGATCACTCGCCTATACTCCGGTCGTCAAAAAATCCTCAGCCGTTACCGTGCATACCATGGTGCTACTTTTGGAGCCATGAGTGCCGGGGGCGACCCACGCCGGCTCGCCAATGAGCCGGGTGTCCCCTGGATTGTGCATATTCACGATCCTTATCCATATCGCAGTCCCATCTACCGCCAGCGCAGCCAGGAAGAAGGAGATGAAATCCTTGGAGATCTCATCGAGGATACGGTTCTCTATGAAGGACCTGAAAACGTGGCTGCCATCTTGCTGGAGGGATATAGTGGGTCCAGTGGGATTATTCAAGGTGGAGATGTATTTTGGAGACGCATCCAACAAATCTGTGAGCAGTATGGAATTTTATTGATTATCGATGAGGTGATGAGTGGTTTTGGCCGCACCGGAGAATGGTTTGGTATCGACCATTACCCCTTCGTAAAACCTGACATCCTGGTTATGGCAAAAGGTCTAACCAGCGGATATGTCCCTTTAGGAGGGGTAATGGTTAGTGGTGATATCGCAAAGTACTTTGACGACCATACGCTGTGGGGCGGATTGACCTACAGTGCTCATGCCCTGGCGTGTGCCGTGGGGATCGCCAATATCGAAGTTTACAAAGCAGAGAATTTGATTGAGTGCTCCAGGGAAATGGGTAAGGTATTACGAGCTGGATTAATGAAATTGGCTGAAAAGCATCTTTGCGTTGGTGATGTCCGTGGAATTGGCCTTCACCAGGTGATCGAATTGGTAAAAAACCGAGAAACGCGTGAACCCATGAGCCCATTTAACCAGCCTTTGAGTGAGCCTATGCGAGCTGTGGCAGCAACCCTTCGTGCTGAAGGATTGAGCACTTTCGTCCGCTGGAATTGGATATTTTCTGCCCCACCCCTTGTCATTAAAGAAGCCCAGATCCAGGACGGTTTAGCGGTGATTGATCACGCCCTGGAAAAAGCTGATCGGTATCTCGTTGGATGAAAGGATATGGGGTGTCGAAAAAAGCCCTTATTTTGATCACATTAATTCTCGCGATATCGGCAGCCTCTTTCGCTCATGCAGCCATAAGTCCAAGGCTTTATCTCCCGATCGCCTTGCAGCAACCAACCATGACGCCTACCTTAACCCCTACACCTCTACCGGGCGTTTATATCACCGAGATCGTCTACAATCCACCCAATAATTATATGAATGAATATGTAACTATCAAGAATTTAACGCCTTTGAGTCTTTTCATGGAGGGATGGACTCTCAGAGACGATTCAAAACACATCTACGTTTTTCCCTATTACATCCTGCGGTCGGGAGGTAGCATCAGGGTGTGGACCAAATCCGGTTCTGATACATACACAGATCTGTATTGGGGATCTCCCGTACCCATCTGGAATGATCACGGTGATTGTGCCTATTTGCGAGACGACCAGGATAACAAAATAACCCAATATTGTTACTAAGATAACAATCGCCCCTTTCTCCACAAAATAGTTGTTGGCTTATGCCCGATGATTACGCCAACACCTCAAGGTTGTAAGAAAAGTTATCCAGTGGAAAATGGGTGTAAGTAACTGCATAGATTGGGAAGCATATCAAGACGCAAACACTCCACCAGATTCGTTCGCCATATTAAACAAAGAAAACTATAATTAAAGTTAAGAAATGTCTAAATAGAACTTTCGGTTGGATTGGATTCTAGATGAAAGAAATTCCTCAATTTTACCGCTGGCGTCCCCACCCATGGCATGGCCTTGAAATTGGGCCTGATCCTCCAATAATTGTGAACGCCTATATTGAAATTTCTCCCTTCGACCTGGTGAAGTACGAGGTCGATAAGGTAACTGGGTACCTAAGAGTCGATCGCCCGCAGCGTACCTCCTCTGTGCCACCTACCCTTTATGGCTTTATACCGCGCACGTACTGCGGCAAGAGAGTCGGCGCCCTTTCAGAAAAAACCGATAATGCAGATGGTGACCCCCTGGATATATGCGTCGTTAGCGAAAGGCCGATAACCCGCTCTGAGGTTATCTTAGAGACCAGAGTTGTCGGAGGCATCCATATGATCGATGGGGGTGAAGCCGATGATAAAATCATTGCCGTACTGGTCAATGACAATTTCTGGGGGGAGGTGGTGGATATATCCGATTTACCCAAAAGGTTGATAGAGCGTTTACAGCATTATTTCAGCACCTACAAACTCATTCCGGATAGACAAGTAGAAACATCGATAGAAAGAGTTTATGATAGTGCTTTTGCCATGCAGGTCGTCGAAGCTGCTATCAAAGATTATGAAGAAATGTATGGTGGTTGATACCCTGATAGGTCATCAAGGTATGCGCATCAAGACCTCATCTGCCATCCCCACCGGTCGGAGAAGCCTGGAATGAAAATCCCCGATAAAATGCGTGCTATGGTACTGGAAACCCCCGGTAGACCGTTACGCCTCAAAGAGGTGCCTGTTCCGAAACCGGAACCCGATCAGGTGCTGATACGCATCGACGCCTGCGGTGTTTGTAGAACGGATTTGCACATAATCGACGGGGATCTAACTGAACCAAAGTTACCCCTAATCCCTGGTCATGAGATCGTCGGTACGGTCGTCAAGATAGGAGCTTATGTCAATCGCTACGATGTCGGGGAAAGAGTCGGAGTCCCCTGGTTGGGCTACACGGATGGTACCTGTCGCTATTGTCTCAGGGGTCAGGAAAATTTGTGTGATCATCCTCTCTTCACTGGTTACACCATCGATGGCGGTTACGCTGAGTACACCATAGCTGATCAGCGCTATGTGTTCTCACTACAAGATTCATTTTACAGCGCCGTTGAAGCCGCCCCGCTTTTATGCGCTGGTTTTATTGGCTACCGTTCCTATCGCTTGGCTGGGGAACATATTGAACGTTTAGGAATTTATGGCTTTGGTGCCGCCGGGCATATCATCGCCCAAATCGCCGATCGTCAGGGTATCCAGGTTTACGCCTTTACCAAACCGGGTGATGAAGCATCCCAGGAATTCGCTCGCCAATTGGGAGCCGTTTGGGCAGGCGATTCTACTGAGCTGCCACCTGATGAATTAGACGCAGCTATCATCTTTGCCCCGGTAGGTTCGCTAGTGATCGAGGCTTTAAAAGCTACAACCAAAGGCGGCACTATCGTCTGCGGGGGTATTCACATGAACGATATCCCGTCCTTTCCATATCATCTTCTTTGGGAGGAAAGGGTGATTCGTTCGGTTGCCAATCTTACTCGCCAGGACGGCGAGGAATTATTAATGATCGCCCCCAAAGTTCCAGTAAAAACCCAGGTGCACACCTTCTCCCTGGAGGATGCCAACGAAGCTTTGGAAAATTTGCGGGAAGGGAAATTTGAGGGCGCAGCTGTATTGGATATTAACCCCTCGTAACCAACTAATATAAAAACTCGGTTGATCGCCCTGAAAAACTGATCATCAAAATCTCGGATTGATCCGTCCTTCAACCGTTTATACGGAAGCTGCTTTCACAGGGACCTGCCTGCGCACAAGTTGAATGATTATCGAGCGCCCCTCACAAAATTGAACTCCAGATTATGAGTCTTACCGGTACACTCCTGCTTGCCTGCTCCGCTGGCTTGCTATACTCCGGATTGTTGGCTATCCTGCTGTTTTTAATCATGAGGGAAAGCAAGAATATGGCTTCTTTTGAGGGTTCTCGGGGTTTATTCATCGCCACCTGGCTGGTGTCATTACCTATTGTTGCCGTCACTACCCTGGTCTCTCTGTCCCTACCAGCAGTAATAGTCGTTGAAGTTGCTCTCGCCGCTATCTACGCTTTCTGGCGGAGGCGATCGGTACTCACCCTGGCGACCATTGTTTTACTCATCAACATCCTGACAACGCCCGCGTTGTGGCTGGTATTGGTTTCAGGGGTAGGCAGCCCAGATTTCCTGGCGTCCATCTTTATGCAAATATTCATTTGGTTAGTGGAAGGACTCCTGCTTTTTCTTACCAAACGCAAATCAATCCCATTTCCAGAAGCTATGGGTTTAAGTCTGGTGTTAAACCTTGCTAGCTTCCTTATAGGGCTTGTATTGCCCCTATAGTTCCCTGGGAAGATTTATCGATCTAATTGACGAATCAGACTGAAGTCGTACAATTGACATGGCAAGGTTTCATTCTGAGGGAGCAAAGCGACCGAAGAATCCCTGAATTGCTCGATTAAAACGGTCGTAACATGGACTCTTCGCTTTCTTAGGCGGCTTAGAGTGACATTAATATAGCAAATTGTCCGACTTTGTTTTGGTTGCTCCATTAGTAGGTCAGCAGGGGTTAAATTCCTCTGAAGGCACTTTGGACTTAAAATCGCCATAG
>DAOUET010000102.1:0-1517 GCA_034430155.1 Anaerolineales bacterium
CCCCAACCGACCTCACCCGAAGACCCCATCGGGTCGCGTACATCAGGAATTGGGTGACGAAAATCAATAGGATCATTATATAGATTACAGGGCTCTGATTGAAAAAGATTGGTCCGATAAAAGGCAACTTCCAAAGAACTGGTATAGCCAGAGCTGAGATGGTTGAACCAGGTTGATTCAATTGTGGATATACGTTTAACACGGCTCTTTGCAGGTAGCTGGTTAATCCCAGCGCAAGGATGATTATCCCGGCCCCGCTAACGATCTGGTTAACCAGATAACGGATGGATAGAACCGCGTGGAGTAAGCCGGTGAGTAAACCCGAGATAATTCCTGCCAGCAGGCCCACCAACAAGCTCCCGGTTATACTGGCAAATACCACGGAAGTAAAAGCGCCGATCAGCATCATGCCCTCGATACCGATGTTAACCACTCCTGATCGTTCGCTGTAAAGGCCGCTGAGGGCTGCCAGCCCGATGGGCGTTGCCCGAACCACACTGCTGACCAACATTCCGGTAAGGTTGAGCGACTTCCCTTGGGTTGCCCAAATCAAGAATGCCGTAATTGCCAAGGTTCCGATAAAAACGATGAGTAGGGTATCACGTCTAAATCTACGAATCAAATGCCAAATCCCTGCTAATCCAGCCAGGGAAGCCAGGATATAGAGAGAGATGTTGGTTGGGATGACCAGGTCGGGAGCTGGGATGGTGACCCCAGCACGCTGGCTGGTCAAAACAAAGGTAGACGTTTCACCCGCGGTCCTGAGTGATAGGAGCAAAATCAATATCGCTATCAAAATTGAAAAAACGCCAACCACAACCGCTCGGAGTATTTGCGCTCTCGGATGAAGGATCTCAGCTTGCGCCATGTATCTCTCCTTATGATGAACCCCAGCCACCCACGAGAAAGGCTTCTTCTTCCCGCTCGGCTTTCAGCCGGTAAAGTCTGCGAATGATCTCGGGTGCAGCCACAAAGATTATGATCATCCCTTGCACGATCCGGATGATTTCGACAGGGGTGCCCGCAACGGATTGCATACGGGCAGCGCCCCCTCGTAAGAATCCGAATAGAAGCGAAGCCAATACCACGCCTACCGGATGGCTATTGCCCAGCAGAGCCAAGGCGATCGAATCAAAACCATAACCGGTGGAAAAAGCGCGCACCATGCGGTGATCAACGCCCAAAACCTGTTTGGTGCCGGCCATCCCCGCCAATGCTCCGCTGAGCGACATGGTCAGCACGATGATAGAAGCAATTCGAACCCCCGCATAGCGGGCCGCGTGCGGGTTGGCTCCCACCATTCGAATCTCCATCCCGATAGTGGTTTTCCATAAAAACCAATAGACCAGGGCAGCAAATGCCAGTGCCAGCAGGAAGCCGACGTGAATCCGCATGGGACGGGGGAATAAAGCAGGTAGATATGCGGATGGAGCGATTTCTGGCGTGATCGGTAAGCCATCTGGGCGCGCCATAGGACCCTGCAGCAGGTAATCGGTAAGTCGGAAAGCAATGTAGTT
>DAOUET010000103.1:0-6199 GCA_034430155.1 Anaerolineales bacterium
TGGGACCTCGGCTGATCACGATTACAACTGGCACGACGCGATCCATAACGGTGGTGGAACCTGCGGGGCTGATTCACCTGAACCATGCGATGACCATGGTCATGGTACTCATACGATGGGCATCATGGTGGGTGATGATGGTGCTGGTCACCAAATTGGTATGGCCCCGGGAGCCAGGTGGATTGGTTGCCGTAACATGGACCAGGGTGTCGGTTCTCCTGCCACCTATAGTGAATGTTACCAATGGCTCCTCGCTCCGACTGATTTAAATGACCAAAACCCTCGTCCAGACCTGGCACCGGATGTGATCAATAATTCCTGGAGTTGCCCGGTCAATGAAGGCTGTACGGCTCCCGAGGTGTTGCTGGCCGTAGTAAACAATGTGCGGGCAGCCGGGATCATGACAGTACATTCGGCTGGCAATAATGGCCCAGATTGCAGCAGCATTGATACGCCGGCTGCCATTTATGGGTCTTCCTTCACGGTAGGCAATACCAACCAATTGGATTTTATCGATTCTTCTAGCAGTCGTGGGCCGGTTACCATCGATGGTAGTGGTCGTTTAAAACCTGACATCTCAGCACCTGGCATGAATATCTACTCCAGCTGGGTAGGAGGTGGTTATGCAGTGCTGAGTGGCACCAGCATGGCTGCGCCGCATGTTTCTGGCTTGGCAGCCTTACTGATCTCGCAAGATCCATCCCTGGCAGGCCATGTCTCTGCAATTGAGCAATCCATAGAAAAGTCTGCTGCGCCGGTCAATCTATCCATCCCGCAAACTTGTGGGGGTCTTTCCAGCCAACAAATGCCCAATAACACCTACGGTTATGGCCGGATTGATGCCTGGGGTGCGGTTCAAGCCAATCAACACAAACTTACCATCCAAAAAACCGCCTTTCCGGAGGTGGTGGACCCAGGAGAGCTGATCACTTATACAATTACCACAACCCACACGCACGTAAGTGCCCCTGCCACCAACGCAGTGATCAGCGATACGCTTCCCTCCGGAACGAGTCTGATCACCGCGACCATGCCTTATACTTTCAATGGGGATACCGTCCAGTGGATTTTTCCCAACCTGGGAGCCATCGATCAGCGTTCAGTCGATCTGGTCGTTAGGGTTTCCACTGAGGTTACTGGAACCATCGATAATATCGCTTACACTGCCAGCTGCGATGAAGTCACCCCTCCAGTCACAGGTCCAATCGTAACTGTAACAGTCGGCCGAGTATTCGGCGCAGACCTGCAACCGGACCTCACTGGGCACGTCCCACCAGGAGGAATCATCACTTATACTCATACACTGACGAATACGGGAAACGTCCAAGATTCTTATGATCTAACCCTCACCAGCATTTATAGCTGGCAGGGCTCCTTTAGCACCCCTTCTCCCATCACACTGGCAGCTGGCCAGGCAATTCCTATCGCTCTAACCCTCTGGATACCACCCCAGGTTGATCCTGGTATTGCGAACACCTCCATTATTACAGTTACCTCTCGATCTAAGGCTTCTATCTTCGCTTGGATAGCTGATACTACCAAGGTGGTTTATCAATATTATTCCCCGATCGTGTATAAAAATCTCTGGAATCCGTGAATTTTTAGTGAATCTTTGAGGTAGATTTTTTAAACCCTCATAATTAACCTGGGATTTTCCTCATATCTGCAGATTGACCCAGTAATCGGGATGAATTCGCCAGGATGCCTAAATCGGGCAGGGATTGAGCGGCTGCGGCGAATATCGGGGGGAGAAAACCCAGGGAAGCTAGCGAGAGCCCTACTAGGTTATAGATTACAGTAAAGGCAATATTCATTTTCACTACCCGCATGGTCCTGTGTGCGATCTGCAAAACCTGAGGAATGAGACTCCAATCGTCTTTCATGATGGTGATATGAGCGGATTGGATGGCTACATCGGTTCCCGCGGCCCCCATGGCAATGCCGACATCAGATTGAGCCAGTGCGGGCGCGTCATTAACCCCATCACCGACCATTATGACCGTATGTCCTTGTTGCTGGTATTCCTTGACGATGGCGATCTTATCTTCCGGTAATAGTTCAGCGCGGTAACTTATGCCGATGCGATTGGCGAGTTCTGCCGCGCTGGGTTGGTTATCTCCGGTGAGCAGTTCGATCTTTTGGAGACCCAGTGCCTCAATGTCATGGATGGCTTGAGGAACTTTGGGTCTCAAGGTATCAGAAGCAGCCAATAACCCCATAAGCTCCCCCTCGACTTCAACATACAATAGCGATTTGCCTTGAGACTCAAGGCGTTTCGATTGGGCTAGCTGGTGCTTTCCCGATACCATCCGGTGGTTTCCTACCGTAACGGTTTTACCGTTGACCTTCGCTCGCACGCCTACCCCGGGAATGGCTTCGAAATCTTGAGGGTCTTGCAAGGATAAACCCTCCTGGGATGCAGCCATCCGCACTGCTTCTGCCAGCGGGTGTTCCGAAAAGCGTTCGGCTGCTGCGGCTAATGATAGGATTTTCAATCTTGGATCACCGTTGGCAGATCGGTTAGCGGATTGGCTAACCCTCGCTAGGTTGGGCACTCCGGTATCCCAGACTTCTATATCGGTGATTTGAGGCTTACCTTGCGTCAGGGTACCAGTCTTATCAATCAACAAAACATCGGCTTTGGCCAATAATTCCAGGTATTTGCCTCCCTTTATCATCAAGCCATGTTTAGCGCCTGCACCGATTGAGGCCAGCATGGCAATAGGGGTTGCCAGGGCAAACGAGCATGAACAAGTTACGATCAATACTGCTGCGGTTGCCAGGGGATCGCGCCGAACCAGATAAGTAAGGACAGCCAGGCCAGTAACCACCGGCAGGTAATAAGCCGAAACCTTGTCGGCCAGTCTCTGCACATCGGCGCGGTGCGCTTCAGCTTCCTCTACCAGCTTGACCACCCGACCGAAGGTTGAGTCGGCTCCCACATGGGTGACGCGTACCCGCAAGCTTCCCAATTGCGCCAAGGTGGCTGCGAACACGCGATCTCCCGGTCTAGCTTCAACCGGCATGGATTCACCGGTAATAGCAGCCTGATTCAGCGTAGCTTGCCCGGCGATAACCACACCATCCACAGGGATTTTTTCGCCAGGTCTGACGATGACCACATCTCCGGGTTGAATTTCACCGATGGGAACCTCGGATTCAACCTCACCACGCAAGATACGCGCTTGCAAGGGAGCCATAGCAGTGAGATCTTTGACCGCCCGTCGAGCACGATCAGTTGTGAACCGCTCGGTGTAATCGCCAATCCGCATGAAAAACACTACTATGGCTGCTGTGGCCCATTCTCCCACCGCCAAAGCAGCCACTACCCCCAGGCTCATCAGGGTGTGCGAGATGATTTTTCCCTTGAATAACGCTTTGATCACTTTGCTGAAGACGGGATAACCGCCCAGCAGGACGATAGCCTGTCCGATTGACCAGGGTACCCGTTGGGTGATAGCCTTGAATAATCCAAACCATTCGCCGACTACGATAGTAAAAAGAACCACACCAAAAACTACCCCCAGCAAAGTCAGGATTGGACCGGTAAATCCGGTAAAGGAAGAGATTGGCTGGCTTAGTTCTTCGATTGGGACGGTATAACCTGCCCTCAGGATGGCTTGTTGGATGTCATCCATTTTTACCTGGTCAGGATCAAATCGCACTACTGCCTTCTCAGATGCCAGGTAAACCTCCGATGATGCTACCCCTGGTAATCCTCCAATGGCGGTTTTGACATGGTTGGTACATTCAGCGCAATCCATACCTTGGATGGGTACTTCTACCACTTTGAATTCGGGCATACCTAATTATCCTCAGCCAGGTTATAACGGACGCATTGGTATATTCCCCTGGCCACCTCAGCGAGAAGTTCATCGGCTGTCTGTAATAGCGTCTCAACACGTGTGTCGCTCAATTGGTAATAAACGTGACGGCCTTGTTGTTCTCTTCGAACCAGGCCACAATCATACAAACAGCTCAAATGGTTGGAGGCATTGGGTTGGGATAAATTGGTAGCTTCAACGATTTGGCTCACCGTAGCAGGACCTGATCTTAAAGCCTCTAAGATACTGAGGCGAGAAGCATCTGAAAAACCACGGAAAAGTTTGGCTTTGAGAGTTTCTGCCCGCAGATCAATATTCATTAGCATGTCATTGCTCCAATATATAATAATATAATCAATTGATGATATTTTACCTTAAAATAATGAAGTATGGTTAATAAAACAGCCCATCGCCCGAATTGGCCGGGTATGGGCTGGGATCTGTATTTATTGGCAAATTTCTAAGAAGATTCTTTTTTATATGGTTGCCCGTCAGCAGCTGGCATGCGGGCCCGTCCGACGATGCCTGCCAGAACAACCATCGTGGCCAGGTACGGGGCCATTCCAAGCAGGTCCACCGGAATCCCAACTTGCAGCAGGGATAATTTTTCTTGCCAGGAATCGAAGAAACCGAAAATCAAAGACCCAAAGAACGCCCCCCCCGGATTCCAATTTCCAAAAATCATGGCAGCCAGGCCTAAGAAACCTTTCCCAGCAGTCATCCCTTCATTAAACCTACCAGCTGATCCAATGCTCATGTAAGAACCTGACAAACCGGCAATCGCTCCGCTGATCATTACACTTACGTAACGTGTTCGAAATACATTGATACCCAAGGTATCGGCGGCTCTGGGATGTTCCCCAACCGATCTCACCCGTAGGCCCCATCGGGTCGCATACATCAGGAATTGGGTGACGAAAATCAATACGATCATTAAATAGATAATAGGGCTCTGGTTGAAAAAGATTGGTCCGATAAAGGGTATTCTCCAAAGTCCTGGGATGGCAAGGGCAGAGATGGTGGGGCCAGGTTGATTCAATTGTGGATATACGTTTAACACGGCTCGTTGCAGGTAGCTGGTTAATCCCAGAGCAAGGATGATTATTCCGGCCCCGCTAACGATCTGGTCAACCAGATAACGGATGGATAAAACCGCGTGGAGTAACCCGGTGAGTAAACCTGAGATGATCCCTGCCAGCAGGCCTACAAACAAGCTTCCGGTTACGCTGGCGAATACCACGGAAGTAAAAGCCCCGATCAGCATCATACCCTCGATACCAATGTTAACCACTCCCGATCGTTCGCTGTATAAACCGCTTAGGGCTGCCAGCCCGATGGGGGTTGCTCGAACCACGCTGCTGACCAACATCCCGGTAAGGTTGAGCGACTTCCCTTGGGTTGCCCAAATCAAGAATGCTGAAATTGCCAGGATTCCGATGAAAACGATGAATAGCGTATCTCGTCCAAATCTACGAATCAAATGCCAAATCCCTGCTAATCCAGCCAGGGAAGCCAGGATATATAGAGATATATTGGTGGGGATGACCAGGTCGGGCGCTGGGATGGTGACCCCAGAACGCTGACTGGTCAAAACAAAGGTGGAGGTTTCACCTGCAGTACCGAAGGATAGTAGCAAAATCAGTATCGCTACTAGAATTGAAAAAACACCAACCACAACCGCTCGGAGTTTTTGCGCTTTCGGACGAAGGATCTCAGCTTGCGCCATTTATCTCTCCTTATGATGAACCCCAGCCACCTACGAGAACGGCTTCTTCTTCCCGCTCGGATTTCAGCCGGTAAAGACTGCGGATGATCTCGGGTGCTGCCACAAAGATTATGATCATCCCTTGCACGATCCGGATGATTTCGACAGGGGTGCCCGCAACGGATTGCATACGGGCAGCGCCCCCTCGTAAGAAACCGAATAGAAGCGAAGCCAGCACCACGCCTAACGGGTGGCTATTGCCCAACAGAGCCAAGGCGATCGAATCAAAACCATAGCCAGTGGAAAAAGCGCGTACCATGCGATGATCAACGCCCAAAACCTGGTTGGTGCCGGCCAACCCTGCCAGTGCTCCGCTGAGAGACATGGTCAGCACGATGATTGAAGCGATTCGAACACCTGCATAGCGGGCTGCATGCGGATTGGCTCCCACCATTCGGATTTCCATCCCGATAGTGGTTTTCCATAAGAACCAATAGACCAGGGCAGCAAATACCAGCGCCAACAAGAAGCCTACGTGAATCCGCATGGGACGGGGGAATAAAGCAGGTAGATATGCGGATGGAGCGATTTCTGGCGTGATCGGTAAGCCATCTGGGCGCGCCATAGGACCCTGCAGCAGGTAATCGGTAAGTCGGAAAGCAATGTAGTT
>DAOUET010000104.1:0-36129 GCA_034430155.1 Anaerolineales bacterium
AGTGCCACCAGATGGCTGGTCGCCATCGCCATATGCCAGGCGCTCGCCGTGGTTGCGGCGATATTGCTGGTTCGTTGGCCCGAGTTCAATCTCAACCTGGCATCGATCCTGTCTTCATTGGCGGCAGTCCTGCTTGCCTGGTTGCAGGTACGACGCCACCAGGAGCTGGCCCACGCCTATGGCCTGGCCTCTCATGAACTCGGACTGGTCTTAGCCCGTGAAAAATACGTACAAACCGAAGGAGAACTCTCTGACTTTGTGGGCGATGCTGAGAACGCCATCTCGCGGGAGCACACCATGTGGCTGGCACGGCGTGACAACCTTTTGTTGCGAAGGGGTCGGGGAGAGAGGCGCTCGACCTGGCTCCGGCGCCTGGGGTAATCACCCCAATGAAAGCAGGAAATTTTGAGGGTTCCAAAACAAAATCAGAGGTAAAGTCTCTCAAACGCTTTTTTTAAAATTCAGGCTGAGGAAGGAGCACCTTTACTATGGAGATTTACATCGGCATTGCTGGGCTGATCTTATCACTGGGGATTACCACCCTGGTGGTCCGCAGGCTAGATATGAAAGTTACGGCGAAAATTGAATGGCGCAAGGTGGCCTTGTTCTACGGGTTGATGCTGCTTGGCATGCTGGCAAGGGAGGGATATAACGCCCTGGTCAAGGCCGAATCGTCTTTCAATTGGACGGGTTTGGCGATAGCCAGCATTGTTTCTCCCATTATTTTTGGGGCGGTTTACAACAACCTTGGGAACCTTGAAATTACCGTTCCCTCTATCGTACTGGCTTTTCAGAACGGTTTCTTTTGGAACTCGATTTTCGAGAGCATCCCCGGATAAGGATTTAAGCACCGGTCATCTCCCCAAAAGATGACTGCAGGGTGGCATGGCGCGCCTTAGCAGGCGTATGTCCCCTGTGAGCATTGGCTCGACCTATGCAGTACCAGCTCCCCGCTGAGGCGTATAAAAGTCGAACGGCTCACAGATAAGGCCGGTCCACTTCCGCCAGTTTTGATTTTAATTCGTCCAGCAGCTGTGTGCCTGTCCCGGGTTGCGAGGCGTAGAGATCATCCAGTTCCTCGGGATCGGCCTCCAGGTCGTAGAGCTCTACTCGATTGCCCTTTTCACCCAATTGATCGTAACCGAAATAATACACGATTTTGTGCCGCCCTTTGAGGAGCATACTGCTGGCTTGAGACAGTGGGGCATATTTACCGTTATTCCTGGCCTGCAGGGCGTACAGGCTGCGCTCGAGGGCGGGACCGGTCTGGGTGAAGGGCGGCAGCACCAGGCCCTCTACCCAGTCCGGGATTTCCTGCCCGCTGAGGTGCAGCAGGGTGGGTAACACGTCGATGGCGCTGGTGGGTGTGTATACCTGGGTTCCAACCTGGCGCCCAGGTTCAAAAATCAACAAGGGAATGCGGATCACCGGCTGGTGAAGTACCGGTGTGGTGTGCCCGCTGATGCCACGCTCGAACATCTCGCCGTGGTCGGAAGTAAACAGGATCCAGGTGTTCTCTAGCCGCCCAGAGCTTTCCAGGATATTAAAGAGCCTGCCGAACTCCCGATCGGCGTAGAGGATATACTCGTCGTACCAAGTTCGCCATTTCAACAAATTATCGGGTGATTTCTCTTGAGTGAAAAGATCTACCGGCTTTTGCACGGGTTTGAAGCCGTCATTGGCGAACCTGCCATAAAAATCGCGATGGGTTTTGTAGGGAAAATGTGGCGGTAGAAAGTGGATGTATGCAAAAAAGGGTTGGGGGATGGCGCTGAGCTGGCCCCCAATTGAATCGACAGCCTGCTCAAGCAGAAAATAATTATCGCCGCTGATATTGGGAAGCCCCCGCGGGAAAAGGGGCTTGAGATTGGCGATCTTGCTCTCCCGGTATCCTTCGTACAGGCGCGATAAATATAACGAGTAAGCGTATCCTTCCTCTTTTCTTTTTATGGTGCGGGTCCAACTCAGGCTGGCGATATCCTCATCGCGTTTGAAGAGGGCCTGGATGAGGCCATCATTCGCCAGGAACAGCGTTTCCCGGGGGATGTAATCGTCCAGGTCTGCGAGGAACTGGTCAAAGAGGGTATTCACCAGGGGGTTGTGGGAGTAAGCCAGGCGATAATGATCCTGGAAGGCGTGGAAGATATTCCTGGATAGGTAAGATCCGTCCACGGTTCCGTTGTAGTTGAAGGCCCGGTGCGTCCAGGGAAGCGTACCCGTCAGGAGGGAGGCAGTACCAGGCGTGGTGAAATTGCCCGCCGCGAAATGGTTGTGATAGACCACCGCCCGATCGGCCAGTTCGGCCAGATTTGGCATGGTCTGGCGGGGGTATCCATAAAATGGAATATTATTGGAGGAGAGCGCATCGAAAACGACCAGAAGGATGTTCTTTTTCCCTGGAGAAGGCTGCGGCGTCCCGGGAGCCATCACGAAGCGGGGGAGGGCATGACTCAAGGATGCCAAACCGGCTAATTTCAGGAACTCACGTCGATCGAGGTTGCCCTTCATTTTCTACCCATTCAAAGGTTGCGGATCACCAGGATAACCAGCCCTGCAAAGTCGAGGAATAAATAAAATGAAGCCAATAAGGAAAGCCGTTCGGTGAGACCTTGCATAAAACGGAACGCTCTGTTCGATCCCAAGATCAGATAGGCCGGATACAGGACGGTGGGGAGGACCATCCCCAGGCTGGCTACGTATAGGACCCTCAATGGATGCCTGGATCTACCCAGGAATGAAATTACAGTCTCAGGGAGAGAAAGGTCCAAAAGAAAATAGAGCTGGCCGATCATTGCCCATAAAGCAGTGATGAGCAACAGGGCGCTCATCAGGGCGATACGCTGATCATAGCTCCAGCGCCTCGGAACCAGGAATCCAAGCAGGGCAATGACCAGGAAGATCATGAGGCTCTCAATAAGGGCAAAAACCATCCCATAAGAGAGCACTCCAATGGCATCCCAGGCATTGGTGCGCTCAGCCACCCAGGAGAAATCTCTCAATGCCAGGATAATCGTCCAGAGGTGGAGCGGTAAGGCACAAATTAAGAACAGAGACCAAAGCCCGTGGCGGGAATACAGTTTTGAATTCGTTATTGGCAAAATCCTTCAGCCTTGGTGATTGATCTGCTGGACTCTATACTGGAATTCCCCGGCAGGACGCGCTTCATGGTATCGTCGACGAACTCGACCAGCGATAAAGACAGTGATGATGGGAGTTTACTTCGACTTGTCTCAGGATTGGCGCTGACGCATGTACATATACAGGCCCACGATCAGGACAACCACCCCCACGACCGTACCGATGGTTTGGCGCGGCCCGAACTGGGAGGGGTTTTGCCCCAATCCGATCACATCAGCGAAGATAAAAATAAGGGCGATAACCAAGCCAACCAGGATCACGAGCAGACTAAGCGATTTAGCTGACATTGCGGTACCTCCTTTTTAAGCAATCTTCATGGTTAGAGAGATCAATATCTGCATTTTCCAGAGGATTCTTCCCACAACCCCTTCATAATGAGGGCCGATATGTTTGGCGGAAATTATCTATAGAGCGATTTGTCAAGGTGTTCCAGGGAGGCGTGCCCCAATATCGACTGGCGAGGTGAGCGCTTGGATTGCTATCCTATTATAGTACCAATTTTATTGGAGTAGGTTTGGGTGATATTGCTTCGTTGGATGGTATTCACCATGTGCCTGCTTTTTCGCCGTAATTGGCGAAGATATTGATGAGCAATTTTAATTTTATTGAGGGGACAGTTGAAACTACAGGGACAGGAATACAAAGTCGACTGGCTCCGCCTGGACCTGGAGGACGGTGAGGAGGTGGATAGGCGAAAGTCCGGGGAGCGAGAGGGGCATAAAAAAGCCCGGACAGAGGGGGGCTGCCCGAGCTTCCGCCTATAAAGGCGGACTTTTATTATAACAGGAATTCTTATATTTTTACAAAGTCCGAATCTTAGTGCGGGTCTGGGCGAGTGTATTCGCTGCAATGAAGTCACAAGGTCTCCATTTGGGGACAGATAGTCGATTAAACCCGGTCAGGCGACAAAGCACCCTTATGGTACAACATATACCTGTTCGTACCCTATGGAAATACGGAGTGGAAGGTGCCTGGTTTATGGCGGCTGCGATTGCCGGAGCTGCCCGGGGGCAATTGTCCTACCGTCCAATTGGCGGGTGCTCCTGGCGCCTCCGGGCAGGGAGGACCTGAGGTGCGGAGCTTGGTGGCGGGTATCATAAGATAAATTTCCGGTGAAGATGTTGGTTTGTAGACTTTAACAAATCTTTTATGGTTGGTATAAATCTTGCAACAAGGTTAAATGCAACCCAGGCGATGCCGTAAATAGAACACTATAGCCATCATTGCTGGCAAATGGGTGGGAGAAACAGGACCCTTGAAAGCGGGTTTGAGGAGAATTTACGCATGTCTGCAAATTTTGTCCCTTCCTCTGGCGATGCAGTCGCCGACATCAAGTCACTTGGCCAGCGAAACGAAAATGTGAAATTGGTGAAACCATATATGGGGATGCTGCTGGACCAGAATGTCACCATCCTGGAGGTTAAACCGGAGGGGGCCACTTTCCAGGGGAGCAATTTGAGAATGTGCGCGGTGCTGGGAGGTCGTATTTATCTGCACAGCCGGGCATTCCCCAAGCCGGTGGTCGCCCAGGTCCTCGACGTTAACGTCGCCAAAGGCATGTTTATCCTTTCTGACTTCGCCTATAGCGACACAGATTGGGAAGAGCGCAAGTTCGAGAGGGTCCGGCCCAAAAACCCCACCTATGTTTCTTTACACTGGAAGAGGAAAAGCTTGCGGGCTTGTTTGGTGGATATCTCGGCGCATGGAATCGGGTTAGTAGTTTACAAGCTGGGGGAAAGAGGTCTTAATATCCAGGCAGGTTCACGGGTTTATCTGGATTTCGAGCTACCAGCTGATTACAGATGGACGGATCTTAAGGGGAAGGTGGTTAACTTACAAAAAGCCAATGGTTCACTGGCGAGGTTGGGCCTGCGTATTTATTCAAATGCGATGGAGGCTCACTGCTTGGAAAGGTACATCATCCACCGCAAGGGTGAAATATGGGAAGAGCTCAACCAGGCTTATTTTAAAGCCAGGAGGCCGCACGGTGTAGAATGCTCCTATTTCTAAGCGCGCTGCAAGAGCTTAAAAGCAAGTTCACGCCCCATAGCCTGTTTCATGGTCAGGTTGACCCACAGAGCACCCAGGTCCTCCACAAGATGAATTTGATCGAGGCCGCCTACATAGATAGGGCGAAGTCCGACTTCGGAGATGAGCTGTTCTACGGTTGAGTGCGCTCGACTTTGTGGCCCACTGTAAAAATGGTCGACCTGGAAATCTCCAATTAATTGCCACTTAGGGTGGATCAGCCAGTGGTGAAAATTCAATTATCTTTCTGGTCGAGATCTTCTAATACTTGCATATCTTGCTGCAGATTGCGGCGGCGAATATAAAGGCTGACCAGGTAAATCAGCATCACACCAAAAATGACCGCATAACCGGCGATCATATAGCTGGTTGTTTCAGCAGGTCCTTGTTGCATTAATAACATATTTCGCTCCGGTTAGCTTATGGCTTCGAGTTTTTTCTGTTCAATTTTGTCGTTCAACTTTCCCAAGCGCACTCGGTGCCAGAGCAGGTCGGCATAGATGAATGAGAAGGTGAGCAAACCAAACAGGAATGTCTGAAGCATCTTGGGGGTCATATTGAAAGTGCCCTGGGCAGAGGGATCGCCGGTACCGATCACGACCGGGTGAATGGTGCGAAAAAGACGAGCAGAAAAGAAGGTCATGGGTACACTGACGAATCCCAAGATAGCGTATACGGCACCAAAACGGGCGCGGCGATCAGGGTCTTCGATACCAGAACGTAGCATCAGGTAAGCCGCATAGATCAGCTCCATGACCGTGGCGGTCGTCAGGCGAGGATCCCAGGTCCACCAAGTGTTCCAGATTGGTCTGGCCCAAATCGAGCCAGTAACAATATTGATGAAGGCAAACACCATCCCGATCTCGACAGAGGATAATCCGACAACATCCCATTTATGGTCATTGGTGCGTAGGTAGAATATACCGGCGACAGCTGCCACTAGAAAACCCAACATGCCAACCCAGCCGGCAGCTACGTGGAAATAGAACACTCTCTGAACCTGACCCATCACGGCCTCCATAGGGGCGTAAAAGAAGACTAGGCCACTGGCAACCAGCAGCAGGGTAAGGCTGACAAGATCTAGAATAGAGAGAAAGCGAGGTTTTGATTCCATACCAAATACTCCGTAATAATTTATTCCTCTACGATGTAGTCGAAGACCATAAAAGCAATGGCGGTGAAAATGACATCGAAGGTTATGAGCAGGTTAATCCAAGGCCAGATGTCAGACATCTCTCGGCCTTCCAGGAAGAAGGTGCTGCCTTTAACAGCCCCCAGCAAAACAGGAAGGACTACCGGGAAAAGCAAAATGGGTAAGAGAATATCGCGAGTACGGGTTTGCACTGCCATGGTTGCCAACAAGGTACCGACAGCTACATAGCCAATCGATCCTAAAACGGTCACAGCCAACAATCCGGGGATAAACAGGTTGATGTTGTAAAGTGCACTGTAAACCGGCAGTACGATGATCTCTATGAGAAGCATAAAGATGAGATTACCAATGGCCTTGCCAAAGTAAATAGCACTACGATCTACGGGCGCAAGCAAGAGACCATCCAGGCAACCACGATCCTTTTCAACCGCCATTGAACGATTTAGACCCAGGGTACCAGCGAAGGAGAAAGTCACCCATAGAACACCTGCGGTAACACTGTTGCGAGCTTCAACATCCAAATCCAGGGCGAAATTAAAGATCAGGATGACGAGCAAGGCGAATACCAGCATGGCTGAAAGCAACTCCCGGCTGCGGAGTTCAGCAGAAAGATCCTTCCAGATTATGGCTGCCGTCGCACGAAGAAATGACCGCAGAGGGCTATCACTGGCGGTTTGATGGGCGTCGCTGGTCACCAGCTGGGCGTCACTGTTCATATTCAGGCTTGGCTAATCGCATTCCGGTAAAATGCGAGCAGATTATCTGGATCGATTTCTGAACGATGCACGGAGGCGGTAATGGTACCACGCGACAATACATCAAAACGCGATGCCAAGTCGGCGGCACGGGCCAGGTCATGAGAGGTCATCACGATGGTATGTCCAAGGGAAGCGACTTCTTTCAGCACGCTATCCAGCATGACGCAGGCGTCCTGGTCAAGGCCGGTATGGGGTTCATCAAAAAGAATGACATCAGGGTTGTGGAATATGGCGCGGCCAATAGCTAACCGTTGCTGCATGCCGCGCGAGAATGTGCGGACGAGATCCCTGCGACGAGGGCTTAAACCCACCAGGTCGAGAACCTCAATCGAGCGCCGGTCGATATTCAGGACGCCATACAGCTTGCCATAAAAACGCAGGTTCTCCTCAGCGGTGAGATCGCCATATAACAACGGCAGGTGGGAGACAACGCCCAGTCGACAGCGCACTGCGGCAGCTTGAGCCGGGAGGTAGTAACCTGAGATACGCACCTGCCCAAGGGTGGGACGTGAGAGAGAAGCCAAAATCCGCAGAAAGGTGGTCTTACCGGCCCCGTTGGGGCCAAGCAAGGCGACAAATTCGCCTGAATCGACCCGAAAATCCAATGCGCGTAAGACTGTCCTTAAACCAAAGCGTTTGGAAAGCTTGTGAACTTCAATCACAGCAGGGTTTTTCATGCTTCCTGATTCCCGAGGAGTTCTTTCAAACGCGCTTTAAGCTCAGAGCGGCGCTGACGGTAAGCCCCCTCTGGTAAATCTCCGGTTTGGTAGAGATCATCCAGGGCAATGATGGCATCTACAATAGTGTCCGGGTCAGCGGAGATTCTATCTGTGAAGAGGGCCGCCTCAGCGCTACCCGTGACAGCTTGCAATTCAGCCTGGCCCCGAAGCTGGTTTCGGCGATAAAGCCAAACCCCGGCCGCGATCAGAGCCAATCCGAAGGCAGCCAGCCCGATAACCAAACTGGTACTGGAACCACTGACGAGACTGGAAGCTGCACTGGGGCGTCCTGAAACCTGTAAAGCGAGGGTAGTTCCGGCTGCCAACATCTCTCCCGAATACATGTGGTAAGTCATACCCTGGACGTCACGAGTGCCTTCATCCTTGAACTGATCACTCTTAATGTTTAGACCGTCTTCGGGCACCAGGATCACGACGGCATTCACCGGGAGCGTAAGGGGTTGGACCAGGTCCAGTTTGCGCTGATAGGGCATTTCGTAAGCAAATACGATTTGATGTTGACCCGATCCGGGTCTGACCGGAGCGGTATCGCCGAACCCACTGGATGTCTCGACATAGCGTCCACCCAAGGCGCCATCCTCAAACTGCAGATTGGTAGCACCTTCGGGAAGGTCGATAGTGATGGTGGGCGCTCCTGCTTGGGCTGCGGTAAAGGTGCGATCGCTGAGATTAGAGACGATGTAGAGCTCAACAACTTGTAGCGTATTCGGTTCGATATAATCGAAGAATATGTGCAGGCGATCTACACTAAGAACGGTGGGATCGGTGGTGGTTTCGAAGATGGGGATGGTGAGATCGATGTTATGGGTCCCATCCTCAATTACGGATATGTCCGAACTGTAGGTGGTCTGGTCATATTCCGTGCTGGCGATAAAGACTCGCCCGAGGGGCATATCGACATCTTGAAAAGAATAAGTGCCATCTGATTTAAGGGTGGTGCTGATAGTATAGGTCTCCTGCATATCATCAAAACCATGCAAAGTGACTGCTAAACCATGGGGGACATCACCACCGGAGGAATTTATTACAGTACCAGTGACACTACCAACTTCTGAAAGCGTTGAAGTGATTGTGGATGTAGGCGTGATACCTGCCTGAGGGGTAGCTTCAGGTTTGGGAGTATTTTCCAACCCAGCGGTTTCTCCTGAACCCGCAGCAGCTCTGGAAGATGCGAAGGTTAAAGAACGCAGATAATCTGTAAGCGCCCAGCGTTGGTCTGGCGACAATTGATCGGCAAAGGCGGGCATGGAGGGAGTCAGACCTGCGGTAATGGCCTGGTAGAGATCATTGGGGGATTTTTTCACCATCGATAGCTGGTCCGTGATATCGATGAGCGATGTTTCCAGATCGGCGGCATCGGGACCATCACCCTGACCAGTGGCACCATGGCAATTGGCACAGTTGGCCTGATAGAGTTCCTGCCCTTTAGAAACCATATTTGGGGAGGTACTAAGGGTATAGAGGTATGCAACCACGTCCCAACGCTGTCGCTCTGATAGGCTATTGAAGGGAGGCATAAAGCGCTCCAGGTTACCTGTTGTTATGGTGGTATACCAGTCAACGGGAGCAGATTGGCGAGCGAGTGCGGAGGAACCTAAGGGAGCCGGAGGGTTGGGAAGCTGGTTGGCCTGAGGACCATCCCCTAAACCATTTTGACCATGGCAAGGGGCACACTTCTCGATAAAGATGGGTTCACCCTGAGCAGGATCGGGTGGCACCAAGGGGTAAAGTGGGCCGGTCGGCGCGGATTGGGTGGGCAGGATGGCCGAGGATACTTCTGCGCCTGGGGGAGGAGTAATATCTGCCGCCAGAGAGAAATTGGAGCAGGCGGCGAGTAACAAGGTACCGGAAATGATTACTAAAAACTTCAATCTAAACATGGGATTGGGTATTGGATGCAAGATCTCCGGAAACAGTTCGAACAAGTTTATGCAAGGCTGGCACCACATTTGGGGCAGAACCGGTCGGATTTCTGGATGGGATTGCCACATTGGGAGCAGAAACCGGCCGATTTGTCCTGCCGACTCCGCCTTCGGGCAGCGATGCGCGCTTCGAGCTCATCATCCTGGTCGACCGTAGCGCTTACAGCAAAGGCCTGACTTGCGGGTTGTGGGATTCTCTCGAAGTCATCTGCGGTTGTTCCCGGAGAAGACGCTGGCCTTGGAGAAGGGCGGCGACCATGGGCGGCACGACGAGCGGCGATGGCGGCTTCGATGAGGGCTTCCATATCTTCATCTTTTGCCTGAGCTGCGTGTTCATCTATCTGGCGTAGTATGGCGGCGCCTTTCTGCAGCATAATCGCTCGTTGGACCGGATAATCCTGGTCGGGGATCTTTCCTAAAGAAAAATCGAAATCTAGCTCTTGAAGAGCATTAAGGATTCGGTCTTTTTCTGCCAGGAGGGAAGACAGGTCGTGTTCCTCCTGGCTGCGGGGCACTGCTTTGCGTTCAAGGAGAGGCCGACCAATAAATAGCCCTACAAAGATCAGTAGGGCAGTGATGAGAAATAGAGAGCCTATATCCATCGATCAGGGTTCCAAGAGTGGGTCAATGACAGCTTGAATATCAGCCAGGGAGATGAATGGGCCTTTTTGAAAGTAAGCGAGTTTTCCTTGTTGGTTGATGAAAAAGGTTTCGGGGACGCCTCTGATGCGGTAGGCCTGGGAAATACGAGTACCTAAATCGGGCCCGTTGGGAAACGTGATGTTAAATTTATCCAGATATGCTAAAGCTTCTGGCTCGGTATCCACATAATCCACACCCAGAAAGACCACCTCGCCTCCCGGTTTGTAGTGCTGCCAGGCAGCTTCGAGATCGGCGGCTTCTTCCTCGCAAGGTTTGCACCATGAAGCCCAGAAGTTCACGACTATGACCTTGCCAGCCAGATCAGCCATGGTGATTTGTTTCCCATCAAAGGTGCTCAAGGTGAAGGAGGGCGCGTTTTCGCCTTTGCTGACCGGCCCTCGTTGTGAACGTAACAGGCCGAGCGCCAGGATAGCCAGCAAAGCCAATATTGCTCCCCAGGCAAGCAAAGCGCCCCAAGAAATCCCCAATAGCGTGGCTCGCCTCCCTTGCGAATTTGGGGGCACGGTATTATCAGAGGCAGAGGCTGCCGTTGGCAATTCTGACATAATTTACTCCATTCTTACCGTTTACCAGCGACTGGTCAGGGACGAACAATTATATCAGCGTCTTCGGAGTTCTTCTTCCAAACGCACGATATATTCATCAGTGGGGGTCTCAGTAGAAATATCTTGAGAAACCTCGGCTGGCAGCGGTTTTTTCCATGCCTGCATAGCGCGGAAGAGAATGAAAATGCCGGCGATAATAGCCAGGGGTGGAATGACATATACAAGCCAGTTCAATCCATGTACTGGCGGGGTGGCCAAAACCCGGTCGCCATATTGCTGGACGAAGTAGGTTTTAATTTGGTCTGCTGACCAGCCTTGAGCGATTTTTTCGCGAATCAATTGGCGCCATTGGGCGCATGCCTGAGTCGGGCATACATCTAGAGGTACGTTTTCGCACACCGGACAGTAAAGCTGCTTGGCGATGGCATTGACCTGATCATCGCTGGGTGTCGAGGGCGGATTATCCTGCGCCAAGGTGAGGCTGGTTGTTAACAAGGCAAACAGCAAAGCTGCTAAGATTGCCGGCCAAAAGAAGCGATTGAACTGGTTGCCAGATAGATGTCTTTGAAGATATTTCATAAGAAATTAATTACTTGGAGCGACTCGTGAGGGTATTTAACGATGGGGAGCACAACCGGTGCGGCCACGTTTTTCTTCCAGCAACTCTCGAGAGGCGACACGGATCAGACTTTGGCGGGTACATATGAACTCCGGCGAACGCGTAAGCGAGATGACGCGGGATCACGATCCGGCCAAGCGGCGACCAGTGTACCGAGAATGAAGACAAAACCACCCAACCAGAGCCAATTAACCAACGGGTTGTGGTAGATCTTGAAGGTAGCACCCTGGGAGGAGATGGGCTGCCAATCGACCAATAGCACGTAGAAATCATCTTCCCAAGTACTCCTCACCGCGGGGATGGTCATGGGTTGCTGCGATTCGTAATAATAGTCGCGTCGGGGATGGAGCTCCCCGACGAAGTTACCATTCTTATACACGCTGAGCACGGCGCGAGCGACATTACGCCCGTCAGGCGTGTCGAAAGTTGCCAAAGAATCATAGCGAACGCTGTAGTCTCCCAGGACAAGCTGCTGACCTTGAGGGATGGTACCCTGGGTTTCGGTCTGGAAGATTTCTATACCGATGACGCCGAGCGCCATCAGAATCACACCCAGGTGGATGACATAGCCACCATAACGGCGACGGTTGCGACCAGCCAGTTGCCATAAAGCAACCGGCATGCTCTCACCCGATTTGCGATGGCGGGCCAAGGCACCCCGCCAGAATTCGTAAAGGGTGACGAAGGCCACAAAGGCCACCAACCAGAAACCGAGGATAGCAGCCGGTTGACGCATACCACTTACCAGCAGAGCAGCTACGATAACCAGGGAAGCCAGCATTGGCTTCCAGACAGCCCGGCCCAAAGTCCTAGCAGTTGAGTGCCGCCAGGCTGCCAGCGGGGCCACTCCCATCAGGAATAACAATCCAGCAAAGAGCGGACCAGTAGCCCGTTCATAAAACGGTGGTCCTACGGTGACCTTTTGACCGGTTACCAATTCTGAGATCAAGGGAAAGATGACGCCCCAGAAGCAGACTACCAGAATGCCGATAAAAAGCAGGTTATTGAGCAAGAAGAGAGATTCGCGCGATAGCAGGGAGGTCATCTGCGCTTCGGCCTTGAGGTCATTCCAGCGATTGAGGAGCAAGCCTAGAGAAGTTATAAAGGTGAGACCAATGAATCCAAAGAAGACTGGCCCAATAGCGCTCTGGGCAAATGCATGCACCGAAGACAACACGCCGGAGCGGGTCAGGAAGGTACCAAAGATCACCAAGTCATAAGTCAGGATGACCAGGATCATATTCCAGTGTTTGAGCATGCCGCGTTTTTCCTGGATCATGACCGAATGCAAGAAGGCTGTGCCGGTAAGCCAGGGCATAAAGGCAGCGATTTCAACCGGATCCCAACCCCAATAGCCGCCCCAACCGAGCACGTCATAAGCCCAACGACCACCTAAGAGCAACCCGAGAGAAAGGAATAACCAGGCTACCAGGGACCAGCGCCGGGTGATACGGATCCAGCGGTCGTCGGTACGCCCGGTGATGAGAGCAGCCATAGCAAAGGCGTAAGGAATAACAAAGGAGACAAACCCCAGGTATAACATGGGAGGATGAATGATCATGCCTGGGTGCCGCAGAAGTGGGTTCAAACCGTTGCCATCCGTGGGGATGTAAGGGAAGGCGCCCGCGGGTTGGAGCAAGGCGGTTTTTACCTGCCCTGAGGCTGTTTGCCACAAACGGGCGAAAGGGTTTTCGAGAAAGATTGACAAGCTCAAGAAAAAAGCCAAGGTGACCAGGGAGACAACAATCACCCACGGGAGAAACTCACGGTCTCGCTTCCATTTTCGCAAGGTGACTGCTGAAGCAAAAGCTGACATCAACCAGGACCAGAACACGAGCGAGCCAGCCTGCCCACCCCATAAAGCGGTCACCTTGAGATACAACGGCATACTCCTGCTGGTGACGTTGGCTACATAAGCAACTTCGTAGTGGTTAGAAACGAGTAGGTAGATGATGCTGAGGGCCGCGACGGTGACGAGCGGCCAGGTAAGCAGCATAGCATTACGGGCGCTATCCACCCAATAGGGAGCATGCTTACGAACGCCGTAGATTGCTGCTCCCACACCATATACTGAGACAAGAAAAGTTATAACCAGGGCACCATAGCCAAGATTGGCAACCATTAAGGAACTCCAAAAAGTGCAGGGATTGTGAGGATAGTCAACGAATTAAGGAAGCACACAATAGATCGCCGATAAAACAAGTCCGGCTGAGAGGCTGAAAGCGCTAGCCTTCAACCTGGTTAGGGATATCCTCTTGATATTTAGTGGGACATTTGAGCAGCAATTCATCAGCGTGGAAGACACCATCATCGGCCAGTTTGCCGGTCATAATGGCTTGAGCTTCGTCGCGCAGCAAGTCGGGTTTCGGGCCAACATAAACAACTTGCAGTCGTGTTCGATTCGGATCAGTGACGGCGGCGTGCAAAACGGCCCCTAGACCACCCTGGGCTTCAATTTCCTTATTATCACCAGGTACATGGGCTACTGTGAAGCTCAGTGTCAGGGTTTGAGGGTCGTACTGGATGGAATCACCGATGACTGCTCCGGAGACACGCACATCCCGATCGAGGAGGTTTTCTCCTTTAGCGACAAGTTCATCCACGGTCACGAAGTATTGGGCGCTGGCTTGAGTAGATGTCACAATCAAGTATACGATAGCTGCAACGATGAGCAAACCACCGAGAATGAATTTCGTGCGACTGGGAGTGCCTGCCCGGGGGTTGATGGCTTCTTCCATGTTTTCTGCCTCCATTAGACAAATGCTGCTTGAACCTGGTTGGACCTGGTGCAAGTCAAAGAGTCCGTAATTTTAAATTTTGTCATATTATTATTAATGTAACCTGAGAAGACCCCAAAAAGTGCATGAGAAACAGTCACCCAATCGATCCTATAGTATATTTCGCCAAAATGACATCGCTCCTGCTATATAGATTCTCTGATTGAGCTTATGAGTGAGGCTGTTAGCCCACCTTAAACTTAGCTGGGGACATGATATTCTATAATTCTATCAGACCAGTACGGATAGCGAATTTTACCAATTCTGTTCGAGAGTGCAAGTTGAGCTTGTTCATGATGCGCTCGCGATGTCTGGCGACAGTCTTATGGCTAATGCCAAGCCGATCACCAATTTGCGGGTTGGTGAGTCCCAGGGCGACGGCTTCCAGCACCTGGCGCTCGCGACGGCTGAGCACTTGCACAGCTTGCTGTTGTTCTTGGTTGGGGAGTTCGAGGCGCGACTCGGGCGGTAACCCGTTTAATAAACGCTGGTAGTCTTCAAGTAACCAACGGGCGAGAGCTGGTTGAAGGTAGACGTTTCCTTCAGCGACGGAGCGAACAGCTGCAAGCAGTTCCTGAGCTGCAGCTTGCTTGGTGATATAGCCGGTTGCTCCTGCTGCAAGCATTTCGAAGAAATATTGTTTGTCCTGATGGATAGTAAGGGCAAGCACCTGGCACTCCGGACAAATCTCTTTCAGGCGCCGGGTGGCTTCTAATCCGTCCAATCCCGGCATGGTTATATCCATAACTGCAATATCCGGGCGAACCTCCTGAGCACGCTGGATGGCTTGCTCACCTTCGCCGGCTTCGGCGACCACTTCAAACCCCTGTTGCGATTCTAAGAAGGATCTCAGTCCTGCGCGGACAACTTCATGATCATCGACCAACATTAAACGGATGGTTTTCATGGCTGACTCCCTGCCTGTCCTTCTTCCTTAACAGATTATGCCTCGGGTGAAAATCACCCGATTGTATATTTAACAGCGGTATGACGACCTCAACAATAGTACCTTGACCGGGAGCAGAATGGATATGGAAGTCGCCGCTGAGAGCTTCGGCCCTTTCTCGCATACCTGCTAATCCCCATCCGCGCGGTGGAGAAAGAGACTCTCTGACATTAAAACCAACCCCAGCATCGCTAACTCGCAAGACGACGGTTTGTGATTCGAATATCAGCTCAAGCGAGCACTGATTGGTTTGAGCGTGGCGGCTGACATTGGAAAGAGCTTCTTGCGCTACGCGAAAAACAACTGTCTCGACCAGGGGATCTAGGCGTTGCTTGGCGCCGTTTAGTTTCAGGGTAATTTCAAGCCCTAAACTTTTCCTGCCTTCGTCAACCAAGTACTGGAGGGTTGCTACCAGACCAAGGTCATCCAGCTGTGCTGGGCGTAGGTCGTGCACAAGACGGTAGACGCCCTCGGACATTTGTTGGCTGAGGTCTTGAAGATGAGTGAACAGATTAGTGATATCGACCCTGTCTGGCAGGATATTACGCAAGGCCGCTAGATTCAAGGTAAAAGCGGTCAAAACCTGAGCGGTTTCATCATGAAGTTCACGAGCGATGCGGGCACGTTCCTCTTCCTGGGCGATAACGATGTGGCGCAGCAACTCACGACGCAAAGATTCTCTTTCTACCAGATCTTGTTGAACCTGCTCGAGGGCTTTTACGCGAGCTTGTTGGGCGCTGATGAGCTGGTGCTCCCTGTGGCGTTCAATCGCTTGAATGGCGAGAATAAGATTGATTGTAACTAGGACCGCCAAGGAGGCGCGCACTACCTGTATCGGGAAACCAGTAAATACTAAGAACAATTCAGCGTTGAGGGTGTTTGCGGGAAACATGTCTGTAGAGGTGGCGAAGATTTGGGTAACGCCATAAACCGCCATCCCGATAGCAGCCCAGCGGAAGCGAGCAGCCAGCTGCTGGCTTATTTCCAAACCTACCTGGCGAGAGCGGGTGTAAAGCGCTATGCCAGCCAGAATACCCCCGGGGACCGCAAGAAGATATCGGGTGAGTGCATCAGCTCGCTGAATGATGTGCTGAGGGTCTATGCGGTAATTGAGAGCTATCAAAAAAAAGTCCACCGCGAGCATGCCCGCTAGTAAATAAATAGCCAGACGAGGTGTATGCCTGAAAGGTTGCAGGGTATGCAGAGCAAAGGCAACCAAGGGGATAAAAGAAACGGTTAAAAGGCTCACTCGCAACCAAGATATCTCAGAAGGGAAAGGCAATCCCAACCACACCCCTTGAAGAAGAATAATTTCCATCCATTCATGAACCCCATGAAGGATTCCAAAGACAGCCAACAGACGTAAAGCGCTTCTGTTCGTGAGCAAAGGAGACCGGCCAGTCTCCAGGGATAATGCAACCCCCATGGTAAAGAAAGAAAGCCCATAGATGAAGAATACGAAGACGATGCCGAGATGTAAACTAGAGAGAGCCATAGAGATACTCCTCGTTATTGGGTATTTTACAGCAATCGAGCGATATCGATAGGATAATGTATGTTACATTTGTCACATCTTGAGTAGGACATATTCCCCTAATCTGGCATTAATATCCAGGATATAATACATAGGGTGAACAACCCAAATCCCCCTCGCACAGGGAGGTTTAATTTGCGAGAGGTTTCCTGACCGAGAAGGTGAATTAATAGACCTGGCGGTCAGTCTTTAATTTTCAAATTATTTGTTATGATGTACGTAGAGGAGAAATGCAATGGGACGAAAATGGGTCATTCTGTGCGGCGCTTTGCTGTTGGCAGCAATTCCCCTGACAGCTTGCGCAGGCTCCCAGGGACCGGCAGGACCGGTAGGGCCACCAGGTGTGCCGGGGCCAGAGGGACCACAGGGTCCTCCAGGGCCGAGTGGCCCGCCTGGTGGAGCGGCTACAGCTCCGTCCGCCGATTATATAGGCAGCCAGACGTGCGACGGTTGCCATCCAGAGGTATATGAGGCATTCTCAAGGTCTGGCCATGCTTGGCAGCTGAACCGGGTAGAAGCAGGAAAACCTCCCCAATACCCATTTTCGAGATTAATCAGCCCTCCTGAAGGTTATAGCTGGGTGGATATCAGCTACGTGATCGGTGGGTACAACTGGAAAGCAATTTTTCTTGATCAAAACGGATATATCATCACAGATCTTCCAGGCGCTTCTGGGGATGTGGATTATCTCAACCTGTTGAACCTGGCAAACCCTTTGATAGGCAAAAGCGCCGATTGGGTGCAGTACCATTCCGGTGAAGCTGAATTGCCCTACGATTGCGGTTCTTGCCATGCAACCGGATTCAACCCGAGTGGACACCAGGATGAGTTGCCTGGCATTATTGGAACCTGGGCGGAGGCGGGTGTGCAATGCGAAGCCTGCCATGGACCAGGCAGCTTGCATGCCTCGAATCCAAAGGGCGTCCGGCTGGTCATTGACCGCGACACTCACATGTGTGGGCAATGCCACCTGCTGGGGGAAGGTAAAACGCTGGACTCTGAAGGAGGCTTTATCAACCATCATGACCAGTATGGATGGATGTTACAGGGTAAACATCTGGTGATGGATTGCGTTACCTGCCATGACCCTCACACAGGCGTGGTGGAGCTGCGGAAAGGTGATGAAGCGACGACGCAAGCCCCTTGCGAAGGTTGTCATTTCGAGGAGGCGCAGTTTCAAAACAACCCTGAGCACCTGTCTTTGAAGGTCGATTGCACCCAGTGCCACATGCCTCACATGATAAAAAGTGCTTGGGGTGACGCTCAATTGTATACCGCTGACATACGGACGCACGTGATGTCGATCAATCCATTTCAGGTAGCACAATTTGATGAAGTTGGCAACCTGCTTACACAGCAGATCTCGCTAGATTTTGCTTGCCGGCATTGTCACGTGGAAGGGACATCACTGGCGAAAACTGACTTGGAATTGATTGACATGGCGGTTGACTACCATAAACGACCGTGAATTCGGGCGACGTGATGAAACGCCAGGAAACAATCCTCCCAGGCGTATGGTGGAGGTGGCACCCGTGATGACTGGAAAGCAGCTCGGAAGGGCGCAGATATGAATCAATCTAACGTAAATCAGCTGATAATTGTTCTGATGTTCGTGGTTCGCTGTCTGGTGCCACTTCTCATCATGCTGGGCATTTCATATTTGCTACGACGGCTAGGTTTGATCCAACCAAGCCCTCAGCCGCCTAATGGCATGGAGAACGGGGGTGAAGGGACTAACAACCTCAGCGGGAGGTCCAGCCCATGAAGACCCTTGGAATTCCTTCCAGTTGGCACCTACGCTTGGCGACCCTGTTAGTTGTGGGGGTGGCGGGATTGCTGATTTTTCTAATACAGACCAGCTCTTCTCAAGCGGCGCGGTTTGACCAACAAACCGAAGAATATTGTCTATCGTGTCATGGAAATCTTGATTTGAACACAACCCTGCCGGACGGCGAAACTTTATCGCTGTATATTTCTTCGGAAGTGTTGCGCGATTCTGTTCACAGCCCGCTTGGTATTGAATGTAAAGCCTGCCATACCAATATCACGACCTACCCCCACCCAAAGATCGAATACGATAGCAGGCGGGAACTATCCCGAGCCTATTACCTGGCCTGCCAAAAGTGCCATTCGGATAACTATACCAAGACCCAAGACAGTATGCATGCTCAGGCAGCTGCTGCTGGCAATCTGGGTGCGCCGATCTGTACCGATTGCCATGGCGCTCACAATGTGCGTCCGCCGGATAAACCACGCGCCCACATCTCAGAAATCTGCGGGCAATGCCATACTGAAATATTCAATCAATATAAGAACAGCATCCATGGGACAGCCTTGATAGAGCAAAATAATCCGGATGTGCCAGTTTGTACCGATTGCCACGGCGTGCACAATATTACCGACCCGCGCACATCCCAGTTTCGGATTGAATCACCTGAACTTTGTGCGGGGTGTCACGCCAACCAGGAATTGATGAGTAAATATGGGCTCTCAGCAGACGTGTACAGCCTTTATGAACTTTCCTGGCACGGCGTGGATGTTTCTGTATTTCAGGCCAAATGGCCCAACCTGTGGCACAACAGCGCGGTATGTACTGATTGCCATGGGGTGCACGATATCCTGGCAAGCACTAATCCTGCCTCACGAGTTAACCCGGCAAACTTGCTGGCGACCTGCCAGCAATGTCACCCTGATGCCGGGCAGAATTGGCCCAGTGCCTGGACCGGACATAACATGATCAGCCTGGAGCGGACCCCCTTTATCTTCTATACGAAAGCTTTCTATGACAGTTTTACTCCTTTTGTGCTTTGGATTTCGGGGATTTATGTCGTCTTACAAATCCTGCGCGCCTTGGTGGCGCGTGTGAAAAGGAGCCTGTGATGAGCGTCGTCGAACAACCAACCCCAGCCTCTAAAATTCATATGATCCAGACCGAACGGACTTTTAAACGGTTCACCCTCGGGCAAAGATGGGAGCATGCGACCCTTTTCTTGAGCTTTACGGTGTTGTTGTTAACCGGTCTACCGCAAAAATATTTCAACAGCTGGGGTTACCAGGTGATCACGACACCTGAAAGATTGATGCTGTTCCGACGCATCCACCACATCGCTGCGGTGGTATTGATGCTCGAGGTTGCTTACCACCTAGGGCGAGGGATATATTTAATGGTGCGACGCCGACTCGGGGGGGATATCTTTCCCACCTGGCAAGATGTGCAAGACGCCTGGCAGATGGTCAAGTACCTGCTCTTCCTGACGAAAGAGAAGCCTGCCTTCGGAAAATATAATTTTGAACAGAAATTTACTTACTGGTTCTTATTCCTGGGGATCGGGATTATGGTAATAAGCGGGTTGATTTTATGGTTCCCGATATTTGTCACGCGCCTAATACCTGGCGGGGTAATTCCAGCCGCCCAACTGGCACACAGCAGCGAAGCAATTGCGGCGGGCGTATTTGTGGTGATATGGCACTTTTACCATGTACATGTGGAAAGGTTGAATCTGAGCATTTTCACAGGTCGCTTAAGCGAGAATGATATGCGCCAGTTCCATGACTTAGCGTACAGGCAATTGACCGGAGAGGCCATCGAAGCCGCCGAGGATGAAAACCAGAGCCAACTGCAAGGAGAAAAGGGATAATGCCCCGGCGTCGTATTTATGCGCTGCTGTTTGGCGGGTTGTGCATAAGTCTGCTCGCAGGGCTTTACGCCATCATACTTCCCGGACAGCGCGTATATTCCAAAGAGGTGGGAAACCCACTTCAACAGGCAACCAGCTTGCCGACCCAGATGTCGATTGGCAACGATACTTGTTTGAAGTGCCACGGAAAAGCGGGTCTTACCCTGACCCTCGAGGATGGTGAAACGCTCGACCTGCAGATATCTGCGGAGGTTTACAACCATTCGGTGCATGGGAAAGATGGCTATGCCTGTGTGCAGTGCCATACCACGGTGGGCAATTACCCTCACCCACCGTTCAGCGCAAAAGATATTCGTGATGCAAGTTTACAGCTTTATCAAGCTTGCCAGCGCTGCCACCTAGAACAGTATACCCTCACCCAGGATAGCGTACATGCCACCGCCCTGGAGAATGGCAATCGCAATGCTGCCATATGTACGGATTGCCATACTGCCCATGCGGTGCGCCAACTGACCGATCCAGAAACTGGAAAACTACTGCCCGAGGCACCCGAGTGGATCCCACAAACCTGTGCGCAATGTCACAACGCCATCTATCAAAAATATCTCACTAGTGTGCACGGATCTGCCCTGGTGGGTGAGGGCAACCTTGATGTGCCAACCTGTATTGATTGTCATGGAGTGCACAATATCGAGAATCCCACCACGGCTGCCTTCCGGCTGAAATCTCCAGAAATCTGTGCAAAATGCCATACCGACCCGAGTATCATGGATAAGTACGGTATATCCACCCAGGTTCTCAACACATATGTAGCCGATTTCCACGGTACTACCGTGACCCTCTTTGAGAAGGAGTATCCTGACCAAGAGACCAACAAGCCAGTATGCTTTGACTGCCATGGCATTCACGATATAAAACGAGTAGATGACCCGAAAGAGGGTTTGCGAATCCGCGAGAATTTGCTGGCTCGCTGCCAGGTGTGCCACCCGCAGGCAACTGCCAACTTCTCGGATGCCTGGCTGTCTCATTACATCCCTTCGGCGAGTAAAACGCCCATGGTTTACGCCGTCAATTTGTTTTATTCTATATTTATCCCAACTTTATTGGGCGGCATGGCAATCCTGGTGGCGTTAGACGTCAGTTCGGTGTTCAGGGGAAAAATACGCAAGCTGATACTTTTCAGGAAGCCAATAACCGAGGACCCAACTACGCAGACAGACTCCAAGATCGAGGAGGAATCAAAAGCAGACGCTGCAAGCAATACACTAGGTGAAAAGAAACCTGAGGAAGAGGGTGAGGAGGAAGCAGCCGCTTCATCTGGAGAAGAACCCGCGGTTGAGGTGGCGGATGATAAAGAACAGCCGGTTGAGGTTGAGAGTGAAGACACAAGTGCAGAATCAGTGGAGCAGGATGAAGAGCAGCAGAATGAAGAGGATGAATCGCATGAGTGAGGAATCTGCTCCCCAACCAACCACAACCCCTCTGGCTCTAAAAAAGGCGGTAAGAACTTACCTGCGTTTTGACTATTCAGAACGATTGGAGCACTTGGTTCTGCTAATTTCGTTCACGATTTTGGGAGTTACTGGATTAGCTCAGAAATATGCTATCAGCCAGACAGGAGAGGCTATCTTGGGAATGCTGGGCGGGATTGAGATGACCAGGGTAATCCACCGCACTTCGGCAATCGTATTGATGGTTGTGAGCATTTACCATATTGTGGCGTTATTCTATCGAATTCTGGTTAAGCGAGTTTCTCTTACGATGCTTCCCGTGACAGAAGATTTTCTTCACCTGTACCAGGATATTTTGTATTATCTAGGGCTGCGAAAGCGTAAGGCTTATTACGGTCGGTATACCTATGCCGAGAAAGTCGAATATCTGGCGGTAGTTTGGGGAACCCTGATTATGGCGATTACGGGATTCATGATGTGGAATCCGATCGCTACCACGCGTTGGTTGCCTGGCGAAATTATCCCGGCTGCCAAGGCAGCTCATGGTGCAGAGGCTTTGCTGGCTGTTTTGGCAATCATCTTGTGGCATTTTTACCATGTTCACGTACGACACTTCAATAAGAGCATGTTCATCGGCAAGATGACGGAAGAAGAAATGAGGGAGGAGCACCCGGCTGAACTGGCGCTGATCAAGTCTGGGAAAACCGGGGAATCACCACCAGCCGAGGTCATCCACCAGCGACAACGTTATTTCTTTCCAATAGCGACTATTGCTGTAGGTGTGTTGGGCTTCGGGTTATATAAATTCGCCACTTTTGAAGTGACCGCAATAAACACAGTTCCTCCAGGAGAGACAGCACCAATCTTCGTGCCGATAACCCCAACGCCAACTGCGACAGCGCTGCCTACAGCTACGCCTGCACCTGGTGAGGTGACCCATGCCAATACCTGGGAAGGGACATTCGGACCGCTTTTCAATGAGCGGTGCGGTGCGTGCCATGTGCAGTCAAACCAAGGGGGTCTGAGCCTGGCAACTTATCAGGATGCACTCAAGGGTGGACAGAGCGGCCCCGCTATCGTGCCGGGAGATCCGGACACCAGCTTGATCGTCCAGATCCAATCGAGCGGCAACCACCCTGGGCAGTTGACCATCGATGAACTGAATAAAGTGATCGAATGGATTGAGGCTGGGGCACCTGAGAAATAGTTTGTCAGTTTGAATTTATAACAGTGCTTAAGGAGAATGAATTGATGAGACGCGTTCTAGATGGAATCAGAAGGTTCTTCTTCCCGCCGGCTGATTCACCAAGATGGATCAGGGTATTGCCTTACGCGGTCTTGGGCGTTTTGACCATATTGGTTTTGACCGCAGGAGTTTATACCTGGGATTACACCAACTCGCCTCAATTCTGCGGTACGACCTGCCATACCATGCCGCCAGAGTTCACTGCTTATTTGACTTCCCCTCACGCCCGGATCGATTGCGTAGACTGCCATATCGGGAAGGGTTTTATCGCCACCCGGATCACACGCAAGGCAGGGGATATCAAGCATGTGACAGCCACAATTTTCAAGAACTATGAATTCCCAATCCGTGCTCATGATCTTCGCCCGGCGCGGGAAACCTGTGAGAAGTGCCATTACCCAGAGAAATTTTCTGATGATAGCCTGCGAGAGATGAAACGATTCGCCTCTGATATCACCAACACAGCCTCGACTCTCTACCTCGACTTAAAAACCGGGGGAGGCAGCCAGCGGGTTGGATTAGGTCGGGGAATCCACTGGCATATCGAGAACCAGATTTTTTACTTGCCGAATGGACCAGAAGAACAACAAATTCCGTATATAAAGGTTATCGAAGACGATGGTTCGACGACCGAATACGTAGACATCAAAGCGCAGATCGATACACAGGCCATCAATCCGGGGGATCTAAAGGAAATGGATTGTATTACCTGCCATAACCGCATCACGCACCTGGTACTTACTCCCGAAGAAACTGTAAACCAACTGATTGAGCGCGGGGAGGTCTCCACGGATATTCCAGAGATTCACAAAAAGGCTATCGAGGTTTACAGTCAAATCTATGATACCACCGAGAAGGGCGTGAACGGAATTGCGGGCCTGTCCACTTATTATCAGGCTTATTACCCTGATTTTTACGCCAGCAACCGCGATAAAGTTGATGCTGCCATCACGGTTTTGCAGTACGCTTATCGTAGAAGCGTTTTCCCGGAACAAAATTCCGACTGGACCACTCACCCGAATAATATAGGTCACAAAGACTCACCAGGTTGCTTTCGCTGTCACGATGGAAAGCATTTGGACGCCGAGCAGCAAGCTATCCGCCTGGAATGCAACCTATGCCACGCAATCCCAGTAGTAGCCGGACCAACAGATTTTGTGGCTGAACTGGAAATCAGCCGCGGTCCCGAGCCTAATTCTCATTTAAACCCAAACTGGATCAGCCTGCACCATTCAGCCTTCGATAACACTTGCTCCAATTGCCATACGACTGGAAATCCGGGCGGCACCGATAACAGCTCTTTCTGCTCAAACAGCTCCTGTCACGGGAGTGTGTGGACTTACGCCGGTTTTGACGCTCCAGGTTTGCGGGAAGTTTTACTCGAGCAACTCCCACCAACCCCAACCCCAATGCCAGCACCAGCTGGGGGCGCCTTGACTTATGATGACAGCATCGGCCCCTTGTTCAGGGCACGCTGCGGAGCCTGCCATAGCCCGAGCGGAGGCATTCAAGGGTTGGATTTGATTACTTACCAAGGCGTTATGACAGGCGGTGTAAGCGGAGCGGTGGTTATCCCTGGAAACCCTGATGGCAGTTTGATCGTTCAAAAGCAGCGCGGCGAGCAGCCTCATTTTGGTCAACTATCACAGCAGGAGTTAGAATTGGTGGTCAAATGGATTGAGGCCGGAGCTCCAGAGAAATGAATGGTTTGTGCATGTTTTTCGCAAGCGCTGGTTTGATACCTGAGCGTTCACCGATAATAAATTCAGCAGTTGAGTAGGTAAAGTTTAAAGGAGGTAACTCATGGCGGATGATGATCGCATAAACCGGCGAGGTTTTTTGAGCATCGTTACTGCAGCCATTGGTGGCTTGATCACCGCTGGGCTGGCAATTCCAGCAGTGGCCTACATCATCGGGCCGGCGCTGCGAAGCGACAAGACCGGCGAGTGGATCCGTTTAGGTTCTACCGCCAAAGTCGAGCTGAAAACGCCGACCCTTTTCAAGGCTACCGTTGAGCGCCAGACAGGCTGGATAGTGAATGAAGAAGAACTATCCGTTTATGTGTTAACGGAGGACGGTCGCAATTACATTGCCATGTCCAATGTCTGCACCCATTTAGGCTGCAGGGTGCGCTGGATCTCGGAACAAGATCAATTTTTCTGCCCTTGCCACAACGGGATTTTTGATAAAGAAGGAAAGGTGATTTCAGGCCCACCACCCAGGCCTTTGGATCGTTTCGAGGTCAGGGTGGAAGACGATCAGGTTGAGATATTTGGAGGTTGATATGGTGGCACAATTGGGAAATTGGCTTGACGAGAGGTTTGGATGGCGCCGGGTATGGGAACTTATCTTCCTGAGGAAGATACCCAAGGTCAACTGGTTGTACACTTTAGGGAGCGCCACGCTGTTTGTTGCTATCCTGCAGATAGTTACAGGTATCCTGCTGACGATTTATTATGTTCCCACGCCGGATCACGCCTACGATAGTGTGCAATACATCTCTACCCAGATTCCGGCGGGTTGGTTAATACGCGGCTTGCACCATTGGGGGGCGAGCGCCATGGTGGTTTTAACACTGGTTCATATGTTGCGCGTAATATTTTATGGGTCTTACAAATACCCGCGTGAGGTAACCTGGCTCACGGGGGTATTGCTACTATTGGTCGTGACGGGTTTTGGATTCACGGGTTACCTTTTGCCGTGGGACCAAAAAGCTTATTGGGCTACAACGGTAGGGACACGCATCGCCAGCGTGGCACCAGTTGTTGGAGAGTGGATATTACGGGTGATGCGGGGAGGGCAGGAGCTAACCGCGGTGACACTGGCTCGTTTCTTCGGCGTTCACGTGTGGGTGTTACCGGCTGCACTTCTACTGCTGGTTTTTATCCATATGTACCTTATAGTACGTATCGGCATCAGCGCCGTTCCGAAGCGAGAGGAGTAGCCCGATGAACGAGAAAGAAAAGCAGGAATATCTCGAGGGTTATAAAGAAGCCAAAGAAAAAGGCCTTCCCTTCTTCCCCGATATCCTATTCAAAGACGCAGTTTTCGCCTTACTGGTGTTTTTAATCTTGGTGGCACTGGCATATTTCCTGGGTGCGCCCCTGGATGCACGTGCTGATCCTGCAGATTCGTCCTATACACCCCGGCCTGAGTGGTATTTCCTGTTCTTATTCCAGCTGCTGAAGTTTTTCCCCGGCGCTTTGGAGGTGGTGGGCGTTTTTGTGATTCCCACATTGGTGATTTTGCTGTTGTTTGCCCTGCCATTTATCGATCGCTCATCTCGCAGGCACTTCCTGGGGAGGCCCGTAGTCGTAGGGGTGACCTCTCTGGCCTTAGTGGGAGTCATCTTCCTGACAGTTCAAGCGGTGCGGGAAGCACCTCCGCCTGAAGAAGCTGTCAGCGGAGATCAAACTGCAGTCTTGTATACTCAAAACTGCGCCCCGTGTCATGGACCTTCCATATCTGTACCAACCGGCACCAATTTGCACGCGGTGATCGCACAAGGCAAGCACGATGAGGGTATGCCAGCCTGGAATGCAGACCTGACCACCAATGAAATCGACGCGCTGGCCGGTTTTATCCTCTCGCCGGAGGGGAGCCAGTTGTTTTCCCAGAACTGTGCAGCCTGTCATGAGGCCCCAGAACTTGTAGACAGCGATCCATTGGAATTGAAAAACGCCCTGGAACAGGGTCAGAGCTATTCATTTCATGAAAACTTAGATATCCCACAATGGACGGAAACCTTAAGTAAGGAAGAACGCACAGCCCTCTTGAATTTCCTGGTAGCCCCCGATGGGCAGCGGTTATTTGCGATTAATTGTGCGCCCTGTCATGGACGGTCAGTGGCGTTTTCAGGAGAAGAAAGCGATTTGCGTTCCATCATCAGTAATGGGGGCTTGCACCTTGAAATGCCTCCGTGGCGAGAAAGGCTGAGCGACACTGAACTGGATACGCTGGCCAGATACGTGGTAGACCCTGCTACAGTACCAAATGGAAAAACTTTGTTCAATCAGTATTGCTCTGACTGCCATGGTGAGCGCATTCCAGCAGCTGAGGACGTGGCACAAGCACGCCAGATTATTGCCAGCGGAGGTGGGCATGAGACCATGCCCGTTTGGGGGGATGTGCTTACAGCAGAGCAGCTGGATGCCCTGGTGAGCTATACGTGGGATGCTGCCAAAGGCACCCCTCTGGAGGTTGGTCAACAGTTGTTTGCCAAGAACTGCGCAACCTGTCATGGTGATTTTGGCGAGGGCGGGCCAAACCCCAGCCGACCTGGTGACATCATCCCTCCCATCAGCACTGCTGAGTTTTTGAAAACGCGCGATGATGTCACGTTGCGCTCTATTATTTCCCAAGGCCAACCTAATTTTGGGATGTCACCTTTTGGTACATCCTTTGGAGGGCCGCTAGAAGATGAAGAGGTGGATGCGATTGTTGCTTACTTGCGCGCCTGGGAACAAAACCCTCCAGTCGAATTTCCACCTGAAATAAAGGTGACAACCGTATCCCTTGATGGAGCTGAGATCTATGCTGACGTTTGCGCTCAATGCCATGGACCAGAGGGTCAGGGTCTGGTGGGACCATCCTTGGCTGATCCTGAATTTCAGGCTGATAATACCGACCAGGACATCTTTAATACAATCAACAAAGGTCATGAAGCAACCGCCATGATCGCCTGGGGTGAAATCCTTAGCAGCGAGCAGATTCAGCAACTGGTAGAGTTCATCCGACAATTGAAACCTATTGAAGGGCAGCCTGAGCCCACAGCCAGCCCCACCCCGAGTGTGCCTTCCTTCTCCAAAGATGTCCTGCCAATCTTCCAACAAAGTTGTACGATGTGCCATGGAACTTTCGGAGGTTGGGATGCGAGCAGCTATGAGACTGTGATGAACAGCGGCGATAACGCCCCGGTGGTGAATCCTGGCGATGTGGAGGGCAGCCTATTAGCACAAAAGATCCTGGGGAGCCAGACAGAAGGATCGCTCATGCCGCCTGGCGGTAAGATGTCAGAGGACAAGATCCAAACCATCCTGGATTGGATCGCAGCAGGAGCCCCGAATAATTAACCATGTGCTGGTAATATATTATATCGATTGGGTTGTTTGACCCATTGATCAAAAAGGAGGTCTGTAAAATACATTTGTCACCCCTATGAAAGTGACATTTGCCACTAATCTTATGCTAATAATTGGGGTATAAATCCTAGGATAATATGCCCATTTATCGTCCTGGTGAAATCAGCTTAACCCAGGGAATTTCTTGTTTCTATAGAAGGATATTAGAAAGGAGGACTTGCTCAAAAGAGAACTGATATCGCCCAATATTTACCAAACCTCGTGAATATCATCGCGAAAAGGAGAATGCTATGAAACCTAAGTACATATTAGTAGGGCTGTTTTTGTTGGCTGCTACCCTGGCTCTGGCGGCATGTGGAAGCCCGACCCCCGCACCAACGACGGTGGCACCACCACAGCCAACACAGGCATGCCCAACTGCCGCACCATGTCCGGATTGCCCCTCATGTCCGGAACCAGTGGTGGAAAATGTGCCCTTCCAGGAACAATGGGCCAATTCACCCCACAATGACAAGACAGCCGAGGCTTTCAACCACTGGAACGAGGCGGACCCTATGGAGGTCCCTACGTCCTGCGCGAGATGCCATAGCACCCCCGGATACCTTGATTATCTGGGTGCGGATGGCAGCGCTCCGGACCAGGTGGACGCCGCGGCTCCAATCGGCACAACCGTGGAATGCGTAGCTTGCCACAATGAGGTCACCCTTACGTTGAACAGCGTGGTCTTCCCCTCCGGGATTGATCTCACCAATCTGGGGGATCAGGCTCGCTGCATGGTCTGCCACCAGGGGCGTGAATCCAAGGTTTCGGTGGACAAAGCCATCGCCGCAAATGTTGGCGAAGATCTGGATGTCGTCAACGTAGACCTCAGCTTTATCAATATCCACTACTTCGCAGCAGCCGTCACGCGTTACGGCACTGAGGTCAAGGGTGGCTATGAGTACGACGGCAAGACCTACGACCCGCGCTTCGATCACGTGGCCGGTTATGACTCCTGCAACGCCTGCCACGACATGCACACGCTGGAGATCAAGGTCAACGATTGCGCCAATTGCCACACCGGCGTTGCCAGCCTCGAGGATGTGGAGAACATCCGCATGAACGGCTCGCTGGTTGACTACGATGGCGATGGGGACATCACCGAGCCGATCAAGGCCGAGCTCGATGGCCTGCGCGAGATGCTCTACCAGGGAATTCAGGCTTATGCGGCAGAAGTGTCTGGCGCAGCAATCGTGTACGATCCTGCCAGCTACCCGTACTTCTTCGCCGACGCCAATGCCAACGGCGCATTTGATGAGGGTGAGGAAGGATATACAGCCTGGACCGGACGCCTGCTACGAGCTGCTTACAACTACCAAGTTTCGGTCAAGGATCCCGGTGCGTTCGCCCACGGCGGCAAGTACATCATCGAGCTGCTCTACGACTCGACCGAGGACTTGAACACCAAGATCACCACCCCGGTCGACCTGTCCACCGCTCACCGGTTGGACTCAGGCCACTTCGCCTCGTCGGAGGAGGCTTTCCGCCACTGGGACGAAGAGGGCGAGGTGCCGGCTTCGTGCTCACGCTGCCACACGGCCTCCGGCTTACCGCTGTACCTGAAGGACGGCGTGTCTATTACCACGCACCCTTCCAGCGGCTTGAACTGCGCCACCTGTCACAACGACCTGACCACCTTCACGCGTTTCGAGTCAGGTGCGGTCAAGTTCCCCAGCGGGGCTTCGCTTGACACCGGCCTCTCAGACAGCAACCTGTGCATCAACTGCCACCAGGGACGCGAGTCCACTGTCAGCGTGGACAACGCCATCAAAAACGCGGGCGTGGGCGACGATGTAGTATCCGACAAGCTCAGCTTCCTTAACCCGCACTACTTCGCGGCCGGTGCAACCTTGTTCGGCGCAGAGGCCGAGGGCGCTTACCAGTACGCGGACAAGGAGTATCTCGGCCGCAACATGCACGTGGAGGCCTTCAGCAGTTGCGTGCAGTGCCACGACACCCACGCCCTAAATGTCAGGTTGGAAGCCTGCGGAGCCTGCCACACCGGCGTGAAGACCGAAGAGGATCTGAAGACCATCCGCATGACCCCAGTTGACTTCGATGGGGACGGCGATTCCGCCGAGGGGATGGCGAACGAAGTCGCTACGATGCAAGAGGCTCTCTTAGTAGCGATCCAGGCTTATGCCCAGGATACAGTTGGGACAGCTATCGCCTACAATGGGCAAGCTTACCCGTACTTCTTCACCGACACGAATGGCAACGGCGAGGTGGGCGATGGCGAGGAGGGTTACGCCACCTGGACGCCGCGCTTGCTGCGAGCAGCCTACAACTACCAGTGGGCTACCAAGGATCCAGGCGCTTTTGCCCACAACGGTAAATACATACTGCAGACCCTGTACGACAGCCTGAGTGACATCGGCGGGGCGGATGCCGTGGCAGGTATGACGCGACCCCAGTAATTCTCTCGATCATTTAGGCTTTATGGAGTAAAAAAGACCGGGCACGCAAGAGCCAGTGCCCGGTCTCGATATTTCAGTGAACTGACATGCGGCTGTTATACTCGCAAGCGTGTGCCGCACGAGCGACAAAAGCGATCACCGGGGGCAGCTCGCTTGCCACACTGATGGCAATAAATGGCTTGCTCATCAGGAGCGGCGGCCTCAATCATATCTGGGGCGGCTCTACGACGACGTCCGCCTGGAGAAGGAATTTGTTCTCGTCCTGATCGCCAATACCAGATGCCTGCTCCCGCTATCATTAATAATCCAACACCACCTAATATCCAGGGAAGGGTTCTGCTTAATATCAGACTTCCTGAGGTTTGCGAGGGGAGCGGGCCGCTTGGCTGGATCGATAAGCTTTTAGCGCTCAAGGCATCGCCAGATTTTTGGTAATCCAGGCTTATCGTAAACGTATCACCAGCATTTAGAGATCCAATCTCGGATGTGTAGTAGGTCAATCCATCCTGGGATTGGGTGCCAGGGCCGAGACTGGGGGAGATGAGTAAATTTGTTGAGCCTAAGGGTTGCTGGACCTGGACAACAAATGTGGTTACATCGTAATCTCCAGGCCAATGATACTCAAAATGACGCTGGTCCCCTTGCATCGTCAGGCGTGGATCATAATATTCAATTTGTACTTCAGGGGTTGTGGCGGTGAAGGTAATCAAAGCCCATTCACCACTAACCTGCTTCTGATAAATCACATCAAATAGTTTTCCGTCCACCTGACGGACAGCCACGGCGTTGATTTCTCCAACGGTTGGGATGCGAAAGGTCAATTCAACCGGTAATGAGACTTCAGGTGACAAGGCAGCATGGTAGATCACCAGCATGGAAGGGCGATCATATTCGGGCCAAAGATCCACTTCTAACCTGCTAAAGGTGATCCCCGCTTGAGCCTGAACATTGAGGGGGAAGAAGGCTAAGGCCAGAAGGATGAGGGTAAACGTTCTTTTCAACAAATGCTTTCCTCCGGAAAAGAAAAGTGTAATAAAAGTAAGCTGATCAGGGAGACAATAAAATCCTTCAGGAACCGTATGGATTGGGTTGAATTGGGGTTTCTGCAGTTATTATGGGGTTCCTGGTCAATTGAGATAGAATCTTACCATGTGTGGGAGGAAGTATGTATGATAAAAAACGAGCAGGGTGAAATACGCATTAGAACCATGAATGGCAAGATGGTTTTATCACGGACAAGAGCAGGGGTAAGTCTTATCCAATGGCGGCGCGCAATCGTTGGGCAAGTGTTCCAAACCCGGCAGTGTAACGGATTTCATCGAGGCGGGGGCGTGGTAGGTCCACTTGTAGATCTAGACGTAATTGACCAGGGCGCGGGCTGAGCACCAAAACCCGATCTGCCAAGTATAACGCTTCGGCAATGGCATGCGTCACCATGAGGACGGTTTTACGGCGCGCTTGCCAGATGCGCAGCAATTCGGTCCCCATGCGCTCGCGAGTTAAAGCATCAAGGGATCCAAAAGGTTCATCCATCAGCAAGACTCGCGGATCGTGAACCAGGGCACGGGCAATGGCCACTCGCTGGGCCATACCGCCAGATAAATCGCGCGGAAGAGTCTCTTCAAATCCCCCTAAACCGACCAGGTTAACCAAATCCTGGGCTTTTGCACGGGCATCCGAAGCGGGCATATTCTGTAGCTCTAGGGGAAGGGTGATGTTCTCAAGCACAGTGCGCCAGGGCATCAGGTTCGCTTTTTGAAATACAAATCCGACATCCCGCTGCGGTCCAGCGAGGCGTTCGCCAGCGTAAACAACTTCTCCGTTGGTTGGCGGCAACAGGCCAGCTAGGACACGAAGTAAAGTGCTTTTCCCGCTGCCAGATGGCCCCAGGACGCATACAAATTCCTCAGGAGACAATGAGAAGGATATTTTCTCCAGAGCGCGTAAACCGCGGTTGCCATCCGGGAAAGAAACGCTCAGGTTGCGGACGAGAAGCATGGGTTCTGCAGCCTTATGAGCAGACGTCTGGAGATTGGTGTCGAAAAATTGGTTTGCTATCATTGGATAAATTCGTTGGTATAGGCCTTGTTTATATCAAGTGGTTGGGTGAGGAGACCCATCTTCAAAAGTACTGCTTGCATGTTTTCCCAGGCTGCCGGGTCGGAATGACCGAGCTGGTCAGCGTGCCAAAACTCGATGGAAGTCGCCAATACCTCTTTTTGGACCGATTGATCCGCTTGAGCCAGATTTTCGACGAAATCTTTGCTAATATCAAAGGCCTCAGCGGGGTTGGCGATGGTGTCTGCCAGACCCTTTAACACTGCTCCTACCATGCGTCTCACCAGGTCTGGATTCTCTTTGATAGTTTGTTCATTGGTAATCAAACCATTAGAAGCCAATTGTACGTAATCGGCCACGCGAATGACGTTTATATCGTAACCTTGGGAGCGCAGTTGAACCGGCTCATTGTTGACATAAATCACCACAGCTTGGTCCTGGCCGGATATTAGCGCTTCTACCTGGTTAAAGCCAATCGAATCGAGCGTTACATCGCTTTCTTTCAAATTGGCTGCGTCTAGCAGGGCGATCAATCCAATATAGCTGGCCCCATACAACCCCGGCAAACCCAGACGCTTTCCAACCAATTCCTGAGGTGTGCGGATGGCCAGATCGGCTTTGGATGCCACGCCCACCGGGAATTGGTGCCACCAAGCCATCACATATACCACCGGTAGACCCTGGGCGCGGGCTAACAGGATTTGCTCGCCTGAAGCCAGGGTGAATTGTAGGTCATTAGCCCCAACCAATTTTATGCCGTCGGTTTCAGAACTATAGTCGAATTCCACTTCAATACCTTCTTCCCGGAAATATCCCTTGCTCACGGCTACGTAGAAGGGGGCGTATTGCACGTTGGGAATGAAACCCATGGGCAGGCGGATGTGGGTCAAGGCGGGTTGCACGGTTGTCGCTTCAGGATTAGAAGCCGGCTGGTTGGTGTTGCATGCGCTGGAAAAAAGTATCACAAATAGGGTGATAAAGGCGATACGGCGCTGGAAGGATATCATGTTCTCCTCTTTCGTTTCTAAGATATTGGCAACAATTCCAATTAAAATAAGTGAAAAAGGTCATATGGTCTGCTCTGGGCGGTTTTGCCACGAAAGCAAGCGCGCTTCTAATAAAACCACCAGCCCATACAAGGCCAGGGCCATGACGATCAGGGCGAACACGGCGACAAATACCAAGGCTGTATCATATTGTCCACGAGCAACATTGATTAGAAAGCCCAGGCCACGGTCTGCGCCTACAAACTCTCCTACCACTGCTCCGATCACCGACAAAGTTGCCCCGATGCGTAAACCACCCAGGAAAACTGGCAGGGCTGCTGTGACTTCAAGGTATCGAAAGGTTTGCCAACGGCTGGCATCCAATGAACGCATCAGATCATGCAGTTCTTCTGGAACGGAACGCAGACCAACAATGGTGTTGATCAATACGGGAAAGAAAACGATCAGCGCACAAATCAACACCTTAGAGAACAATCCCGGACCAAACCAGATCACTAATAATGGAGCGATGGCGACGATGGGGATGGATTGGCTGGCAACGATATAAGGAGCGAGAAGACGTTCAAAAGAGCGTGATTTTGCTAATAAATATCCCAAGGAGGTGGCCGAACTTACCCCTAGAAACAAGCCGGCCAAGACTTCCTCTAATGTATAGGCAGTGTTGCGCAGTAAGCTGCCGTCGATAAGAGCTTGTATCAACCGTTTCCAGACCAGTTCTGGTGGGGGTAAGATAAAGGCGGGAAATTTTCCCAAGTAAGCGACCAGGTACCAGAGCATAATCGCCAAGCCCAAGGACACGGTCAGGAGGTACACCCGGCGGCGCCGTAGGTTTCGCAGCGGAACAAGGTGAAATTTCTGTGTTTGTGTAAGGTCCATTTTTACCATCATGAGAATAGATGGGTTTCTGAGGGCTGTGTGAAAGTGGGTTTAATGCTTATCTCGCCAAGACGAAAAAATGCCTTGAAAAAAATGATGCCCCAAGAGTTCGGGGCATGAGACAACTCAGGAGCGATGCAGGTCCCTGCTAGAAAAACTCCCGAAAACCAGTATTGGCTTTCGGGGCACGCGTCGTAGGATCTGCACCCTCCTCGAGGGAGGTTTACTTAACCTTCTTCCATCCGGACTATACCGTCGGCTCCGGAGTTTCACCGGATCGTGCGAAAACGAAAGGATCGCTTGCGCTCGTGGGCTTTACCACCGGTCGGGATTTGCCTGTTGTTATCTTGACAGCTCACCCTGCCCCGAAGGTTCATCTATTCTATTTGTATTTATTATAATGCCTGAGAGAAGAATGGTCAAATACAAAGAGGAGAAATGCAACCAACCCCATTTGCCCGAGAACTGACATCCACCCGTGATATATCTCAAAGATTAACGCGTTAGCAAGGCAATCACTAGCCAAACAATTCCTAATAACAAAGCGGGTACAGCTAATCCGACAATCAGGTTCAACAAACGGTTTTGTTGCCGGGTAATAACAGCCCCAGCGCCAATGATCTCCTCCAAGCTGGCAAGCACCCCTCCCAGGATAGCGCTCCAGAGCACCAGTGGAAAGAGACCGATCTGGTTTGCGAAATCGGGCAGGAATACGCCTACCAAAAGCCCAACAATGGCACCGGCAATAACACCCAACCACTGGCGTCCCCAATTTTGTTTGCTGCTCCTTTTCCGGGTCATTATGGTGTAGCTTTCCTCTCCAGGGTTAAAACCAAAACACCGTCATTGTTGCTGGCAGTATAATAAAGCATTACAGTGTTGTTCAGTATCTCGGATTAACCTTTATTCTAACGTGAATTCGTGATAATCCAAATTTATTTCCGGGATAAATTCGCATAAAAGAGAGCATCAAAGTCATCATGTCAACCCAAAGTAGAGATGTCCCCTTTATAGGGAACATCCACCGTAATCGTAGAGCCTGTGGGAAAGTGGTCAGTGTTCTTCTGTCCACTTTCCCACAGGCTATCTTGTACTCATCAATCGGAGGCTGCAACAGGTTCATACTGAGCCACCTCTGAAATAGGTTTACCGCTTACACGGTGTCCATATCTACGCCAAGGATGGTCTTTGCCAGGCTTGTGGGATTTCTTGAGTTTGTGATCGATAGCTTCACTGGACACCACTTCCGCCTGGCGTTGGGGTTTGTGATAGATGGTGTAATCGAGAGGTTGGTCTTTGTAGAGGATGGCGACTTCTCCTTGGGCATTTTCGCACACCATGACCGGCGCTTTGCGTATGGCATAGGTGGGGCGATGGGTCTGGATCTGATAGATGACATTGTGGTAGTGTACCGTCAGGTTCTTGGTCAGAGTGCGGGTCTCTTGATGGGTGAGGATGCGCTCCAGGTTATCGGAGGGCCGCAAAGACCGGTG
>DAOUET010000105.1:0-3387 GCA_034430155.1 Anaerolineales bacterium
CGGCCCCTCCCTCGGGATGATTGTGCGCTATTAGCCTCCCACCATGCCCTTCAGCCAGCTGACGTGCGATGGTCAAGCCCAGTCCGGCTCCCCCTTCGGCCCGGCTGCGTGAGCGATCCGCTCGGTAAAAGCGGTCAAAGATGTGTGGGAGGCTCTCTTCAGGGATGCCTGGACCACTATCATGCACGCTCAGTTGTACCTCTGATGGTGCTGAGGATACCTCCAGGCTGATTTGGCCGTTATCCGGTGTATAGCGTAAGGCGTTCGATAGTAAGTTTCCAAGGATCTGTTCTACTCGACCCGAATCCAGGGAGATCAGAGGCAGCCTATCCTTCGAATGGATATCGATGTGGATTTGGCGGGAATCCGCCTGAGGCACGAACCGCTCTACGATCCGTTTCACCAAATCACTAAAATCTGTGGGGATTCGTTCAAGGTGCAACTGACCCGCGTCGGTCAAAGCTAGGGTCTGCAGGTCCCCCACCAGACGGGTTAGAAGCTGGTTCTGTTCCAGGACGGGGTTAATGTTTTCTATCGTGAGAGGGTAGACCTTATCTATCATAGCCTCCAGGTTGGCACGCTGGACTGCCAGGGGGTTGCGCAATTCGTGGGCAATATCGGCTGTCATAGCCCGGCGGGTTTCTTCTGCCTGCTGTAAAGAAGACGCCATGCTATTAAAGGCATAGCCCAAGGTCGCCAGTTCATCGTTGCCACGCACGGCCACACGTTGGTTTAGATCACCCCTGGCCAGTTTCTCAGTCGCCGCGGTAAGGAGATGCACCGGGCGGATCAATTGGTATGCCAACAGCAATGCGAGCAGAAGGGAAACCCCACCCGTGATCAGACCGGCGGTCAGGGCGGCGTTGTTGAGACCATTGACCAGCCGAGCTTCATCGGCTTGTGTGAAGTGGATGCCAGCCTCCGGTATCAAATAGCCGACGACTTGGTCATTGACCATTAGTGGAATAGCGCCTGCCAGGTCGGCTTCGCTTAAACGGCCTGCTGGTGACGGGTTCCCGGTCTCGGCGACTACATTCCCTTGGGAATCGGCTAAAAGCAGCTTTTGATTCATCATTTGCCCCATACCTGGGCCATTACCAGGGCTTCCCTGGCCCCGTCCTTGACCATTTCCTACTGAGCTCAGCAGCACATCGGCCCCATCCCAGCTCTGGTGAGTTTGGTAGTAATTTTCGAGAGTACCAACCAGACCCTGATTGCCGCTCATTCCGCCGCGAAACATGAAGGTGTAAACTTCCTTGGCAGCAGACCACCGGGCGATCAGCACCACACTGGTTACAGAAACCAGGACGATCAGAGCGAAAGAAAGGATCAGACGAATGCGCATGGAAGGTCAAGAGATAGATCTAATTGATTTACGGAACAATTGTCGAACGGCAACCTTTTCCTTATCGCCTACCCCCGTCCCCCTTTCTAAATCGATAGCCAATGCCAAAGACCGTTTCAATGTAACGGGGATTCTTGGGGTTCGGCTCTAGCTTGGCGCGCAGGTTCTTTATATGAGCGTCGATGGTACGTTGGTAGCCTTCGTAGGTTGTCCCCTGGGCAGTTTCCAATAGTTGCAGACGAGTGAAAGCCCGGCCTGGTTGGGCAGCCAAGCAGGCCAGCAGATTAAACTCAGTAGGCGTCAGTTCCACTGCTTGGCCAGCGCGGGTCATAGAGTGGGCGTCCAGGTCGATCTCCAAATCGGATACCCGCAAAACCTGGGGGGTGACAGAGGCCGTGCTGGCGCGACGCAGCAAAGAGCGCACCCGAGCCACTACGATGCGCGGCGAAAAGGGTTTGGTAATGTAGTCGTCGGCGCCTAGCTCCAGACCGACCAATTGGTCGGACTCTTCAGCGCGGGCGGTGAGCATGATGAGGGGATTATCGGACTTACGGCGAATTTCCCTGGCTACATCCAGGCCGTCCATCCCTGGCAGGTTGAGGTCCAGGATGACCAGATCGGGCCGCTTATGTTCCCAGATTGAAAGTCCCGTGTCGCCCCGGTAAGCCGTCAGGACGGTGAAACCGGCCCCTTCCAGGTAGGACTTTAGGACCTTGACCAGCTCGATTTCGTCTTCGATGATGAGTACTGAATTCATGGCTATTAGGGAACCGCGATTAGTAGGGATTACCGGTGTGATTATAACGTAAAGTTGGTAGTGCACTGGCACTACCAACTTTAGAGGAGTTACTTTTTACCGATCACTATTCATTGGTTAGGCTGTGCATTTCGGTGGAAGCCTTGACCTCCAAAACCGGGTGCATGTGGTCCGCTACCATCACAGTGTTCTGAGCCAGGGCCGAAGCCATTCGCCCAGCCCTGGTTCATGCGGCTGAGCATCCAGTCCGCCTGATCCTGGGTGATGACGCTGTCAGCTACCGCCGAGTTGAGTGCATCCGTCCGGGCCTGCAGCACCAGTGCACGGAAATCCTCAGCGGAAATCCCCTGCTCCTGGGCAATCACCCACAGCGTATCGCCAGCCTCATGGCGGGCTTCGAGTTCCGCGGGCGTCAGGTCAAAGGCCTGGGCTAATTCAGCGATCATGTATTCGTGCAAGGGGCCTTCTGTTCCCGAACGAAAACCGCCCGACATGCCTGTTTCGCGGCCACCTCGGCCAAAGCTACCCATGTACCCGGAGCCATCCCCGGGATAAAGGGGTTGGGACGAGGTCTGAGTCTGGGCGTAGGCGAAACCAGCAGCCCCCAAAGCCAGCGCTACTGCGCCGATCACTGCACTAAGTATCAAGATTTTCTTCATGTTTTACACTCCTTCAATCTATTTTTTTCGGTATTGTCTACCGGATTGCCCTAAGGATAGCGCAAACCTATGTAAAACTTGTGAAGAGGGATTGAAGGTGGTGTGAAGGTTCTTCCGATCTTACATCTCGCGAGTATGTTTTTCGATGGGTCTTTAGAAGGGTCCGAGGAAAAATTCAAGCTCCTGAATAAAGCCCCGCGATCTGGGCGGCGTAATCCAGGATACTCTCTCGGAGGGCTCTGGGAGACAAGACTTCCACCCCACGCCCAAACGCCAGCAGGCGGTACCTGGCGGCTTCTAACGACTCAAAAGAAAGCTCCAGGATGATCCGTCCGCCTTCATCCGCCGGCTTGGCCTGAACGATCTTTGCATTTATGCCTTCGCCAAAGTACATTGGGAGAAAGGGCAGCATGCCCGCATCAACCCTGAGGCTGACTGGGTAAACCGTCCGGCTTTGCTCCCGCTCCGCGCACCATCTTTTCCAAAAGCCCTCTAAATCAAAGCCTTCCGGGCGTTCAAAAGCTTCATCCAGCAGGCTAACCCTGATCAAATTCGAAACCCGGTGAACCCGCAAGCGCCCTTTCCGGTTGCATACCAGATGCCACACGCCAGCCTTGGCAACCAGT
>DAOUET010000106.1:0-7377 GCA_034430155.1 Anaerolineales bacterium
CGCTGAAGGAGTTGATTAACCAAAGGTGTCCAAAGTGTAAGCAGGGGACGATCAGAGAAATCCCAACGGGAATAGTCACCTGATACAGAGGGTGTAATTTACAGCCTGCCCCCTGCTGCCCGCCGCCGGGTTCCAGCCAGCTGGCTCGCTCAGGGGCTTATGCCGCTCGGGGGTGATGGCACCTGCTTGCCTTGATTTGATTGTGTGCCGGCCAGAAAGAGCGCGCACAGAAAGAGGGATGCATGCTAGTTTTGGGGCAGCAGCAGATAAATCTGGGCAAATAAGAGCGCAAAACCTGGCCTGCGCCAGGATCTGAATCCGCCGCAGGGCGGTTTTCGTGTTTTTGTCGCAGCGACTTCAGTCGCCAGGCCAGACTCACCCCCGATTTAACATACACCCAGAGTGCGCGCCCGATTGACACAATTAAAAAGTGATGATATAGTCTTTAGCAGAATTGTGATCTTATTCACACAGAGCACGCAATTGGGAGGGATTTTTTATTTCTGTAGCTAACCAACCGTCCTGAACTTATTAAACCAGGTGAGCAGGTGTGACCCGCCAGCTATTTTTGGCAGTTCGACCTCAAGGGGTGCGAATCTGGCGAAGGGCCATGGGCGGGACTCACCGGCGGGGCGCTCAACCTCATTTTTAGTAAGGCGTTTCCCCCGCGCTCTACCAACCAGATAAGGAGTAGCAGGCATAAAGCTATCAGCCATGGCTCCTTTGCAAACCCAAAACCGGGATATCCAGCCACCATCATCGCCATCGCCCCGGAGGGAAGGTTATGCCAAAATATCGTAAGGGGTGGAAAGCACGCTCTTTTCTACTCGGATTTACCCTGATTTTTTTATTAAGCAATTCAGTTTCTGCCAGGCAAGGGGACGGTGGGCTGCACCCCGACCGCGCTAACCAGCCGCAGCAGACTACCAGCTACTCGCGCCCGGAGGGTGATGAGAGCGGTTTCGCTCCAAAAGGGTCCCAGGTCGACCGCCTCGATCCCCTCAGCGGAGAGCGCCTGGTGAGTGTGGTGGTAGCCTTGAAAGACCAACCCCTGGCAGCTTACGATGGCGGTCTGCCCGGGTTGGCCCCCACCAGCCCGCGCCTGACCGGGCGCCCAAAGCTGGATGCTAGCGCCAGTGAAAGCCAAAATTATCTGGCATACCTGCAGGGGAAACAAAAAGCCTTTGAGACCCAGCTGGTAAAAGCCCTCCCCAGCGTTCGGGTGCTGCATCATTACCAGGTGACCATCAACGGCCTTTCCCTGGTGCTGCCAGCCAGCCAGGTGCAAGCCCTGGCGAAGATGCCCGGAGTTGAGGCTGTCTACCAGGATGAACTGTTGCAAATCGATACGGACGCAAGCCCGGAGTTTATCAATGCCCCGGGAGCCTGGTCGCAGCTGGGTGGTCCGCAGCAAGCCGGAGAGGGCGTGGTCATCGGGGTGGTCGACACCGGCGTGTGGCCCGAGCATCCCTCCCTGGCCGATCCCGACCCGGCTGGCAAGCCCTACCATCCACCGCCGGACGGGCCCTACCAATGCCAGTTCGGTAGCGCGGTCCCCGGCGACCTCCCCTTTACCTGCAACAACAAGCTGATCGGGGCCTATCGCTTCATGAGCACTTACGACTTCGTCGTCGGCTTGCAGCCCGGCGAATTCCCCTCGGCCCGCGACAGCGATGGACACGGCACCCATACCAGCACCACCGCGGCCGGCAATGCCGGGGTAACCGCCAGCATCCTGGGGTCAGACTTGGGCCTGGTTTCAGGCATAGCGCCCAGGGCCCACCTGATCGCTTATAAGGTCTGTGGCGGGCTGAACGGCAGCTGTTACCAGAGCGACTCGGTCAGCGCCATAGACCAGGCCGTCCTGGATGGCGTCGACGTGATTAATTTTTCCATCGGCGGCGGCCTAGACCCTTACGAAGATATCGTCGAGCTGGCCTTCCTGGGAGCCTACAAGGCCGGCGTCTTCGTGGCTGCCGCGGCTGGCAATAACGGGCCCGATCCCGATACGGTGGTTCACCGGGGACCCTGGGTAACCACCGTGGCTGCCAGCACCCAGGCCCGCACCTTCGTCGGTCAACTGCACCTCACCTCTGGGAGCCAGAGCCTCGACCTGACTGGCGTTTCGATCACCGGAGACCATAGTGGGGCGGTCGTGCTGGCGGCGGATTACGGCGATGACATGTGCAGCCAGCCTTTCCCGGCCGGCACCTGGACCCACGGCGAGATCGTGGTGTGTATGCGCGGCGGGGTCGCCCGGGTGGCAAAAAGCTTCAACCTGAAGGCCGGCGGCGCCGGGGGCATGGTGCTGTACAACCCCACCTTGCAGGGGCTCAACGCCGACAACCATTACCTCCCCACCGTCCACCTGGAGGTGCAGGCCGGTTTGGCTCTGCTGGATTTCATGGCTGACCATAACGATGTGAACGGCACCATCAACGGTGGCATCCGCCAGTTTGAGGGCGGTGACCTCATGGCGATCTTCAGCGCCCGCGGCGGCCCTGAGCAGACCTTGGGGATCAACAAGCCAGACATCTCCGCGCCCGGGGTGGAGATCCTGGCGGGGCATACCCCCCAGCCAGCCTTCATCAACGGCGGCGCGCCAGGCCAGCTATTCCAGGTCAATAGCGGCACCTCCATGTCCAGCCCGCATTTGGCGGGGTCGGCGGCTTTGTTGAAGGCCATGCACCCCCAATGGACGCCCGGCCAGATCAAATCGGCCTTGATGACCACTGCCAAGGTGGCCGGGGTGCTCAAAGAGGATGGGGTCACGCCTGCCGACCCCTTCGACGATGGCTCGGGTCGCCTCGACCTCAGCATAGCCGGTGAAGTAGGCCTGACCTTTGACGAGAGCGGTGAAAATTTCGTGGCCTTCAAAGACCAGCTGTGGATGGTGAACTATCCCAGCCTGTACCTTCCGATCATGCCGGGCGCGGCTGTGGTGGATCGCACCGTCCATAGTGAACTGGACAGCTACGCCTGCTGGCATACCTCCGTGGAGGCTCCCCCGGACCTGAAGGTGCGGGTGCCTCAGAAACTCTGCCTGCCAGCTGGAGGTGATAAGACCTTCCATATTTCCCTGGAAGCGAGTGAGGTGCCTTTAGGAGAGATTCGTCATGCCAGATTGTACTTGCAGTATGGCCAGCAAGTCCTGAATTTCCCTATCACCATTGTGCGCCGCCAGCCGCTGGTCAGCTTGGAGAAAGATTGCCAGCCGGGATCCCTGGCGGAGGACGCCAACACCCAATGCAGCCTCAAGATCACCAATCTGGCATATGAGGACGCCACCGTATCGCTAAGGGATTTCTTGCCCAAACAATTGGAGTTGGAGGAGAGCAGTGTGGTTGGCGGCAACGCCCATGATAACCTGGTTTATTTTGAAGGCACCCTGTCGGCGGCGCAACCCATCCAGGTGAGAGCCGCGGTATCCCCGCAAGCTTCGCCGGTGGGCTACTTGCCCTTGGCGGACTTCAACCCCATCCAGGTCAACGCCAGCGATGAGAGCATCACCAACTACATCGTGCCCGCCTTCAAATACGCCGGTGAACTCTACGATACCATCGGTATCGTATCGAACGGTTATATCGTGGTGGGGGGCGGCGATACCGGCGATGTTAATTTCCTCAACACCGACCTGCCCGATCCCGCCTCCCCCAACAATCTGCTGGCGCCCTTCTGGACTGATTTGAACCCCGGCGCGGGCGGGCGTGTGCTAATCACTACCCTGACGGATGGCCTGCGTAGCTGGATTGCGGTTGAGTGGGAAGCGGTGCTGAATTATCACGATCACCGTCCCAATACCTTCCAGGTGTGGATCGAGTACAATGGGGAAGAGCAGGTCAGCTTTACCTACGGTCCGGAGATCACCACCGGCGACGACGGCTTTCTGACCGTAGGCGCCGAAAACCAACTTGGCAATTCCGGCCAGGCGGTCTATTTCAATAGCATAGGTGCACCACCGCAGCCCTCCTTCCCCAACGGGGATTACGAGGTGGCGGTCTCCTCCCAACCGGGAGGGCCGGGCGGGATCCATGAGATCACCTATCAGGCTGAAGGTGACGAAGAGGGGAAATGGACTAACTGCGCCGCCTTGAAGAGTGACCTGTTCTTCGGTACCAACCTGGCTTGCTTCAGCGGGGTGGTCACCCCAGAAGAAGATGACGATTCTCTGAGCAATCCCCCCCTCGAATCGCAGCCATCTGGGCGCTTGTTCATCCCGCTGATCACCGACGAGTAGGCCCTGGCGTAAGAGCTCGGCCGCTATCAGAAAAACCGGATTCCCCCAGGTTTATCCATGGGGGAGTTTGCATTATCGCTGAGAAGGGCGCTCTCCAGCCAAATCCACCTGGCGGATCGCTCGAAACCGGGCGGTTTTCGCCGTTATAATTAGCGGTGCCCCTGCAGGGTACCTCACCGGCGGCTCATTATGGGTTCCACCGCCTTCCATGGTGATATTTTATAAATGATCCCTCTTAAACTGGCTCTTTCAGGCTTTCTTTCCTATCGTGATCCCGTGGAACTGGATTTCAGGTCCTTCGATCTAGCCTGCATTGCCGGGCCTAACGGGGCCGGTAAATCCTCCCTGCTGGACGCTATCACCTGGGCTTTGTTTGGGCAAGCCCGCAAACGGGACGACTCGCTCATCAATACTCGCTGCGAAGCCGCTGAAGTCATCCTGACCTTTGCTTATGAGGGCAACATTTACCGCGTCCAGCGCTTCAAAGGGCGCGATAAGACCGCTATCCTGGAATTTAACATCCTTCAAAACGGCCGGGAATTTATTTCGGGGGAGGACCCTGCCCTGGGAGTTGAGACCGGAAACTGGAAACCGCTGACCGAACGCACCCTGCGCGAGACCGAGGCCCGCATCCAGGAGACTCTGCGTCTGGACTACGAGACCTTCATCAACGCTTCTTTTTTCTTGCAGGGCAAAGCCGACCAATTCACCCAGCAACGCCCGGGCGACCGCAAGCGCATCCTCAGCAGCATCCTTGGGTTAGAGATCTGGGAGCAATACCGCCAGCGGGCAGCCGAACGCCGCCGGCAAGTCGAAGCCGATATCGCCGGATTGGATGGCCGCTTGCAAGAGATCCAGGCGGAACTGGCTGAGGAGCAAACCCGCAAGGCCCGCCTGGAAATGCTTATGACCGACCTGGATGGCCTTTCCAAGACCCGCGCCAGCCAGGAATCAGCCCTGGAAAACATGAAGAAAGTGGTGGCAACCCTGGCGCAGCAGGCCAAGTGGGTGGCGGACAAGGCTCAACAGAGCGATGCAGCTGCCCTCCGGTTACTGGAGGATGAAAACAGGCTGGTCGACCGGCAGCAAGAGAGAGAATCCTTCAGCGAGGTTTTGAAGCGGGAGGCTGATATTAAAAACGCTTACGCGGCCTGGCAGCAGGTACGCGCCGACCTGGAGGGTTGGGAAGAGGTCGCCAGCCGTTTTCGCGAGCAGGAAAAACGCCGCCAGGGACCATTGGACCAGATCAACGCCGCCCGGGCCAGCTTGAACCAGGAGAGACAAACGCTGCTGGACCAGCGCGAGCAGATTGCATTGGCTTCTGCCGAAATCTCGGATGGCACCGCTCAGCTCGAAGTCCTGCAAGGCGCCGCCCGGGAAGCGGAAGCGCAATTAGCCGGTCGTGTCGAGCTGCAGGCTAGGCTGCAGGAAGCCCGCCAGCGTCTGGCGGAAGCCAAGGCTGAGAACCCCCGCTTGAAAGCTGAAATGGAGGGTCTCAAAACCCGTATCGACCAGCTTTCTTCGGCTGAAGGGGCGCTCTGCCCACTTTGTGGGGGGCCGCTCAGCCCGCAGGAGCGCCAGAAATTAGTCAGCGAGTTGAGTGCCCAGGGGAAAGAAATGGGCGATCGTTACCGGGCCAACAAAGAAATGCTTGATAAGGCCGACCTGCTGGTCAGCGATCTGGAGCGGCAGATTGCAGCTTTCTCTCAGGTGGACGATGAGCAGCGCGCCCGTTCTCAGACGATTGCCCAGCTCGCCAGCCGTCTGGAAGTCCTGGAGGGCCAGCGCTTAGATTGGGAAACCAAGGGCGCCACTCGCCTGGAGCAGATCGAGCAGGACCTGCAGCAAGAGACTTTCGCCCCGCAAGCCCAGGCTCGCTTGGGGGAGATCGACGCGGAACTCAAAGCCATTGGCTACGACGCGGCTGCCCACCATGCTGCTCGTCAGGCAGAATCCCAGGGGCGCGCCGCTGAAACCGACCTGCGCGCTTTGGAGCGAGCCCAGGCTGCCATCGCCCCCTTGGATCGCGAGATCAGCGGCCTGCAAACCCGGATCACGAGCCAAAGAAAGGAAGTCGCCCGGCTGCAGGACGAGCAGGCCCGGGCCGCCGCCGATCTGGCTGCCGCCCAGGCTCAAGCTCCCGATGTGACCACCGCTGAGCGTGAATTGCTGGTCGTGCAGGAGCAAGAGAACCGCTTGCGCCTGGAGGTGGGTGCCGCCCGCCAGAAGGTATTGGTGTTGGAGGACCTCAAAGAGCGGCGCCAGCTGCTGGAAGCCGAACGCCAGGAACACTCCTCCCAGGTGGGGCGTTATAAGCAGCTCGAACGCGCTTTTGGTAAGGATGGCGTTCCCGCCCTGCTGATCGAAGGGGCTCTGCCTCAAATCGAAGCCAAAGCCAACGAAGTCCTGGAGCGCTTGAGCATGGGGAACATGTCCGTGCGCTTTGTCACCCAGGCAGCCTATAAAGACAAGCACCGGGAGGACCTCAAAGAGACCCTCGATATCCAGATCAGCGACGGGGCCGGCGTGCGGGATTATGAGATGTTCTCGGGTGGGGAAGCCTTTCGGGTTAATTTCGCCATCCGCCTGGCATTGTCAGAGGTGTTGGCTCGTCGCGCTGGCGCCCGCCTGCAAACCCTGGTGATCGACGAGGGCTTTGGCAGCCAGGACACTCAGGGTCGCCAGCGCTTGATCGAAGCTATCAACATGGTTCGCCAGGACTTTGCCAAGATCCTGGTCATTACCCACATCGACGAGCTCAAAGACGTCTTTCCGACGCGGCTGGAGGTGGAAAAAACGCCCAGGGGGTCAATGGTGCGCCTGATTTAACCGTCGAAAATTGGCATTTCTCGATATCAGCCTGCCAGATGAACGCCAATCTTTTCCTCCCGATCCTTGCGAGCCTGGCCCTGTTGCTTGGCCTGGGGGTCACCTATTGGATCCACAGCCGCTACCGGCTGGACATTCTCGTATCACCAAGTGACTTACCTGCGGGCCTGGCCACCCCTTTGATCTCGATCATCGTTCCAGCCCGTAATGAGGCTCGTAACATCCGTCGATGTATCGAGGACTTGCTGGTGCAAACTTACCCCCACTTTGAGGTGATCGCGGTAGATGACCGTTCCTCTGACGCCACCCCC
>DAOUET010000107.1:0-19827 GCA_034430155.1 Anaerolineales bacterium
AATAAGTCTAAAGCAATTTCTCCGATGATACCGGATCTTGGCTTCAACCGGCTAATGGAGAGACATTTTCCGAGTTAAACTGGTTCCTGTTTGCGTTATCAAGTTAAAAGCACCTGTATTTGCGCAAAAACAAGGTACTACTTTGGGCTAACAATTTGCGATACGATATTGACTAAATCAAATTTGATATGATACAATCAAATTAATTATTTTATTATTCTGATTTCGGATATGTTTTAAGGAGAGGATTTATAAGTTGGCCAGAGATTATTCAATTGATGTTGTGAAACGAGCGTTTAGTTTATTAGAAACACTAGCAAATTCCGAGGTTGAACTTGGTATCAAGGATATAGCTCAGTCTATTGGTATTTCTTCAAATTCTGCTTTTCGTTTGCTTTTTACTCTTGAAAGTCTTGGTTACGTACACAAAAATCCTGAGATAAAAAAATATGGCTTAGACATCGGTCTATTCAGGCTGGGAAATGCTGTCATAAAAAATAAAGATATCAACAATGTGGCAAGGCCTTTATTGAGAGAACTATTGAATAGCTTCCAAGAAACCGTCAATTTAGCCGTGTTACATGGGATCTATGTTGTATATATAGAACGACTTGAAAGCCCTATGTCTTTAAGGACCTCCAATGCAATTGGAAGCCGAGCCCCTGCCTACTCAACTTCCTTAGGAAAAGCAATTTTAGCCTACCAGCCAATTTCGTTATTAAAAGATGTAATTAGTAAGACCAATCTTGAGCGAGTAACTCCCAAAACTATAACAAATCCTCAAATACTGGAGCAGGAATTAGATAAAATACGCCAAAGAGGGTATTCAGTGGATGATGAAGAAAATGTTACCGGCGTTTATTGCATAGGAGCGCCAATTTTTTCCGCTTTAAATCGAGCGGAGGCTGCAATTAGTATTTCAGCACCAGTACAACGTCTTAGTGATCCAGAAAAACGCGAAGAGATCGGAACGGCTCTTATCCGTGTAGCTAGAGAAATATCAATACGCATGGGATATAAATAGATATATTGACTCCACTGTAATAACTTGCTCTTTAACAACTCACAGATAGCGTACGCGGTTTTAGTAGGCTGAGGAGTGCCGACAAGACAGTAATAGCGATGTCAAAAATAGGGAATCCGGGATGTTCCTGGCGCCTATTCCTTCCCCAGGAGCAGCATTCTGCGGTTATTCTGCCTTATTTTTACTTTCCAGATAGCGTTGAATACGCCGTACATTGCGTTGCTTACCGGTTTTGAGCTGAAAGGTCGCAACCTGCTCATCAGTCACTTGCTCGAAAGTCCGCTCCAGCAAGTTGACGCTCGTTTCTTGTGTATATTGGCTAAGATGGGCGCATAAACTTGTAGATTGTGTGGAACTCAAAATGCACATCCCCTAACGGTGCAGCCCAAGCACATACCGGGTATTCACATCGATCAGATAGTGAGGTACATCTCTTCATCGATCCAACCATTCGCCGCTTTCAGATACTCCAGACCGACCAACTCATTCACCGGTGCATTCGGACATGAAGGATGATACATATACAACACCGCAATGGGCGCTCATCCAGGCGGCTGTAGAACTATCGGTAAAACGCCCCTACCCAGTATGCGTTTAACACCTGGCGATGTTTTTCCGGTAGATCGTTGACGTTGCTGATCAGGTAGGTCTGTTGTTGTTTGCGGTTTTTCTTGAACATCAGGCGCCCTCTCCTTTGGGGGCTTGGGTTTGATTAAGAAACCCGCCCGTTGAGGAGGGTACGATTTGGATAAGGTCAATCCACTAGTTTTTGCAGTAGAGTCTTTGTTACTATACTCGATCAAACTTTAAATCACCTTTTATATTTCGTTTATTCATGGGATCCTTATACAGCAAGGTTATGCGGATAGTTGTTGGGGAAAGGAAGGGCGAGATAGAAAATCTTAAGAAAAGCGATTGTATTCTGCCTTTTTATTAAACATGGAGGTGGTAACCACACATATATAACTCAACAAATATCCAACCAGGGGAAAGTGTCCAATACAATTTCGAATAAGCAGTATTGTTCCTAATGAGGAGAAAAGCGAAGATGAACAAAAAAATTACCCGTAGAGACTTCTTGAAAGTTGCGGGAGTTGCTACCAGTGCGGTTGCAGCAGGCCCATTATTAGCAGCATGTGCCCCAAAACCAACTGCCGTAGTTACGACAGCTCCAAGCAAGCCAGTTGAGATCACATGGTGGTACATGCAAAACCGCGACGATGAGATTCTTTCCTTTACTAAATTGAGTAACAATTTCATGGATGCCAACCCAGACATTAAGATTGCCTCACAGGCCTACTCATGGGTAGATGTGAAACCCAAAATGTTAGCTGCGATCAATGCTGGTGCTGCTCCTGATCTGATGCAAACGATTCCGGATTTCACTGTGTCTGCTTTGGAAACCGGTGCAATACAGCCCGCAGATGAGATTGTCCAAGCGTTGGATACCAAGTACAAATTCATTCCATCACAATTGGAATGTTATCATTGGGATGACCATTATTGGGCAATTCCAGCGTTTGGAATGTGCCATTTGCTTTGGTACCGTAAGGATTTGCTAGAATCGGCAGGGTTTTCTGAACCACCTAAAACCTGGGATGAGTTATTCACACAGTCACAAAAGATAACTGATCCGTCTAATGGGATTTATGCCAGTGCGTTCGGCTTATCCAACAATATGTTCACAGATCAGGTGATCTGGCAGTTCATGATCACCAATGGCGGTGACTTATTTGACGAAAGTGGCAACATCACTTTTAACAGCCAAGAGAACGTGGAGGCATTAGCCTATCTCAAGAGCTTGAAGCCATTTATCCCTCCAGACGCGACCAGCTGGTGGTGGGCGAATGCTATCGACTCTTTCTGCGCTGCAAAATCTGCGTTCATTTACATGTTTGGGATGGGGGGTGTATTCTATGACCGCAATCCAGACAAACGAGATCAACTCTCTGGCGTGGCGCCAGTCGTCTCAGCAAAAGGCTCACCAGGCTCGACTGGTGCCTCAAATGGCATGATGCTCTTGACTAATGATCCAGACAAACGGGCTGCCATAGCCAAATTAATGGAGTTTGCCCTCGAGCCAGAGAACTATGGGAATTGGATTGGCACTATGCAACCAACATTGTTCCTACCCGTGACAGAAACTGGCCAGAATTCCAAGAGCCTCTTTGAGGCACCGATCATCAAGTATTATGAAAAAGAATATCGTCTCAATTTAGAGGTCAATAGAACCGAAAAGTATTTTGGCTTCACACATGCTGGCCCACCGCCCAAGACCATTGGACCAATTGCTGGGGGTAGCCTGATGGCTGTCGCAGTGCAAAAAATGATCTTGGAGGATATGGATCCTAAAGCAGCCGCTGACTGGGGACAGGCTGAAATGGAAAATGCTGCAAAAGCATAACCTAGTTTTTCAATAGAAGCCTGGCAGTCATTTAAGGCCTCGGTCCAATGACTGCCAGATCTTCCATAAATAGTTAAGATAATTGACGTTGTACAGCCATACCAAACCATCATTATAGAATTGGGTTGTTGATCATGACCGATATAAAACTTAACAAACGCAATCAAAAGGCTTTCCGTTTTCCTGATGAGTTATTTGGAGCTGCCTTATTATTGCCATTGCTTGTTTGGATTTTGGCTATTATGGGTTATCCTCTAATTGCAACCGTATGGTTAAGTTTAACCAATCAGACAGTGCCAGCATCTCCTGCTGTTTTTATCGGTATTGAGAACTATAAAAGAATTCTGTCTGAGCCTGATTTTCTGAACGCATTGAAGAATAGCATTAATTGGACAATTGGCAATACGATTGTACAGGTATTATTAGGATATACAGTTGCCCTGTTACTTAATTATCCTTTGCGCCGTTCGCGGTTTGCACAAACTATGTCCATCATGCCATGGGTTATCCCTACTATTACGATGGCTTTAACATGGCGATGGATGTTAGACGCGACGAATGGCGTATTAGGTTATATATTAAGGAGTTTGCATCTCGTCCAGCAAGCTCCTAATCTGTTAGGTTCACTAGGGACTTCCATGCCTACCTTGATTGTGTTGAACTCCTGGCGATGGTTTCCCTTTCTTGTAGTAATTATACTGGCAGCTTTGCAAAACATCCCTCAGGAAGAATACGATGCTGCTACACTAGATGGTGCTTCTTTCATACGTCAGTTCTTTGACATCAGTTTCCCATACCTAACACCCACTTTACTAGTGATAGGATTGCTTGGGACTCTTCTGGCTTTCAATGTTTTTGACCTCATTTATCTCATCACGCGCGGTGGTCCAGTTACATCAACCACTACCTTGCCGATATTAGTGTATAAGACCGCATTTGAAGCTAATCGTATGGGTATTGCCTCGGCTTATGCTGTATTAACATTTATAGTCATGGCTTTGTTCGCGGCTATTTATATCTATGGTGGAGGAATTACAAGATGGTTTAAATATCTATTTGGGCGAGAGGCAAGCCAGGAGCACTTGTGATGGACCAAAAATCAAACTTCAAGCGATTATTCGGGATATTAGTAATAGTTATTTTGATCATGGTACTCAGTGTGATTGTATTAGGCCCAATTTACTGGATCCTATTGTCTTCGTTTAAGCATGCCCGAGAGTTAGTTAGCGGTCATCCAGGCCTTGGCCCCACAAACCTAACGCTCGAAAACTTTATATACCTTTTCCAACGCACCCTCTTCGCAACCTATTTGAAGAATAGCACCTTTGTGACGCTAATGACTACATTGATTAGTGTATTGTTGGCCTTGCATGGGGCATATAGCTTACGACGTTTCAACTTTCGTGGCAAGACTTTAATAGAACGTTTATTGCTACTAACCTACATGTTCCCTCCCATCGTATTAATTATTCCCCTATTTAAGGTATTGCATACCTTTAGTTTAATAAACAATCCATGGAGTTTGATCATAGTCTATGTAGCTTTCTGTGCTCCCTTTTCAGCATGGTTGCTGGAAAGCTTTTTCCATTCTATACCCTTGGAAGTAGAAGAAGCTGCTCTTATGGATGGGGCCGGTCGGTTACGTATCCTATATGAAATATTCTTACCCTTAACCTCGCCGGGATTGCTCAGCGTTGCTTTATTCTCCATCATATTTTCTTGGTCAGAGTATATGTTTGCGGTAACTTTTTTGATGAACGAAGACAAAATGACTTTGCCAGTTGGTCTGTCTCATTTTCTGAGTATATACGATATCAATTGGGGTTCGGTTAGTGCTGGTGCCATTGCTACAGCTTTGCCAATCGCAATCTTGTTTGGATTTCTAGGGCGCATATTTATTAAGAATGTCACACAGGGCACCATCAAATAAGGAGTGGAGAAAAAATCAATGGCTAAACTAAAATTGTGTGACCTGTATAAGGATTTTGGTGAAGGTTATGTGGTGAAAAATGTAAATTTAGAAGTGAATGAAAGTGAGTTTTGCGTTTTAGTAGGAGCATCAGGTAGTGGAAAATCCACGATTCTACGCATGATTGCCGGGTTAGAAAAAGTCACAAACGGGGAAGTTTATCTGGATGGAAAATTAATCAACAACGTACCACCCGGCGACAGAGACATGGCCATGGTTTTTCAAAATTATGCCTTGTATGCCCACATGAGTGTCGCTAATAACCTTGGTTACAGTTTGAAGATTCGTAAAGTACCAAAACAAGACCGCATCAACGCAATTCAAGCAGTAGCGGAGAAGTTGCAGATCGAACAACTGTTAAACCGACGACCAAAAAATTTATCTGGTGGAGAGCGACAACGGGTGGCTCTCGGCCGAGCAATTATTCGCCACCCCAAGGTATTTTTAATGGATGAACCACTTTCAAACCTGGATGCCCTTCTACGAGTACAAATGCGAACCGAGATTCTCCGGCTGCAACGGGAGTTGAAGACCACGACCGTTTATGTAACTCACGATCAAGTGGAAGCGATGAGTATGGCCGATAAACTGGTCCTCCTTCGCCTCGGCGAGATCGAACAAATTGGTAAGCCAAACGAGATTTATAATCATCCGGCCAATCGGTACGTGGCCAGTTTCGTGGGTACACCGGTCATGAATTTTATTGAGCCCGGCGAATTGAGGTATGAAGATGGAGAATGGCAATTCGTGAATATTGATCTATCCCTCATTTTGCCTGAACATCTGCAAAAGGGTTTAACAGCCCGCAATCTTAATTCGGACACAAAAGCAGTTTTGGGTGTCCGAGCAGAAGATATATCTGTTGGCACTCCAAACCAGGATTGGAACAAATCTCAGACAATTCCTGGACAGATAAAACTGATGCAGAACCTGGGGTCACATACGATTGCATTTACCGACATTGGACACCAATTGATTGCTATGAGTTTAGATCCATCCACGGAAGCTAAAGAATCCGATCAAGTTCAAATATTGCTTGACTTAAGAAGAATACATTTATTCGATGCCCAGAGTGGCCTTGCCATAAACCAAAGGGTAAATTGACCCTTTTATTCCAATCAATTGAATTGTGTGGTTCGCATGCTGAATATCCCACTATTTCCTCAATTTAAGGTTGGAATCATCGGCTTGGGACGATTTGGCCGTTTGATTACAGCTGTTTTAAAAAAAATGCCTAATATCGAGTTAGTTGCCGTTTGTGAGTTAAAACAAGAACGATTACAAGAGATTGCTAGGGAATTCGAAATTACCCATTATTATGCTGATTTAAGAAAGATGTTGGATGAACATCGATTGGATGCAGTATTTATCGCGACAAACGAGGATTCACATGTGGAGCCAGTTTTGCAAGCGCTTCGGTCTGGCTCTCATGTTTTTGTAGAAAAACCACTAGCACAATCTTTAGGCAATATTGACCAGATTAAGAAAACGGCTGATGAGGTAGGCCACCAAGTAATGGTAGGCCACCTTCTTCGATTTGATCCGCGCCTAGTGAACTTAAAACTTCGTGTTGACTCAGGTGAGTTAGGATCTCTTGTTTCAATTTATGCCAGGCGAAGTGTTACCCCATCGCTTTTTGAAATGTATCAACGTTGTCATCCCTGGTTGATGCTTGCTCTCCACGATTTGGATGCTGCATTCTGGTTACTTAGTGATACGCCCGAAACTATATATGCCGTTAAGCGCCATGTATGGGCACGGAAATATGCAGATGCCCATTGGGCATTAATACAAATGCGAGGTGGTGCCGTGGTACTTGTGGAGTCCACATCATGTGTCCCAGGTCTTGCGTTAAATCCTCTTGATTATTACTCAGAAATAGTAGGTACTCACGGAACTGCTGTTGTGAGCGAGGGAGACGGTAGTTATCATTTATATAGTGATACTATCCATGAAGCGCCGAACTTTATATACAATTTTGAACTTCCAGATCACGTTATATTCGGGGCATTACGAGACGAGATCGAATATTTTATTACTTGTATCGCTACTGGCAGTCCAATACAACGAGGAACAATCGAACAGGCGAGACTCGCTGTTTCGGCAGCTTTGGCAGCTATCCAGTCTGAAGAAACCGAACAGATTGTGCACTTCGACCAACCCGATTGTTGGCAAGATATTGCCTTGCTTTCTAAACAGGAAACTCTCTCTTAAATGCGTATTTATCCCCAACGATTTTTGGGTGTTACATCAATCAGTTGTTTGTATTGGAAAGCGTTTCAGTAAATTCAATACCGAGAAATCATATGAGCATTGCAGAAGCGAAAAGGATGCATGGGATACTTTTTTCCGGTATCCGAGCGATATTTGAACGCGCCGCTCAGCTTGAGAGATCCGGGAGAGATATTATTCACATGGAAATCGGCCGACCGGATTTCGACACACCCGAGCATATAAAAGCTGCAGCATATGAGGCTTTGCGTCTCGGAAAAGTACACTATACCTCCAACTATGGTTTACTCGAATTACGCCAAGCGATAGCAGCGAAATTGGAACGTGATAATGGGTTGATATATGATCCAGAAAACGAATTATTAGTGACAGTCGGTTTGTCAGAAGCAGTCCACTTAGCTATTTGTGCGTTTGTTGACCCCGGGGAAGAAATTATTGTTTTCGAGCCCACCTGGATAAATTACGAATATGTGCCAGCCATGTTGGGGGTATCTGTTGAGGTAGTGCCATTAAAATGGACGGATCACTTTCAATTAAACCTGTCAGAATTAGAACGGCATATAAAACCCAATACCCGTATGATCGTAGTTATTTCGCCTCATAATCCCACGGGATCGGTATTTGAAATAAATGAGCTAATAGGAATTGCTGAACTTGCTAAACGGCATAATCTCATCGTGCTTTCGGATGAGATATATGAAAAAATCACGTACGATGGATTCAAACATATCAGTATTGCATCTCTATCAGGTATGCGTGAGCGTTCTATTGTCCTCAACGGATTCTCAAAGTCTTATTCGATGACTGGTTGGCGGTTGGGTTACATCGCTGCTTCTGCTGACTTATTAATGCCACAATTACGTGCACATCAATATTTGACTACCTGTGCATGTTCATTTGGCCAAGCTGGGGCTATTGCAGCGCTAAATGGTCCACAGGATTGTGTAAATGCAATGGTTGCAGAATTCCAACGTCGAAGGAACATGGTCGTCAAGGAATTGAATAACATACCCGGTGTATTATGCCATATGCCTCGAGGCGCTTTTTATGCTTTCGCAGATGTTTCGGCTTATAAGTTGAGCAGTGAAGAGATCGCCTGGCACTTATTGGAAGTGGCAGATGTGGCATTGGTTCCAGGAGAAGCTTTTGGATTTGCCGGAAGGGGTTATCTCCGGCTATCTTTTGCTAATTCATACGAGCACCTTGCGGAAGGGGTTGCTCGCGTATCCAGTGCATTGAATGAGTTAAGAGATTAATTATGAAAATAGCATCTGATATTTACCTGGTTGGTGGCGGGAAAATTGGACTTTCTGATCCCTGCGATTGTAATATCTATCTAATCGATGGACATCCCGAGTTGTCTTTGATTGATACTGGTTCTGGGCTGGCATCACGGGAGGTGTTGGAAAATATTACCCAAGATGGTTTTGACCCCCGGAAAATAAAGAATATCATAATTACCCACGCACATGCTGACCACGCAGGTGGTGCGTTATCACTGGCAGAAATGACTGGGGCAAAAATCTTAGCCCCAGCAACGGATAAATATCTATTAGAAAATGGGACGGATCAAGATCTTGGGTTGGATATCGCGCGTTATGTGGGGATTTATCCAAGAGATTACGTCTTCAAACATTGTCCGGTATATCAAACATTGGAAGATGAAGATTTAATTGAATCCGGAATTTACTCCTTCAGAATACTACACACTCCAGGGCATAGTAAAGGCTCTACCTGCTACTATATGCAGAAATGCGAATCGCGTTGTCTTTTCTCGGGAGATGTTATTGCTGCCGATGGCGTTTTTCACTTTAATAGCCTGGACGTAGATTTATCAGAGTTAAGAAATTCGATAAGCAGATTGAAGGATCTCCATATAGATTCGTTATTCCCAGGTCATGGTTTATTTGTTTTGCGACGAGGATATCAGCATATCGAAAAAGGTTGGAATAATCTTCAAAGTTTGACATTCGAAAAGATAGCTACCGGAAATCCGTTTCTAGCCCCTAGGCTGAAAACAGAAGCAAGGAGTGAGGAGAAAAGGTAGTGAACCATAATATTTCTGAATATGTGAAAAGCAAACAAGATTGGATGACGTATATAAGACGGCAAATACATCGTCACCCAGAGTTAGGTTATGAGGAATTCCAAACAGCCGAAATAATACGCAACACATTGAAGGAGATTGGCTTAGAGCCAATAACAGGTGCACTACCTACCAGCATCTTGGCTTATTTAGGTCATGGCCGCCCCGTTATTGCTTTACGTGCGGATATAGATGCGTTAACCCTTAAAGAATCGAACCAAGTTGAATATTGTTCTGAAATACCGGGGGTGATGCATGGTTGTGGTCATGATGGTCATGTGGCTATGCTTCTCGGGGCTGCAATGACGCTTGTTGAAATGGCTGAATCTTTACCTGGTACAGTTTTGTTTATCTTCCAGCCAGCGGAGGAGAGTCCAAAATCAGGCGCCCAACATCTAATTGACGGGGGAGTATTGAGAAATCCGCCAGTGGACGAAATCTATGCTCTACATCTTTGGCCTTATTTACCGTTTGGTATCTTAGGTGTGCGCAGTGGACCGTTTTTGGCTTCTTCTGATGGGTTGGTGATTGAGGTTATTGGTAAAGGAGGTCATGCTGGAAAACCTCACAAAGCTATCGATGCAATTGCTGTAACAAGTCAGATCATTGTAGCTTTTCAGACATTAATGGCAAGACATGTAGACCCAGTTGAACCAATAGTTCTGCATATTGGCACAATACAAGGTGGTACACGGCGTAGTATTGTCGCTTCTAATGTAACGCTGACGGGAACGATCCGCGCATTGAATGAAAAAGTTAAAGAAAATATTTTGTCTCAAGCCCAACAGTTAGCTGAGCAAATTGCCAGTGGTTTTGGAGCTAAACTAGTATGGTCGATTGACCCCACGCAACCAGTTACTGTAAATGATCCATTTTGTACTAATAGACTATCCAACGCATCGAAGTCGATATGCAAACTGGATATGCCAGTATTAGGGGCTGATGATTTCGGGCGTTATCTAAAACATGTCCCCGGAGCAATTGGCTTATTAGGCTGCGCCCAACCGGGTGAAGAAATTAGTTTGCACAGCCCCAATTTTAATTTTGATGAGGAAATTTTATCTTGTGGCGCTGAGATCTTCGTACGCTTAGTCATCGATTTTTTCCGGAATTCGTGAATTTTATTAAACTCAATAATGGAGTGAAAGAAATGAAAATTTACATATCGGCTGATATCGAAGGGGTCTCAGGAATTTGTCATCCAGATGAAGTGATGCCTGGTAGACCAGATTATGATTACGGCCGTAAATTAATGGCTAACGATATTAATGCCGCTATTGAGGGTGCGCTAGAGGGAGGGGCCACGGATATCCTAGTCAGCGATTCACATGACGGAATGCGTAACTTACGGTTGGCTGATTTAAAACTACATCCCGCTGCCCGACTTATCGCTGGAGTTACCAGACAGAATGAAATGGTAGAAGGCTTAGATGGAACCTTTGACGCAGCACTCTTTATTGGGTATCACGCTAAGGCAAATAATAAATCAGGAATTTTGAGCCATACTTATGCCCCGAAACAATTCTATCAAGTAGAGATTAATGGTAATGAAGTAGGTGAATCACAAATAAATGCAGCCGTTGCGGGATATTATGGCGTGCCAGCAGCAATGTTTTCAGGCGACCAGGAGTTAGAAGAGGAAGTTAGGGGTTTTTTAGGGGATGTACCCATAGCTATGGTCAAGCGTGCTATAGATCGTTTTAGCGCGGAATTCTTGAGCCCTGAAGAAAGCTATAAAAGGATCAAAGAAACTGCCGCGCGTTCATTAAAAGAATTGAGTAAACGACAAGTGTTCACATTTGAACCTCCCATAACTATGAACATAACGATGTGTACTCCAACCCAGGCTTATATGGTAGCAACAATTCCAGGCACAAGGCGAATAAAAGGAACAGGTGTGACCTTCACCCACAATGACTTTTGTGAGGTCTATCATTTTATGGTTGCGGCTATGTTGATCGGTATGTTCTGCACTGACAAAGATTATTAATTTTTTCAGTTATAGCTCAGTTGAGGTTATTGAAATGATGTTTACCAATGAGTTCCCCCTCTTGTTTTCTCCAATCCAGGTCGGAAAACTACGGCTCAAAAACCGAATTGTTATGCCCCCAATGGGTAATCGTTATCCCACCTATTATGGTGAGGTAACTCCACGATTAATTCAATATTACGTAGAAAGAGCTCGAGGTGGCGTAGGACTTATAGTAGTGCAATTTGCAAATGTCACTTCAACAGGTCAAAGCTCGCTTTATCCCCTAGGGATTTGGCATGATAATCAGATCAATGGTTTGAAAAACTTGGCACGAGGGATTAAGGCTGAAGGGGTACCTGTGGCAATCCAGCTCGCTCATGTAGGGGCAATGGGGGAATCTTCTATAACGGGAATACAACCAGTCGGCCCTTCTCCGATACCTTGTTTTCGCCGAGAGATTCCACGCGAATTGAACATTAACGAGATACACGATTTAGTTGAGGATTTTGCCCAAGCAGCTCGACGAGTAGTAGAGGCGGGTTTTGATGCCGTGGAACTCCATATGGCACACGGCTACTTATTACAACAATTTCTATCACCGCTGTCCAATCGCCGTAACGATGAATATGGCAGGAACATTGATGGTAGACTGCGCTTTCCGCTTGAGGTTTTAGGAAGAGTACGTGAGATAGTTGGTATCAGTTTTCCAATTATTTGTCGCGTGTGTGTAGATGAAGTCTTGCCTGGTGGGATATCCATAGACGATGGTATATATATCGCCCGAGCACTAGAAGAATCTGGTGCAGATATCATCAGTGTGACTGGTGGTCGGGCTGAAACATTTCATATAGGTGTCCCTTCGGAAATATTCCCCCATGACTTATTACTCAAGATGGCCGCGGCCGTTAAAAAAAATGTTAGTATTCCGGTTATCGCGGTGGGAAAATTACATGAACCTCTAATAATGGAACGTGCCCTGGCGGAGGGATATGCGGATTTGATTGCAGTCGGTCGTGGTCTGATAGCAGATCCCGAACTGCCTCGAAAAGCAAAGGAAGGACGAATGAAGGACATTCGGCCATGTCTGGTTTGTTCCAGCCCAGAATGTCATGGTCGGATATTTAAACAGTTGAGCATGGGGTGTGTTGTTAATCCAATAGTTGGTCGTGAGGAAGATTTCGCATTGCGACCTACTGATCGAATTCACAAAGTCTTAGTTGTTGGGGGTGGTCCAGGAGGACTTGAAGCAGCTCGAGTTGCAGCATTGCGTGGTCACCATGTAATTCTTTATGAAAAAGCCCCAACATTAGGAGGGCAATTTCTTTTCGCAAGCAAAGCCCCTCATAAACATTTACTGATGTCTTTAATCGAATATTACGAGAAACAGTTATCTGCTTTGAATGTGGAGATACACCTAAAATCAGAAATAGATGCGGGTAATGTTAAAGTGATCAATCCAGATGATGTCATTGTAGCAACGGGTGCAAAACCGAAGATACTCGAAATTCCTGGGTTAGCACATCGAGCAATCACTGCCTGGGATGTTTTAGCTGGGAGTCCGGTGGGTAATTCGGTAGCGGTTATTGGAGGAGGAGTTGTTGGTTGTAATGTTGCAGAATATTTAGCAGAGCGTCATCATGATGTGACTATTCTCGAAATGCTACCATATGTCGCGCGTGAACTCGTATCTTGGACGCGAAGATTGTATATAGAAAGCCTTAAATCGTATAAGATTGAAATTCTTCTTCAATGTCTTGTGTTAGAAGTAGATGGAAATAATCTAATCTATGACCAAGTTGGTTATCGAAAAATATTACACTCTGTAGATAGTGTCGTGCTTGCAAGCGGTGCACTCCCAAACAACCTGCTTTTAGCCAATTTACTTGAACTAGGTATAAAAGCGATCGCTGTTGGGGATTGTGTCAAGCCACGGAATGCGGGTGAAGCTATCCGTGAGGGTTACGAGGCAGGGCTTAAGATTTAATAGCTAGATGACCAATGATATTTTCGATCCTCATCGATTAGTACCTTAAAAAAGCCGATTGATGGAGTTGATTAAGGTGCTCGCAATCGAAGAAGCAATTTCTCGAGTGCCGTTTCTTGTCAATGCAAAGGGTTTGAATATTACCAAACTTGCAGGTGGCATTACGAACTTTAATTATCGCGTCGATTTCGATGGCCAATCCTGTGTACTAAGAATACCCGGTACAGATACCAATCTCTTAGGTATCCAACGTGACGTCGAATATATAGCGAACCTCGAGGCGGGTAGGTTAGGTATTGCACCCGAGGTGTTATTTTTTGTCCAGCCCGAAGGATATTTAGTGACCCGCTTCGTTAAGGGAGATAAAATTCCTCCAGAAGAAATGGTGAAGACTGAGAACATTCGACGAGTGGTGGAAAAAGTTCACAAGTATCATGAAGAATCTTGCTCACTGCCAGGTGAGTTTAATGTATTTCGTCGGATAGAACGGCTCTTGTCGGTTTCTAAGCGTAATCAATGTATATTTCCTGCAGACTTCAATTGGCTCATACAAAAAATGTATGAGATCGAAAATACGCTTCTCAAAGATCCATATATACCTAGACCTTGCCATGACGACTTACTCAACCTCAATTTCTTGGACGAGAGTGGAGATCTGAAGATCCTTGATTGGGAATATGCTGGTATGGGAGATATCTTCTTTGACCTCGCTAACTTCTCCCACCATCACCAGCTCACGGATGATCAGGAGATGATCGAATTACAGGTATATTTTGGTCATGTTACACTTAAAATTTTTGCCCGATTTAAATTGATGAAGCCTATGTCCGAGATCCATGAAGCAATGTGGGGAACTACACAAACCGGGATTTCGAGCCTTAGGAACGATTTTCAGGGTTATGCGGACTATTGGTTTAAACGAGCAAAGTCAGATCTATTGGATTCGCGTTACAATTGTTGGCTTAGAGATGTACTTGAATCTTAATGATTGATAAGAGGAAGTAATACTCACAACTTTCAAAATATTCTATTAGCTGAATAATACTATTACCAAGACAATATCTTCAAGGAGTTTCCCTGCCTGCTGGGGCACCAATAGCGATGGAAATCGCTGCCAAACGGGCTATTTTTCAGGAGAGGAAAAATGGAAAAGGAAATAATTGGCTTCATAGGATTAGGAATTATGGGTAAACCAATTGCTGGGCATTTAATAAAAGCTGGTTACCCCCTTATTGGATACGATATTCTCTCTGAAAGAATGGAGGCAATCGTAGTTTTGGGAGGAAAAGCAGGTTTATCGGTTAAAGATGTGGCTGAGAAAAGCGGAATTGTGATAACCATGGTTCCAGATTCACCTGATGTGGAAAAGGTATATTTAGCCCCTGAAGGTATATTAGCATACGTAAGACCAGGTATGCTGCTAATAGACATGTCTACAATCTCTCCAGTGGTAGCTATAAAGACAGCAAAGGCAGCAGAGGAAAAAGGTTGTCAAATGCTTGATGCACCCGTGTCCGGAGGAGAGGTGGGTGCTCAAAATGCCACTCTATCAATAATGGTAGGTGGTGAAGTAGAAATTTTCAATAGGGCAAAGCCAATATTTGAGATTATTGGCAAACCAACGCTATGTGGCAAATCTGGTGCTGGACAGATTGTAAAGGCGTGCAATCAAATACAAGTTGCATTAAATTTTATCGGAATGGCTGAAGCGATGGTATTGGGTACTAAGGCCGACGTGGATCCGTCTATTATTCTCAAAGTCCTCAGCGCAGGATATGCCCAATCACGTGTTATGGATGTTCGAGGCCCGCGTCTAATAAAACGAGATTTCGCACCAGGATTTCGTAGTCGTTTCCATTTCAAAGATCTTAATATTATCCAGGAGACAGCGAGAGCCTATGGTTGTGCATTACCTGCCTCAGCTTTAGCGCATGAGCTTTTTAGTTCTATGCAGCAACATGGCTGGGGCGATCTTGACCATTCTGCAGTGATCAAAGTGATTGAACTTCTTTCTGATGCTGAGGTAAAGACCAATATGCCAGAATGAATATTCGCTTGGATTCAACTCTTTAGTGTAACCGTCTGCTCAATAATATCTAGTGAGGTAGTTGGGGACGATGACCTTGCTGCCCCCGATTACGGCACAACTCTCGGCTTACTGTCGATTTGTGTAACACCGGATATTTTGCAATTTCAGATTGATTATGTTCCATGTTCAACAACGCATAAATCTGGTATCTTTGTTCCCGGGTAAGCTGTGTGTAGTTCATAAGCACTCCTTTGACTTGGTGGTCTCAAGAGGCTTATACATCAGTTAACCTCTTTCAACCATCAAAATTGCGCTTATGGGGTAAATCTACGGGGTTCAATATAAAAGACCTTTTTATAAATGAGGGATAATAAAATGGATTTAGTTATTAACGGAATTATTCCGGCAATGGTTACTCCATTGGATGATAAGGAACGTATCAATGAATTAATGCTTCGGAAGCTAGTCAACCATCTAATTGAGGGAGGTGTTCATGGCATATTTGCTACAGGAAGTCAGGGCGAATTCTACGCATTAAGCCCAGATGAGAAACAACTGATATGGGGAATTGTAGTGGAAGAAGTAAGGGGTAGGGTTCCCGTTTATGCGGGAACAAGCGCAATAACAACCTCACAAGTTATTGAGTTGAACCGTCTTGCTGAAGATGTTGGAATAAATGCTGTTTCTATTCTCCCTTCCTTTTATATACATCCCTCTGAAAAGGAGTTGCGTCAACATTATTATTCCATTGCCGATTCAACAAGATTGCCTGTTCTCTTATACAATAATCCTGGTCGAACCGGGGTTAATCTTTCACCTAAATTAGTAATTGATTTGTCAAAGCACCCTAACATCGTAGGTATCAAAGATTCGAAAGGTGATCTAACACAGACTTTTGAGATAATCTGTGGGACTGACGATCAATTCGCAGTACTCATGGGACGTGATAGTTTAATCTATGCGGGTTTATTGCATGGCGCCGTTGGAGCTATTGCTGCTACAGCAAATGTGGTTCCCACTTTGGTAGTAGAAATCTATAACGCGTATCTCGATGGTGATATTCAACGTGCATTATTGGCTCAAAAAAAATTACTTCCCCTACGACTAGCCTTTGATTTGGGGACATTTCCTATGGTTGTTAAAGAGGCGTTAAACCTAATCGGTATATATGTTGGAGCTGCTCGATCTCCCATTTCATACCTCCAGGAAGCCGAGAAGAATGAGCTAAAGACAATTTTACAAAATCTCGGATTAAGAATTGTGACTTAGTTCTTCTTTTATGATGGCTTAGTGGTCTTCTCGTTATATTGCAGACATATTGTATTTAGGATTAACACTGAAACTGCCCAACAAAGGAAGCAGCTACCCCCCGTATTTCGACGGTTTCTTCTTTTGTCAATGTGCGAAGCTTGACCGGCTTTCTCATTCCATCCTCCTGTTGATCAAGAGGAGATTATTTCATCCTATTGTCGAGAGAACCACTAAAAGAACCCGGTTGAAGCATCTATATTATGAGATATGAATAATCAAGAGCCGAGGGGGAAAACAAAGTAGTTATTGTTCGCACAACCTTTCTTACATTAAGTAGAATCTGAAAAGACGGGGGTCTATTCACCGAAGTGAGTGGTTGAAGTACACTCAAGCAACCAATCACAGAGGTGAATGATGTTTCCAGAGCAAGAAATCGCGGGATATGAACGGTACTGGCGGCGACGCAAGCCAGGCTCCAGTACTGTGGTGCACTATGGCAGTGATGTGCGCATTTTCTTCAAGTGGATCAACGGGAAACAACCCACGGCAATCAGCAAGCATGATGTGGATGAATTCATCGAATGGCAACAAAGGCTGGGACGAGCACCGGGCACAATCCGCAGAAGGTTGATTGCCCTGCGGATGTTCTTCGACTACATCGCATATATCTGTGAAGATGAGCTCGCCAATCCAGTCATCCCCCACCGGCATTACATTGATAAGAGTCACCGCCTCCCCAGAGATGTGCACCAAGAAGATATCGAAAAGCTCTTTCTGGCCATTGGGTATCATCTCAGAGATCGCACGATCTTCACTCTGATGCTGCATGCCGGAATGAGGGTTGGAGAAGTTGCCAATCTGTGCCGGGAAGATGTTTACTTATCTGAGAACCGTGTACCCTATCTGCGGGTAACCGGCAAGGGTCAACGAGAACGGGTTGTTTATCTATCTGCCACTGCCACTCAACTACTCCAAGAATATCTAGCCAGTCGTTCTACCGAGACGGAGGAAAAAGTATTCCTAAACCGGAGAGGAAAGCCGATCTCGATCACCGGGATTCAACTTCAATTAGCCAAGTATTGCCACCAGGCGGATATTTGGGTTACTTGTCACCAGTTGAGACATACCTTCGCCTGCCGCATGATTGCAGCGGGTGTGCCGGTCACATCAATCCAAAAAATGTTGGGGCATTCCAGTATTAGCACCACGCAATTGTATGTTCGCATTGCTGACAGGCAGGTAGAGCAGGACTATCACGCCGGGATCCAGAAATTGATCGAAAGTTGCGTAATCGTGACCGAAGTGCCCCATGGATGATCTCCCGGTCACAGCTCTCGCAGATACACTGGCCAAGTCATCACAGCCATCATCAGCATGGCCAATTCCAGATGGGACGCAATCGAGTGTGGATATCTTGGCGATGCCAGAAGGACTGAACGAGTTGCCTGAATGGATACGCATCCCGCTGCGTCGCTTTCTGCGATTGAAACAACGTAATTGGCCTGCCAAGAACCTCCGGCAGCGTACCTGGAATCTCTTCAACCGGTTGGACCACATGATCTGTTTTTTCACCCATCATTATGAGTGGAACGAATGGCAGCAGTTGTCAGTGCGATGGGTTGAAGCGTATATTGACGCCAGGTTGCGGGAGGGGAAAGCAGCCAACACGATCAATTGGGATCTGATTTATTTCAGAGTGCTATGTCTCTTTCTCATTGATGAAGGCTTTGCAGTGCCTCAGTCGATACTGAAGCTCAAATTATTGGACACACCCCGCCGTTTACCCAATCCTCTGTCTCTGGGACAAGTTCATCGAGTGGAAAGATGTATACAAACCGCCATTACTGAAGCAAAAAACGATCGCAAACAGCAATTGGCTGTGCGTGATCTGGCCTGTTTCTACCTGCTTTGGCATTGCGGCTTGCGGATCAGCGAAGCATGTTCCTTGCTTGTGAAGGATGTTGATTTGGAGAGTGGAAAGCTTTTCATCCGCAACAGCAAGGCATGCAAGGACAGGATGGTCTACATCAGTGATACCGTGTCGATGGTTCTGCAACAGCATCTCGCCATCCGCCATACGCAAACGGCTGGTTATGTATTTGCCAGCAAAAGAGGCGCCATTACTACGCGGAGTTTGCAAAGACGTCTGAAATCCTATGGCCAACAATGTGGTGTTCCTTTGAATGCCAGGCGACTCCGGCACACTTTCGCCAGCCAGATGTTGGCAGCGAGTATGCCAGTGACTTCGCTCCAGCGTTACATGGGACACGAGCATTTGGATACGACCATGATTTATGCTGAAGTTTCCGATCCAATGCTGCAACAGGATTATTATCAAGGCATTACGGTCTTGGACCCCAGCTCCGCAAACTTGCTGGTATCCAACCAGGACATCTTTCGTCAGTTGATTCAGGAACTCAAAACGCCTGGTCTCGATCAAACTCGACATGATGAAATCCTGGAACAAATGCATTCTCTTCTGGAAAGCAGCGCATGATCCTGATGAAGGTTATGAGTGAGTTTTTCGCTTTTTTCGACCATTGACAGGTAGAAACAATCAGGATAGAGGGTGGTACCCTCTGTCCTGTCAACGGTCACTCGTGTCGGCACTCGGGGTCGGACTCCTCTGTTGCCCCTATCCTCCTCACGAGTATTGATATTCTATTATTGACGAGTATCAAAAGTGTTCCATCGATTGCCCTAAAGAGTTTCAGGATTTTACAGACTTTTAGTGGACCTGCTGACCATCAATCATTTGACAACCACTTAATTTAATGCTAGACTCAGTATGAAGCTTAACGACATATCGTCAACCGCCATAGTTTCGTGGAGAAGAGTAAGGAAATGTTCAAACAGGATTTGCCGATCGATGAGGA
>DAOUET010000108.1:0-5977 GCA_034430155.1 Anaerolineales bacterium
AGCTCAGGAATTGAACTTGAGCTTACTGTTGGATGATCATTTAGTTGTGGGGTTGGCGACGGCAAGCTAGGGATAGTTGACCTTGGTGTACTCTTAGGAGCTGAAGTTTTCAAGGAGGTGTACCACAAAGATTGGGGAATATTGATGTTCGCCCTGTTCTCAAGCCAGAAAGCCACATGCAATTGATTGCCCATCCCTAATGTCATGGCTGGTCCTTCGGTATGGGTTATTGCCGAATTTTCCTCACCCGAGATACAAACAGGTGACTTCCAACGCTGGTTTTGCCAGGAGGTGTACCAGACACAAAAGCCATCAGTCGTGATCAAATGTAAATCTCCCTGACTGTCTACCACTAATGGCGGCGGACCAATGGATCCCCCACATTGCTCTGGAGGAATCACCGTTATTACTTCTGACCAAGTTTTCCCACCATCCGATGACCAACTGTGATAGCGTCCACTAACCAGCGCACTGCCATTCCAGGCCACATGAACTGTCTCATTATCACCAAGAGCAATATTAATCTCATCGTATCCATAACCAGCGAATTCAATAGGGGTTGCCCAGGTTCGACCCCCATCGTTAGAATGAGAATAAAATACCCCTAAAGGAGGCCAATGGTCCGGTGATTGAAATTCTGTCCAGACAACATGAATATCCCCATTGTCACTTATCGCTAAACGTACAACATCTGCCATTGAATCCGGTCTGGAGGTCTTAGAGATATTGACCGGGAAAGACCATGTTACTCCCCCATCTTCCGAACTCATATAATAAGGTCCTGAGGTGTCCAATCCAGGGTAGCCAACATAAAGCTGTCCATCACGGCCTGCAATAATTTGAGCATTCAATAAAGATTGAGCCAACGCTTCAGGTTTAGACCAGCTGCTAATAGAGGCTGCTCCATCCGCAGGTGCCTGACGATAATACAAAGTGTTGTTTAACCCATGCCATATTAAATGTAGTATGTCATTTTGATCGACAGTCGCACTAGGAGCTTTTGCATCTGATAAAGCTAATAGATCAAACGGTTGCGACCAAGATAACCCATTCCATTGGGTGTAAAAAATAAGATCCAGGCCGGTTCCATTTTGATTTTCAGATAAATCTGTAAATCGCCAAAAGATATGTACCTTATCACTTTGATCCACAAGGATAATCGGATCGCGGATATTTCCGGGTGCTTCAGATATTTTGATTGGTGTGGTCCAATCCTCATAGGTTGATTGTGCAAATACAGTAGAGTGGTTAGAGGGCAACCTCAGAATTGCAAAAACGATGGCAGCAAGTCCGAGAGAAACCAACCACCATTTTATATTTTGCGACAATATTCTTCGTTTAATTATTGGATTATCGTCTTGAGGCATATCGATAAACAATCATCATCCCCGGATTGATTTTAAAGAGCTGAGGGGTAGCCAATACCAGCTGGCATACCTCAAAAATCTATTAACCAGTGTCGTTAGTTGGTGGGAGATTAAACGAATAGGAACAACTACAGTTTTCATGCGAAGGGTTGGTTTACTTGAATCAATTTTCTCTTTAATTGATCTTGAAGATCGGTGGCGATGGATTTCTTCGTTTCGTATAGATCCTGCAGTTCTTCAGGATCGCTTTGGCCTGTGAAGCCTTCTTCGATGTTCAAGACGATGGATGTAGCTACCCAGTGGGTCTGCCTTTATAAATCGAACTCTTCCTGCCGAGGCAGATGCGGTCGAGATTATAGACGAAATCGCAATGGGTCAGCGACAACCAGTAGATTTCGAGTTTTTCGAACTTAAAAATAGGGGTTAGACCATGAACAATGGATGATGGAACATGGTCTATGGTCCATAGGCCAGTTTCCATGATACAATGGTTTCAGAAAGGGGCAAAAATGTGCGCTTTAATGAAACCGATTTCGGTCCGTGAGGAGCTCATCAAAAGGGGTACGCTCATCTTTACCCAGCAGGATTTTCGGCGAATTTTTCACACCAACAAGTTCAGGACAAAGTACTTCCTGGAAGAATATACCCGGGGTGGGCTGTTCTTGAGGCTTAAAAAAGGGCTTTATACGTTGAAGGGTGATCTACCCCCCGAGGAGGAAATCGCTAACCTTCTCTACCGGCCGTCGTACATATCTTTTGAGTATGCTCTAGGAACCTACAACATCCTTCCGGAAATGACCTATTCCATCACATCGGCTACCTCCAAACCAACGCGTACCTTCGAGGTGGGCGTCCAAACCTTCTCCTACTTTTCCATTCAGAGGACGGCATTTACCGGTTACATCCCCGTCATAAGACGAGGGCGAACTGTGTTAACCGCGCAGCCAGAAAAAGCCCTGGTTGATTATCTCTACTTCGTCTCTCTAGGTAAGAAACCAAAAAATGATCGCTTGAACACCTCGAACCTGGAGGTGGAAAAAGTGTTGCATTACGCCAGCCTGTACCACAGGAGAGGGCTGGATAAACTCCTGAAGGAGGTCTTATGATCGCAAACCAGGCGCTAAGATCGCTTGCCACGAAACTCCAGACAACCGAGCTTAACGTGAGGCGTGAGTACTTCCAGCATCTATTCCTATCTTATTTCTACGGACAATCCCTGGCAGATGGGGTCTATTTTAAGGGCGGCACAGCCCTAAGGATGCTCTACAATAGCCCTCGCTTTTCAGAAGATCTCGACTTCAGCTCTTCCGTAAGTGACGCCCGCGCCCTCGAAGGTGCGGTGTTGGAGACATTGGTAGCCATCAGTCGGGAAAATGTCTACCCCGACCTGGAAGAATCCAAACAAACCAGCGGGGTATATCTGGCAATACTTTCCTTTCGAACAGAAGGTCAGGTTCCGGTTTCGATTCAGCTCGAGATTTCCCTTCGAGAAGGCGAAGTGCAGGGAGAGGCTGTAACGATTGCTTCCGATTTTATCCCTGCCTATTTAATCGTCGCTCTGATAAGAGAGCGGCTAATTGATGAGAAAATACAGGCGCTGCTTACAAGAAGGAAAGCTCGCGATTTCTACGATCTGTACTTTATCCTGCGCGCAAACTTGCTTTCCACTCAAAAGAAAGATGTCTTGTCACAAGTCATGGTAACTTTGAAACAATCCAGTATCAATTTCGAAAAGGAACTGAAAGAGTTCTTGCCCAAGAGTCATTGGGCCATCATTCGGAATTTTCCGACACCCCTTGAGAGGGAAATAGAGAGATTTTTGTAATATCAGACGATTGACGATAGACCATGGACGGTTTTGTATGGTCTATGGTCTGTGGTCAATGGTCAGTTTTCCATGGTCCTTGGTCAATGATCTACCGTCTTATTCCCCGTAAACTTCTCCACTATCTTCTCGGATCTTCATTTGGGTTCTTCCCAACAGGGATTTCCGCATTGCCTGGATTTTTCGGGCCAGGAGCTGGCTTTGTTGATACGCCTGGTCAAATAGTTGGCTTTCCTCGAGGTATCCCCGGCGCTGGATCAGGTGCTGGCAGGCCAGGCCTTTGCTGGGTTCGATGACGATCTGGGATGGTTCCAGCGGCTTAGAGATATCCATTTCGACTCATGTAAAGGGTTGGTTGGCGCTTCTTAACCGCTCTTCAAGCAGGTCCTTTAATTCACTGGCGGTTGATTTCTTAGTATCGTATAGATCCTGCAGTTCTTCAGGATCGTTCAGAAGATCGAATAGTTCGTAATCGTCCTGGTGGTCGCCATAACCAAAATAATGCACCAGCTTGTACTGGTCGTTTACCAGCGCCAGCGTGGCTTTGGTTAGGGGAGCTTGCTTGGGATTGCTCTTGGCTTCAACCGTAAAGATAGCAGGCTGGTGGTTCACTGCACTGCTGCTTAATCCAGGCAGCACTTCACCTTCACACCAATCCGGGATAGCTTGGCCGGTAACATGCAATAAAGTCGGCAAGAGATCTACACAGCTGGTTGGTGTATAAATATCCTCCCGGCTTCGCTGGCCAGGTTGGGATACCAGCAGGGGAACCTGGGTAAGCGATTGGTACAGTGTCTGGGTGACATGGCCGCGAATCCCGCGCTCGAACATCTCGCCGTGATCAGAGGTAAATATTACGTATGTGTTATCCAGAACGCCATTACCTAGCAGAAAATCATAAAGCCGTCCAAATTCCGCATCCGCATAGGCCAGATATTCATCGTATTCGCGCCTGTTCTTAATAAGAAAATCATCTGGAAACCCCTCTGAAAAGAAGCGGGCGGGTTTGGCCTCAGGCTTCCAACCATCCTTGAATATATCGATAAATTCCTTCCGGGTGGTATAGGGCTCGTGGGGGGGCAACACATGAAAATAAAATAGGTAGGGCTGAGGCAATGTGACTAATTGCTCCATGAGCCAATTGATGGCATCCTCGAGTATGAAAAACATATTGTGAAGGCTGGGTATCCCTCTAGGGAATAGCTCTCCAAATTCTTTGATAACTTCTTGTTTATGCCTGGACCTGAGAAATCTGTCCATCAGTGATAAAAAGAGAGAGCTAGGAAAAGTCTCACCGCCGCGGGTGATCAACCATTCACTCCAGAATGCAACGTTAAAGTCATTGGGGAAGAGGCGATCAGCGAACTGGTCATCAACCAGACACAAATCTCTTGTCGGGGTAAAAGCTTCCAAATCCTGACGAAATTGGTACAACAGCGAAGTCACCAGGAGATTGTGTGAATAAGCAATCCGGTAATACCCTTTATCCTTAAATAAATTGAATATGTTCTTCTTTATGAAGCTATCTGTGACAGTATCGTGCAGGTGGAATGCCCGGTGAGACCAAGGATAGGCGCCGGTAAGGATGGAGGCCGTCCCCGAGGAAGTAAAGCTGCCGCCAGCATAATGATTATGATAAACCATCGCTCTTTGCGCAAACCTGGCCAGATTAGGCATGGTTTCCCTCTGATAACCATATATAGAGGCATTGTGGGCAGAAAGCGCATCAAATACCAGTATGAGGATATTAGGATTATTTTGATCTGGGAGTGATGCGCGGGTTTCATTGAGAAAAGCAGGCCACTTCACTGAAAATAATGGTACCAGTGAAGCTAGTTTCAAGAAATCGCGACGAGTTAAAGGCGAAATCACATTTACCTCTCTAAATGTTTCGAATGATGACAATAAAAACGCTCAATATATCAATAAATATATAAACGAAGGATAGCAGGCTCAAGCGCTGTACAAATGAATTTATGATCTCTTCAAGGCGCTTGAAATGCTGCACAAGTAGATAAGCAATCCCAATGGTAAATAAATAAACCAAAATCCAAGGAATAAATTGTCTAGCTCCCCACAAACGAACTGTTTCAGCGTTAAAGTGGGCAAGGATGAACCAGGTCGAAGTGAAGAAAACCACCACTGTACTTAGAGCTAAAAAATTTTCCCGGAACAGCTGCCAAGGAAGGACAGTGCTTAGCAAAAGTAAGAGAAACAGAACGATCAGACTCTCCAACAAGGCAAAGGCTTGAGTGTATGCAATGACTCCTATCAAATCCCAAATACTCAAACGAAGTATCCAGGCTGGAACTTCCTTCAACATGTTGAAAATAGACCAGACCTGAATTGGGAAAATACAGGCTGCCAATGCATAAATTATTTCTTGCCTGAAAGGGTAGCGCCGTTTATAGGTAGCCAAGGCTTCTTTACTTTTTTCCTCGAAGCTTCTGATCCTGATCATCAGAATTCAGCAGTACTGGGAAATATCTCGAAGTGAATAATCTAAGATTTAATCAAGGAATTTATCTGCCTCTGCCTCAACCCCCTCCTTTGGTTCCTTGTTGTGAAAAAACCGGATACCGCGGTAGAAAATCATTTTTATTTTGCTTGAGAATAATAAAATCAAACCCGAGAAAATGCCAAATAAGACCGCCAATAATTGAAACAACATGCCGCCTGTGTTTGGATCGATATAGGCTGCCAAAACAGGTCGGGCAATCATAAATGAGAAGATGGCGGCTAAAATGCCTGATTTCAATATCCTGCCCTTCATGCTTTTCTCCTT
>DAOUET010000109.1:0-2175 GCA_034430155.1 Anaerolineales bacterium
TTTCTGGTTACCCAATAGGCATATACTTTAGCGGCTGCGTACGGGCTCTGAGGTGCAAAAGGCGTGTTCTCATTCTGAGGAGGAGCAGCGCTGCCATACATCTCACTGGATGAAGCCTGGTAGAAGCGAGACTTGATACCACTCTTACGGATGGCTTCTAGAATTCGTATGGTGCCCAAACCGGTCACGTCCCCGGTATATTCTGGCAAGTCAAAACTGACTCGGACGTGACTTTGGGAGGCCAGGTGGAAAATTTCATCGGGTTGCACGTTATAAATCAAGTCGACCAGATTGCCAGTGTTGGCAACATCTCCATAATGGAGAAAAAGGTTGGCCTTATCACCATTATGGGGATCGCGGTAAATATGATCAATACGCTGGGTATTGAAGGTACTGGCGCGTCGAATCAAACCGTGTACTTCGTATCCTTGCGATAACAGGAGTTCGGCTAAATAGGAACCATCTTGTCCGGTGATACCTGTTATAAGCGCTTTGGGCATAGACTCAATCCTTTTCTTGACCTTTCAACATCTAGGCACGCTCCGCCCGACCGACATCGAGAGATTTGTGTTTCAATGTCAGGATGAGCGTAGTGAAACTATAAATTTTACTGCCCCCGATCACCAATAAGTAATTAGTTCTACTGCTTAAAAGAACTGGTTAATTTTATAAGCAATCTACTTGAATATTTCAGACCTGGTTTCCATGCCCCCATTTAAGCACGTCAAAACTTTTTTGAGTAACCAGGAATCGGATGCGCCCCTTCTCAACGATTAATCGTACTTCGCCATATTCGCCGACAGTTGAAAGGGCTTCGTCAATTAAATCTATTTGTTTTTGATCTAGAAATTTAAATTTCTGCGGCCTGAAGCCTTGGACTGTGATTTTCGTCTCAGTGCTGTTCATGAATACCCTCCCTTGCTTGGAAACAGGCAAAAAAAATCACTTCGTGGGATTTTTCACCTCTACGAAGGGGATAAGTCCATTGCGGAGCAATCATACAACCTAAAGGAGATAACGTCAAGTACGCAACTACCTGTCACCAATCTTAAGACCACTCCGAGAATCGTTGGAAAAATCCTCTATTTGTTATCGGGTTTATCTAAATATGATTGACATTCATCTCAAGATTCTATATACTTGAAGCAGCCTTTCACAATTAACCTCGACCAGCGATTTGGTGGTGGGAATATTGGAAGATAAACCTCTTACGATATTTAATAACTTGGCTCAATTGTATAAAATGAAGGGGGGTAATATTCGACTGTTTTAATATCAATCGTCTCTTATGTGTTTACCAGGCAGCAATTACCTATAACGTCTCAATGGGAGAAATCATATGAAGAAAATTGGTTCTATTGTCTTTAACATTGTTGGGATCCTGGCGCTTTTCGGATTGAACATTTCTCCGGTTATCGCCCAGACAAGCCGATCACCTTCCCAGGTTAATCCTGCGGACCAAACAAAGCTGACCCAGCTACAAGAAGTACCGGAATCTGCCCGCCAATTGTTTGAAGGCGGGATGAGCGTAGATGAATTCTTAGCGCTAAGCCAAGGTCCCGTGCCCCAGGCGCTAGCAAACCTCTCTGATACCCCCGCAGCATTTATCATCGAGATGGATCAGGCACCTTTAGCGCAGGAATACGCAGCCCAATTGGCAAATAACCAGCTGATGTCAGGCATGTCTCAGCAGGCTTACAACGCCAAGTTAAGAAAAGCGCAGGAAGCCGTGATTGCTGGTGTTGTTTCGCTTGGTGGTATGGTCATCGATCGATATACCAAGGCCTATAATGGCTTGCTGGTACGGTTACCACTCGGAATGCTTGGATCTGCAAAACAGATCCCTGGGGTTAAAGCTATCCATCGCGCCCCACTCCATAGGCCGAGCTTGGCTGTAAGTGTCCCCTTGATACGAGCAGATAAGGTGTTAAATGATCTCCATTATGGGGGTAAAGATGTTACTATCGCAATCATTGACACCGGCATTGATTACACCCACGCAGCTTTTGAGGGGAGCGGTGATCCTGCCGATTACGCTAGCAATGACCCCGATATCATCGAACCAGGCACCTTCCCAACAGGAAAAGTTATCGGCGGATGGGATTTCGCAGGTGCAGATTATGATGCCAGCGACCAAGCCAACGATATCCCGGTTCCGGATCCTGATCCCTTAGA
>DAOUET010000110.1:0-5196 GCA_034430155.1 Anaerolineales bacterium
TAACACTGGTGCAGATAGCTAAGCAGGCCGGTGTGTCCATTGCTAGTGTCTCACGATACTTCAACGATAAACGTTCTGTCGGCAAGCAGGTTCAAAATAAAATAACAGAAGCACTTGCCGAACTTGAACAGGACTTCAACCTCACACCATTCAGGCGAAAATTCAGACAAGACCGGGTCATAGGGCTTATCGTCCCTGACATCCAGAATCCTTTCTTTCCGGCTTTGATCAAAGGTATCGAGAGCATCAGTAAAACACGAAGTTATGATTTAATTCTTTGTGATTCTGAAGGCGATCCCGAGTTGGAGTTGAAACAACTCGGGGAATTGTGGGACATCGGGATTTCCGGCATAATCTTCATTCCCAGCGGATCAGGCGACCCGAACATTGACGCCGCCGTGACACGGTACCAGCCGATCGTCTTTCTCGACCGAGTTTTCAATATGGATGGCATTTGCAGCGTACGCACTAACAATATCGAGGGTGCCATGCAGGCAACCCGCTATCTAATCGACCTCGGTCACACTGATATAATCTACCTGACGAGGCCCCTTGAAGTGAGTAGTCTGCGGGAGAGATTAGACGGTTTCACAGGCACCTTGAAAGCAAACGGAATTCAGCCGGAACCTTGGCGGATCATAACAGTGGAAAATACTCTAAGGATACCGTCGGACAGGGATTACTTCCTCGATCGTGCCTACGGGGTAGTGAAAGACCTATTGCACAAGCAGGCACCGTTTACAGCCATCTTCGCTGCGGATGACATCATGGCCTTGGGAGCTAGAAAGGCGGTAGAGGATGCAGAGCTCGATGTACCTAACGACATCTCGATAATCGGCTACGACGATATACCTCTGTCGCATGTCGTTGGATTAACGACCGTGTCTCAGCCCGCATATGAAATGGGCAAGAACGCAGCCATTCTGGTCATTGATCTCATCGAAGACAGAACCAAACCTCCCAAAGAAATTATTCTGCGCTCCAGCATCGTCATTCGTGATACCTGCCGCCGCATCACCAGCGAAAGTGGAGTATTCGGCACGGGGTCAACATGAGAGCAGCCTATCTTTCCACTCAAGGGTTTGATCTCAGGGAAACGAATACTCCCAAGTGTGATGACGATTCACTCCTAATAAAGACTCTTGCCTGTGGAATCTGTGAGGGTGATCGTTACTCGTATGTCGATGCTTTAGGACAAGCACTCGTGTTTGACGAAAAGGACGGCATCCTCGGCCATGAAGGAACCGGAACGGTAGTTGAAATCGGCAAGCGTGTGACAAATTTTTCGCCTGGGGACACGGTTACGAGTATCGATGGCGCATTTGCCGAGTATTTCAGCAGTACCACTTCAAGAACCCTGAAGATACCAGAAGGACTGGATCATACTCTGGTTTTGGGTGAACCCCTCGCCTGCTGTGTTCACGGCGGTTTACGCTATAACACGAGCTTAGGTGATCGAGCTGCTGTCATCGGCTGCGGCTTCATGGGAATGATCTGTGTCCAACTTTTGAGGCTCCAAGGTGCACGCGAAGTCTGCGCCATTGATCTGATTGATTGGCGGCTGACTGATTCATTGCGTTTTGGGGCTACCTCATCATACAACCCGCACGGGAAAGAACCTGCAGAAATACACGGTGACCTCGGTTACTTTGACATCGTCATAGAGGCGACAGGAACTCCTGAAGCTATAGATATAGCCCAACAGCTTGTCGCCGAGCACGGGCGTATAGTCATCGTCGGCTATCACCAAACAAACAATGGCGCCCGGTCGGTTAATATGAAACTGTGGAATTGGAAAGCCATCGATGTCGTAAATGCTCATGTTCGCCGAACAGAGGAAAAGGTCGCTGCAATGGATGTAGGGCTCAAGTTGCTCAGTTCCGGAATGCTTGAAATCGCTTCTTTGATCACGAAGTACAAGTTCGAAAATATCAGTACAGCATTTTCAGATCTCGCGTCACGAAAAACGGGATTATACAAAGCATCCCTCGTATTTTCTTAACGGGTAGATTGGTTTTCAACGCATCTTGTTTATCAATGTGTATAGCGTAGGACAATTTCGCCGACAAGGGAGAAACAAGTGATAAGTGAAAACCAGATATCAGCTCAGCTTTACACGGTGCGAGAACATCTGAGTAGTCTCTCTGAAATAAGTAACACATTAAAAAAGATACGCAAAATTGGCTATCGTGCGGTCGAATTGGCGGGTCTGCACAATCATCGCGCAACGGAATGGCATAAGCTCTTGAAAGATAGCGGCCTTGTCTGTTGTTCAATACACGTGCCGCTGGAGACACTTAAACAGCTCCAGGATGGCATAATCGAGAATATCAGGCAGATAGGGTGCGAGTATGTTATCTGCCCCTATCCGACCGGTGTTTCCTTCGACAATTTGAGCTCAGTGAAAGAGTTGACGAAATGTCTCAATAAAATTGGCAAACGGTTCAGACAGGCTGGTATAACGTTCGCCTATCACAACCATAATATCGAGTTTTTGAAAACCCATGAAATAACCTGGCTGGAGTATATCTATAATGAGACCGATCCCCAGTATGTGAAAGGTCAGTTAGATGTTTACTGGGTGCAAGCCGGCGGGGGAAATCCGGAAGCCTGGTGTAAAAAGCTTGATAAGAGATTGCCTACGATTCACCTAAAAGACTTTGGAGTAGGAGGTCAAAACCAACCTGTCTTTAAAGAGCTGGGAGAGGGTAACCTGGACTGGTTGTCAATCATTAGAGCCGCAAAAAGCTCCGGGTGCGAGTGGTATATCGTGGAAATGGACGGAAATTGGATCGATGCCAACCCCTTCCATTCTCTTAAAAATTGTTATGATTACCTCAGAGACTCTGTTCTGGGCGGATAGAAGATATAAATCTGTCTACCCTCTACGTTGGGATTGAGCAACTATTGGTTGAACTCATGTAACAGTAGAAAAGTCAAACCGTGATGAAAAACTACCCTGCAGACAATGTAAAATCGTTGCTGGACACCATGGCTGTCATTGTTGAGAGTCCTGAGAATAGTAAAAGACAAGAAAAATGGAATAGGTCGATTTTGAAAGGAACATATAAAAAGGATAGATCACCCAACATAAACAGCATCCCTTGCACGCTCTTCTTGGGACCAACTTACTGGAATAAGAAGACAGGTATGGATATAGGCAGATATTATACAGATCCCGATTACTATTTAGAGAATTATTTAAAAAATTCTATAGACCACTTCATCCGTTTCGATGATGACTCCTTTTTTACGAAGACAATCCCTATTCAGTTAGGTGTTGGTTTTGAATCAGAATTGCTAGGAGTAAAAGTACAATATTTAGCAGATAAAGATCCTTGGGTAGATATGAGCGGAGGTCGTGTAGAGAGTATGCAGGATATCGATAAATTGCCTTATTTCGAATTCTTCAATAATACACACATGAAATTCGTACATAGATTCTATAGAAGAATTGGTGACTCTATCAACGATTACAATGACTTTAAGGTTGGATTCCCAGACTGGTTTCGCGGACCGTTTCCTCTAGCGTTGGAACTGCGAGGATGGGAAAACTTGCTTGTTGATACGGTTGAGAACGAAGATTTGGTGCACTCTTTAATGAAATATATCACAGGTTTTAGGATAGAGTGGTGCAGATGTAGAGAAAAGTTTACCGGCGAACACAGTACTATGCGGTTAGGAAATGATGAAATCAATTATCCTATCGTTTCTGCTCATATATATGAAAAATTCGTTCTTCCTTATGAAATGGAGTTATTTAGATTCGGAAATAGAATTTCATATTGGCACAGTTGTGGAAATATTACACAAATTGCTGAAATAATTGGGAAAATACCGCAAATTGACTTGATCCAAATCAGTCCTTTTACAAATTTGGCAAAGATCGTTGAAATTTTTAAAGAACGCGCTACGGCGTTCCAGATATGGCTTCATCCAGTTGATGATGTTCTATTTGCCTCGAAAGAAAAAATGCGAAGTACGTTGAGAAGAATCTACGATGATTGTAGTGAAATGGGAGTTGCGGATTTCTGCCTGGTCAGTGGTCATATACAACCGATGATGCAGTTGGTAGAACAAGAGCCAAAAATTAAAGAGTGGTTGCATCAAGTCCGAGCAGTATTCAATTAGTGTTACTAACACTTGGAACGAAGTGGAGGTTTTAATGATTTCGACGAATGCAGAGATGAGCCGTTTGTTGATGGTCAGAATGAATCCTAATGAAGATATACTGCTCGCGATCCGACAAGCTGTGAAGGACAATAACATCCGCAATGCTGTTATCCTAGGCGGTGCTGGCAGCGTCTGCAGCGCCAATTATCATGTAGTCTCGAACAAAGAACCTGATTCTTCTGATGTGTTCTGTGAAGTCGATCAGCATCTGGATGTGATCTCAATACAAGGATTGGTCATTGATGGTCAAGTTCATGCTCACATCGCTTTTTCCGACGAGCACCATGGATTCGGAGGCCATCTAGAAAAAGGTTGTCGGGTTCTCACTTTCGCAGCGGTTGCTCTGGCTGAGCTGTCCAAAATCAGTCTAACGGAGTGGGACACCCCGTACAAATTTTTCGGACAATAACACTTCTGACCTGGATCCTATCCGGCAGCCATAGGAAACACATACAAGATGGAGGGATGCGTTGGCCGGAAACGCATCGCATAGGCAGCATCAGGCCCCGCCTGTCACCTATAAGCAGGGCCTGTGAGAAATGCGCAGCTAGTGATCGCAGGCGTTGTCCCCGGTCTCCAGGTTCCCCTTCAGGTAGCTGTCCACCACGATATCGGGAGTCTCACTGGGTGCGCCGCTGATCACCTCGATGCCCGCCTCCTCGAAGATCATCTGCGCCCTGTGACCCATGCCTCCGGCGATGACCAGGGTCACGCCTCTCTCTTTGAGCCACCGGGGCAGCAGCCCGGGTTCATGGGGCGGAGGCGTGACATCTTCTCGGGCCTGGATCGATTGATCCTCGATCTCGAACAGCGAGAACTGCTCGCTGTGTCCAAAGTGCTGCGAAAGCCTGCCGCCTTGAATAGGCATCGCAATTTTCATTCTTTCATCCCTCCGTGAATCAATTTGTCGATTATGACGCTGAAATCCTCTTTGCCTCGTTCATCCCGCAGAACGTAGGGCTGGCCCTCGTCGGTAGAGGCTACGATCTCCGTGCGGATCGGAATTCTGCCGAGGAAGGGGAC
>DAOUET010000111.1:0-1909 GCA_034430155.1 Anaerolineales bacterium
CCGCGGGGACATGGAGAACCGCATCAAAGTGTTCGTCGTCAAAGGATTTGGACAGCTACAATAATTTTCTAAGCGACACTTTCTCATTTACGATACTGGCATAGCTTCAGAGATGCCAGTCCTCAACTGCTGATCTCTGTAGGCGGTGCACCTTTTTTTCATCGTTTCTTTCTTGATTTTCCTCCTTGCCAAAAATATCTCTTCCTCTCTACCTAGGTACTTGTCCCGCGGAGTGATGTTTCCCAGGGACTCGTGGTATCGTTCGTTGTTGTAGTACTCGACCCACTGCTCAATCCGGGCCTCCAGTTCCATAGGCAGATAGTAATTATCCAGAAGAATGATATTCTTCATGGACCGATGGTAGCGCTCGATTTTTTATGCGAACTCACCGTTCCTTTACTCTTTGGGTAGGAAAAGGGTCCTTTGGCTGCTACCCTGCCCCTGAAAAACAGGAGGTGCGGCAGTGTCGCATACAGTGGGTCTGGCACGAGGGTTTCAGAACAACATCCAATACTACCGGGATCTGTATCAAAACAAGAACCTTCAGTACGTCCGGAATAACGAGGTTTTCTATTGGCGGTTCCTGGCCCATTTGGAGGACATCGGATACCGACCTCGGATAGTGGAACGCTACCACGAGAAGCTGAGAACGTTCCTGAACTGGCTGGGAACAATTTCGGTACGCAGAGTGCGAAAACAACAGGTCGAGCAGTTTCTGCTCTGGTTCAAAAAACACTGCCAGCGGGAAAGCTACACGCTCCGATACGTCCGAGAGGCGCTGTCGGTGTTCTTCAGCTTCGTGATGCGATACTCCAGGATGAAGCGCAATCCCGCCTGTGGGCTTCGCATCCGAACCCATTTCCCGCAGCCCGAGCGAATCGAAGTGTTTAGCCAGCCGGAGGTGCTTATGATCACCCGCCGGCCTCTGCAGGAGCGGGACAGGCTGAGCCGAGCTGATTTCCCCACCGAATATTCCTTCAGGAACGCCGTCTACACGCTGACCATGCAGTACCTGATGATCAAGCTGATGTTTTCTACCGGCATCCGTCCCTGGGAACTTGTACACGTTGAGGTAGTCGATCTGGATGCCGAGCATCGCAGACTGCGCATCCGAAACAAAGGCAACCAACAGTACATCGTCCACGACCGTCATGTGTTTCTCACCGAGAAGACTGTAGGGGAGCTGAAGGAGCTGCTGGAGTTGAGCCAGCCGGTTCGAAACGGCCTATCGGCAGGCTGGCTGTTCATCCACTACTTCGGTGGCGGCTGTATTGCATCCAAACTATGCAAACAGGGCCGTCAAAACCTGGGCGCGACGATGCGGGATCGCCCGAAAAGTCTATGCCTACATGTGTCGCTATACCTACTGCACGCGTTTGGTAGAGAATGGAGCAGATCTCTATTCGCTCAAAAAGCTCATGGGGCACAAACAGACAGCCACCGCGTTGAAGCATTACCTGAAGCTCACCCCTGAGGAACTGAGAAGGGAGTGGCGGACGTTCAATCCCCTGGTGACAGGAGGCAGTCGATGACCGTACAGCAGGCAGTGCAGGCTTATCTGGAACATCTGAAATCCAGCGGCTATAGCTACAACGATCGGGCGCGTAAGGCCCGGATTCTGTGTCGCTGGTTTACCCCCGCTTTGGCGTTGTACCATCCGGCCATCCCTTCAACAATAGCTGCCCTCTCGGTTTCTGAGCTTCCGGCAGCAGAGGAGACAGAACAATCGAGTCTATTTCTGAAGATCTTTCACAACGACAGCGTCTCCGTCACGTATCTGAATCTGGCCGTGTTCTTCGAAGCACATCCCGAGATTTTGGATTCCGCAACAAGCATTCTCCAGTGTCTGGCCGGCAGGCTCGCCGTGAAACATATCAGCGAGCGCGTTGGCAAACAGGTTCTGGGGTAT
>DAOUET010000112.1:0-19570 GCA_034430155.1 Anaerolineales bacterium
TGACCGATGTGGTTGGCTTATCTCCCAGCCTGGCAGCTGCAGCGATCTTCATTGGGCGCAGCTGGGATTACATCAATGACCCATTGATCGGTCACCTATCAGACCGCACGCGCACTCGCTGGGGTCGGCGGCGACCATTCTTATTATTCGGCGCTCTGCCATTTGCCCTTACATTTGTGTTGTTGTGGTGGCGACCTCCCTGGGAGAACCAGGTCGCTCTGGCGATCTATTATGCCTGCGCGTACGTGGTCTTTGACGCTTCGGCGACCTTCGTCTATATGCCCTATTTCGCCCTTACACCAGAACTCACCCTGGATTACGACGAACGGACTTCATTAACCAGTTATCGCATGTTCTTCTCGATCCTGGGCAGCCTGGTAGCTTTTACCGTGCCTCTGATGATCGTAGGTGGCATCGTACCTGAAAGGGCGCCACGTTTTCTTCTGATGGGCTTGATCTTTGGCCTGGTCAGCATGTTGCCTTTGTTACTGGTGTTCCTGGGCACCCGCGAGCGCCAGGTTTTTATGCAGCAAGAACAGCCCAGAATATTAAATTCGCTGAAAGCCGCAGCCAGAAACCGTCCCTTCGTGTTCAGCGTGGCCATTTTCTTGCTTACCTGGGTCGCCATCGACATCCTTCAAGCAACCCTGCTCTATTTCATCAAATATGTGGTACAGAGAGAATCTCAGAGCGATATGATCATGGGGTTGATCTTTCTCACTGCGATTTTTGCTCTTCCACTCTGGGCATGGCTGTCACGGATTTGGAGCAAACGTTGGGCTTATGTTGCCGGAATCTCTTTCTGGGCTCTGGTGCAGCTGCTGTTGATTACATTGAACCCCTCAACCTCTCTGACATTAATCCTCTCATTATGCGTTTTAGCCGGCGTCGGAGTAGGGGCTGCCCACGTACTGCCGTGGTCGATCATTCCCGATGCAATTGAGTGGGACGAATGGCAAACCGGCCAGCGACACGAAGGCATGTTTTATAGCCTGGTTACCCTTATGCAAAAAGTAGCTTCTTCCATCGCCATTCCCTTAACCCTGGTATTGTTAGGTGCTACTGGGTATGTGCCCACCGCTGCACAACAGCCTGCCAGCGCAATCTTAGGCATTCGCCTCGTCATCGGACCAATTCCAGCAGCTTTGCTTTGCCTGGGTATTGCTTTTGCCATGCTCTATCCCTTGGGTCGTGAGCAGCATGTCCGGGTCGTGGCGGAACTAGAGAGCCGAAGGATGAGCGGGAAAGCCCGGTTACCATGAGCGACCTGCATGTCTCTCCAATTCGTACCGCCAGGGAACGGCGGATCTTTCTCACTTTTCCCTGGCATATTTATAAAGACGATCCTTTGTGGGTACCCCCTCTATTGCCGGAACGAAGAAAAACAATTGACCCGCAGCGTGGGCTGTTTTTTACGCATGGTGAAGCTGATTTTTTCATCGCCTGGAGAGAAGACAAACCGGTCGGTACAATTTGCGTGGCTGAGGATCGGGTAGCCAACCAGCTGCGAGACAAGCAAGAGAGCTTATTTGGCTTTTTTGAATATATTCAAGATAAAAAGGTATTCGAAGCATTATTGCACCAGGCGACCCAATGGGCACAGGCTCGCCAATTGAATGCTCTTTATGGTCCCTATAACTTGGATTACGAGGATAGTTACGGCGTGCTGGTCGATGGGCGAGAGCGACCACCAGCGATCATGTGCGCTCATTCTCCCCCTTATTATTGTGAATTTATGGAGTCATACGGCTTTCAACCTGCACACGGGGATAATTTAGCTTATGCCATTTCTGTGAAGCAGACCTCATCACTAGGGCGTTTATCGCGCCTCGCAGAGCGAATTCGCCAGCGTGGGCATGTGCGTGTGCGCGGGGCCGACTTGATCCATTGGGAAGATGAGATCGAGCGAGTCTACCAACTCATCAACGCCGCCCTTGCCCACCTCCCTGACCACAACCCCTGGCAACGCGATGTTTTATACGCCATGCTGGCTCCCTTTCGACGGATCGTAGACCCAGAACTTATCTTGTTTGCAGAGGTCAATGGTAAAACTGTGGGTTGGTTTCCCGGCATACCCAATTTGAATGAAGCCTTCATCCATATCAATGGCCTGCGCTATCCCTGGGATTACGCCAAACTTTGGTGGTATATGCACCGGCAGCCCGATTGTCTGGCGATAAAAAGCGTCCTGGTACTGCCAGAGTATTGGCATACCGGGGTGAGTGTGCTGCTTTTTGATGAAATGGCCAAACGCGCCATAGCCAAAGGATATAAATGGGCAGACCTCTCATTGACCTCCGATGACAACCCGAACACACCCATCCTGGCTGAACATATGGATGCCAAGATATACAAGCGCTATCGCGTCTACCGCTTGAAGATCTAATTGACGAATCAGACTGAAGTCGTACAATTGACATGGCAAGGTGTCATTCTGAGGGAGCAAAGCGACCGAAGAATCCCTGAATTGCTCGATTGAAACGGTCGTAACATGGACTCTTCGCTTCCTTAGGCAGCTTAGAGTGACATTAATATAGCAAATTGTCCGACTTTGTTTTGGTTGCTACATAAGGAAAACCTATTCCAACATTTAAATGCTTTAGGACTTACGCAGTTGGTGGGAGGATGGGGGTGTTTGGTATAAGCCAAATCTGGGAATGCCAACTGCATCTCATCCTCAAACCGCCAAATTAGCAATGGCTGGGCGCGGGTCCATTCTTTTCTTGATTGGGACGATGGCACCCCGGAGGTTGGGCTTGGCAAAGGGGATCATCAATCTGGCTTTTGGTTTGTTTCTGGGTTTCCCCCCCGGAGCTATCGCCCTGGCCTTTGGCCTTGGTGGGCGTGAAATCCCTGCTGAGCAAGAATTTTCGTGACGAGGTGGTTGCCATCCGAAGGTTTGTGGGTAAAAAGCGGTAAAATATTTCATGGGAGAACCGATGACCGCAGAACTCTTGGATATTGTCAACGATGACAATCAAGTCATGGGGCAGGAAAACAGAGCAACCGTTCACCAATCAGGGAGGTGGCACCGGGGCGTTCACATTTTTCTCTTTACACCTGACCGTAAACTCATAGTTCAACAACGCAGTCTAACCCGGTTACAATCTCCAGGAGCTTTAGATTGTTCTGTATCTGAACATCTCAAAGCGGGCGAATCCTATTTCGAGGCAGCCATGCGCGGTTTGCGTGAGGAATTATTAATTGACCCAATACCGCTAACTCGATTGTTGCAATTTAAACTGGACTACGCGGTGGGTGATAACATGATCAGTGAGCTGTTCACAGGCGTGGCGCATTCAAGTGCAGTTCGTTTCGATCGGTTGGAGGTAGAGCAGATTTATTTTCTCAATCTGGCTGAAATTGAGAATCTGGCAAATCAAGCCGAAATTCCCATGAGCCGTTGGTTCAAACAATTACTCTGCTGGTACCTGGGCAAATCCTCCAACCTGGAGATAATTTGGAAATCAAAGCGTACGCCTGAACACCACCCTATCACATGAATATTTACTATCAGGTTCATCATTAGTACACCCTTTAAGGCAGCGCCATGGCATTAAGCATAGGCATTGTGGGACTCCCAAATGTAGGCAAAAGCACTCTTTTTAACGCCCTGACTAAAGAGCAATATGCTCAAGTTGCCAACTACCCCTTCTGTACCATCGAACCTAACAGAGCAATCGTCCCGGTTCCCGACCAGCGCGTCGAGAAACTGACCGAGCTAGCTAAAGTAAGCCAATCTATACATGCTACGGTTGAATTTGTCGACATCGCCGGGCTGGTGAGAGGAGCCAGTCAGGGTGAAGGTCTCGGCAATCAATTTCTCGGGCAGATCCGAAATACCGACGCCATCGTCCACGTGGTGCGTTGTTTTGAGGATCGCAATGTAGTTCACGTCAGCGGGGATATCGACCCGCGGCAGGATATCGAAATAGTCAATATCGAACTGGCCCTGGCAGACCTGCAGCAATTGGAACGTCGCATTGAGCACTTAACCAGCCAGGTTAAAGGCGATAAGAGATTCCAAGCCGTCCTGGATGTCGCCCATGCTCTGCAAGAACACCTCCAAACTGGCCGACCCATATCACGATTCGAACAGCAAAACGATGAGGCCTTTCAATCTCTAAATCGAGAGATGCGCTTTCTCACCAGCAAGCCCATGATTCTTGTGGCGAATGTCGATGAGAGCAACCTGGTGGAAGATGATGACTTGGTTAAGGCGGTTTACCAGATAGCGTCAGAACAGGGAGCAGAAGTAGTGAAGATTTGCTCTAAACTTGAAGAGGAATTGGCTGGACTGAGCGAGGAAGAGCGCCTTGAATACCTGCATCTGTCAGGCGCCCAGGAGGGTGGTCTCGAACAGATCATCCATAAGAGTTATCAAATCCTGGGGTTTATCAGTTTTTTTACGATGAACGAGCGTGAAGTCAGGGCATGGACAATTCGTCAAGGAGAAACCGCACCAAAAGCCGCTGGCGCCATTCATACAGACTTCGAACGGGGATTTATCCGCGCTGAAGTGATCCCCTATGATACATTCTTACGGCATGCTAGCTGGGCGGCCGCCAAAGCTGGGGGAGAGATGCGCTTGGAAGGGAAAGAATACGTCGTTAAGGATGGCGATGTGATCTACTTTCGCTTCAACGTCTAAGCGTTGGGATACTATTTTTGAACAGAATGGGGATACCCAATTGGAACTCAAGCTATCAGTCCGCACGTTTTTCTCGAGGCAACTTTAATTTGGCTTGGATAAATTGCTGGTGGGTAAGTTTCAACACGTTTGAGATCATGCGAATTTCCTCGATCTCCTCATGAGAGGCGCGACCGTCGCCGGCCGCTACCGTAAATAGCACATCTAAAAAGGCCAGGCGCTCCGCTTCACTGGTCAGGCTGAAAAACTGGCGCGTCATGCGATAATAGTCCAGGGTTTTACCGATCTCCGAAACTGCCACCTCGGTTACAATGACCGCCTCGGATTGGGAAATATCCCAACCCTTCTGCAAGACTGCCACCATGGTCTTGAACTCATCTTCTGTGATTTCCCAATCCACAAAGGCAACTCGCGCCATTAGACCACCGGCCAGGCAGAGCTTGCGAAGTATGGCATCCGAGACCTCCAAATTATCCCCGCTGGACTCCAGGCGATGCCGAACATGGTAAAAAACCTTGTTCCGCACGAAATCCTCAAAATCGGATTCGCGATTTGGGGAGAGGGCAACCGCCTGAGATCGGCGCTGTACCGGTCCACGCAATAACCGTCCAAATTGGCCAAAAATGCCTGTATTTACCTCCTCAATGGCGGTCGTAATCTCACCAACAGCTTCCAGTTCATCATCGCTAACTTGCCCATCTGCGGCGACCAGCTGGTCCAGGTAAACAAGGGTCAATGCTCGATCTGCCGGGGTGTTCAAGACCCCTTTTAATTCATCTATAAGACGGGCACGTTCGGCTTCATCCACTGGCGATTCAATATACATATCTAGCCGAGCCCAATCATTGGCAGTCATCTCAGGCAGTTGAAAGAGCAAGTCTTTTAAACTATTAATCTCCTCATGGCTTATCTCTCCGTCCGCCCAGGCTGCTGCAATGAGCACTTTTACTAACGATATGATCAGTCTCTCTTTGGGCATCATTCCTCCAGGAATAACGGGTAAAATTATCCATCCATATGATAAGCAGGTTCAGACTCTTACGCAGGAAATTATAAACCGCGGCGAGCTTATTATCGCTGGTCCCTATAAGGAATTGACTTAAACTCGAAAGCCAACGCTGTGAGCCTCTCTGTTATCACAATCGTTATCATATCCACATTCATGCATGCGGGTTGGAATCTACTAGCTCGCTTCTACCGGTCTGAGCGGATTTTTTACAGCCGCATGCTCGGCATTATCCTGCTGGTTGGTTTAATCCCGGCGGTGACCAGTGAGATAGCCACCCGTTCGCTAACATCTCTGGCCTGGGCCTGCGTGGTGGGATCGGGTTTTAGTGCCAGTTTTTACCTTTATTTCTTAGCGCGCGCCTATGAAGAGGCGGATTTTACAGTGGTTTATCCGGTCGCCCGCTCACTTCCAGTGATCTTTGTGGCATTTGGTGATCTGCTGAGGGGAAGATTTCTCACCGTGGCTGGATGGGTGGGTCTGATATTGGTCGCCAGTGGCAACTTGCTGGTGCCACTGCGCTCGTTTGAGGATTTCAGGCTTAAGAACTATTTCAACCGAGCCAGTTTATGGATGCTGCTGGCGGCTGCAGGGACAGTTGGCTACACCCTGCTCGATAAAATCGCTGCCGAGGTAATTCAACCAGGAGCCGCTACGGCAGCCCGTTACGGCTATATGTACTTCGCCATCTCATTCATTCCTTACACAGCCTTTTTGAGGCTTTCCAAACCAGCCGTCCAAAATCCCCGCATTTTGAATTGGAAAATAATCTTTGCAGCTGCTCTATTGAGTTTCTCGGCGTACTGGCTTATTCTTTGGGCTTACCAGTTAACCCCCTTGGCCAGTTATATCGTTGCTTTCCGACAGTTCAGCATTGTGATCGGAGCAATCCTGGCTTTTATTATTTTCAGAGAGCAAGGATTAGTGGTGCGGATGTCAGGCGCGCTGCTGATCACCTCCGGACTCCTGCTCATCGCACTGTGGGGGAGATGATCAGAGCTCGTGTTTGATAAGGATCAGACAGCCGCCCGATTAGATAACTTGGATTCAACTCGTAAGTGCAACAGGTTGCTCAAAAAATACCTCAAAGGGTGATTTGAAATCAAGGCATTTTCTAGGACGATGGTTGAGTTTGAACATGATCTGTTTCAGTTCGTTATGGGTGACCGAAGAGAGGTCTCGATTTTTAGGAATATATTGGCGTATCAAGCCATTCATATTTTCATTCGCACCCCGTTCCCAAGCAGCATACGGATGAGCCTGGATTCAACTTGTTAGTGCAACAGACAGATCAAAGAATACCTCGAAAGGTGACAAGAAATCAAGGCATTTTCTTGGACGATGGTTCAAGCGTTTCATGATCAGTATCAATTCTGCGTCGGTGACAGAAGCGAAATCACAGTTTTTCGGAATGTATCGACGTAAAATGCACTGCCACCCACATTCGCTTGGATTCTCACAATCGAACCTAGAAATGTGATGTTTTCTATGGTGCAATCCAGCACATTCTCTTTCTCCCTATCCATGGTAAAACTGAGTTGCTCGGGTCTGACCGCGATCATCAATCTGTCACCATTCTTAAATCCCTCCAGCCCCTGAGCGGTTTGGATTTGCTGGCCTTCTAATTTCAAGATCTTGCTACTTGTATCTATTCAACATTGACGGCATTCAAGGTACCGACAAATTGGGCCACGAACTCCGTCTTTGGGAAGTTGTAAATTTCAAAAGGTGCCCCCACCTGCTCAATGAATCCATTATTCATCACCACCACCCGATCCGAAAGAGATAAAGCCTCCTCCTGGTCGTGGGTAACATAAATGGCGGTGATACCCAAATGCTGTTGGATGGCGCGGATTTCTGACCGCAAGGATACCCGAATCTTTGCATCGAGGGCGGAGAGCGGTTCGTCGAGTAAGAGCACCTCGGGCTGGATCGCTAAAGCCCTGGCTAATGCCACTCGCTGTTGCTGGTCACCGGATAACTGGAACTGATAACGATCCCCAAAACCGGGCATATGGATCAGGTTTATTGGCAATATCCAGCCCACTCCACCGGGATCGCTTCGGATACATCGCACACATCCATTCTCTGCCGCTGGCTGCAGGCAATTGGGGGCCTGGAACGGTGAACTGGCGGTCAGGAATTGCCGGAGCCGGGTTGCTGTATGCTTCTGCGGCAAGATGGGTCAAGCCGGCTGCACGGGGATGCGCGCTGTGCGGGACTACACCTTTGCTTGAGGCTCAGACAAAACGGGTCACCGTTTTGTCCAGGCTTGCGTGCGGCGTTCAACGCCATGTGTGAGAAGAAAGAATAAGCCTCGCACAAGGAAGCCCACTACGATAATCAATAATGCCATCGCCATGGCCTGGGCCGTTTCGCCAGCATCATCCAAGAGCATCACGGAGAGAGAAGCCAGTTCCTTTCCCGGGACAAATAAGAACACAACCGCGGATAATGTAACCATTGCGTTCAGAAAGAAATAGGAGGCGATGGAGATGATCGCTGGTAGGGTGACCGGCATGGTCACGCGCCAGAAGGTGCGGTAGAAGGGCGCGTTCAGTGATTCGCTGATGGCCTCGAATTCCGGATCGAGCTGTTTTAGCGACGTCATGGCCGTTAAAAAGGGAACCGAGTAGTAGTGCACGATAGAGGAAATAACCAGAATTGCCAGGGTGCCGTAAAGGAAATTTAACGGACTGGCAGGATTATTGAATGTAAAAATATACGACAGGCCTAACACCATGCCCGGGATTGCGAGGGGGGCGATAGATAACAGGTACAGAACCGACCGGGTTGTGGAAATACCCCGTGTTTTCTCTATTAAATACGCGCTGCAGAAAACGATGATCGTCCCCGCCACCGCGGTCCAAAAGGCCATCTTGATGCTGGTCCACAAAACGACGAAAGCGCCACCACGGTGCTGGGTCCCCGCCACGTAGAAGGTGAAATTCCTCAGCGTCAAGGACAGGTCATAAGGCCAATAACGGGTGAAGGCGCCCATGAGAACAATGCCATAAATGCTCAGGATGAAGACGGCGATTAGCAACATCAACGCGTAGATGCCCCACTGCGCCACGGGATGATGGGGTCTGGGCGTCATCGGGGTAATCCCAACCGACACTGCGGCAACCTGGCGACGCTGCACAATGCGGTCCAGTATAAAAGCGATCAACGCCGGTATCAGCAGCAGCGTGCTGATAGTGGCGCCCATCTCAAAGTTTTGCTGGCCAACGACTTTGTTATAGATGTCTGTGGCCAGCACATCAAAGTTTCCCCCCACCACCTTCGGCGCGCCGAAATCTGTGATCGCTAAGGTAAATACCACAAATGCCGCACTCATGAGGCCGTACCTGGCGCTGGACAGCGTGACGGTTGTAAACATGCGCCAGCCTTTGGTGCGCAGGGATTCTGCAGCTTCATACAAACGGGCATCGGCCAAAGCTAGAGACGCCGCAATGATTATGAAGGCGTGGGGGAAGGCATAAAAAGCCTCGGATATGATAATGCCTGTGGATCCATACAGGTGAATATTGATGCCTGCAAGCCTGGTAAAGACCCCGTTGTTTCCAAATACATAAATTAAGGCCAACGCCTGCACCAGCGAAGGAATGAAAATTGGCAGCAAGGCAATCATCCGCAATATTCGCCGGCCCGGAATCATCATGCGGCTCAGTCCATAGGCGTAGAGAAACGCCAGCAGGACCGTAAAGACGGTGCTCATGGCTGATATGTACAGGCTGTTGGTAAGAGAGGTGGAGGTCGTCGCTGAGGAGAAGTAGTTGATGTAATTCTCCAGCCCGATAAATTCTCCGGTCTTGTTTTGAAAACTTCGCGCCAGGCCCCGAAACAAAGGATAGATCAGGAATAGGTAAAAACCCAGTCCAACCAGGATAAACAGGAAACGGCGCAGGTAATCCTCGAAACCCAAGCGTTGCTCAATTCTCTTGCCCTTAACACTTTGGATTTCAAGGGCTGCTTCAATCGGATAATCAGGTGTAGAGGTTGCCATGATCAAATCGCCACCTGCTCCGGATAGACACGAATAAGCTCTGGAGGCAGATATAGGCATAGATCGTGACCGATATCCAGGGATAACTCTCGCATCCGATTGTCCGAAACTTCTACTACCAGGGAGGTCCGATCTTCTTGATGTAACTTACATGTCAGGCGGCAGAAAGAGCCGAGAAATTCCAATTCGGATACGGTAACCTTAAGGGTATTGGGGCCAGGTCCGTTCTCTGCGACCAACCGGATTTCCTCTGGTCGGATCGCCACAGTAGCAGGACGTCCCGGTTTAAAATCCTCCGGGAGGAAACACCTCAGCATTAAAGAACCAAGTTTTACTTTATCCAGGGTATCCATGGTTTCGACCGGAATGAAGTTCATCATGCCAACAAAATCCGCAACATATGGAGAAGCGGGTGAACGGTAAATCTGCTCCGGAGTTCCCACCTGTTCGATGGTCCCCTGATTCATGACCACGATACGATCGGCCATGACCAAGGCTTCCTCCTGATCGTGGGTTACGAACACCGTTGTGACGCCCAACTGCTCTTGCAGGTGCTTAATCTCCAGGCGTAGGGATATGCGCACGCGGGCATCCAGGGCCGATAAGGGCTCATCCAGGAGCAGCAGCCCAGGAGAAGTCGCCAGCGCACGCGCCAGGGCCACGCGCTGCTGCTGACCTCCTGAAAGCTGCGCCGGATATTTCTTGCCCACATCCGGCAGTCCGATTAGATTCAAGAGTTCGGTTACCTTCTCGTCAACTGCTTTTTTAGGCACCTTGCGATTTTCGAGGCCATATGCGATATTTTCGGCGGCGGTAAGGTTTGGGAAGAGGGCATAAGATTGAAACACGATACCGAAGTCCCGGTTTCGAGGTGGCAGGCGCGAGATGTCTTTCCCGGCCTGGAAGATCTGGCCTACATTGTGCTGCTCCAGCCCGGCGATAATCCTGAGCAAGGTGGTTTTTCCACACCCACTGGGACCTAAAAGACATACGAATTCACCCTCATGTACTGCCAATGATATGTCGTTGAGAGCGACCAGATCTCCAAACGTCTTGGTGATATTTCTTATGACCAGATATGGCTCTGTATCACCTGCATTCCTCTTATCCATGCGGCTTGTCTGATCCTTTGTACTTGGGAGGCCTGCGGCCTGATCCCTTAAAGATTCTCAGGCATCGAAGCAGGCAGCCTGGTTCGAATAGAAGCTTACGCGCAAAGCCAAATCCAAATGGGGACTCCGGCAAACCGGGAGCTGGAAAACCAGGAGCCCCCATCATTATGCATCCGCTGCCGCGCTCTTAGATTACTCTGTCTCCGTCTTGGCAGCGAAGTGATCGGTCCATCTCGCTAAGATAGCGTCACGATTGTCGGAGGACCATTTGAAATCCATCGGGTACAAGCGATCGGCGATATCCGCGGGAATACCTTCCGGAACGTCGAAGCCCGGTTTAGCCAGCACACCGAAATACTCGGCGTACATCCCCATGGCCTCATCTCCGATTGCCCAGTCCAGGAACCGTTTGGCCCCTTCTGGGTTATCGGTTCCCTTGACGAGAGCATTGACCTCCATCTCATATCCAGAACCATCCGACGGCAGGACCAACACCATCGGGGCACCGCTAGCGATCTGGCTGACAGCAACAAACTCAAAGGAAATTCCGATGGGATATTCCCCCGCCCCCGCCATCTTGCAAGGCTTAGAACCGGATTTGGTGTAGATCGCCATATTCTTATCCAGTTCCGCCAGATAAGCCCATCCTTGTTCCTCACCCAAACCCTGGAGCACGCTGGACACAAACATGTATCCCGTGCCGGAGGAGGCCGGATTCGGCATGACGATCTGACCTTCGTAAGCTGGATCCAGGAGATCCTGCCAGGACTGGGGGATGGGTAAACCGAGCTGGTCAGTCAAAGCCGTGTTGACACAGAAAGCGGTCACATAGGCGTCATCTCCCACCCAGTAAGGCGGGTCATTCGCATCTCGGAACTGAGGGAGGATCTCCTCATTTCCCTTGGCCGCGTAGGGCTCCAGCATACCTTCGTTTTGGAAGATCATCATACTGGTAGCCGCGACGCCCCAAATAACATCTGCCTGTGGGTTGTCCTTCTCCGCCAGCAAGCGGGCCGTTAGATCACCGGTGGACAACCGCAGAACCTCGAGCTGCAGGTCCGGTAAAGCTTTTTCTGCTGCGGGCAAGTATCTCTCGATCTCTTCGTTTTCTTTGGCGGTGTAAATCACCAGCTTCGTGTTGGCTGCTGGCTTTGCCGCACAAGCTGCTACCAAGATCGTGGTTAGCATTAAGAGTGTGGCAACGAGAGTAATGCGCTTTTGTTTTGTGGACATTTGTACTCTCCTCACTTAGATCTTTTTTGTTGTCTCTTTGGTGGTTTCTTAGAACATTCGGGCAGTGTAGAACAGCTCATTGCAGGCCCATGGGTTGGATTCTCTTCATTCACCTCCTTTTCAACGATAATTTTAACGATATGGTCACCAGCCAGATAGTGAATTTTATTTTTTGGGGTGCCCATGCTATTATACTTTTATGCTCCATCTTCTCAAGGGAAGAGGGTTGTGAGTTCAAATGGGCGGCACAAGAGCTCACTCCACTGGAATTTCCTTGTACACTTTATCCACATCAATGCCCTGGTTCCGCCGGTAGATGCTAAAGCCGAAATAGATGGCGGCTGCCAGGCCATACATCACCAGCATAAACAGCATTGAACTCACGTTGGACCAGCCAATCGCGTATAACGCAAAATCAAAAGGCGGAACGTGAGGGTCCCAAAACCATTCCACCAGTAACCAATCCAGGAATGGCATGAAGACCAAGCCGGCCAACGTGATCAGGTGCATGGGCTCGTCTGCCAGAATCTTTGACCCAACCGTGTAAAGAATCCATAGCAGTACAACCGCGTTGATAACCGTTAGCACCGCGACCATGATCACGATGATCCAGGTCAGTACATTAGCCCCTATACCGGAAAGACCACCCATGACAGTCAATCCATATTTGAAGGAGGTTACGATCAAGTAGACCGAAGCCACAGCATAGAGGGCAGTGACCAGCCATCCCAACCATGAAGACACCTTGAATTTGGCGACCGGTGATCCTTCAAAGATCGTCTTCTGACGCCACGGCAAGATAATAGCCGCAATCGTAGAGCCCAGGAAAGTCACAGCAATGACCAGGGTAGCATCGAGCACCAGGGATTGGAAGCTGAAGATGTTATAAGCGTACAGTATCGAAATGATCACTGACGGGATCACCATCAACAGCAGGGCGTTGAGTGGCGTGCGAGTGCGGGGTTCCACGGCGGAGACCCACTCGGGCAGCATGCGATCAAAGGCCGCCGCGAAGATCACCCGGGTGGAGCTCAGAAATACTGTGCCCGACCAGCCGAACCACCACAAGCTCATCAATAACAGCACGATGAACTGGAGAACCGGGCTCTTGGTCATAAAGGCTGCCAATAAAGCCGGGTAAGGCCAGAAAGGCAGGGGTGGTGACTGTTCAGTATATCCCCAGGTGTAGTTCCAAAATGCGCCATTGGCTTTATTGTAGAAATCCCAACCCAAGGTCTTACCGATCAAAGCAAAGAAAACCAAGGCCAGCAGGGCAGTCACGATGATGGCTGAAGCCATACCCCAGAAATTACGCTTGTAATCCGAAGCACCCCTCACCTCGCCGTATAGCGTCGAGCCCCAGTTTGGCCACAAGTTGAAGAACACGATCATGGGAATCAGGGCAAAGCTCGCCAAGAAAGCGATATTCCCCAGAGGAGCCGCGACCGTGCCAGCTTCTTCTCCAGCCTGTAACGTCGCCTGGTAAAGATCACCCGATTGGGCCCCAAACATTTGGGGAGCAATTTCGTTCAAATTATTGATGAAGGTCTGGTTGTTGCCAAAAAGGAGCAATATAAAAACCAACGCCAAGCCAACCATACCTCCCCAAAAAGAGATCTTTTGAACCCGGGCGTAGGCCTTCATGCCTGCCGCGATGTATACGAAAACGATTAAGCAGACCGCCAGCATGCCCACCAGTAAGCCATTACTGGTACCGGTAAACCACAAGGCTGCGTCTTTAAATCCAAGTACGGCAAGAATGGGCGTAAAGAATTCATACACCAGCATCTGTCCGTACAGCGGTACCCACAGCCAAAGGATGAACCACCAGCCAGTTACGGTCAGGATGAAGCCAACACCACGACCGATAACGCGACTCTGCCAGACATAATCACCTCCTGCGCGTGGCATTGCCGATATCAGGCTGGCATAGACGATCACCTCAAAGATGGTAAATACGGCACCGATGACTACTGCTGTAGCCAGATTGCCTTCAAAGTAATAGCAATAGGAGAAAATGAATAAACCCAAGGTGACCAGGTTAATCGAGAAAGTGGCGTAGATAAAGGCATCAAAACCTGACCACGATCGTACTAAGCCGCTCGCTTTGCGAACGAAGACGGTTACTTCGCTCGCGGCATTGCCTTTTACAGCCATCGGAAAGCTCCTTTCCAAGTCATTGACCTGTCTGTATAAAAAGCGTTGATAGGTTGCATCTTCGACCCTTTAAAAATGGTCACGGAGATTACTTTCTCTCTTAATATCCGATAGCTACCTCCTTTCCCTTTCCTTTGTTAGAGTGTATAACATTTCTATGCGCCGCGCAAGTAGTAATGAAAGTTGAGGAGGCAATTTGATCTCTAACCGGTGGTGAGCACATAATTCCCGATCTTACTTGGTTTGAGTTCGATAACCGCGCCCAACAACATACCCTGCTCATACATGCTTCCAGGGTTAATGCAAAGAGTCCTCTTAAACTTGCGAGTGCCTTTACCCTCATGAATATGCCCAAATAATCCCAGCAATGGTTGGTGTTTCTCGATTACTTCGAGCACGGCCCGGCTCCCAACCGAAACTAAAGAGTGACCAGCGTAAACGGGTCGTAAATCATCGGTCAACTCGGGGACTTCGTCCAAACCGCTGCCATAAGGCGGCGCATGCAGGTTAAAGACGGCATTAGGGATATCCTTAACCTGGCTGACCACCGATTCAATCCGGCTTAGCAGTTTATCTTCTTCTTCCTCCCGGTGGGTATCCCATGGAGTAGGGTTAGACCATCCCGTGCTGGCCATCTCATGATGTTCATCCAATTCGATCACGCGGCCTTCGGCCAAATGAATGTGTTTTGAGGCGGCGATGACCTTATCGATCTCAAATAAGTCGTCATTACCAGGGCAAACATAACAACGTATACCCGTACCTTCTAGCTTCTCGTCGGCGTAATCCAGCCAGTGATGCATGGTTTTCAGTACCTGGTCAAGGAACAGCTCCTCTTGCTTAGCCGCATCAGCCGAAAGGTACGCCAATTCATCAGGATCGGTCACATAAGGATAATATCCGCGATTTTGAATGGTCTGGACCATCTTGTCTACTTCACCTTGACCTTCCAAGATGGTTTCCTGCTCCAGCAAGGTCACTTTATACTTATCATTGCCCTGTGAGATGATGGGCACAATGGCCTTGCCGGTCATGTCTCCTCCCAGGATAAGGGTATCTGCCTCGTAAAACTTACCGGCGTTAATGAATTTCTTCCAGCAAATCTCCGAACCATGCACATCTGTAGCATAGAATAGCTTCATCTTACGATCCTCTCATTCTCTGTCTGCGTCGTTTAACCTCTACTTCAACCTTTTCCCAACCTTCAGGTAGCCTAGAATCCCCTTTCACCAAGCCTTCAAACTGAGCCCGGATACGAGCGTCGACCTCGGAGGAGAAGACCGCTGGGTTATCATCGCTTAAAATCTCATGGGCGCGACGTAAGGCACGCTGGTGAGTGTCAAGGGAGCCGTTCTCAATCCAAGTATCCCGCATGTCCCGGTCTGCAAGGGTAGGCAAAATAGCTGTGGTCTTCATACGCTCAAGGGTATGAACCGTAGCCATAAACATCCCACCTGGACCCGCCTCCGCAATCACGTCCAGTGCCAGGTTACCTTCGCTGAATTCCATACCACGCTTGATACGCTTCAGCATCAAAGCAATTTCATCATCGATTACAGCCTTGGCAAAATCGAATGCTTTCAATGCATCGAGTAAACCACCCATATTCATCATGTCGACTCCGGCGAGCAAACCGGCTACCGTCGACATGCCCGTCTCGTAACCGGATTGAGCATCGTTGATCTTTGAATTGGTTAACCCGATATAGCCGCCACAAGGTACCCTGTAATAATGAGCCATCTGGGCAAAAACCATGTGCAACATGCCACACTCAATACCGCCAGAGGCGTAAGCACCTGAGCGCATATCGCCGACGGTGGGGAGGGTACTGTAAATTAGGGGTGTGCCTGGGCGGCTCATCTGCATCAGGGTAGCAGCTGCCAGGAATTCTGCATTGCCCTGTGCTAATGTGCCTGCCAGGGTCATAGGAGAAGTCAGACCGGCGTTGGGCACGATGCTTGGATAAACTGGCAAGCCTTTCTCGGTGAAAAACATCAGCAACTCGGTCGAGTCGAAATCCATCGTGAGTGGCGATACGACCGGACAAAAGTGAGTGGTGATAAAGGGATGGTCGGAATAAGCCGGTTCGCTACCGGCTACCAGACAGCCCAACTCGAGCAGTTGTTCCGCATCATGCAGGTTGGGGGCATTGCTGCGCACCGGTTTCGAGCAATTCTTCACAGCGGGGTAAAGCCGGGAGAGGGTAAACTGGCCGGCGGGGGCGTCGTCAGCTAGCGTGGAGATCGAAAAGACATCATACCCGGGCAGTTCGTTGATCAAATGGGCAATGCGGGCGATATCATCGGAGCGCGCTCGCCTTTCGTATCCCGTGACCGGATCGATGATATTGGGTGCAGAGCTGCCCGTAATAATCAATGGGGCCTCATCCGGGATAGTACGGTCATATTGGGGATCACGCCCATAGAAGGTGAAAGTAGGGGGATAAGCTGCCCGGAAATGCTCTACCACCTGGCGGGGGAACTTGACAACCTGGCTTTCCGAGTCCACCTTGCAACCGTGTTCCGTAAAACGTGCGCGAGCCTTCTGGTTGCGCACCAGCAAACCCACATTCTCGAGGATTTCCAGCGACGCCTGGTGAACCCTTTCGACTTGTTCTTCTGTCAATAATGTTGTAGTTCTCTGCACCGAACTCCTCCAGTTATCACTCGTAAGCAGCAATGGCTTTTAATTGAAACACAAGCCTGTGAATCAAACCCTTAATTTTTCTCCTTTGGGATCATACAAAACGCCTGGAGCAACCTGGGCACCCCAACGATGGCCAAACACTTCGACCTCAAGGTTGGTGCCAAGCTTGGCCAATTCCAGCGGCAGGTATGCATACAAAATATTTCGCCTGAGGGTGTAGCCATATCCACCGCTGCGAACCCGGGAGATCACTGACCCATCTCTGTAGACCGCCTCTCCTCCATAAATAGGGGCGTAATCCTCACCCTCCAGGGTTAACGTGCACAGCTTTCGTTTGATTCCACCTTCCTTTACCTTGAGGAGTGCCTCTTTACCAATGAAATCACCTTTATCCAATTGGACGCAAAATCCCAAGCCGGCCATATAAGGGTTCTCGAGGGGGGTGACATCGGCCGTAAAATAACGATATCCTTTCTCCAGCCGCAGGGAGTCCAAGACTTTGTAGCCTCCCACCTCAATACCAAATTCCCGACCCGCTTCAAGTAACGCATCCCAAACCTGGACAGCACGCTCCGGAGCGACGTAGAATTCCCAGCCTAATTCACCAGCGTAACTCACCCTTTGGGCAAGCGCCTGAGCGCCTTTTATCCGGATCATCTTCGCCTGCAAATAAGGTAGAGCCTGGTTAGATACATCGTCCTTGGTTACCGCGGACAGCACCTCACGCGCCCTTGGACCCCACATGGCGATGGTACCCAGTTCGGTGGTGACATCCCGAACTGTCACCTCCTGCCTGCCATCCTCTGGGGGTACGTGCAACCGTATCCAGGCCAAATCATTCGAAATAAAAGAGGCGCCGGTGACCACTCTGAAGCGATCTTCCTCCAGGCGGGTAATGGTTACATCCGCCTCGACGCCTCCTTTTACATTAAGAAATTGGGTGTAGGTAGCGCTGCCCACCGGCCGGTCCATTTCATTATCCGTCAATCGTTGCAGCAAAGTCAGGGACCCAGGACCGCTGACCTCTATTTTGCCAAAGGAACTCAAGTCAAAAAGAGCAACCCTTTCTCGCACGGCTTGGTGTTCTTCACCAAGGCGATCGAAGAAGGGAGGTCGAGACCAACCCCAATCCCGTTGGTCAGCGCCCATACGTCTCCAAGGCTTATCCGGCTGGACATAGTTTACTCGCTCCCAGCCGTACTTTTCGCCAAAAACGGCGCCCAATTCTTGCAAGCGGTGATGCAATGGGCTGAGGCGGTGGGGGCGGGCCCATTCGTTTTCATCATGTGGAAACCGCAACTTGTAATAATATTTAACCCCTTCCCGAGTCCGCTCGGTGGCGTAATCCGGATTGGCGTAATAATTTCCAAAGCGGGTAGCCCGGAAGGCATAGATGTCTTGAGAAGGTTCACCTTCCACAATCCACTCCGCCAAGAGTTTTCCGATGCCTCCCGCGCCGCCAAAACCGTTCAAGGACATACCTGCCGCCATCCACAAACCATACGCTCCTGGCACTGGTCCGACCAGCGGTTGGCAATCGGGAGTGTACGCCCCGGGATGGCACACCAAAGAAATAATGCCAGCTGTCTCTAAGAATGGAATACGCCGGATGGCGCCTTCCAATAATTGTTCAAAGCGGTCAAAATCTGGAGGCAGAGATTCCCCACCGTGTTCCCAGGGAACACCATCCACCCAACGAGCCTGGGGATTGGGCTCGTAACCGCCTATTACCAATCCCCCCGCCTCTTCGCGCATATACACCAGATTGTCAGGGTCTCGCAGGCAGGGGGTGTCGTGGGGGAATTCTTGGGTGGGCACAGCTTTCAAGGCGATATGCTGGTGATCAACCGGCGTGGAAGGGATGTGCACACCTGCCAGTGCAGCCACCTGTGGTCCCCAAATTCCGGCAGCATTCACCACGACCCCCGTTTGGATAGGCCCATGGTCGGTGAGCACCCGGGAAACTTCCCCGCGAGTTGATAGTTCCAGGCCCGTGACCCGCACACCGGTCAATACCTTGGCACCCATCTCGCGGACGTGGCGAGCCATGGTGGTAGTGGTGATATAAGGATCCAGGTGGCCATCCCGCGGCAAGTAAATGGCGCCAAACAGGTCTTTAGAGCTAAGTTGGGGCATGATGTGCACAGCTTCCGCCGGTGATATGATCTCGACTTCCATCCCGATGGCCTTGGCTTTGCTGACGCTGCGCTGTAATTCCTTGAGTTGTGCCTCACTTGAAGCAACTCGCAGACTGCCGACATGGTTAAAGAGGCCTAATTCACTATATAGTTCAATGCTGTACTTCCTGAACTGCATTAAGGTTTGCGAGGTAGCAAATTGAGTCACCAAACCAGCCGCATAAGCAGTGGCCCCACTGGCGATTTCACCTTTTTCGACAACGACCAGGTCTGTCCATCCAAGCTTTGCCAGGTGGAAAGCTATGCTGATACCGTAGATACCACCCCCGATGACAACGACGCCCGCTTGTTCAACCATAAATATATTTACCCTATTTTGAGAAGTGGCGAGTGGCCATTGGATTCGTCGGTAATCGGAACGAGCAGCTTGCCGGTGATATCTCCCCCATTATGAGAACATTGGCGTTGAAAAATTTTCCGGCACTGAGAATTTTCCCGAAAGTCCTTTCAGAACCATGCAGATCAGTGGCGAAGATCAAGCCCCTCGATTTTGGATCTTTGGGAATCCCCGTGGTAAAGGTTAGATGTGGGGGTGTTGGGCGGGCGCAGCCCGCCCAA
>DAOUET010000113.1:0-32248 GCA_034430155.1 Anaerolineales bacterium
ACATTTGGCAGGTAGAGGTGGCGAAGTCCATGTGCGCTATAGGAAGAGCCCAACCCGACAAGATCATAATTGTTACTGTGCAGCTCCTCCATTATTTCCTTGATGATGTTGCCGTGCCTGACCTTGACTTCAGCTTCCAGACCAGCTTGTTGAGCCCTTTCCAAACCTTTCTTCAGATTCCGCCCCTGGGGTGTATCCGTTTCAGGCAGGTCCTGTAGATGCTGGTGTACTTCCCGAGCAATCGGGTAATCGAGTGAAAGCGGCTCAACCACGTTGAGTAAGGTTAGTTTTGCCCCGGTAGCCTTCGCCAGGTATAGGATTACCGCCTCCATGCTGCTGGCAAAACCCAGCCCTCCCATACATACCAAGACATGTTCCATCGTCAGGTTAGCTTCTGGTACGTACAGGAGGGGTGTGGCCAATCTGGCCAGTAGCCGACGGAATGTACGTCCTCTAACCCAGCGGCGCAAGGCCGGGCGACCGAATGGACCGACTATGGTTAAGTAATCCCCACCTTGAGCTTGTTTCGAGATTTCAATGGAAGCCCTACCTTCACGCAACAAGGTTTGAAATTGAATTTTCTTGTTCTTAAGAGATTGAGCTGTCTCGTTAATTAGTATTTCCAGCTGGTTTTGATCTTCTGGATCTTCAAGGATGCCTAATAAAGTCACAGGATTTCTTAATTTCTCTGCCAGCCACATCCCGTACGTAAGGGCTGGTCTGGTGGTTTCAAATCCATTGGTACATAAGAGTATTTGCATCTTGCTAATCCTTACCGGAAGAAGATCACGCCTAACAACCCACAGGTCAACAAAACGAGAGGCGCTGGAACTTTAAGCAGTAGAGCGATCAGGCTTCCACCCGCTAGCCCTAATGATATCCAGTTCGTGCCCCCATTGTTTCCCCGGAAAAGTTGCCAGGCTACCAAGATCATCAATACCGCTACCGCGGGAGTCAACCCGCTCACAAAATTGCTTACCCAGGCTTCGCCTCTTATCCGATTCAAGATAGAAACAACGCCAAGCATCAGCAACGTTGGAGGCAGGATCGAACCTATTAAGGCTGCGATCGCTCCAGGAATCCCTTTAGCTGCATAGCCAACGAACATGGCCAGTTGTAAAGCGTCACTTCCGGGCAAAGCGCTGGAAAAGCCCACTGCCTCCACGAACTCAGTTCTGGTCATCAGGTGTCCAACGGCCTCGTCATAAAGGAGGCCCACTGAAGCAGGACCGGAAGTCGTCAACAGGTTTATTTTGAGGAACGTCCAGAAAATTTTAATCCAGTCTGACATTTTAATCACCTCAAAGATAGCCTAAAATCGCGAGTTAATTTTCGTGCATCAATTATTAAATGTTAGTAGTTACGCAGTTCAGGGGAAAATCGGGGGTGTTTGGGCGGGTGTTGCCCAAACACCCCCATCCTCCCACCAACTGCGTAAGTCCTAAAATGAAAACCGAAGATGTTTTTTTGTTGCTTTTACCACCGAACCAGACAATAGTTCTCTGTCTCCTTGGTATAAAGCACGGAATTTTCAGAAATAGGTTTTTTCTAATTGACTTGCACGAGCAGAAAAGCTAAGCCAAATCTTTAACCAGATACAGTTTCCCCCGTTTGAACTCGCGACCGAGATAATAGCGTCGAGTTCCCACAGCCGCAATCACAGCCAAGCGTCCAAAACCCTTAGCCCGCGCTAACAATTCTGCTTTGAGGATTAAGTCGGTCCCCAATCCGGAGTGCTGAGCTACACCTCGTTGTTTCTGTCCTACCTCAAGAGATTGTCCATAGACATGTACTTCCCGGATTATGGCTGCGTTTTTTAGGTCATCTAACCCAATATTTGAAACGCTTTCACACGGTTTACCCAAACCAGGGAGTGATAATCGCAAAAAACCAGCCAGCTTCCCCTGTGGTGTTATAAACGAGAGAAAATGTTCTTCTGCTGCGCCAGCTTGATAAACCTCATCTTCCATATGTAATTCATCCAGGTCAACCTTGTGCTTGCGTACCTCTCGGCAGCGTATACAATTGCAGCGAGTCCCACGCCTTTTCATCTCTATATGTACGTCTTGCCTTAAACTCGTGCGCTTGTTTCCTTCGATTACATTGTTGGAGGGGATATCCCGAATCACGCGGTTAACCCGGCAATAACGGGGAATGGTTGGTTTGATATCGGCGATCAAGTTGATTAACTCTTCGGTTGTGTAGGGCTTAAACTCATGGCGTATCCAGTATTCATGAAGTTCTGCGTTGGCGAGCAATTGGTTTGGATAAATCTTGATCTCGTCTGGGCAATAATCCTCCCACATATTAGCAAAATCATCACGATCAGATGCGGGCGTGGCTCCTAAGAGATTTGGCATCCAATGCAGTACAATCTTGAAACCGGCTGCTCGCAGCAACGCCATGGCCCGGCGAGTTTGCTCTACGGAATGTCCACGCTTGTTCAGCTCTAGGATATTGTCATTGAAGCTTTGTGCTCCGAGTTGTACCTTTGTGACACCCAGATGCCTGAGCCAAGCGAGCTCCCTTGGTTTAATGTGGTCAGGCCTGGTTTCGATGACTAAACCCACATTGCGATGCAAGGCTCTCTCATTGAGCATCTGAGCTTCTGTTAGCCTGTTGGATTGCTCCCCGTTTAGAGCATCGAAACACCGTAAAATGAACCATTCCTGGTAGTCTTTGCGATAGGCGCTCCAGGTTCCTCCTAATATCAACAACTCGATCTTATCGGTCGGGTGACCGACGGCCTCCAAAGCGTCCAGGCGGGCAGCCACTTGAGCGTAAGGATCAAAGTTATGCTGTAAGCCACGCATAGCTCCCGGCTCATCGGGCAGGTAGCTTTTGGGCATGCGCACATCGGTAGGACAAAAGATGCATTTGCCAGGGCAGGGGTAGGGTTTCGTCAATACTGTTACTACACTAACGCCTGAAAGTGACCGTACTGGTTTCATGCGGATGCGCGCCAGCAATCTAGCATCTGCTGGCCACTCTCCACTGGAAGTGAGTTGACGATAGGCCGCCACAAGCATATGCTTTCCGAGGTATCCGTCTCCACCAGGCAGGGGGTGACGCCTGACAGCTTCCGTTAATTTGCTGCCGGCACGAACTTCCTCGAGCACGCATCGTGCCAGATCCATCTTTTCTGGTGTGTATTCTCGGGCTTTATACCAATCTTGAGAATCCATATCTTTTGTAGGTCATCTGGATGAACACCGCAAAAATTTAAGGGCATTAGCCTTCCTACGTTTATAATATCATCATGAATGCCAATACCGTCGCTAGTCTTCTTAGCCTTAATCGTCAATTTTACCAGACCTTCGCACTGCAATTTTCTTCCACCCGGCGAAAATTACAACCGGGTGTGGAACAAATAATAAGTACGATCGACCCAGCTTCCCGCTTGCTGGATCTAGGTTGTGGCAATGGCGAGTTGGCTCGGGAGCTCGCCAAAAGAGGGCACAAAGGTTCTTATACGGGAGTAGATTTCAGCAATGAAATGCTGGTCGAGGCTCGCGCAGGTCTTCCAGCGAAATTCTCGGCACACTTTCACCAAGTCGATCTTGCTTTAACTGATTGGGACGCGGCCATCCCTGATGATTTTTTTGAGACCGTACTGGTCTTTGCTGTGCTCCACCATATCCCAGGAGATCATCTTCGCTGCCAAGTGATGGAAAAAGTGCATGCGAAACTCATCCCTGGGGGTCGTTTCATCCATTCTGAGTGGCAATTTCTCAATAGCCCGCGCCTGCAGCAACGTCTGCTCCCCTGGGAGAAGGTTAATCTGAGTTCATCGGACGTCGATCCGGGTGATTACCTTTTAGATTGGAGGCACGGTGGTTATGGTTTAAGATACGTTCATCACTTCAGCCCTGAGGAGCTGCAAACCCTTGCTGAGAAAACCGCTTTCAGGATTATTGACACCTTTTATTCGGACGGTGAAGGGGGAAATTTGGGGTTATATCAGTCCTGGGAAGCTGTAAATTTATAACGCTTCAATCGCCCTGATTACTGATCCAGCATTCTTATGGAACCAACCTTACTGGTTTGTTATCCCAAGAGCGGAAATCATCAATCTAAAATTATGAATTTATGCTAACATTAATCAATGCGTATACTGGTCATTTCTGATATACACGCAAATCTGACGGCATTGGAAGCCGTGCTCCTGGATGCAGGACCGGTCGAGGCTACTTGGTGTTTGGGCGATTTGGTGGGTTATGGTCCAGACCCCAATGAATGTATTGAACGGGTACGGTCTTTCCCTAACCTTACCTGCCTGATTGGCAATCACGATGCAGCTGCGCTTAATCAAATTGATATCTCTTCCTTTAATCCCGAAGCCCGTCGCGCCCTGGTATGGACTCAGAAGGTTCTTTTACCAGAAAACAGCGAATACCTTGCCAATCTGCCCCCACGAATAGAGCAAGATGCGGTTACTTTAGCGCATGGCAGCCCGCGACAGCCTATCTGGGAATATTTACTGGATACGCGCGCCGCTACCCAAAATTTCTTACACTTTGATACACCCTATTGTTTCGTCGGGCACAGTCATTTACCTTTGATCTACCAATTGGTCAATGGCCGTGCCTCTGCTAGTTTGGTCATCCCCAGACCTCAAACCATCATCATTATGATCCCCCGTATGATTTTCAATCCTGGTTCGGTGGGTCAACCTCGAGACCGGGATCCCCGCGCGGCATACGCTATTTATGACTCTAATAAGCAAACCTGGGAAAACCGCCGGGTCAGTTATGACATCGCCAGCGTCCAAGCTCGAATGCAGCAAGTCGGTTTGCCTAACCGTCATATCGAGCGTCTTAGTGCGGGTTGGTAGCATAATCTGCTTCGGGCTCGAAAAATCACGCTTGTGGAACTACTGCTAATTTATCAACGTCTAGGAGGGGAGAATCATCATCGTTGAGGAGGTACTACATCATGGCTCGCAAAACCCTTTTTTATCTTAGTTTGGTTGTTCTCATATTGGCCTTGGCTGCTTGTGCGCCAGCCAGTTCTCCCTCGCAGGAAGGCACTAGAGGCCTTGTAGAGCCTGCGCCTCTCGAATCCGTCGCAAATGCGCCCGAGGCAGCCGGTGATTCATTTGCATTTCCGGAACAGCCGGGCGGGCTTGTGGAGCGAATTGTGATTAAGAATGCCAGCCTGAGCATTGTGGTGACTAATCCCGATGAGGCCATGGAAACCATCGGGAAGATGGCTGAAGAGATGGGGGGCTTCATCGTCTCAGCCAACTTGTACCAGGCGCGTTTGGATGGTGGCCTACAGGTTCCGCGAGCCACCATAACCATCCGCGTTCCAGCTGACCGCCTGGATGAAGCGCTTTCCAACGTTGAAATCTTAAGTGAACTCCCTGTAGAGAATAAGACAATTCAAAGCCAGGATGTTACCAGCGAATATACAGATCTCCAATCTCGACTGCGCAACCTGGAAGCAGCTGAAGCCCAGCTCACCAAGATTATGGAAGACGCCTATAAAACGGAGGATGTGCTGAGTGTCTTTGAGCAGCTCAAACAGGTTCGTGAGCAGATCGAAGTCACCCAAGGGCAAATTCAATACTATGATCAATCTGCAAGGCTCTCATCAATCAATGTAGACATATCATCGAAAGCAGCGGTAGAGCCCCTCACCATTGGCGGCTGGCAACCCGCGGGCATCGCCAGGGACGCGGTTCAAGCCCTCATCAATGCCATGCAATTCTTAGTGAATGCAGCCATCTGGCTTGTCTTGTTCGTCCTCCCGGTCCTACTGGTTGTTCTCACCCCACCGTTCCTGATCGTGCTGGCTTTACTTCGCTGGCGAGCCCGGCGCAAAGCGCGAGCGCAGGCATCTGCCCCTCAATCCCAAAGCTAAGGTTGTTGGATCTATTTCTTGGTAGGTAAAGGCCGGGATAATACGCCCGGTCTTCTATTTATAAAAAACCTTAGAGTATTTACTGGAGGGGTGAATTGAGTGCTGATGAGGTCGGGAGGTGCCTTAGGGCAAGGGACGTTTAAATCGTCTTTGAGAGATCTTAGCCGAGAGATTTTGGATCTTTGGGAATCCCCGTGGTAAAGGTTAGATGTGGGGGTGTTGGGGGGGCGCACCCCGCCCACCACCCCCACATCTCTACCCCATCACGGCAAATCCCAGCGAGCCGAGATTTTCTTGGCGCAAGCAATTATAATGTGTGATATGAGAGAATTGGCACAACAAGCTCGCACCGTATTGGGTCTTCAATTGACCCGGGCACAGTTGCGCGCCTTGGAACGTTACGAGCAGGAATTGATGGTGTGGAATGCGCGTGTCAATCTAACAGCTATCGATACTCCCGAAAATATTCAGGTTAAACATTTTCTAGATTCGTTTACCTGCTTGCTGGCAATGCGTGACACACCTGTCGAGCGGGTGGTCGATGTGGGCACAGGTGCTGGTTTCCCTGGTATACCGCTCAAGATAATCTACCCTTCTATGCAGCTTACCCTTGTCGAGTCGGTTGGTAAGAAAGCCAGCTTTTGCCGGCATATTGTAAAGATATTGGGGTTGGAAAAGGTTCTCGTGCTTCAAAAACGGGCCGAGGTTGTAGGCGCCATGCTAGAGCACCGCCAGCAATATGATTGGGCGGTAGCCCGGGCAGTAGCGGTGTTGCCGGTGTTGGTTGAATATCTGTTACCTTTAGTGCGCCTTGGGGGGGCCGCGCTTGCTATGAAAGGAGAAAGCGGCCCCGCTGAAGCGCATGCCGGTGAACATGCCATCCGCCTGCTGGGGGGTCACCTTAGCCAAATAATACCGGTGATATTGCCCGGCGTGCAGGATCAGCGCCACTTAGTGGTAGTGGATAAAGTAGCGGCGACGCCAGACCAATATCCACGAAAGGTTGGCTTACCTGCGAAGAGACCGCTATCTAATGTAAAAGCCCATCCCTGAGAGATGATCCAGGAAGTGAACACAAATATTAAGGCGGTCAGGTTTCTAACACCCCCCCTTTTACGTGCCAGAGGGTAGCCTTCTGCACATATTCCGCTGAAAATAAATCCAGGTCTGTCGTTGTCAATAAAGCCTGTTCGCTCACTGTAAGGCGATTGAGCAAATCTATACGACGCTCTGAATCCAGTTCGGCCAAAACTTCATCTAACAGCAGTACGGGGGATTGGTTGGTTTTTGCTCTCATCCATTTTACTTCTGCTAGCTTGAGAGCCAACATGGCTGTGCGATTTTGTCCACGAGAGCCAAAAATGCCCAAGTCCACCCCATTCTCTAGAAAACGAACTTCATCCCGGTGGGGTCCGATAGTTGTGACTCCCCGAGCGATTTCGTCTCTGCGTTGATCGAAGAGCGCCTTATGAAATCCCTCCCGGATTTGATCCAAAGAAAATCCTTGCCGGGTGACGGGAGCGTCCAGGGGCAATTCGTATTGGCCTGGCAATTGAGGGAGCGGATCATACGCTGGCTGATAGGACACCCGCAGCACTGCGCCACCGCGAGTAAGTTCTTGGTGGATCCGGGCAGAAATATACTCCAACTCTTGGATGGCATGAATACGGGCATAAATGATCTGGGCTCCGCTGTTTGCCAGTTGGGAATCCCAAAAGGTGAGCTGTTCCCGGTCTCCTCCTCTTTCGTTCAACTGTTTCAGCAACGCGTTGCGTTGTGAAAGCGCCCGTGAATAATCCGATAATATTTCTGGATAACGGGGAATTACCTGTGATAGAGTAAGGTTGAAATCGCGCCTGCGTTCTTCTGGAGCGCCTTCGATCACGCGCAACATTTGTGGGAGGAACAGGACTGCGTTGAATTGTCCTACAGCCTCGCCGATTTTGAGTTTGACCCCATTGAGAAGCGTCTCTTTTCGTGTCCGCGCAGTCCCATTAAAACCATTCGATTCCTGGATAATCCTGACTTCAAGCCGGTGTTCCTTACCATTCTGGCAGAAAGTGGCAACGATCCTGGCGACAGCTAAGGCTTCTCTCCCGGCGATGAAGTTCACTAATTGGCGATCGTTGTTGGCATGGAACGATGTAAAAGTGGCGAGAAAATAGATCGCTTCTAAGAGGCTGGTCTTGCCCTGGGCGTTCGCTCCTACCATTAAAATAGAGCCGCGCGGCATATCTGCATCCAGACGAGCGAAGTTGCGAAAATTTGTCAGAGAGAGATGGGTAAGATACATAATTCATACAAATGCCACGGGGATATAGCTCCGTGGCATTCTGATCGATTCATCGAGTTTCAATTTGTGATCCGATCAAAGTTCATTGTTAAATTCATACATTTTTTTGCCCAACTAGATCACCTGGTCCAACTTGAGTAGCCTCCCCTTCAATCTTCCAGACTTGTTCAGCCCGATCGACAAATAAAACACCATCAATGTGATCTACTTCATGTTGAAAAATGCGCGCCAGCCAGCCTTTTGCTTTAATTTTTAAAGGCTGGCCATAGCGGTTCATGCCTTTAACTGTTACCGTGACCGATCGCTCGACCTCTCCGACAATATCTGGGACAGAAAGGCAGCCTTCCGTCCCTTTTACCAGTTCTCTCGAAGATCGCGTGATTTCGGGATTTACCACCATGAAAAGCTTTGTAGGTACGCTTTCGTCCTCTTCATCACCGAATTCGACGACAATCACGCGTTGGGATGCATCCACTTGTGGAGCAGCAAGTCCTACACCTGGTGCTGCTCGCATCGTTTCAACCATATCATCAATAAGTACCTGCAACTCCGGCCCGAAATCGCTCACTTTCCGCGCTTTGCGTCGCAAGATCGGATTGGGGAGTGTAACAATCTCTCTAATCGCCATTTCTACCTCATTCTACACTAAACTCTTGATCTGACTCCCATGAACCTTCAATTTTTCTGTATTCCTCAACGTTGCGATGATACATGGTCAACGCATCAGCAAGACGCTCGCGCTCTTGCTCCTGTTCAGCCATTTGCTTTTGTTGGCGAAGCTGATACATGCGGTTGAAAATATCTTGTTGTGCTCGAGCAGGGTTATAAATACTTAGAAAAATGAACTTAGCCTCGCCTACGTTAATGGTTACATTTCCATAATTCAATAGATAGCCCAAGAAACCAATACGACGGTTTTCCAAACTTAGTATACTTTCTAAAGGAGCGGATTTTTTTACCTGGGTGCCTAAGGGTTTACGCTCGATATCAAAGATATACCGGTCTGTCACTTGATATATGTCGTTGCGCCAATCCACATATTGGTAGAGCCACCAGGGTACCAATATTACGATGATTACAAAAGCGCTAGAGCTACCTACAGCTATTGGTGAAGGGTTGTGAATTTGGCCTAAATAATAAGCTACCAGTAGATATGCCGTCGAGATGAAAATTACAGCGAAGATTAATGTGGGTAACCAAACCTTGTTGATAAAAACTGGCCAATATTTTCGATAAGTAATGACATTCCCTTCTTCAAAGCGCATTTTTAGAAAATTGGAAAAAAACCTTTCCCATAGGTTGCGCTTTTTTGGGGGCGGCATAACAGGTGGAGGAACCAGCTCTTCTGAGATTGCTTCGCCTTCCTCAATCTCTTCACCCTCGATCAATCCTAAACGTCTCTGGATAGCCTCTTCCAGAGCTTCCTTTTCAACCCGTTCCGAAAGCTTTTGAGCGCGATGCCAATACTCCTCCACCGCGGCAGCTATTTGATTCGGATGCCCAACATTTCTAAAGGTGATCTGCCCGGTAAAAGTGTGCACAATGACGTTTCCAAAACCTGCAATACGACCAAGCTGGTTTGTGGTCACATTTACAGAGAGGATCGTGTTCAAAGGGGCCTCATCCAGACTTTCGTAAAGGCCGATAACTTTTTCGATCCATACCACCCTTTGGTCTGTCACGATGTAGTAATCGTTTCCCCAGTCGATCCAGCTCCAGATCCCCCAAATTAAACCGGACAAAGCCATGAGAGATGAAAAAAACAGCCCTGCAATCCAGACAAGCGAATCGCTGGCTGCTCTAGCTGCGAAAAACATTAATATTACTGATACCAGGCCAAACAAGAAGGGTCCGATAAGGTTAACAACCAGAATTGCTTCGTGCTTTCGAGCGATCTGATAGATCACCTCATCCTCACCCAGCCAATCGAATTTTCTAGTCCTTATTATTTTGCTGGTTTCAGCGGTTCTGACCAGGTTTTGTTTTATGATGGGGTAATCAGTTAGCAGCTGGTGAAAGTTATTACGGTCCAAACGCATCAGCCGGGTGAACTCTTCAGCTGTGGCGGTAGCCTCTTGGGGGCTGTTATAAAGTAAGGCTTCTTCGCCCAGAAAATCCCCGCTGATGAGCGTGGCGGTTTCCTCGGTGCCCCGGCCAACCCTGCGTTTGATACTGACCCTGCCATCCAGGATAATGTAGAAGTAATCCCCTCTTGCTCCCTTGGTAAATAAAACCTGACCTTCTTCCAGGTTGGCGAGCTGGAATTTCGAAGTCACCTCGTAGAGGTAACCCTCGTCTAAATCCGCAAATATAAACAGATCTTTGCATAACTCAAAGAATTCTGAAAGTTCTTCCTTCATGGCATCATTTTAGCACGATTCAAAACGGCACACAGAATCCAACGAACGGTGGAGAGTGGTGATAAAATATGTGACCACCCCAATCGATGAGGAGAATTGCAATGCCCATCCACTTTGGAACCGATGGCTGGCGAGCTGTAATCTCAGATACGTTTACCTTTCATAATTTACGCCTGGTGTCTCAGGCTATCGCTGATGCAGTCAGATCTGATTCCTGGAACAACGGCACTCGCTTAGATTTTTCTCCCGACCCCAATAAAATGGTGGTCGGATTTGATACCCGCTTCCTTTCAGATCGTTACGCGGTTGAAGTGGCACGCGTGTTAGCAGGTAATGGTTACAGGGTTTATCTCACCCAGGGGGACGCCCCAACTCCAGCGATCTCTTATATCGTTCGCCAAATGAGCGCGATTGCCGGTGTGATGATCACTGCTTCTCACAACGCCCCGCGCTATAACGGCGTGAAATTAAAAGCTGCCTATGGTGGTTCTGCTTTGAGTGAGCAGTGCCGTCGCGTGGAAGTTTATCTGAACGATAATGAAGAGCGCGGTCGAGGTCCAAACCTTATGGACTACGAACAGGCCCGTAACCTTAACTTGCTCCAACGTTTCAATCCTCTGCCAGCTTATTATGAACATTTACGCACCCTAATCGACTTTGATGCTATTGCTGAGCGACCCCAGAGGATTGTTGTGGATTCGATGTACGGCTCTGGCAGGGGTGTTATTAAGGGTGTCTTGAAAGGCACGGGCTGTGAGGTTCAAGAGATTCGCAGCGAGATGAACCCGGGTTTTGGCGGGGTGCACCCCGAACCGATAGGCCGTTACTTGGGGGCTCTGGCTGGCGCTATCAGCACCGGCATGGGTGATCTAGGACTGGCAACAGATGGTGATGCTGATCGCATCGGAGCGATGGATGAGCGAGGAAATTTCGTTGACCCTCACCAGATTATGGCCTTATCACTTCGCTATTTAGTTGAAAAACGCGACTGGCATGCACCTGTCGTTCGCTCTGTATCCACGACTCGAATGATCGACCGTTTGGCGAAAAAATATGGCTTGGAAGTGCGAGAAACTCCTGTAGGTTTCAACCATATTGCAGATTACATGCTCAAAGAAGACATCCTTATCGGTGGTGAGGAATCGGGTGGTATATCCTTCCGTGGGCACATACCTGAGGGGGATGGAATCTTGATGGGCTTGCTTCTGGTGGAAATCGTCTCTGGCTCAGGCACCTCTTTACATGAATTGGTGCAGGACCTTCTTCATGAGGTTGGTCCCGTTCATTATCAACGAACTGACTTGCGTTTGAGCCGCCCGGTATCTAAAGAGACAATGACAAAACGGTTGCTTGAAGAAACGCCATCTGAAATCGGCGGCGAGAGAGTAAGCGATATATTATCTGTTGATGGCGTCAAGTACATCCTGGCAGATGATTCCTGGCTTCTAATTCGACCCTCTGGCACTGAGCCTGTCTTAAGAGTATACGCTGAAGGACGCAGCCCAGAAATGACCCAGTCTCTTATTGGCTACGGTGAACAGATAGCTGCCAACGTCACATAAGTTAAAGTGCAGGAGGGGGCAGGATATCCTGGAATGGATTTATCAAACACCTGCTCAAAGCGCAGATATCTCTCTTTAGCTTGCAGTACGCAGCCGCCGGGCGAGAAAGATCACTACGATCAAAACGAGAGCCAGACCTAATAACCCCGGTACACCAACCTCATCTGCAAATCCTGTCTGCGGCAAGCCCGAGGCAGTGGGCGTCATTGTGCCCTGACTTGCAGCGGCTTGTGTGAGCAAGGCAGCCACGGTAGCCGTGCGAGAGTCTGGGGTGAACGTCACGAGCGCTTCAGTAGGCACGGCAACTACCTGAGTTGGCCTGGTAGTGGCGGTGGGGGGTATGCTGGTTACCGTTGGCGTATCTGTAAAACTTGCTACTGTACCGGTTTGTTCCGCCGACAAAGCCACTTGAGTGTTTTGCGCGTTAATCTCAGCAACTTGAGTGGCGCGTTGATTGCTCCTCTGGGGAGCAATAATGAGCGCGTAGACTCCCAGACAAATTAGCGTCAACAGCATGATTCCCCCCAGGATACCAACCACTAACAAGAAAGTCCGGTTGCTGGATTCCTCGGGTGGTGGGGTTTCATTGACCTCTACATTGTTGTCCATATCCATGTCTTCAAAAGCCATATTGCACTCTCCTCCGATTTACCTGGAAATTTTTTCCGGGGATTAATCTTCTAATTGCTACTCTATAACCTCAAGGTTTACCAGCGGTACCAGGACTTTTTCATCGTTTTCGAGACGAACCTCGGCGGCTGGCGAGCGTACTTTTGTTGGGAAGACCTCCAGACCGGTGTGTAAAGCGACCACTTTGCCAATTTGTGATTTGTAAGGAGCCCGCACGATTCGAACTTGTTGTTCTGGGGAGAACATCACTGTTTCCCTGGGCATGGGTGGCTTTCCACTGGTTGGCAAGGGGATTACGATTTCTGGTCGAGTGTTCTTGTAGATGTCTAATGGCTCTGCGTTCAATGCAACTTCGCGACGGTCACTCGTGCTCAATAAATTATAAGCCACAGTATTCATCGGGAGTAGCCCAAAACCCTCTACTACCAGTAATGGAAAGCTCAATTTGAGCGCATAGGGTATTAGAGATGAAGTCATACTGGCCAGGATAAGCCCGCGGGCAGGTAAATCCTCTGCAGCCATTAGAACTTCGGGGTCCTCACAATATCCAGCCAGGATGACCGAACCCCTCAAACTGACGTCTAATTGGTTAGAGGTAAGGAGCTCCTCAGGTTTGTGCGCCAGAACATGCATCAAACCATAATCAATTAGTCCATTACCCCATACCCCTTGAATCAAAGCGCCGGTGGTTTCTATGGTTGCACCGCGCTCTGGCAATAATGAAATAACCATTCCAGGAATCCCGGCTTGAATGACCAATGGAGGATTTTCAACCTCCATGAACACCTGACCGCTCCCAGTTACAACCACCTGCCCAGCGCGTGGTGCTCGTACAACTCGTCGTGGAAACCCTACTGGTCCCGCGATCACATCTCCTTGGCTTACATGGTCCCCAGCTTTTCGTTGTATGTGCTTATCTGCTTCGTTGCGCGATAGCCCTAAACCTCGAGCCACATCCAACATGATATGCTGCGGGCTGGCCTCGGCTTCTGCGATCACATCGGTAGGATTTACCTTCTGACCTTGGCGGACAACTAATCGCCCTGGAACCTGCAGTAGCCGCTCACGGCGTATTGTAGTCAATGGAAGCACATATACAACCGACGCTAACATACATCATCCTTTTAGGAAGATGGAATCCAGATCAATTGCGCTGATCATACCCCTCAAGGTGCAAGATCAGTACCAGGTTCCTGCCTCATCCACCTAGGGTCCATAACCATTTTTTGAAGAGTTCGTGCCGCCGGCTGCCATCAGCTGGCAGACGCAGGGGACGACCTCTTCCGTCGATGATCACTCCGATTATTCCACCAATTACTCGCACTCTACCACCGCGCCCCGGTCCTCCCATGCCAACATCAGATCGATGTAACGGTTGTAAGTACAGTTGGGTAGATTGACCTAGTGGTAGCGGTAAGACATCTATCGTGCCTTGTTTGACGTCAAGAGAGATTTCTTCCCCTGAAGCTGGTTTCATTCTTACCCTCAGGATCGGCGTGCCGGGGCGCGAATTTGATATCGGTGAGACCACGGTGCCTAAATTTAGAAAAGTGCTTGACTCGAGCACCTGGACGACCAGCATAGGGTTGATGCCCGCAGCAGATCCCAACGGCGCGGCAAGATTATTTTGGTCCAGCACCACCGTGGTGATACCGGTGGGCTGCAAGGCATCAAGTATCATCAAGAGGCTTTGTGCTGGAGAGGGAGCTCGGGTTAACACGCTACCGGCAGCCACAATAGGTTCAAACCAGGGTAATAAATCTGGTCCGGCTCGCTGGGCGTTCTTAGGAAATTGCTTTGAAGCCAGATGAATGGCAGTGTGCATCATATGACGGGCCAATGCTTGTTCAATCGCCAAATCCTCATCGGTGACCGGTAGGCTGGCTGCATAAAGTGATTTATTGAACAGATAATCGCTCACGTAGTCATCATTGATTTCCATTGGAAGCCAGCGGGTGATGTCTGAGATCTGACTCTGGTTCAGCAAAGATGCCAGACTCCTGCCAAGTCCTAGGTGCGAGTAGACTGCCTGGATCAAATTCCCCTTAAATGCAGCCGCTACTGTTGTCGCGGAGGCACCTACGTCAATACCCAATACCCCTTTTGATGAATCATACACAGTGCTAAGAAACTGAATGATACGTCCGAACGCCCCTGCGGTAGGCATGATATGTTTGCCGGTCCAATCATCCAATTCCCTCACGCCGCTTATTTGGCGGCTGCGAATTGTCCGGAATATCTCATTCAATTGCAATTGGGCTGGTCCAAGTTGTTCAACTTCTAGAGTGGGGCGGATATTTGGAGCGACATGCAGCGCGGTAAATTTCTCAAGAGATGATTTCACCTCCTCAACCAGAGCCTGGTTGCCAGCATACAATACCTGTGGTCGTTGCTCACCAGGGGTAAGATAACATGCCAACCCCACTGCCTCGATCATCTGGATCACAGGTTGCGAAGCGCCACCTTCTGTCCCGCCGGCTATAATGATCACATCCGGGCGTAAGCGTAATATTGCATCTATGCGTTCTTCATGTTTTCGTCTATCGTTTAGACCGAGGCTCTCGGCTACCTGAACGTAAATTGTCCTGGCTAAATTGCGAGCGCTCTCCAGTGATATCTCCTCTAGCAAGCCTACGGCAACAACCTTGAGGGGAGGTCCAACAGAGAGGGTAGCTGCAACCGTGTCCACACCCGAGCCATCTGCTTGAGCAGGCAGAATCAAACGCTCATCAGTACCTACTAATCTACGCCCTGTAATTTCTTGAAGGCGATCTAAAGCTAACCGAACGCCCTCACCGATATCCTGGTAAGGTGCTCCTGCCGTCGTGGTTGATTCACCCAGAGCTAAAAACCGGTAATGGCCATTCACAATATCAAAAAGAACTGCCCGGGTGGAAATCTCACCCACGTCAATTGCTAATAACGAAGCCGCGTCCAGAGGTGTGGAATTCATGAAGGCTTATGCTTACTTTACGATATTCAAAAGAAGGGGTTTTAGAAAATCTACGATGAATGTCAAACGCTCTATCAAGGCTGAAAGCGCAGCAGAGTAAACGCCTGCAAATAAAACCCCAAATGTGATAGCGATAAACAATTGGCCAATTTGTCCCAAACTCTCAATTCCAGCCCTGCGATTAGCCACTTTATTTAAGCGGGCTTGGGTGCCAAAATGAAAATAAGCCAAGGTTGTTATTGTGCCAATAAGGATAATAAGGCTGTTCACCAGCTGGAACCACAAGTTCCTGCCGCTCGTTTGGATAGATTGAAGGTCAAAAAGGTTAATTGAAGCGGTTGTCTGTGGGAATAAAGTGCCTGTAACCGCGCCGCCAATCGCTGAAGCTGCTCCCACGCCTACCAAAAATGCCATCGAAACGTTACCCAATCTTGAAAGTTGGGGGACAATCTTTGTTAGTAATAAGATACTCAATAATAAAGGAATCAATGTTAACAACTGCTCACCCGTATTGTTACTCAGCAACGGCACTGCCAGCCGGGGCAAAATTACGCTGTAAATGGCCACCATTGCAGCGTATCCGGCTGTGACACCGATAAATAAATGTAATGTCAACCGAAAAAGAGGGTTGTCGCCTAAAATATAGCTGAACACCAGCAGTGTAAAGAAAAATCCAATCAAAATACCTGAAAGATCGGCTAGATTCAAGTCGGCGATGTTCATATTTTCTCCTGGCCCTCAACCCGCTTGTCGCCTTGCAGAGCGGTGACCATGGTTGTGAATATCCCGCCAGCTATAATGAGCATCGCCGCGATTATCAGCCCAAGACTGAAAGCGTCCCAGTATTTGCGAGGGAGTTCTCCCCTGCCAGTAAGCCGAGAGTAAGCTGCCCCGCCCTGTAAACCAGCGATAAGTCCCTGGATTTGCTTTGGGTTGGATTCGTAATAGGGTCGGATTAATGGCTCTGCCTGGGCGCTTGCAACCATAATTAGAGGGGTGCTCTTATCTTCAGAAATAAGATGAGGTTGCACTTGCTCAATCCAGGCGCGGGCCGTGTCAGGGTTATCTGTCATCACCATTACCATCGAAAAATCAAGGATTCCATGGATGCCTTGTAATGGCGGAAGCGCCTGGTTCCCTGCACTTTCCCAGGCAGATTGACTTTCCAAGGTATAGGGTAGTGTGTTTTGGGGGTTTTCAGCAAAGCTCAGCAATCCAGATGGCCCTCCAGGAATGTAGCCCAGGTTGATGTATTGGATTCCATTGGTATAGTCGTGCGCCGCCTGAGTCTTCTGCAAAAAATGTTCCCCTACGATTGGCCCACTGGTAGATGTAGACACCAAAGTCAAATAAGCGCCTCGCAACATCAGATGATCGATTACTGCAGATGCAGCCGCGTCCATCTCACCAGATAAACCAGGTTGATAGTCAAATGCCAATAAGACCCGGCTGTCAGCAGGCAGATCATTAATGATGCGGTTAACATCTGAAGTTTCAGGAGTATATATCGGTAACATTGCCCCTTGCGAACCTGTGATAATTGGCCAAAGAACGGCCAGTAGAAGTACCAAGGCGATGGTCCAACGTAAGATGAGTTGAGGAGAGATCACTGGTGAGCGGAGAAATGGTTGGGATTTCCCTTCTTTCGCTATCATGTTCTTCAGTAACTCGGCATGCGATCGCTGGCTATCGGTCACGTGGATTTTCGCCGAATAGGTGGGCGGTTTTTGTACGCGAGCGATCTCAATCGGGGCTGAGAGCACCCCACGCAATCCTGCCAACGGCCCGGCTGTTTCGAGGTTATCAGGTGTGTCTGGCTCTATTGGCGCTTTAGGGGCAGCGTCTTCAACCGGGCGCATGGCTTCCAGCCAGCTGGGGAGTACCGCTGGTGATAGCTCAGGCTCTTGGGCGAGCTCTTCTGGTTGCTCTTCTTCCGAGAACTCTTTGCCTAACCAATCTGGCAAATCGGAGGCATGAACCAGCTCAATCTCATCTTCCTCTCCAACAGGAACCTCGCTGGATTCTTCTTCCGGAAAGTCATCACCTGTCCTCGACTCAGGGATGATTTCCTCCGCATTGGCAGCAGGTTCCTTCAGCCAATCTGGTAGTTCACCCTCTTCTGGCAAAGGGGAAACCTGCTCTAGCTCTTCTTCTTGAATTCCTGCCTTTTCTTCTTCCTTAACAACATCAAAGACATCACCAACCGTATCGGGAGAACTACCGGGCGTTGCTACGGGTTCACCTTCTGGGAATAGTTCTTCTTCATCATCGCTCAGTTCTTTACCACTCAGTTCTTTCAGCCATCTAGGAATATCTTCTTTTTCTTCAGAGCCATCCCACTCCGGCTCATTTTCACTTTGATCTGAGGTCTGGCTCTCCGCCTCTTCTGTGACCTCTTCCGATCTCCAATCTGGCACTTCCTCAAATGGAAAATGGCTGTCATCCACCCCCGCTTCCCCAGACTCTTCTGGAACGACATCTTCTTCAATCTGTCTCCCTGCTATTTCATCTTCATCACCGGAAGCCTGCGGGATGGTTTCGTCAACTGAAAGTTCTGAAGCTTGCTCGATGTTTTCCTCGGGAGGGAATTGGGGTTCTAATTCCTGCTCAGTATCATCCGTCTGCCGCTCACGTAAGCGCTGCAACCATTCTGGGACTTCGGATTCTTGCTGGCTAACCTCTTCTTCATCCCAGGATTCAATAGGTTGCTCGCTATCTGATCGGAGACCTGTCAGCCAGTCGGGGAATTCAACTTGGTCGGTCAGCTCTCCTTCAGGAGACCAATCAACCGGAGGGATGGGTTCATGATCTTCCTCTTCCGTTCCCATGTCGGAATCCGCGTCTATTTGTATTCGTGATAGCCATTCTGTGGCTTCAGCCTCAAACTCGGATTGAGATTCTTCTTGGGGTTCCCCTTCCCGAGAAACTTCGTCTTCACGCAGACCAGACAACCAATTTGTTGGTTCCGCTTCGGATTCAGCCTCATTTTCTCGATAGGAGTGATTTTGCTCCTGACCCGTTTGAGCGCTTTCATCTGGAGCAGGCGGAACTTTCAATGGTTTTAAGCGCGCTTCACAGAACTGGCAAACCTCCAGCTCGGCAGGGTTGAGCTTTCCACACATCGGGCAGCGAATTTCACTCATTTCTCAACCCCCGAATGGCCGGTCGGCGCCTAGTAAAATGCGCAACGCGGTAGCGGTGATCCCCAATCCAACACCTAATAAGATACCTCGGGCACCAGCTGCGGCTGGTACCTGGATCACCCATAAACGAAATTCGTTTAAACCTGGCACTTCGACGCCGAATATCGGAGCGGTCGAAATGAGCACTACGAGAGCGCTCACTACGAATACGATAGATAGCAAATTCAACCTTCTTTGCAATAAGCGGATACTGGCGTAAGCCAGTATCACGGCTAAAATTGCCATCAGGCTTGCCTCGATCGGTAGTTGAATGTTATTGAAAATCCACATGGAGTAGCTGTGCGTCGGGCCAAACCATCCGACGATTGCCAGTGTCAGACCGAGTGAAACGATTAAAACAATACTATTGGCCCGGCTTACCCCTCCATCTCTTAATTTTCGTACGTGGCTGTAAACCAAATTGGCGACTCCAACTAAAAGAGCTACAGCAGCTAAGATCACTCCCCATCCCAGCAAAATCTCTCTCAGCTGCATCAATCCATCTATAGGAATAAAGTATCCGAATAAGACTAAAAGGCCAATTGCGATGGCGATGGAAGTAGAAATTGGAGCTTTCACAACACACCTGCCAGCTTAAGTATCGCTCCAATCAAGATGATAGAGATTAACACCCACCTCAGCAGATCTTGAGCACGCAAGCTGGCGATATGGGAAGAGCCAGCTCCCAGGTAAGCGCCGCTAGCATAAGTCTCTTCACCAATCAATGGCTCCTGGGCTGAAGCGTATAAGATCGCTTGAGCGGTAATGTTATCCGTCCCGGCCACTGTGAGGCTATTGGCACGTTCGCCAGCCTCCGTAATCAAGGCAACTTCGCTACCGAAATTCCCGATCAGAATGTTAACCCCCACATTTTCATCGTTGATCACGGAGAGAACTCCCGCCGCATAGGAAAAGGGCGTTAGGCCGCTCACACGTCCGTTTAGAGGATCAAACTCTGCTCCAATGCTGCGTGATATGCTCCCAAAGGTATCTTGAGAGAGAATGCCAAGAGGACCGGTCCCGCTGGTTGCTACTGGAGAACGGTCGCTGTTGGCTGTGGTGTGCCCGATTCTAGCCAGCGCGCTTAACCCAACCAGACCGACTGAGCTCTCCGGCCCTATTATTTCACCTCGACCCAGAGAGAGATGCAAACGTGTCCCTGCTTCAACCACCAGCCCGACTGCATTCCGCAATTTCATAAAGGCAGGGATTTCCCGAAGGTAACTTTTTTGGAGTTTGCGGCTGGTAAAAGTAAAAACGATGATCAATCCGGCGAAAAATAATACAAAAATTAAACCAATAATTCCAGCTAATGTCATGTGGAATTCCTCTCCCGCAAGAATGTAGCGAAAGCCTGCATCTGACGGCTGTCTTCCAGTAAACTTGTCAGAGCATCTAATTGGTCATCGGGGAGAACACTTCTTAATAATGGTTGCCCCATATAAATTGCCTGAGTGCCTAGCAAAGCTAAAGGACCACTTGCTTCCAATAGGGAAGCTGCCAGCTCTTCTAACCCCCATCTGTACAGGGCATCCGCCCAGATTTGCCAGATATGGTGGTTAGAAATCATGGTCTAAAGTATAGCATAATTCGATATAATCCTTTTGTCGCTACCCGACAGCCTGATTGTATAACTGGGTTTCAAGAAGGTCAAGAGAGTTTTCAATTTTGTATGATGTTGCTATTTTTATTAAACCACCTACTTTTGTCTGAAATATGACAGTACGCAGGTGTTTTTTATGCCTTATATTACTATGGGAATACCATGAGAGAGAATACACTTATATATTGGTAAGCGACCGGCACTATTCCAATTTAAGAGAAATCACGCTGACTGCTCGGCGTGTAAAATTAGAAGAATGGAGTTGTCGAAGATGAAGAGACCCATAATTACTGTCGATGGGAATGAAGCTGTAGCGCTTGTTGCCCATAAAATCAATGAAGTGATCGCCATTTATCCGATCACACCATCCTCATCCATGGGTGAACTGGCGGATGCCTGGTCAGCTGTCGGGAAACCTAACATCTGGGGTACCATACCTTCAGTGGTTGAGTTGCAATCCGAAGGCGGTGCTGCTGGCGCTGTTCATGGGGCTTTACAAGCTGGCGCCCTCACCACCACCTTTACTGCTTCGCAAGGCTTGCTTTTGATGATTCCGAACATGTATAAAATTGCTGGTGAGCTTACCCCGACCGTCTTTAACGTTTCTTCCCGGTCGGTCGCCGCGCAGGCTCTCTCAATATTTGGGGATCATTCTGACGTGATGGCCACACGCTCGACGGGATTTGCCTTGCTGGCGTCTTCCTCCATACAAACAGCCCACGATTTTGCCCTCATCGCTCAGGCATCTACTTTGGAATCGCGTGTGCCTTTCTTGCACTTCTTCGAAGGTTTTCGCGTTTCGCACGAAGTCAACAAGATTGAACAACTCCTCGAAGACGACATGCGCGCGATGATCGATGATGCGCTCGTGCACGCTCATCGCGCTCGAGCTCTCTCGCCGGACCATCCCTTTATACGGGGCACGGCTCAAAATCCTGATGTGTTCTTCCAAGCGCGTGAGACGGTCAACCCTTACTATCTTGCCTGTCCGGATATCGTTCAGAAAGCTATGGATAGATTTGCGGGCATTGTAGGGCGGAAATATCACCTCTTTGATTACATTGGTGCGCCGGATGCTGAACGTGTCATTGTCATCATGGGTTGTGGTGGGGAAACAGCAGCTGAAACTGCTAAATACCTGAATAAGAGCGGGGAAAAGGTGGGTATCGTCCAGGTTCATTTATACCGCCCATTTTCCGTCAAACACTTCGTCCAAGCTTTGCCTGCCACCGTCAAAGTACTGGCAGTATTGGACCGCACAAAGGAACCCGGATCTGCCGGGGAACCGCTTTACGTGGATGTCGTCACGGCCATTAATGAAGCCATGACTGAAGGCCTGGCACCTTTCGAGTTTGCACCCCGCATTATCGGTGGTCGATACGGTCTCTCTTCTAAGGAATTTACACCCGCTATGGTCAAGGGTGTTTTCGACGAAATGCGCAAACCGAAGCCCAAGAACCATTTTACGGTTGGGATTATCGATGATGTCACGCAAGCAAGCATCGACTATGAGGCCTCTTTTTCAATTGAAGACCGAGATACCGTGCGGGCGATCTTCTTCGGCCTTGGCTCAGATGGTACGGTTGGCGCTAACAAGAACTCGATCAAAATCATTGGTGAAGAAACCGAAAACTACGCTCAGGGTTTTTTCGTTTATGATTCGAAGAAATCCGGGGCTATCACAATCTCTCACCTTCGCTTCGGTCCACGCCCAATTCATGCGCCCTATTTGATCACTGAAGCAAATTTTGTCGGTTGCCATCAATTTAGCTTCTTGGAGCGTTTTGATATGCTCAAATACGCTGCTCCAGGGGCGGTCTTTTTGCTCAACAGTAGCTATGGACCTGAGGATGTCTGGGATCATATTCCCCAAGAGACACAAAAGGCGATTATTGACAAGAAATTGCGTTTCTACGTGATTGATGGATACAAAGTAGCTGAGGATACCGACATGGGTCGCCGTATCAATACGATCATGCAGACCTGCTTCTTTGCCATTAGCGGTGTTCTGCCGCGTGAACAAGCGATTGCTTCAATTAAAGACGCTATCCGTAAAACATACGGCAAGCGTGGTTCGGCGGTGGTACAAAGAAACTTTGAAGCCGTAGATCAGACTTTAGCGAACCTGTATGAGGTAAAGGTGCCCTCCAAAGTCACCAGCGATTCCACTCGACGTGAGCCGGTTTCTAAGGCTGCCCCAGAATTCGTTCGAGAAGTGCTTGGGCCCATTATCGCGGGTGAAGGGGATAGCTTGCCAGTCAGTGCCCTGCCATTGGATGGAACTTATCCTTCCAACACTTCTCGCTGGGAAAAACGCAATATAGCTTTGGAAATTCCGGTATGGGAGCCTGATATTTGCATTCAATGCGGTAAATGTGTCTTTGTCTGTCCGCATGCGGTCATCCGCGAGAAGGTTTATGAACCCTCATATCTGGAGAATGCGCCCGCATCATTCCTCTCCAGGGATGCTCGCTGGAAGGAATTCCCTGGCATGAAGTATACGCTTTCGGTATCACCGGAAGATTGCACCGGGTGCGGATTGTGTATCGAGGTTTGCCCAGCCAAGGATAAGAGCCAGGTTGGACGCAAAGCTATTAACATGGCTCCCCAAGCGCCCATCCGTCAACGCGAAAATAAGAATTGGGAGTTCTTCCTCAGCTTGCCGGAAGTGGATCGCACCAAGATCAACGTAGGTGTGGTTAAGAACTCGCAGCTGCTCCAGCCCTTATTTGAGTTCTCAGGTGCTTGTGCTGGTTGTGGGGAGACCCCTTACCTGAAGCTTCTCAGCCAATTGTTCGGCGACCGGGCGCTGATTGCCAACGCTACAGGCTGTTCGTCGATCTATGGCGGGAACCTTCCAACCACTCCCTGGGCGCAGAATGACGCGGGCCGGGGACCAGCCTGGTCTAACTCCCTTTTTGAGGACAATGCCGAGTTTGGTTTAGGCATGAGGTTAACCCTCGATAAGCAGATTGAATACGCCAGCGAATTGCTGCCTCAACTCAGCAGTTACGTGGGCGAGGAGCTGGTGAGCGAGCTGCTCAATGCAGACCAGTCTGACAATGCCGGCATCGAGGCCCAACGCCAGCGAGTCGAGCTGCTTAGACAAAAGCTTGCTAACGTGGATGATAAACGCGCTCGGGAAATGCTCAGTCTGGCGGATGCATTGGTGAAGAAAAGCGTGTGGATTGTAGGCGGCGATGGTTGGGCTTACGACATCGGTTACGGCGGTCTTGATCACGTCCTGGCCATGGGACGCAATGTCAATGTCTTGGTTCTTGACACCGAGGTATACTCCAACACGGGTGGTCAGGCATCAAAATCCACGCCGCGTGCAGCTGTGGCTAAGTTTGCTGCTCAGGGGAAAGGCCTACCCAAGAAGGACCTTGGAATGATAGCCATGGCTTACGGGTATGTCTACGTTGCAAATATAGCCATGGGCGCGAGCGACCAGCAAACTTTGCGAGCTTTCATGGAAGCCGATGCTTACGATGGGCCCTCCTTGATCATCGCATATAGCCATTGTATCGCCCACGGTTATGATCTGGTGCATGGATTAGAACAACAGAAATTAGCGGTTGAGTCAGGTTTCTGGCCTTTGTATCGCTTCAACCCGGATCTGGCAGCTCAAGGACAAAACCCCTTGAAAATCGACTCCAAGGAACCCAAGATCTCATTGGAAGATTACGCTTACAACGAAACTCGCTACAGGATGTTGCTCCAGAGCGATGAACAACGTGCAGAGGCCTTGATGAAGATGGCCAAGCAAGATGTCAAGCGACGTTGGAATCTTTACCTTCAGATGGCTGCCATGCATTACAACGGTAGTGACGGCCAGGACTGATCTACTCGATGGGGTGCCTGGGATAAGGGATAGACTTCAACCAGCGACCAACATTCACCTCTATCCCTTTTCTTTTTCATCCTCTCATAAAACGAAAGGAACGATTTATGGTTGACCTCTCTACTACTTATTTAGGCCTCCATTTGAAAAATCCCCTGATAGCTTCCGCATCTCCACTTTCGCAAAAAATTGATACGGTAAAACGGCTTGAGGATGCCGGTATATCGGCGGTTGTCATGTACTCGCTTTTCGAAGAACAGGTGATACAGGAGAGTCTCAGGCTGGATCGTGACGTCACCCAGGGTACCGATTCTTTTGCTGAAGCGCTCTCTTACCTGCCAGACTTAGGCGCGTATAGCGAATTGCGTCAGTACAGCATTGGCCCGGATGAATATGTGAAAAACCTACAGAAGATAAAAGCAGCGACCGACATCCCGGTAATTGGCAGTTTAAATGGCATCACGACCGGAGGTTGGACGGATTATGCCAGGGAAATAGAACGGGCTGGCGCCAGCGCTCTGGAGTTAAACATCTACAATTTACCCACAGATCCGGAAATAACCAGTGCCGAGTTGGAAAATAATTATCTAGAGCTGGTTCGCACTATACGCAACAATGTAGGGATTCCCTTGGCAGTCAAGATCAGTCCCTTTTTCACCGCATTACCAAACTTCGCACGGCAGCTTGTAGAAGCCGGTGCCAATGGCCTGGTATTGTTCAATCGTTTCTACCAGCCGGATTTTGATTTAGAGGAGTTGGAAGTCGTCCCAAACTTGGTGTTGAGCACCTCTAATGATTTACGTTTGCCTTTACGGTGGATTGCCATCCTATATGGACGCATTCAGGCCGACTTCGCACTCACCTCAGGGGTCCACACTCCTGAGGATATGATCAAAGCCACTATGGCTGGAGCGAGCGCTACCATGGTCGCTTCTACCTTGTTAAAATATGGTATTGACCACGCCGTTGGACTGATTAATGGCATCAGGGACTGGATGGAAGAAAACGAATACGAATCAATATCCCAGATGAGAGGCAGTATGAGCCAACAGGCTTTAGCTCAGCCGGCAGCCATTGAGCGCGCCAATTATATGAAGGTGCTTAGCTCCTTTGACTATCGATTTACTCCCTAAGATTGGCGGAACTCTAAATCTCCCCCTTTAAAACACTTCGAGGAGAGTCGCAAGGATCATTAGTCTGACACCTGCGACTCTCCTCTTATAAAATTAAAATAATTCCGGGGCGTGGTCGGGATTACGCTTCAGCCTTTGGGGCAGGCCCGTGCTTTTTGTGACGATAAACGATGCGCCCTCTGGTCAGGTCATAAGGCGAGACTTCAACCCGTACTCGGTCCCCTAAGAGGATGCGAATATAGTATTTACGCATTTTGCCAGATAGATAAGCCAGCACTTCGTGGTCATTATCCAATCGCACCTTGAACTGAGTTGCCGGTAAAGCCTCTACGACAGTACCTTCGACTTGAATTTTACCTTCATCTTTAGCCATGCACACCTCCGGAAAATAAGCTTTGTTTCCGAATCATTTGCTATTCATTATCTTTATAGTCGCGACGTTTGTGTCGCCGAATCGACTTCTTCTTTTGAATTCGACGCAGTTCGCTTTTGGAAACAAACCAGCGTTTGCGACGCACCGTACTCAAGATTCCGCTCTTGGCAACTTTCTTGCGGAACCGCTTGAGCAATTGATCTTGGGATTCATTCGGGCGTAAATTAACTGTTGCCAAACTCCTCACCTCCTTTTCTGATAACGATTAATTGCGTTTGGATGGTAGACAAAAAAAGCCCGGCTGACGTTTATGCTTCCCAGCCGAGCCAGTCAGTGACTCTATTTGCCCTTTACCTTTCGCAACCTTCAACCTGTTCTTTACGTATCATCATCCATTGTTAAATAACGTAAGAGCATGAAAGCAAACGTTTAATTCATTATAATGTATGCTTGCTTATCTGTCAAATTTATCTATATTATAGCTTAGAGATTAAGGGCTTCTTTTAGAATGGGGTTAAAGAAAGAGCCGGACGTGGGGGGAGCACGCCCGGCAATCTAAGGAGGGCCACCAGCAAGTCGTCAACAAGGAGATACTTGTTGTCCAAACTAAATCCAGTGGCTAGACACCTGTGAATACCAATAAGAGGGAGGGCAGGTGTCCCCTCTATAATAACTCGAAAAAGGAGTCAGGTACATTAAAATACGATTAGAATTCTCCGAATTATCCATATTCGGTTAGTTCTCTTGTTCTTCTCCCCCGAATAAATTAAGCCAGTCTTCCAATTCCTCCTCTGAAATTTGAGGGTCTGTTGCTTCCTTAGTCCCTTTATCAGCTTGAGATAGCTTGTTTATCACCATTTGGGCAAATTCTTCGGATGGAATTATCCTGGCATGTGCACTTCGGGCAGCTGCTTGAACTTGCCGATCAGAACTCACCACAGTCCAATTTCGCGCCGACCCTCCCAATCGGTAGAGTTTCATCTTGATCGCTTCATCTGCGGAACTACTTTCACGGATATATCGGGCAATTACATTACCAAAGTTACGTGCCCGCGGCTGACCAGGTGGAGACTTATCGAAATAAACTTCAGCCTGCTTTCTGATGAGGCGGCAATATTCTTGCAACAAATTAACTAATTCTTGCTCGTCATCCAAATCTTTTAATGAGAGCCCTGGAATTTTGGGGATCAAATTGTGTCCATCGATAATGTATGGCATCGCTTACCCTCTTTCTGCCCGGGATACAACCAACCGAGGTAAGCCATCACAGATTTATCATCAATTGCAGACTGACGACATTTTAGTTTCAAAATTAACCGCCGTCAATCCGCAGATTGTGCTATGATTTGCCTGGGAAACTGTCAGGTGAAATAAATATCCTCTGATCCCCAAAAAAAGTGTTCATTCAAAATCTGGGAAAAGAGCATCGTTATGAAGAAATGGAAACGCCTGGCTTATTACTTGATGATCAACGTTCTGGTATCCGCCTGCGTTACATGGACGGTGTTATCGATATGGGCTCGCACGCACCCGTCGGGATTGATCGCCGTAGAGACGACTGCCCAAGGCACAAGTAACCCTACTCTTGCAGCGGGTTTACAGGCAAGTTCTGTTTCCGATTTCCCAATTCTTGAACCTCAAACTGCATCAAGTGCCACAGAGGCCGGTCCCAGCAATCCGCCGGAAATCCAGGCAACCCGAATGGTGCTTGAATATCAGGTCCAAGCCGGTGATACTTTGGGGGCTCTGGCACGCCGTTTCGACGTCACCATCGATGAAATCGTACAGGCAAATGAATTAAGCGACCCTAACCGATTAGACGTCGGGCAAACCCTGCTTATCCCGGTCACAAACGAATTGATCCCGACTGCTACTCCACCCGCTTCAGACGAGACGGGAATGCCCTCCCTAAGTACGGAAAAACCACCGGAAGTATCAGGAGCTGGAGAGGTGAAAATTGATAACGTCGTCGGAGCTGGTGACCTGGCATCTGAAAGAGTCCAACTTAAACGTGTGGGTACTGGCGATCTGTCCCTGGCAGGCTGGCAAATATTGGATGAAGATGGTGATGTTTTCACTTTTCCTCAATTGAACCTTTTTGAAAGCGGAGCTGTAAACATCTATACCAAGGCTGGTCAGGATACCGTTGTCGACCTGTATTGGGGATTAAATGACCCGGTATGGCACTCTGGAGAGACAGTTATTTTATTAAATAACCAAGGGAACGTGCGTGCTACCTATCGGGTGCCGTGATAAAAAATAATGCACAGGTTGAGTACATAGAAAATGGCAAAGTGGAGGAACGTGAATGAGTAATATCGAGGAACACATCCGCCGTGCCATGGAAGAGGGTCAGTTTGAAAATTTGCCTGGTAAGGGTAAACCGCTGCGATTGGATGACAACCCGCTAGAAGATCCTGAATGGCGCATGGCTAACCACATTATGCGTAATAGTGGTTTTTCCTTGCCTTGGATCGAAAAGAACCGGGAAATTGAAGCGGCTCTGGTAACCGCCCGGGAAACTTTGGCGCGCTGGTGGGCATGGTCTCAAGCTTCTACTGGCGAAGAATACTCGGCCAGGTTTGTTGAAGAAGAATGGAAAAGGGCTGTGCTGAAATTTCGAGACGAGATTCACGCTATCAATCAGCAAATTGTCTCGTATAATTTAGAAGCGCCATCGCCCCAATTCCAACGACAGCCACTCAGCGCTGAACGGGAGCTAGTCCGGTTGACCGCTTCACCTCTCTCTGATACACTCTAACTATGTCGCAAGCTCTTTACCGAAAATGGAGACCACGCCGGTGGGAAGATGTAGTGGGTCAGGACCACATCGTTCAGACGCTGCGCCATTCAATAGCTTCAGATCGTGTGGCTCACGCTTATCTTTTCGCTGGACCACGTGGCACTGGTAAGACCTCCACCGCCCGGCTTCTGGCCAAAGCTGTTAATTGCTTAGATCCTGATCTGGAAATACGACCCTGCGACAAATGTGACCATTGCCAGGCATTGAGCGCAGGGCGATTTTTGGATTTGATCGAAATCGACGCAGCTTCAAATACCAGCGTGGAAGATGTGCGGGACCTGCGAGATAAAATAAACTTTTCACCCAATCAAGGGCGTTATAAAGTATACGTCATCGATGAGGTCCACATGCTCTCCACCGCGGCTTTCAACGCCCTGCTGAAAACCCTGGAAGAGCCTCCTTCACACGCCATATTCATTTTGGCCACAACAGAAGCTCATAAGATCCCTGCTACGGTCCTATCTCGCTGCCAGCGACATGAATTTCGTCGCATTCCTGTAAACGATATCATCGCTCATCTCCAAGAGATTGCCGCGCATGAAGAGATTCAGGTGACCCCCGAGACAGTGGCGTTAATTGCCCGGCAAGCCACCGGAAGCCTGCGCGATGCTATCTCGTTACTTGATCTATTGGCATCTTTGGGGGGAGCCGTCAGCCTCGACATGGCCCAGTCTGTCCTGGGCACGGCTACGAGCCAGGTCGTTGTTTCGGTGATCGAAGCGCTGCTCGCTAGAGACTCTTCCGGTGGTCTTGAACAGATTCATTTGACCTTGGATTCCGGTAGTGATCCGCGCCAGTTTTCCCGTCAGATCGTCGATTACCTGAGAGATGTGTTGCTCATCCACATGGGAAGTGGTGACCAGGTAGATACCACCAGCGAATTTAAGGCTCATATGGCTCAACAAGCAAAAGGATTCTCTGTTCCCCAGTTGTTGAGGTTACTCCGGGCGTTTAATCAGGCTGCTCACGATTCGAGAGGGACATGGCAGCCAGCATTACCGCTGGAAATGGCCTTTGTCGATTCTCTTGAAATCCTGACTGATGATGTCACCTCGACGGATTTCACCAATACTAATAAGCCCGTTAGGGTTCCACGGAAAAGTGCCGACAAAACTGCAGATCAGAGCCATACAAAAATCCAACCGACTGGTAACCCGGATGAGCCGATCGAATTGGAGAAAGATGAGCACGAATCCGTGCCAGAGGAAAACCCAGCCTGGCAAGCGATGTTAAAGAATTGGCGCCAGATACTCACTCAGGTGCGGGAACAGAATCCAAATACCTACGGCTTGCTTAACTCGTGCAAATCTCGTCATTTAAAAGGCAATGTGTTGACTCTGGGGTTTGCCAGCGATGTGCTCAAAAACCAGATGTCCAAGAGAGAAAATCTGGAAATCGTCCAAAGGGCTCTTTCTCAGGTGCTTGGAGCAGATTTGTTGGTGCGTTGTGTGATAAATACTGCCAAGCGCAATGCACTGCCCCCAGATGTAGATCATAATGGCATGGTGGCTACTGCTCTGCGAGATCTCGGTGGAGAGCTTGTAGATATCCAGTAGTGCTCTAACAGCTTGAGAGTTTATATGATTTTCAACAGGTATTTACCTAGGCATTTATCAGTGAATGGGTTATTCAAAAAAGTTGGAGGAATTTAATGGCAAAGGGATTCAAAGCCTCAAAAGGCAAAAACCAGGTGGGGATGATGCAGCAACTACAGAGATTGCAAGAGCAAATCCAAATGACGCAAGCGCAACTGGCTGAGGAGACAGTTACGGCGACGGTAGGTGGTGGGGCGTTGAAAGTGGTGATGACCGGCGACCAGCGATGTAAATCTGTAGAAATCGAGCCGTCTTTATTAGAAGACCCGGATGTTGAGATGTTACAGGACTTAATCCTGACGGCTGTGAACACCTCGTTGGACCAATCTCGTGAATTGGCTACAGAACGCCTTGGTCCGTTATCCAGCGGGTTGCCTTTTTAGGATTACAGGTACTGGGATTCATTAGATACTCAAACGCACTTTGAACTATTGTGGAATGATTTCCCCTTCGTGAGCGTATGCTTCTACCTACTCCCATCCAAGATCTGATCAACGCCTTATCGCGCCTCCCTGGCATTGGTCCAAAGACTGCCTCCCGGCTGACTTTTTTCATGCTTAATGCTCCTGATGAGATATCCCAGGATCTGGCAAAGGCATTAAGAAATTTGAAGAGCGAGACTGCCTACTGCCAAATCTGTTTTAACATCACCGCTGCCGGCCGGGAGATATGTGAGGTTTGTTCCAACCCGGATCGAGATGCTGGGGTGATTTGTGTGGTGGAGGAGCCGCTAGATGTGTTGGCTTTAGAACGCACACAAGGTTATAAAGGTCGCTACCATGTCTTACACGGTGCCCTCTCTCCAATAGAGGGTATCGGACCGGACGATCTGAAAATCAGAGAACTGTTAGGGCGGGTGAAAACCGGGCAGGTCCAAGAAGTGATCTTGGCAACCAATCCCAGTATGGAGGGAGATGCAACTGCCATGTACTTGAACAAGCAGCTCACTTCGTCTGGCGTGCGCCTGACCCGCTTGGCGCGTGGTTTACCGGTCGGGGGTGATTTAGAGTATGCTGACCAGAGTACCTTGTTAGGAGCTCTGGCCGGTCGGCAGGAGATGAATTTATAGCTTTAGTAGTTACGCAGTTCAGGGGAAAATCGGGGGTGTTTGGGCAACGCCTGCCCAAACACCCCCATCCTCCCACCAACTGGGTAAGTCCTAAGCTTGATATTCTTCAGTAGCACAGATATGCCCTTTAAATTTAAAATACCCTTGACCAAGGGGTGTAGTTCTGGGGTAAGAGAGGTTTGGGGTGTTGTGAATTTCTCCCCAGATTGGGGGTGGGTTGTAAACTCGCTCCTAATCTGACAGAGTCTATAACATAGGCGGTGGGTTTTGACAAAAAGGGCAAGCTCCTAGTAAGATGGTGATTTCCACACCGCCATCGAACAGGAGCTTGCCATGTCGATTGTCACCCTGCAACTGCTAGATGTCAAGCGAAAAAGCGAAACTCGCCCCAAAGAGTGCCCATACTGCCATGGGGAGACCTTCCAACGCTGGGGAAAAGTGTCCAAGCCAATCAAAGATCATCGCCACCGCAAGGCAATGGTTTATCGCTACCGGTGCTATCATTGCCAACACACCTTCCGTTGTTATCCAGAAGGGATGGATCGAGCCGATCAGACCCAACGGCTGCGTAAGCTAGCCGCCCTGATGTGGGTTTTGGGCTTGAGCCTGCGCAATACCTGCACGCGGCTGGCCGTCATTGGCGTTTCGCGCAGTCATATGAGCGTATGGCGGGATCTGCAAGAACAAGCGGACTTGCAGCGCAAGCGGCGCCAGTGGCTTCAGACCCGGGTGTTAGGGGTGGATGGGGCTTATGTAGGCTGCCAGGGCAAGGTCCAACCGGTGTTGGTGGCGGTAGATCTAGGACGGGGTGAACCGGTGGCGATTGGATACCTGGATGAGCGGGACCCACGGGCGGTCTTGCGTTTTCTGCGGCCCTTAGTCCAGCGCCTGGGGGTGAGCGTGGTGGTGACCGATGACCTGGCCAGCTTCGGTAGTGTGACCCAACAACTGGGAGTGGAGCATCAGGTGTGCCAGTTCCATGT
>DAOUET010000114.1:0-8751 GCA_034430155.1 Anaerolineales bacterium
AGATCAATAGAAAGGTCCTCGGCTGCCTGAAAAAACAGCCCTGGTTTGGGTTTACGGCAATCGCAATCTTCATCCGGGGCGTGTGGGCACATGTAAACGCCGTCCACCCGGCCGCCGGCCGTTTCTATGACTTTCACAAGTCGCTGGTTGATGTCCCAAGCTACCTCTAAAGGAATGATGCCACGACCTACCGCAGATTGGTTTGTAACGATAACGATCTTAAAAGGGCTTGAAACTATCTTGACCAGCGCATCTATGGCTTGGGGGTAAATAACCACCTCCTTCCAACTCCTTACGTAGGATGGACGGTTTTCTATAATGACGCCATCACGATCGAGAAAAATCGCAGGGTACATGAAAGTCATTATACCTTTCCGGGCTTTATAAGATTATGGAATTTTCGACAAACACTCGCCTCAGTCTTTATATAAAGCGTCAAGCTTCAGGGGTGGGTCGTTATTTCCTAGAACAAACTCTTTATCTCCTCTTTGGGTGGGTTCCCACCGTTTTTGGCTTAGCACTTAGGGCTGTAGTTTATCGGTTGATCCTTCATATGGATGGGTGGGCAGCGATTGAGAACGGCGTACGCCTGCGCTTTGCAAACTATATCCATCTAGGGCACGGCGCCTACCTCGACCAAGGCGTCTACCTGCACGCCTGCCCGAATGGCATCAAGATCGGAAAGAACACCATTGTGATGCACGGCGCGGTCTTACATGTTTATAACTTTCGGGATTTGCCCCATGCGGCGATCAATATTGGTAGGGACAGTTTGATTGGAGAATATACTGTCATTCGAGGACAAGGCGGAGTTCAGATTGGCGATCGGGTTTATACCTCCCCATTCACTCAAATCATCGCAGTCAACCATGTTTTCATTGATCCAGACCGGCCTTTCATTGAACAGGGCATTACCGCCGATGGAATTGTGATCGATGACGATGTCTGGCTGGGATCTGGTGCAATCATCACCGATGGTGTGCATATTGGTAAGGGAGCTGTGGTTGCAGCTGGAGCAGTGGTTACGGAGGATGTCTTGCCTCATACCGTTGTAGCCGGAGTGCCCGCTAAGACTGTTAAGGATGTTGGCGTTCAATCTGCAATCCGCCGTGAGCAAGCTGTCTATTTCGACACGATAGAGATCCGTTCATGACGATGCTTTCGGTTGTTATACCTGCCTATAACGAAGCAGACGGCATCGCAGAGATGGTCCACCGGGTCTTGGCGATCGAAAATGATCTTGAGAAAATTGGGGTGGTAGCGTTGGAGCTGTTGGTCATTGACGATGGATCGCTGGATAACACTGCCCAGATCGCGGGTGGGATTAAGGGAGTACGGCTTATCAGGCATCTTAACAATAAAGGCTATGGCGCTGCCCTCAAGACGGGCTTTTGCCAGGCAAAAGGAGAGCTGATCGGTTTCCTGGATGCTGATGGTACCTATCCACCAGAATTTTTCCCCCAGTTGTGTTCAGAGGCGCTTAATGGGGGCGACCTGGTGATCGGCTCGCGCATGTCTGGCGCGGATAGCCAGATGCCATTCACCCGTAGAATCGGTAACCTTTTTTTTGCCAACATGCTCACCTTGTTGGGACGACAGCGCGTCTCTGATAGCGCCTCTGGCATGCGGGTCTTCAAACGGGATGTCTTGGAACGCATTTATCCTCTGCCGGATGGCTTGAACCTGACTCCGGTGATGAGCACACGTGCGATTCATGAAGGCATCCGGATGGCAGAGGTACCCATCCCTTATAGTGAACGGGTGGGGCGATCTAAATTAAATGTAGTTCGTGATGGTTCTGTTTTCCTGCAATCCATCATTTGGACGGTTTTGACATATAACCCGGTGCGGGTGTTAGGGATGATTGGTTTAGTTGGCGTGTTGATAGCTGGCCTGGTTGCGATGGGTTTAGTGCTGGCCCGTTTAAGCGGCATCACTTATTTAGGTTCATGGGGTGTAGCAGCCCTGTTCACCGCCTTGGTTTCCGGTGTGGCAGGCATCAGTATTTTCGCCCTGGGAGCTACCTTCAATTATTTGGTGTCGCTTTTCTACAAGCGACCCATTCGCCAGGGTCTGTTTGGACGCCCGTTGTTAAACCTGTCGATCGACGTTTATTTTGGTTGGTTGGGCTTACTGGCTATCGTGGTCGGTTTTGGAATCGCCCTTGTCAGTGTTTTGTTAGGCATCAACGGCTGGGAAATCGGACGATTGTGGCTGTATTTTCTGGGCAGTGCCATGTTTTTCCTGATCGGCATTCAATTGATCATCTATTGGATATTAATGAGGGTGCTGGAAGAACTGAGCCAGCGAGAACTATTGGCACAGAAAGACCTTGGGATGGTTTGAGATTAACGGTTTTCATTGAGCGATGGATACCTCCTTGGTAAGAGGTTTTTATAGGTAAAGTTGAAAGGTGCAATGATGATGAATGGAAAAGATGATTATCTAAAAGAGAACTTGGGCACTCGACGTATTCCTAAATTACGAATGGCAAATTTTCCCAGTGCGGATGATATTGTCCGGCAAGGATTGCTCGGCACAACCCGCTCAAAAGACTCAGTTGACATTATGCTGGTGAATCCACCCACACCGGATGGCGGTTATTGGATTCGAACCCAGCATCGTGTTGGTCGTCGTACCCGCGAAAATATGGTATGGCCGCAGGTCTCCCTGGCGCAAATGGCAGCCCTGCTTCATCCCATTTACAAGGTCAGGGTGGTGGACGCCAATGCTGAACGGATTAGCTGGCCAGAATATACCGGGCTGCTCGAAAGATTTACCCCTCGTTATTACTTAACCCAGGTCACTGCACCTACTTTGGAAAACGATATGTATGGGTGTTTCCTGGCAAAAGCCCGCGGCGCTCAAACCATTGCCTTTGGCACGCATGTCACTCCCATACCGCATGAGACCATGCGAGCTTATCCTGTATTGGACTTCGCCTTAGTTGGAGAACCCGATTTAACCATTCGCGATCTGCTGGATCACCTGGAGGGCAAAATAAACCAGCGCTCCCCACTAATCCAGAAGTTATTTGAGAGGCACGATCTACTCTACCAACCGGTCATCTCGGAGGAAGCGAAGGTAGATCTGCATGCCATTAAAGGATTGGCCTGGCGTGATGGGGACCAGGTGGTCATTAATCCTCCGCGACCTTTTATCAAAGACCTGGACGATTTGCCCATGCCGATGCACGAGTTGCTGCCTCTTCAAACCTACCGTATGCCTCTCATCAAAGGACCGTTTACCTTCATCGTCACCAGCAGGGGCTGTCCGGCTGGATGTATCTACTGCATCAAACACGTCAGCTACCAGTACTCGACTCGCTTACGTTCGCCAGAGCTTCTTATGCAGGAGCTATGGTACCTGAAGGGGTTGGGTATCAATAATATCCATATGTACGCGGATTTGTTCACGGTAAATCGTGACCAGGTCGTTGAGCTTTGTGAGCGCATGATTGCTGAAAAGATCGATATCAAATGGACTTGCAATAGCCGGGTGGACTATGTCGATGAGGAAATGTTGCGATTAATGGCCAAGGCTGGTAATTGGTTTATTTCCTGGGGGATTGAGAGCGGTAACGAGCGGATCCTCAAACGTGCTCATAAAGGGGCGTTTCCCGATAAAGCCGAACGAGCGTTGGGCTGGGCCAGGCAAGCTGGCATCAAGAATTGGGGCTATTTCATCATCGGTTTACCTGGAGAGACAGAGGAGACTATCCGCCAGACCATCGATTTCGCTAAGAAACTGCCTCTGGACCTGGCGCTTTTCCATGTCGCGGCGCCTTACCCGGGCACACCCTTCTTTTTTGAAGTCGTGAAAGAAGGCTGGTTCCGGTCTGGCACTCGCTGGGAGCAAGTCGATATGGATCAAGGTACCGTTTTAGATTATCCCAATCTGTCGGCTGAGCGATTGCTGTACTGGCAGAGGCGCGCCTTCAGAGAATGGGCATTTCGACCCGGGCCTTTTTTTACTTATCTGAAAATGCTATTCTCAGATTGGTCGACTATGAAATCCGCCCTTAGTGTTGGATTCCAACATCTGAGATGGGCTTCAACTGATAGCGGCGTGCCGGTCAGCCCGGAATTCTCTACCGGTTTGGGGGCGGAGATTGGCGATTAAGTTTGATTGAGGGAGTCGTCACCAGCCACTACTTCGGTTTAGTTGATTTGACATGTGTTTCCAGGTGCAGAACAGCTTTTGATATGACGGTTTTCTTGTTTGCAGCTTTAGGGATTGGGTTGGTCTTGATGTTCCCTGGGAACATTGTGAGACTAGCGGGCACCCTTCCCGGTCCCAATCATTCCATTAGCTGCCAGGAGCTGGTCAGTCGCGGACTGGCGGTTTAGGAGCATCAATTCTACCGGGAACAACGGCGAGTGTCTGGATTAGGGAAACAACCCTTAAAATGAGAGACTATACCAGAACAGGCTTTGAATTAATCTTAAACGAGGAAAAACTAAGGAAGATGGAACCAGAAGACCAGATCCTTCTTCTCTGCACTCGACAAGATTTCCAGGATCAGCACAAGGGAGAGGTAGGCGATCTTATTCGTAAATGCTCAATTAGATGGAATCTTGTGTTTTCCACCGCTGTCAAACATGGTGTACTGCCACTCGTTTACGTAAATTTATTCCAACGTTTAGGGTTTGATCCTGACGTTCCTCCCAGGATAGCCAGGGTATTTACCAATTATGTCTCCCGTTATGCCCTTTTTGAAGAGAAGAAAGCAGAGGTTATAAGCAATACGCTGCGTTTTCTAAATTCTAGGTCTATTCGGGCTATGCTTGTGAAAGGAGCAGCGTTAAATTTACTTGTCTATGAGTGTCCCTGGTATACAAACCCGAAGGATGCAGACCTGATCGTCTACAACAGGCGGGATCAGCTTGCTGAAGAGGAGATTTACGCGATCTTAAACCAGGGAGATGACTTGATGGGATTCCAGATTGAATACGATTTTTTCGAGCACCATGATATTAACATGAATGGTGTTCTGCCAGTAGATTTCGAAAGAATCTGGCGAGATGCGCTCAAAATGCTATATAGGGGGCAGGAAGTCCACGTGATGTCCCATGAAGACATGCTTATCTCGCTGTGTATTAACAGCTGCCGCAAGCGGTATTTCCGGCTCAAGTCATTATGCGATATTGCCGAGACCACCTACAAATTACCGGATCTAAAGTGGGATGAATTCGTCATTAAGGCCAGGGATTATGATTGCCACATCATCGTATATGCAGCTCTGATCATTACAAAGCTGACACTTGGATGTAAAGTTCCGGAATTTGTTCTGGAGGACTTGGGAGTAAACATGGCCAGGAGAACTGTCATCAACCATGCTCTCTCATCTTTTTTCTTTCCTCGCTTATCCTTTGTTGAATTCCCTTTTCCGGGGAAAAAAGTTTTTGGACGCCAAATTAATCTTTTCTTGATCTTGCCTTATCTCACTTATCGAGGCTATCAGGTGAACAGGAAAATAAAATACGTGATTGAGACTCGGGGTTCAGAGAATTAGCAACCAATTGTTTTGATAAGTTCAACTAAGAAAAATACTCGATTACTGGAGAACCAATGGCTGACACACCAACGAAAGATCGAGAAACCATAATCCCTAAAGGGAGACCGGGTATTCTTGCGAAAGAAATCGGTCAGGAAACCATCCTTTATTCCGATACGGATGAAGCCATCCATGTGCTAAATGCCACGGCAAAACTAATCTGGAAGCTATGCGATGGTCAGCACTCTCTGGAAGACATCGCACGAAAGCTCCAGGAAGAGTTTGCCGTGCCTGAACAACACGACGTGTTTGCAGATATTCAACACACCATCAAGATTTTTTCCGAAAAAGGATTGTTACTGGGTGGAGAAGGCTGAGATCCCTTTCAGAACTTGAGGGGAGAACTTAGTTTCTGATCAATCAGGAGACAATTGGTCATGCCGCTCATCAGTGTTATTATCCCAACCTTTAACCGTGCGAACCTGTTGCCTGAAGCGGTTAACAGTATTTTAGCCCAGACATATCAAGATTTCGAAATCATCGTGGTTGACGACGGTTCACAGGATGAAACCGCGGCAACAATGAAAGCCATCCAAGATAAACGTCTAATTTACTTACACCAGGATAACGCCGGCCGGAGTGCGGCGCGAAATAAGGGACTTCAATTCGCCAGGGGTGAGTACATTGGTTTCTTGGATGACGACGATCTTTACCTGCCCGATAAACTTACTTTAGAAGTTGCATTTTTAGAATCTCACCCGAATATTGACCTAGTGGCTTCCTCTTCAGAATATATTACTAGAACCGGAGAAGTGAGGGGAGTTTGGCGCCCATGGAAATATATGCCTGAGCTAACCTTTTTGGACGTCTTGTATCGATGTCCTTTCATGACGTGCGGAGTCTTATTCCGCCGTAGCATGCTGGATAAATTGGATTCTTGGTTTGATGTGGGATTAGAACAAGCAGAAGATTCAGACTTTTTTATCCGTTTAGCGCTTGCAGGCTGTAAGACGGGATGGCTGGAAGAAGTCCTGAGCGTTTACCGGGACCACGAGGGACGATCGGCAGCTGCGCTTCTCATCAGTGACTCTTGCCACAGTAAAATGCTAGATAAGATCTTTAATAGGGCGGATTTGCCGGATTGTGCAAAGGATCAACAGGCAAGGGTTCGCCGACACTTTTACCTTTTCTCCGCCTGCCGTAACTACTCCTGTAATTGGGTGTCAGCAGCCCAACGGAGCCTGCTCCACGCCTGGCTGGAGCAGAATGATTCCATGGATCCATTCGCTTCCGCTTTCTTAGAGCGGGTTGTTCGGATGGCAGGAGAACCTATTTGGGTCAGTGATCCGGTCTCCTTCATAAGTTTTGTGTTCGATCATCTACCATCCTCGCTTGCCTGGTTAAGGGAACACCGAGAGAAGGCGCTCAACACCTTTCAGCATGGTCTTGAAGTGATTTGAGGCCGGCTCGCCCACATGGACCTCTTTATTAACTGCCCTTTATTAAGCCGGCTTGTAGTTACATGGCATTTACACCCTGAAATCTGATATCGGAGAGGTCGGGGTGTTCTTTGCAGGCCTATTGGAATCTCTAAAAGAAAGGAGGTGAGAAAACTATGGACGAGCAAAAATCCATCTATGAAGTTCCTCAAATCGTCAGTTATACCGATGACGAGATTCTCGAGGAACTGGGTGAGGCACATGCTATGCCCTCGCCCCCGCCCGCATCTAGTTTCCCGTAGTCAGACCCAACATTGATTGTGGAGGCTAGGCATTAACACCTAGCCTCCACACCGAGCTCGTTGTTGAAAAAAAGACATGATAAATAGGGATCTCAGCCGGTTGAAGGAAGGACATTCATATCATCAATTGAAACTACGTTTCTATGAACTGGACGTCGTAATCGAATCCGACACCAGTTCTTTCATCGATCTGTTCGCAAGAATGTATCCGCGCTTTCTTACAGATTATTTACGGGTAGAGAAGGAAAGAACGGCGACTTTTACCGTTTATACTCAACCAGATAATCCCTATGGAATGCCCGCCATAGTCCACCAGGGCGATGTGAGAATTCTAGAGGATCCCAAGTATCTTGATGGTTTCGCCTATGAATACATCTACTATTGGATCCTCCACAAGATTAAGAGCCATTTCTTGATTCATGCTGGGGCGGTTTCTTACAATGACCAGGGGATCGTTCTGGCCGCCGATTCAATGCATGGAAAGACAACCACGGTCTTGAAGATCATCGAGAGAGGTTTTAAATACCTCTCGGATGAGATCGCAGCCCTGGGGCGTTCTGACAAACTGCTTTACCCATTCCCGCGGAGTCTTCGAATCCGGCCTGACACCTTGAGGCGGGCTGGTTTTACTGGTGCAGCTCATAAGGCGCAGATATGGTCGGATAAACTGCTCATGGATATCGAGGATATCAAGCCGGGCAGCATGGGAGATGTTGTCCCATTGAAGTGGATCATTATATTTGGCGAGCCACATAATAGTTTTTCCCTTACTCGAGATCAACCTGAGCGAGAGTTATATATTTTTATTGATAGCGTAAATGAAAATTTTCTTTCCAGCATGAACCGAATCGGAGAGGTTGTTGATCTGATACCCAATAACCAAAATACTTGCACCCGCCTTAGCATCCGAGTGAAGAATACTCGCAACCTTCTCACCCAAATTGAAGAGGCTTGCCAGAGAGATGGCATTATATTGTACGACATATCAAAAAAGTTAGAGAGGTCGCCATCTTTTGACTTCCCAGCTCGTTTGGAACCCATCCCCCATACCCAGGCGGTTATTGAATTGCTGCGCGGTTTAATGGGCAGACACAAATCCTCTCTCTTGCAACAAGAGTTTTCTGGAAGTACCAAACGCATGTTCCTTGAACTTGCCTCTCTTATCAGCGAAGCGCAATGCTATAGGTTATACGTAGGACCCTTGAATCAAATGGCAGACCTGATCTGCGACCTGGTGGGGGCAAATTGAAGTGGCCGGTATTCAGAAGAGCTCAGAAACTGTTCCAACACGAATAAGCCAAGAAGTAATTAATTACACCTTGGATTTATGGCGCCAGGCTGGAAAACACAGCATCATTTCGATCACGGGCGGAAGCATGGTGCCTCTGGTTCTGCATGGCGATCAAGTCCTTGTATCGCATGGCTTGAATGGCCTAAGAACAGGAGATTTAATTGTATTTAGACAATCAGACCAAGTCATTGCTCACAGAATCATCAGAATCCGCCGTTATGG
>DAOUET010000115.1:0-43849 GCA_034430155.1 Anaerolineales bacterium
CCGTTTCCGGCAGCCGCTTAAGGATGACAGCCACAATGTCATCTTTCGTGTAATTCCCGCGGTCTGTGCCCAGGTTGTACACCTGTCCACACACTTTCTCCTCCGGCGCCTGTAAACCCAAACTGATCCCCTCGATAGCATCACGAACATGCATAAAAGAGCGCGAATACCCGCGCTGGTAGATCAGTAATTCCCGTTTTATATATGCTTCCAAAGAAAATTGATTGACGATCAAGTCAAAGCGAGTGCGCGGTGATAAGCCATACAGCGTGGCTATCCGGAAGATCAGTGCAGTGCAAGTTGCATCCGCGCTAGCCAGTAGGAAGCGTTCAGCGTTGATCTTGGTCTCCGCGTACAGCGATTGCGGGTTAAGCTGCGCGTCTTCGGTGACCGGTTGCCCATCTGGCGACAAACCGTATGTGCTGTAAGTGGAGGCGTAAATGAAACGACTGACTCCCAGTGCGACTGCTTGGTCAAAAACGCGTTGGGTCGATTCGACGTTGTATCGCCAGGCCACCTGACGACCGACTGCTTGGCATGCCGGAAATCCCACAATAGCCGCCAGATGCACCACAGCTTCAGGAGCAGGCCAATCGGATCTAACTGAGGCGCGTATCGCCCGTGGTTCCCAGACATTTGCTTTGACGAAGTGAAAGCTTGGATGAGGGAAGTATCCCATGATGGACTCACCCCCAAACAAAAGGTCGTCAACCACTGTGACTTTGTAACCGAGTCTTAGTAAATGACCAACCAATAGCGAACCGATATAACCCGCCCCTCCGGTGATCAAAACGTGTCTTTTCTCACTCATTTCGCTACCCACACTCAGATATCCCTGGGCTGCAGCTGAGGTGCTTCGCTTTTGGCAGGCAATCCATCTTTATGCCAGGCTACTCTCATACCGCGAACCTCTAACACAGGCACACCTTTTACCTCTACGATCTCAACACCCTGCTCCAGGCATGTCAAACGACAGATATCGGCGATATCTCCTTCACCTTCAAGAATTACCTGGTGATAGCCCTCCAGTTTCACCTGTACCAAAATGTCGCGCACGTGCTGGCGCACCCGTCGGTATAATCGCATGGACTGGTCGATGTAGTTGACCGTAAGACGAGCTCTAAAAGCAATCCCTTCCGGAGTGATGATATATCTCAGCTTTCGGCGTTGTGCCCGTTTGACCTTCACATAACCTTTTGCGACAAAGCGTTTGAGATGCCAGTTGACCGTGCCAACCGCCACACCCAACTGGGACGCCAGCGAAGCCTGAGTTACGTCAGGGTCTTGCTCGATACGTTCTAATAAGATAAGTTCTCGATTGGGATCAGGTGAAGTATCCATAATGATTTCTAAAATTCAACGACTGAATTATAACCTCTGTAGCTCACAGGTCAAGGGTGTAACTTGTAGACCTGGGCGTACTCAAGTCGGTTTATTCTGACCACGAACCCCGGCATTTGCTGTGCGAAATAGGCCAGCATGGCAGGATCAGGCTGTTGGCGTTGCCACTGGTGAATGTAGAGCACCAGATAATCAACGTCCCTCAACGATTCTGAATCAATGCCCTCCCATTTTTCTGGCAAAGCCAGCGTCTCGCCATCGAAGAAATAAGAAAAACTACCATCCGGGTAGTGTGACATCACCCGCAATCCCTCCGATCCAGACTTGGAAGCTAGATAGCGCCCCGCCTGGTCAAGACCTTCTCCCCAACCGATCATCATAACTTGGGGAGCCTTTGCGCTACCCCCCATCAGCGGGTTGTAATAACTTAGATAATATGGGTAGGTTTGAAATGCCAACAATCCTTGCCACCCGATAGCCAGGATCGGTATGATAACAAATCCCCAACGCAAACCGCGCCGTATTCGTTTTTCCCACAACCAATCTCCCAGAGCAAATAATCCTATTCCTGCCAGAAGGTCTAAAGCTGCGTACACCGGTAGAATATATCGGTCGAACTTCTTAGCGCCCGTGTTCATCATCAGCGTGAAAAGCACGGTATAGAGTAGCAGGAACACGCTGGTCCGATAGCTATTTGAGCGATTGAATGACTTTCTGCGCGCTACCAATGCGATCGCTGCCAGAGCCAATCCCACCAGCACGCTGGGTGTCGTTCGCCACAGATAAGTCACTGGATAAAAAAACCAGCCTGGGTCCCCTTCGATGATGCGACCGTTGAAAAAGATCACGCTCGCATGTCCTTCGGTAGCATACGCAATCGCTTGATCAAACACGCCTGCCAACGTGCCAATCGGGTCGACCCACATGGAAGGCCACCCAACCACGAATACCAGTATGCTGGCTATCAGCCAAAATCCTACTGGCCATGCTATTATCCAGGTTTCTCTTACACTGGGGCGACCTCTTTCTCGCCAGATTCGCGCCAGCTCAAACAACGTTAGCAGGCCGAAAAGGGGTATCAGAAAGAATGCTGGAGACTTAGTCAACCAGCTTAACCCCGCCGCCAACGCTGCCAAGCTTAAATTGATTATCCGCCGTCCATGCCACAAATAATTCATAAAAGCCAGCGAGGCCAGCAGCATCAAACTAGCCATCAAGGCATCAAGATGCAAAAGTCGGGAAAGCCCGATATAAAAAGGATCGCAAGCGATCAAGATGAACCCTATGAATGCTGGCCATAGCCCGATCAAGCCAATAGCACAGGTAAATGCCAGCCCCAACGCCAGCGTATTCCCCAACACCATCAATAACCGGGCCGTCTTCAGGATTTCTAAGGCCTGGATACCCTTTTGCTTCAAGAAATCTTCTAGATTTTTCCAATTTTTCAGCACCCGGGGGCTGGCTTCCCAGGCCACAGCCCGATATCTCAATAAAAAAGCCGTAGTCCCTGCCCAGGTTACTGTCACGCCCGGATGGCCGTGTTGGAACGTATTTAGAAAGTCCCGATGAACCAGGGCGGCGTAAAAACCCGCCGATCTCCCTAACCAGGCTGGTTCATCGGGTGTTACGAAGCGATCCAATGCGAACACTCGTGGAATCCCTGTTGCCACAATAAGAATCCCGAGTAATAATCCCTTCAACCAAAAAGGTTGTACGCTATGGTCTATCCGTAGCTTTCCTAAATATTTTGCCAATGACGTCTTCATATGGTTAGAGCTATCACCATGAAAGAAAACAAACAATTCCTTTTATACCTTCCAGCCTGGACGATGAATACCCTGTGGCTTTAAGGCGGTGTTGCCCCCTGCATATTGTAAATTTGAGCGTAGTCAATCCCGTTGATGGTTATAACCTTCTCGGGTTGTTGTTTTGAAAAATAAACCAACATTTCCGGGAATGGTATCTTTCTTTGCCATTCGTGGATGTAAAGGACTACATAATCTGAGTTAACTATCCTGGTCTTGGTTTGGTCCCATTCTGGGGCCAAGCCAATTGTTTCACCATCAAAAATATAAGAAAACGGCCCATCTGGGTACCAGGACATGACCCGCAGCGTTTTTGCATTCGGCTTGGCATTAAGATATCGGGCTGCCTGGTCCAAGCCTTCACCCCAGCCGATCATCATGACCTGCGGCGCTTTGGCGCTGCCACCCATGACCGGATCGTAATAACTTAAATAATAGGGGTAGGTCCTCAAGGCACTATACCCCTGAAAGGCAATCGCCAAACCGACGATTAGAGGTATTGATACCCATGATAAATTATCTCCCAAACGTTTCCCGAACCAGCGGGCTGCCATCACCCATCCGATCCCGGCCACCAGGTCGAGGGTAGGGAAGATCGGCAGGAGATAGCGATCAAACTTCTTCGAACCCAGGGTCATAAAAATACTGAAAGAAGCCGCGAAGAACAGCAAGGCTGCTGCCAACCACCTGGAGCGGGTCTCACTCTCGGATCCCGGTCTTGATAAGAAACCCAAGCCAGCTAGTCCCAGTCCAACCAATACAATTGGTGTGGTACGCCACAGATAGGTTAGCGGATAAAAACGCAGGCCTGGATCGCCCGAGATCACAGCTCCATTGAAGAATATATTGGTAGTATGCCCCTCTGCCGCGTATGTGGTTGCTTCCGCAAACACCCGCTCTAAAGAACCTAGAGGATTGACCCACATCGCTGGCCAAAGTATAAAGAAAACAAGCCACCCAACCGTAGCCCAAAGTGCCAATGCCCCGCTTGCCTTCCACAGATCTCTAACAGCGATGCTTCTTTGCTTGAACCAACCGTATACCAATTTGGTCAGTGTTAAGAACCCCAGGAATGGAGCCAGGTAAAAGGCCGGGGATTTCGTCAACCAGCTCAATCCTGCTGCCATCCCGGAAAGCAACAAACTGAAAATACGATGGCCGGTAAACTCATTTTTGGGGATTAAATAATTAAGATAAGCCAAAGTGGATAGCAGCATCAGGCTGCTCATCAGACCATCCAGGTGCAACAACCGCGCTAGCCCAATGTGAAATGGGTCAAAGGCAATCAGGAGAAAACCGGTCGATGCCATCCATAGGTCGCTCAATCGCACCGCTTCCCAAAAGGCAACCGCCAGGATTGCAGTAATCGCCAGCACCATCAAAATCCTGCCAGCTTCCAATACAGCCATTGGCTGTATCCCTTGATCCCGCAAAATTGGCTCGATCTCGCTCGAGTTGGTGAGTCTGCCCGTAGCCTCCTGAGGGTAGGAAGGATTCTGCCATAAAAGGGCAGCTGTACCTGCTATAGTGACAGTTACCCCGGGATGCTCCCTGGTAAAGGTGCCAGCGAAGTCGCCCCTGACCAGCGCCGAGAAAAAATTCCCGGAGCGCGCCAGCCACTTTGGTTCGTCTACCGTCACAAACCGGTCAAGCGCCAGTCCCCGCGGGAACCACACCGCCATTGCTATTAAGATGAGTAGGATCAAATCAACTCGCGGTCGTCTTGAGTGCAAGGATTTCACGAAAGCTTCTCACCATTAGGCTGAGGGGTTACCGAACTCGAAAGCCACAGCGCGCCCGGCAGGGTTTCGATTAAGAGCACAAAACGCGTCACTACTGCCAGGGTTGAGGCCTGTTCAAGCGTGGCACCGATCTGCATGTATAGCGTTGTCACCGCGATTTCCCTCACCCCGTAGCCGTTGATCGAGATCGGCAGTAAGCTTACCAGGTAGGTTAACGCCATAGCTCCCATGACCTGAATCAGGGAAATAGACATGTCCAATCCGCGTGCCAGAACCCAAACGGCCACGAATACCACGAACGAGGATAACCAGGAAAGCAAAAACGCAACCAACAGTGAGCGGGGTGTTTGCAACCACTTTTGTAAGATCCCCCATAAACGGCCTAACCAACCCGCCAGCCACAGCCGCCATTTTGCGACCCAACCGCTTGTGGCTTGGACACCACCGAACACAAGTGGGATCCTCCCAACTCTGGAATACTTTTGGAACAAATCCCCTACCAATAAAGGCCTCTCCAAGGCTGATCCTGAACCGCCGAATACCGCGTATGAAAGAGGCAGCACCGTGATCATTGCCAGCACGTTCAACAGCCGGTCGATCACCACTGATGCCACGCTGAGCGTCCAGCTAGCCTCATATCGTGTCAGGCTTACAATCCGCACTGAATCTCCCCCCACGGTTGAGGGCAGAAAGTTTGAGGCGAATGCACCAGTGATCACAATTTTCACTAACTCAAGAAAAGGGACTCGAATCCCTTGCGCCCTTAATAAGGTGTTCCAGCGCAGGGAATTAAGCACCATGGCGCTGAAATAAAGAAAAAACACCAATGGGATCAACCAGAAGGGAGTATGGCTGAGGCTGCGCCAGGTTTCTGCCCAGTTTTGGCGAGCGAGCAACCAGAAAAACAAGCCAGACGATACCAGCGTCCCCACCCATCTTATCAGACGCCCTGTTGAGCCCAGGCGCTTACCTTTGGTGGCTTTCTCCATGGACTATCCCAAATACCCTAGACTACGCAAACGCTCCTCCAGCTGGGCTAATTCTTCGCCTGCCAGCTCTGGACTTTCAGATGCGATCTTAAATCCTCCCTCACTATTTTCCGATCGAACCTCTTCCTCAATCTGTATCTTAGCCCTTTGCTCAGGTGTGAAGACTTCGCTCAAAGGTCTTCCATCCAAACCGGCAGGAACGGGTAAGTCTGTTAGAGCCAGCAACGTGGGTGTCACATCTGCGACGTTGGCGTTCACTATCTCAGCCCCGTTCTGAATGCCCGGTCCTGCCATCACCAGCACCCCCTCCGGCCGGTGGCTGCCTGAATCCTCGTATTCGGAAGGACCGAGAATGCTTTTACTCTCCAATCCAAGTTTTACCGAAGATTGGTACTGGTAATCTCGAATTGAGAACATCACATCAGCAGCCCGTTCAAGATACGGTCCGTGTAATAGCTCATCTCTGCGATGTATATCGCTTATCAACGCCCCACCAGCCTCTGGATGCCTTAGCTCCCGCAGCTTTCTGATGATTTCATTCACTACCTGCTCGTAAGGCTCTCCCGGAGCCACAATACCCTGGGGTTCCCGTCCGTTTAAATTAACAAAAATCTGACCGAATGCCCCCCGTGCATAAGCCTTGGTTCGTCCCCAGTCAATATCCTCAAACGATAAAAACGAATTCACGATCTTGTTTCTCGTGGGTTTTGAGACCATTTGGGCTAGCTTGCCAATGCCAAGCCGAGCTGCCAGACTGAAAATTGATGAGACCGCATTGCTCTTCGCCAGCAGATATTTCATCCAGGTGGCTGGGCTGCGTCGCAGGGATAAGAAGCCTTCTTCCAGCAGCCAGCGATTGATATACATGACCCCATAATTCGGTCCAGCGCCATGGTCAGATAGCAAGACATAGTTGCTCTCGCCTCCCAGAATATCCATCAATTCACCCAGGATTTCATCCATCCTTTGATAAATCCGCTTGATCGCTTCCTGATAACGCCGATCATACTCGGGACGATAACCGGGAAATTTAGGGTCGAGATAACGCCAGAATTTGTGCTGGACATGGTCGGACTGCATAAACACCAACAGATAAACATCACAGGGTTGCTGGTCGATTAGGTATAGGACCACCTTTCTCTGGTAATCCAACCAGTCAAGCATGTTTTGCAAATATGCAGCCTCCCTGCCATACATGTACACTTCTGTTTCCGCCACGAAATAAGATCCAATATTCGCTTCCATTTTCCCCAAGAGGTCATCCGGGTAGGTCAATCCAGGGACCTGGGCGTTGGGCGCTGCCATACCCGCTACCATGAATCCCTCTATTGGCAGCGCCGGATATATCATCGGCAGGTTGAACACACCCATCCGTTTGCCGCCTTCGTTGAAATACTTCCAAATAGGTTTGGCTGAGATTTGCCCGCTATGAACATATTCAACCCCGTAACTGCCTGGCTTGCGTTGGAACCAGTCAAAAACACCATGCCTGGCTGGATTCTGGCCTGTGATAATGGTGCTCCAAGCTGCCGGGCTTAAAGGCATAGCCGTCGAGCGCAGAGTACCAAAACTTCCCGCACCCATCAAACGGGCGAGATTGGGTAGTTCACCCGCCTCCACCCAGGGAGTTAACAGGTCCCAGGTAGCTGCATCCCATCCGATCACCGCCAACTTGGTTTCTCCAGCGCTTATTTGACTTTTTTGCTCCTCTGTCAAAATAATCTCTCCATAATCTCGAACGGGTCAGATAAAATAAAAGCCGTATCTTTTGGTTCTCCTATGGCAGCTGTCAAATCAGGGGCTACCGTCAATTTATCTCAACCATCTCAGACAGGAGATCATCATATGCCTGGATCATTTGATGGATATCAAAACGGTTGGCTACCTGGAAGCTTGCCTGGCGGAAAGATTTTAATTTCTCCCGGTCAGTAAGTAAGGTACGCAAAGGTTCCCTAAAGCCATTCGAGTTGGCATTTTCAATTAAGAAACCGTTCTGCAGCGGATCTACCAGATCAACAAATCCCCCCACTCGCGTCGCCACAACTGCCAACCCCATCGCTAAGCCTTGAAGTCCCGCAATAGGCAATCCTTCCGAAAAGGATGGCATAAAAAGCACATCGCTTTTTGCAAACCAATCCATTACCTTGTTCTGCTCCACCCATCCAGGTATGGTGAACCGTGATTGTAACTCCCACCGGACGATTTCCCGTTCGACTCGCGACCGTTCAGGGCCATCTCCAATCATGACACACGTCCAGTCCAGGTCACGCAACTCAGCCAGCGTTCTTACCACCTGGAGTGGATTTTTCTCTGGCATAAACCTTCCTGCCCAGATCACCTGCGGCGGTTCCCCAACCCGAACTTCTTCCGGGCTCGGACATTTGAATTCAAAACCGTTGCGTATCACCTCCACATTCACCGGGTAATGTCGTAATGCCAGCTGGCGAGTATGCTCACTGACTGCCACCACCCGCGTGGCCGAGCGCCAGATCAGGGGAGTAAAGGGGTAGATCCAACGGAACCATGCGGCTGTCTTCTCCGGTGCGCCTCCGGGCACGTCGCCCCCGTGTACGGTCATAAAGAAAGGTACTCCCGTGTAGGCTGAAAGCGCTAAGCCTAAGGCGCCGGCGGGAACCGCGAAATGAACGTGAATGATATCTGGTTGCCAGGTTCTGACCAGGCTTATCCCCTCGAAGAAGCCCTTCATCACAAAACGCGCCATCTCGATGAATCTGGCCCGATACGGCACCTGTCGTCCACAGGCTATTCGTCTGATGCTCATTTTTTCATTTTGCTCTATCTTGGGTAACCCGTTCAAATGAGTCGTCAACACCTGCAGTTCATGACCCCGCAAAGACAAACCCCGGCACAAGTCTTCAATCACCTTTGCGCCGCCACCTCCGATAGGTGGAAATTCATGCGTCAACACCAGAATCCGCAAGGCTCAATCCTCTAACGTTTTGGCATCAATATTTCTATGCCAAATTGTCTGAACAATTCCGCTTCTTGATAATATGCCAGCAGGGGTTGTGTTACTCGATTAACCCACACATCATTTTCCTCCCCGAACATTTCATCGCTGCCTTTAAATATTTCCCGTTCTCGATCGCTCACAATCATCGCAAAGTGTTGCTCACGGAGGTCTTTATAGAAATTGGTCAGATAGGCTGTATTATCGGCCATTGCCATCTCCATCAGAAACACTTTTTCATAATTGCCAACCAGCGGGACATCCGGCAGCATCCCGAAGGTCAGTAAATGCCTCTGTGAGATGAAGAGCACTTCCCCACCTTGCCTGACAGTTTCAGCTGTCATTGCACTCAAGGCAGTCAACACCTCTTGGACCTTTTCTCGCTCCGGTAAAACTTGAGGGCTTCCACTATCGATCGCAAAAATAACCGGCACCAGTAGCGCCAGAGCAAGCACCGGCCCGGAAACCCTTTTCATAGCCCCTGTTCTTTCCATGTGGAGCTCAGGTCTGACCCGCTCGAATAATACATAGCTTCCTACCACCATTAAAAGCACCAGAAAAGCATCCAGGTTGTGTAAATTGCTGCCACCGCCAATCTTCGTACTAACCACCACCCCCCCTACAAATAATATTAACAGTATTGTCATCAAACCAAGCTGCCGTATCCAATGCAGTCTTCTCAGGCCTTGAACGCTGATCACAAAGGTCGGGAGAGATACCAGCAGGATGGCTGGCACGATCCCTAGTGGAAAAGTGGGATTTGGCCATAACCGATACCACAGTAAATCAGAACTGAAACTCGATGTTAACGCCTCAACCTTAGCCCCAGACAGAAGGATATAAACTGCTTGCGAGGCAAAAGCCGTCATGGTACCCAGAGCTACCCAAATAACTGTCGGCAGCAAGTATTGGCCCCAATGCCTCCAGGGGATGAATTGCCCAGGCTCTCCTTTAGCGATCTCCGGTCCTTCAATCCCCTTCTCTAGAAAATAGAGGCAGGCAGCCAACATTCCCGGCACTGGATACCAGTTTATCCGGCTTATCCCGGCCCAGGCTGATGCCAGCAGCACTACACTCAAAGACTTCCAAAAATGATGGCTATCATAACCCCATAGAACGATCAGCGCACAGATCAGCAGGTGATAGTAAACCGGCCCCTGGAACAAGAACAGGAACCCCCAGGAAATAAAAGCCAACCTGCCAATCCACGTCCACCCCTCAGGATGCCCAAATCGTCTGGCAAGCAAATAGACAGTCACATAAGTCACCCCTACCCACAGCAGCACCTGCCATAAACGATGAACCCACAAAGGCAGTCCGGGGATAATAAAGGGGACCGCTTGCAAAAGATAACGGCTTGGGTGCAAGGGAGAAGGCGCCACAACCACCCCGTAGATTTGCTTCGAGAAGAACAAGGAGGCATAATAATAACGGCTGGCTTCAGACCACCCCAAAGAAAACGGGTACGTAGAGACAGATGGGATAAAGGTGGCGATTTTGTAACCGATTCCGCCTAACACCCAGGCAGCGGCTGTGGCGCCCAGCCATCCTGTTGATCCCCATGTCTTAGCCTGATCATCAGTTGCTATCGTAAATGCCCTCAAAAAAAATGCCCCGGTGAGGGTCGCTAGCCAAAACAATGGCAAACGCAGCTGCATGTTCTGGAAATATATACCCACTGGTCCTATCATCAGAAAAGAATAGCTGGCTATCACAAGTATAAACAAGACGAGATTAAACTCTTTCAATCTGGCGAGGGTCTGGGCTACCTGGTTTGGCCATCCGGTAATCTTTGTGTCCCAAGATGTCCAGCTCACCATAAGAAGTGCCAAAGCCAGTACTGACCCGCCGAAACCCACGCCTGCAGCTGCCGTCCATCTTAGCGATTTAAATAAAACCCCCAAATCCAGCGCCTCGACCGTGAAGCGGTAAGTCGCCAGGACCAACATCATGAATGTAATCAAAAGGACTACACGCAGGATGTATGGCTGCTTAATTCTTACCATTATTCACCTGATTGGCTACGCCCAGCCGCTTCTGCATGTTTTCTTGCCCCCGGCAATAAATCCGGGACGAAGAGGGCGCCTGGTAGGCTGGCAAGCATCATTAACGTGCGAAAAAGGATCGCACCGGTCAAGCTGCTTTGCACTGATGCGCCTCCCACTGTCGAGAACATGAATGTCATGGATACTTCCTGGATGCCATAGCCGTTGATTGAGAATGGCAGCAATGTCACAAAATAAACAATGCTGTACAAACCTGACACCAACCAGATTGAAATATTTTGCCCCATGCCCCCGAAAAGCAGCCAAATTGCCGAAAACAAACACAGCATGTGTATCCACGATAATCCCAGCGCTACCAATAGTGCCACAGGGCGGTTCATCCACAATGAAAGCGCTTTGATCAAACGCTTGGATATCCTCAGGGCTTGCTCCCAACCAGACTTCCACCATCTTCCCAATGGTAGCAATGTAAAGGCGACCAAGAAGTTTGAGTCCTCGAAATGGCCGGATAGCCCGGACATTTCCCTGCTCTGCATGAAACGCGGCAATCCAAGCGGCACTGCCATCGCCATGCCTACCATCCCCACCAATCGGTCCACGATCAGCGAGGCTGCGCAAATCATGGCATCGAAGTTGAGTTGTAACGCTCCTGCCAGCCGGACTACGTCACCACCGATTGTAGTGGGTAGGAAATTCGAGGCGAAAAGCCCTGCGAAGGTCAGGCGAATCGTTTGCCAAAAAGTGATCCCCACTCCCGATGAGATCAGCAGGATATGCCAGCGACCGGATACAGCCAACCGGGAAACCATGATTAAACCCAATGCCAATGCGAAACGCCACAGCGGGATTTGTTGGATTGCCCCTCCAATTTCACGCCACCCTTGCTGTTTGAGCAAATAAACCAGCAAGGCAATCGCCAGGAGCGTGCCAAAAACTCGTATCAGAAACCCTGAACGGCCTGAAAATCCGTTCAGCGGGTATTCTTTCATTCCGACTCCTGCTTGGTGCTGATCACTCTCCGAACCGTGTAAGTAGGCTTAGCCTGGGATTCATGGTAGGTGCGCGCCAACAGCTCAGCAATCAAGCCCATTAAGATGGATTGGAACCCTAGAATAAATAACATGGTGCTCATCTGGAGTAATGGCGAACGCACCAGCGATTCGCCGAACCATAGTTTCCTCACCACGATATAGATCAAAGAGATGACACTCCCAATAAACAAGACGATGCCGGTTCCCCCAAATAAGTATATCGGCTTGAGAGCGTAGCTGTTCAGGAATTTAACTGTAAATAAATCCAGGATGACCTTGATGGTGCGCTCCAACCCATACTTCGTTTTTCCATATTTACGCGCATGGTGTTTCACGGGCACCTCAATGATCTTCGCCCCCACCCAGCCGGCATATGCCGGAATAAACCGGTGCATTTCACCATAGAGGCGGAAGCCGGTGATCACTTCCCGCCGGTAAGCTTTTAGAGTACATCCGTAATCGTGCAAGTGCACCCCGGTAACCCGAGATATCAATCCGTTTGCTATGCGGGAGGGCAGTGTTCTGGTCAGGAATTTATCTTGCCTTTGCACCCTCCAACCGCTGACCACGTCATAACCCTCTTCAATTCTTTTGACCATCATAGGGATATCAGAGGGGTCATTTTGCAGATCGGCATCCATCAGCACGATGATATCCCCTTGGGCGTAGTCTATCCCGGCCGCGATGGCGGCTGTCTGCCCGAAATTTCGACGTAACACCACTACACAGGTGTGTTCAGGTGCCTGAGAAGCCAGTTCTTCCAACACAGCCAAGCTTCTATCCGCACTGCCGTCGTCAACATAAACCACTTCCCAATGCATCGTAAGGTCGCCAAAAGCTTTGAGCAGTGCCTCATGTAAATACGGTAGGCTATCGGCCTCATTGAAAACGGGGATCACTATCGAAACACTCATCTGTACCTCAGAGGGTACATCCATGTCATCTTGGTCGGTTGAAAGAGCCAATTGATCTAAATCCACAGCTCACTTGCCTTTTATCTAATTTAGGACTTACGCAGTTGGTGGGAGGATGGCGGTGTTTGAGCGGGCGTTGCCCAAACACCGCCGATTTTCCCCTGAACTGCGTAACTACTACAATTAAGGCTGGCAGCCAGCCAGATCAATTAAACGCCGGAATTGCTCTCGGTTTGCATCGCGGTGCTCTGACACAATCCGGATACAACTCTCAGATAGCGAAGCGCGTGATTCTGGCGGGATTTCTCCCCACCAGGTTTCATCAATATAGACATAGCGAAAACCATCAGCCAGCAATCCTTCCACAGATGGTTTCTCTCGTAATTGTTCCCAAGCTGCGGAGTGGTCATAATCATAGGACATGTTTCCTGTTACCACCCGTGTCAGCCGTCCGGTCAGCATGGTTGCGCGCCAGGTCTGAGGGTCAAACACCTCACTCCCGGTTTGTAGCTGGTCCCAGACATCCTGGGCAATACTGGAATCTAATCCGATGATACCATTTTCTGTCAGCACTGCCTGGCTGGCCGCGGTCAGTTCTGTGCCGGCGATGGCAACTCCACCCGAAACCATCAAAGCCAAACCTAGCACCGCCGGGTATCGCAATACCTTCATCCATCTTAGGGATTTATCCCAGAGCATGATCGTCAAAACCAGCGTCCAGATCAACAAGCCGTGTTTAGTGAACCGGACGATATCCCGGTCGTACTCGTATGAAAAGAAAACTGGCAAGGCAAAACCAAGCCAGGCGCTCAAAACCATTGTACCTAATATCCCGTCGCCTTGCTTGAAGCGCTTCCAGGCCCACCAGCTGATCCATGGGGTGAACAACACAACTGGACCTAATTCTAGGATCCCAACCAGCAGCTCCAGCGGTGAAAAAATCGACAGCGCACTCAAATGTCCTGAATAGATGGCCGGCGGCCAGCGAAGGGAAAAACCGCCCCCTATAGCTGCCTGTTGCACCATATTGGATGCCAGGCTTCCTGATCTGAATAGTATATTCCGCACGACTTCAGTAATCGTACCGCCCTGAAATAGCGCTATCGGGGCTGATATCAGCAGTGCTGCAGCCACCCATTTAAGCATCTCTCCTGGGCCTTCAGAGCGTCGCCATAACCAATAAAATCCTGCTATTAAGCCTGCCACCAGAAATACCCCGTAGCTTGATTCCCACACCAGAGCCCACAAGGAAAACATTATCACCAAGATGAATAGGGCTGCTGGTCGCTTAATCCGGGGAACTACTAACCAGGTCAACAGCAGCAAGGTCAAAGACATGGTGCTCGGACCGGCATGGATGGCCATCACCACTGGCCAGCCGATTCCATTCATAAAAGCATATAAAAATGGGGCTGGCGGCCCATCCCCGAGGATTAGCCCCTGTTGGATCGCTTGTGACAAGGGCATACCCACTACCTGGTCGACCGAACGCACGAAAATCAAAGGATCGAGGCGCGCCATCAAACCAGCCGGCGCCAAGAGCAGCAGATAACGAGTCCCGGTGGAAAATGCTAATACCCCAGCAACTACCAGGCCAGCTCGGGAGTAGTCAATATAGCGTTTTCCTAACAAGCCCGCCAACAGGAGTACATTAGCTCCCAACATCGCTTTGCTTAGGTCATAGGCGCTCCAGGGTAGCAATCCCCCCAGGCGCATCAAGCTGGCTCCCAATATTTGAAATCCATAATGGTAGGCGAAATACACCCTTGCATTCATGTAGTGGTGAGGTGGGATATCTCCAGCAGCCATAGTTGAAACGATCGAAATATTCTTGCGGTCATCGAAAATCGCTAACCCTCTGGCTGTGCGGGCGAATACCCAGAATAATACCAACCCGATCAGTAACCACCATCCGATTCTCAAATCCTTCCAGTCCAATATGGGCCTCTCGCCCTTCCAGGTATAGCACAAACCCAGTATCAGTACCAATAAACCAGCCAAACCGAAAGTAAGAGTAGGTGGCAGCCAACGCCCGATGAGGTTGATAAACCATAAATAACAGGCCAATCCCAGGCTGAACCCGACCAGCAAGCGCTCGTGCCTTTCCAATCGGAAAGCCTGGGAGGCCAGCAGCCAACCTCCCAGGCCCCAGATGATTGCCACTGCCAGCCACAGGCAAAAAATAAGCGGGGTATCTGTTCTAAACCAGTACATAACCTTCCGGATTGGGTCGATTCTTTTCTACTAGAAGTTTGTGTTTACCGCCGGCTCGCCAGAAAGGTAAACCCTGTCTGGTTTCTTGGACGCATTCCGCCTTAAAAACCCAGAAAGCTGCTCCTCTCTTAATGGTCATGACCGTTATCCCAAACTGACGTTTTTCTATGTTTACTGTTTTCGTTGGTAGATATGAATGCTGGATTCGTTTTCACAGGGAAGGACTTTCGGGGTTGGCTTTAATTCATCATAATTGCCAGATTCAACCAGCTCACTCAACCAGCCGCTATCGCTATACAGGCTTTCTTCAATCAAGATGAAGTCAGCCTGCTTGGCCCATACCTGTGCCAGAGGTTCGCTCCAAAATCCGTACTTTTCCAGAGCGTCTGGTTCCCCGCCCAGGCGGTAAGAATAATCGCCGTTTATTTGCGCCGGAAAGATTTTCACATCTTGAAGATAGAGCAACGGCACAGCCGAATCGCCGCCTCTCCAATAAATTAGCGAGCCTTTAGGGATTTCCTTTGCGAGAGACGCTCCAGCTCGTTCGTAGCTGCGCAGGACATCACCGCCACAATCATAAGTGCTGTAACCACCTCCTAACACAGCTGTCGGAGCCAGAATATACCCCAGAGTCAGGAATAATAACAGGGCGCTTGTGCCAAAAGACATTTGAGAAAGTGCATTTTTTCGGGAGAGGTAGCGTACCACCCAGTAAGCTAATAGTAGCACAATCACACCGACCAATAAGCCCGCAATAGCGGGTAGCACAACCTGGGCCAATTGTGTAAATCTCTCCGGTGTTAATCCAAGTTTGCTCTGTAGTGGACCTGCCAGTCTGACAGTACCAGGGAGGATCCTCAGTGAGCGCATGCGTGGGACCGGGATATCAAGCACCGGCAGCAAACTACTCCCGATTTCACCAGAGGCCCCATAACCCAACGCTAGCGATAACACCAGAATTAGAAACCCGATCATTCTGTCATGCCAGGGGGTTGGTTTTCGCCTCCACACGCCGATCGTTACCACTACCAGGATCAAACCAACCATCGAGAAGAAGGAAAGATAAACCGGGTAACAGAATATGCAATAAGTATTGCCTAAAGAAGCCCACATATGGGAAAAAACCATCAAGATGAGCAGGGCAGTCAGGCATATCGCTATCCGTGATTGGCTTTTTGATTTCCAACCTTCCCGCCATGGCCATAACAGCCAAGCGCTGATTGCGCCAACCAACGCCACGAAGTGAAAGCGAATGCCGTTGATGAAGCTCATCACCCGCATCTGCAGGGTGACAGCAGGGCTCCAGCTCGGCGTCGATCCTGGCGGGTGAGCCCAGGGCTTTAAAAAAGGGACCAGCCTTTCCGGAATCCAGTGAGCCCAAATCCTTAAAATCCCCGGCCAGAAAATCGCGTGACCGATCAAAACTGGAGCCACGCCTGCCAACGCTGCCAAGCTTCCCCTCCTCCAACCGTATTCCCAGAAGACATAAGCGGTCAATACGAACAGCACTGGAGCCATATTAACCCGGGTCATCAACAAGACACCTGCCAGCCCACAGCCTGCCAGCAACTTCCATACGGGTCTATTCTCCCCCAAGGTCAGGGCCAACGCCCACACCAGCATGCAGGCCACCAGGGATTGCGAGTTCGCCAGGCTATACAACTTGATAACTGCTGGATTTAGTGCCATCGCCCATACCGCCAGCGCTGCCCACCATTTCCCTCCTAAACGCTTTGTGATCACCCACAACCCCGCTACCGTCAACAATCCCAAGGCAACGGAAAGATACCTGCCGGTCCTCAATCCTGCCCCAAACACTTTCTCTGCATAACCTGGGATCAGGAAGACCAGCGGCATATGGTTCGTCCAGGGGCCGTAATCTTGATAAGGCCAGTATTTGCCGGTAGCGAAATAATATCCCTTGAGCAGATAGGCACCCTCATCCAGCAGCGAGGCCTGTGTGTGGCTGTATTTGACTGACAGCAACAGGAAAACACCCGCGCCTGTGATTGCAACGACGCTTGGGAACCACAAAGTGGAAAATAGGCATTGGATCCGCGCCAGTAAGCTTTTCAAAGGCACACCTTAACCTCATCGCTGGGAATTTCAAATCCGGGCATCATCCAGAAGGGTCCAAATGCAGAGGTTAAATGTAATAACATGGAACCGCCAGAATCCTCAAGGAGCTTCTTGAGGCGGTCTTTATTTAGATCTTCTCTTACTAACATCCTTCCGCCAAACAAAAGTCGAGTCACCTGATAACGTGCGCCTTAATACAAATCGCGGCGTAAACGCTTCAAATCTGCCTCCACCATGATTTGTACCAGTTCTTCAAACTTCACACGAGGATTCCAACCTAATTCCTTATTGGCTTTTTCTGGGTCAGCTACCAATAAATCCACTTCAGCCGGGCGATAGAAGCGTTCGTCCTGCACTACAAAATTGTGGTAATCTAATCCCACACAATCAAAGGCAATCTCACAGAATTCACGCACCGAATGCGTCATTCCCGTCCCGACAACATAATCTCGGGGAGTATCCTGCTGGAGCATTTGCCACATTGCCTCCACATAATCTCCGGCGTAACCCCAATCCCTTCGTGATTCCAAATTTCCCAACCGCAGCTCTTTGGTCAAGCCAAATTTTATCCTTGCCACCCCATCGGAGATCTTGCGGGTCACAAATTCTAAACCTCTGCGAGGGCTCTCATGGTTAAACAGGATGCCGGAAACGGCGTAGAGATTATAAGATTCGCGGTAATTTACCGTGATCCAATGACCATACACCTTCGCCACCCCATAAGGGCTACGAGGGTAAAAAGGGGTATTCTCGTTCTGCGGAACCGCCCGGACCTTTCCGAACATTTCACTAGAAGAAGCCTGGTAAAAGCGCGCCTCTGGATTGACTAATCGGGTCGCCTCCAAAAGCCGGGTGACACCTAGAGCGGTTACCTCTCCTGTAAGCACAGGTTGATTCCATGAAGTCGGCACAAAGGATTGAGCCGCCAGGTTATAAACCTCTTTCGGGCGGTAATGTTCGATGACATCCACAAGAGAACTCTGGTCATGTAAGTCCCCCTGAATGATGGCTATGTCGTCTTGAATATGCTGGATACGCTCGAAGGTCACCGTGCTCGAGCGCCTAACCATCCCGACCACCTCATAGTTTTTGCTTAGCAGAAAATCAGCCAGATATGAACCATCCTGACCGGTTACGCCGGTAATCAGAGCCGTTGGCATGGGTATCTCCTGTATCTAAAATTCAGTTGCTGAATTATAACCTTTCCCAGGATAAGGTCAAGACTTAGGTTGAATAATCAAAGCCTTCCATTTGCACCTTTACCCCCAGTGTCATGGTCTCCTGCCCTGGCCCAATCCCAAACGAAAAATAACACAGCGCTGAACACCCCTAAACCAACCGTCTTGAACAAATCCACAACAGGCCAGGTGAACGCAGTGTAGCGCCTTAAATACCAGGGTAAGAACCACGCCAGGATGATACCCACCCCGATCAAAGCCCTTCTAAACCAGGGATCTGCCCGGCGACATTGTCCAGACCAGACCCATGCCGCCAAAGCCACCTGCAAACTGGCAAACGCCGCTCGGTAACGCGGATTATCCCATTGATCACCGCCTCCTCTGAAAGAAGCGACCAAGATGCCCAGCCAGACGACCAGACTCAAGCCCATCACAAACCTGCGCTCTGGGATGCCCCGGATCGCCCGGACCGGCGCGTAAACCAAAAAAGATAGCAACAAAGTCCAGCCCGCGGCCCGCCAGATAGCAATGCCTTGCCAAATCGCGACACTCTTGTCCACTAAAGCTGCTGGTAAGAATGGGCGCACTATTCCGTAAACCAACAGAAAAGGTCCATGAAACCAGATCGGGGTATACTCGAAGATCTTTTGCAGCCATCCCGATGCTCGTTCGCTCAAATACTGCTGCCAATCCGCTGATTTCCGCAACCACCAACTCACAATCCCGATTGGATTTGAGACACTCTGGGGGGCAAATTGGGCCCACGCTACCCATAGAGCCACCACCACCACCAGGGCGCATATGCCTAACAGCAGCCATAACCTTCCCCCTTCGGAAACCCGCCACTTTCCCATTATGGCTGCCTGCACAACCAGCATACCCAACAATAAGGCTGCAATAGGAGGTGAGAATGGTATACAGAGGATCAAGCTGCCTAAACACCAAAGCAACCCATGCCACGTTCGTTCTTGCCAATAGCGCACTAATCCATAAAAACTTATCGCGACCAGGGTTATCGTAAAAGCTTCTCGCATTTGGGAGCTGCCTAGTAACACTGCTTCTGGATATAATGCCACGCCCCAGGCTGCCACTTTGGCAACGCCTCCATCCCAGGCGCGAACCGAAAAACCCCATGTAAACAATACCGCTAAGGATGAAGCCACCGCTGCCAGCACCACGATCAACAAAGGCTGGTGTACCTGCCCACCCAGGTAGCGATATACCAGCGCACTTATGAATAACAGACCGCCATATTGGTCGGCGCTGCGGTAACCCAGGAAAGCTCGTTCTAAGGGTTTGGGGGATTTAGCCAGCTCCCAGGCCGCTTGGTCTCGCTGGTAAGCATCTGCCATCACATAACCCGCTTGTTCTGCGGCGGTGCCATGACCTAAATCGGGCATACCAGTAAACCAGAGTACTCCTGCCGCCAGCCGCACCAGCACTCCCACCAGTAGCAGCCAACCCAGCCATAGCGGTATATTTAGAACCTTGTCTCTCCGCAACATATACCAGCTGCCCAAGGAAATTCCAGCTGCGATAGCAAATACACCCACGAACGAGCCAAAGCCTCGGATATCTGCAAACCTGCTCGAGACCCACGCCAACCCGAGGGAGCTGCCTATTATGCTGAGGGCAATGCCAGACCAATAAGCCCATCGCAAATCAATTCCTGCCAAGTAAGCCGCTTGGAATCCTTTTTTCATGGGACAAATGATTCTTTTCTCACTTTAGAATTTATTTAGGACTTACGCAGTTGGTGGGAGGATGGGGGTGTTTGGGCGGGTGTTACCCGCCCAGACACCCCCGATTTTCCCCTGAACTGCGTAACTGCTATTAATATCATTATAGGGTTTAATCACTTTATCCTATCTTGGTCCCAATTGATAAATGCGCACATACTCTAAACCATTGATCCAGATAGACTGAATTGGTTTGCGTTCATCCAGGTAATCGAACAGTTGCCGGGGTAATTGCCTTTGCCATTCATTGGCATATACCACCGCGTAATCTACGCCCGCTAATTCCTGGTAATAGGTCTCTTCGTCAAGTACGGCGAAGGGTATCGGGTCAGCTTCAATCCCTAAACTCGAGCTATACCAGTTGAAGGCCAATGAATACCAGGAAATCACCCGTTTGTCCTTGATGTCTGGCATCCCCTTGAGGTAAAGCGCGGCCTGGTTTAACCCCTCCCCCCAACCGATCATCATCGTTTCAGGCGCTTTTTTACTGCCGCCCATCAATGGATTGTAATATGAAAGATAATAAGGATAATGCCCCATTGTTCCAGCAATTTGAACGACACAAACAACTCCAAGAATCAGCCCGAGAGCCATGTTTTTTCTTATCGGTGGAATTTTTTCTATCGCCCATTTCCCCAGGGAAACCCAACCTATCCCGGCCATCAAGTCAAGCGGGAGATATCCAGGTAATAAATACCGGTCAAATTTCTTCGAACTCAAGCTCAATACCACAGTAAAGGTGGCAACGAAGAGAGCCATGCCAAACAACGGAAAACCATCCTCCCCTCTTACCATCCGGTTCTTCTTCTTGATAACAGCTGCCAGGGCTGCCACCAACCCAATAAGCACAACCGGAGTACTCCGCCACAAATAAGTCAGCGGGTAATAGTTCAGGTAATTCGCACCTGGTTGGCCAACCTCTTCGAATGCTTGCACGAATTGAGCGCCCCCTACCTCTCCCTGGGCCGATTCCATGGAATATTGCGCCATTCTTGAAAGCGTACCAATCGGGTCAGTCCACATAGCCGGCCAAAGGGCAACAAACACAACTACAGCGACCGCCCCCCAGGCGATCAATGGCCACCCAACACTTTCTAGCCAGGTTCCCAACCTCAGCTTGTTATTTATTTTCGATTTCATCCACCAATCTATGATGGCTAGCAGCCCTACCACGGGAATAAGTATGACGCCGGGTGTTTTGGTCAGCAAACTTAATCCAACAAATATTCCAGAGACAATCAATTCAAAGAGCTTACGATCCCTCAGATAAGCCAGATATGCCAGCAAGCCCACAAACATAAAGCTGCTTAATAACGCATCCACATGTAAAAAACGGGAATGAGCCAGGAAAAAAGGATCAAAGGCGATCAGTATAAATCCGCAAATTGTCATCAGGCTACCAAACAATTTTTTTGCAAAAAAGAATCCTATAGTGAGGGTTGCCACGTTGATGAGCACCACAAAAAGACGCGCTGTGGCTAAGACCTCCAGCGGATTTGGTCCATGCCTTTGAAATATCTGAAAAAGTTTGGTATCTCCGAGCTCTACCAGACCAACATTCTTGTAGATTGAAAACTTGATCCGATACGCGGCTGCTCCTGCCCACATGGTCGTGACTCCTGGATGAGCAACCTGGTATGTAGCAGCAAAATCTTTATTCGATAGAGCATAATAAAAAATCGCAGAACGCTTACCCCATATTGGCTCGTCTGCGGTAACGAAGCGACCTAATGCCACCACTCTGGGCAGAACCAAAATGCCGACAACCGCCAGCAGGATGACCGTCCCTCCAAATTTCTTCCCAAGACGAATTCGTAGGATCTGTCGCATGACTTTGTTGATTGGGCTGGTGTAGCTACCGATTAAATCCCTTCTAAAACCCGTTTGGCTCTAGATTCCCAGGTGAAGCGGACCACATCCCGGCGAGCTTGTTCTGCCAGGCCATTTCGAAGATGGGGATTCTGCCTTAATTCCTGTAGCGCCGTCACCCACACAACCACATCCTCTGGCGGTAGCAACAGCGCGTTTTGTGAGGTCAGCACTTCCCGCAAAACCGGTAAATCACTGCTAAGGATAGCGCGTCCACTGGCCATATATTCAAACATCTTCATGGGACTCAAGTAACGCCCAATATCTCCCCCGGAAGATGCTGCCACCCGCGGTTGGTAGGGCATCATGAGCGCCTCGCAGGCCGCCTGATAACCGGGTAGCTCCGCATTGGCTACAAAGCCTGTAAGGATAACATTTCTAAGACCTCGCCTTGCGACTTTCTCTCGTAAAAGGCTCACCTGGGAAGGTTCGCCACCCACGATCAAAAAAGTCACCTCCTCCACCTGGCTTGCCATTTCCAACATCAACGTCATGCCCCGTCCTGCGTATAGGTGCCCACTATATCCCATGGTAAACCTATCCGGATCTAATGGCAATCCGCTCTTTTCAGCCAAAATCCGACGCGCTTCCCTTGGCTCGGGCAAGTCGGCGTAACGTTCCAGATCCACACCATCTGACGCGATGATTGAAAAAGGAGGGCTTTCCGGGAAATTGAACGACTGTCCTAAATCTGTCAGAAGAGGCCGCGATACCAGCACTACTCTTTGGGCACCCTTCCCCTTCAAGAACAAGCGGAATAATAATGGCCCCAATACTCCCTGGGGCAGGTCATGCACCTCCAGGATAGTCTTCTTGCCTCGCCAGCTGGCAATGGCTGCCGCTTGGGGTAAACGTGTGTAGATAATATCTGCACCCCAACCATCTGCCCAACCTACCGCCAGCCAACCATAATCGTATCGTCGCAAGATTGGATGGGCTGGTAGCCAATCGATAGGAAAAGCCACCCGCAATCCGTAAAAATTTGCCAGATGCTCCCAACCATAATCAGCCGACCCAAGATTTCCACGCTGCCCACTACGGTTTGCTGGCACTGCCAGGCGCACATGCGCACCATTAACCACCAAAGCCTGGCACATTTTCATTACCTGGATGGTATTGGCGCGCCGCGCGGGTAAATAGGTAGGTGCAACGATGGCGACTTTCATGCCACACCAGCCTCAGGCGGGCGGGTGTGCAGGTCGAAGAATACCCTAGCTGCCGCAATGCCTACCGTGAAAATATAATACCCAGCCAGTGAAAATGCAAAAACCAGATAACCAAATTGAGGCACAAGTAAGAAAATCGCTGCGATCTTCAAGGCCATGCCGGCGAAATTTACCAATGTCGGGAAAACTGGACGACCCAAGGACAACAAAGCTACCCGGTTCCAATAAAAGATATTGACAAAAGTGAACCCAGTTAACAAAATGACCAGGGCTGGATAGACCGGTAAAAAGTCAGGGCGATATACTGTGGCAATGATCCAGCGACCGAAAATCACCAAGAATAAAGTCGTGGGGATGGAATAAAGAGCCGATAGTCGCGAGCCTTGCCGTAGCACATAACGTACATTATCCCAGCTGCGTCGGGCGATTTCTCGCGCCAATTCTGGAAAAGTCGCCTTAGGCAGGGGACTGACAGGCAACTGCAACAAATTAGAAAGTGCCAGCGCCAGCTTGTAATAACCCGCCTGGGTGGGTCCCAGGAAAGCCGCCACCCACAAAACTTCGCTATCTTTCGCCACCAGACTGATCGTTCCGCTTAGATTGGTGCTCACAGCAAATGTCAGCAAACTCCGTCGTTCGCCTGCGAGAGACCTCAAAGGGGCTCGCCACCAACCTGCTCCCCAAAAATTGCCAGCATTCCTCAGCGCTGCAACGGTTAGACTGAGCGCTCCTAAGACTTTCCCGCTCATGTAAGCCACTATGATCGCAATCAATCCCCCCCGGTTAAAGTAAGCGATTGCGATTAAGACCAAGGTAAGCGCACTTTGAGCTGCGGTGATTAGAGCCATAGTGCGAAAACGGTCAAATATTTGCAGTAAACCCGTGGCGCTTTCAGAGATCAAGTTTGCCAGAACGATGCTCCCATAAATCTTGAACCAAAGTGCCAGACTCGCATCGTGGGCAAAATAATTGGCTCCCACTGGAGCGAGCAACCAGATCAAGACGAATGCCAGGATTGAGCCGCTCATTTCTAACAAACTGGCTGCTTTGAAAACTGCGGCTGCCCGTTGCGGGTCGCCTCGCTCCTGGTAATGACCGACATAGCGTACGACCAGCTCATCCATGCGAAAAGAAGCAAACCTGTTGACAGTGCTTGTAAAAGTTGTAACCGCCCCTAAAACGCCAAAGGTAGCCGGCCCAAGCAGGCGAGCTGCCATCACCCCTTGAAAAAAACTCATTACCGCCGATACGCCAGTAGCGCTGAAAAGATAACCGGAGTTCTTAATGATCCGGCGGATGAGTTCGTTTTCGAGAAAACGGGGGAAAAACTTTTGCAACAACTTGAAGGCAGTGTTGAACATTAGCGCTGTTGATAATTATGCGCTCGGACAGAGATCATCCCGGATTGAACTCTTTTTCTGATCCCAGTCCATGAGTGGGGGGAACTAATCTGTGCTCACCTGGCAAGCCCAGCTGCGTTCGGCATTGTACCAGGCGACCAGGTTGGCAACCCCTTCTCTTAACGAAAACTGGGGTTGCCATCCCAATAATTCTTTTGCTTTTCGTACGTCAGCAAAATTAGCCAGCATATCGGCCGGATGGCGCGGTTGGTATTTTATCTGCGCCTCTTTGCCAATCAGCTGCTCCAAAAGGCTGATTAATTCGTTGATTTTGACTGATTCATGCCCCCCCAGGTTGATGATCTCATAGCCCATTGGTTTCAGACCTGAAATGGTTCCTCGGGCGATATCGTCAACATAAGTGAAACCGCGCGATTGTTCTCCGTCGCCGTTTACCCTCACCAGGCATCCTTCACTGATCCATTGGGTAAAGCGGAACATAACCATATCAGGTCGCGCCGCTGGTCCATATACGGTGAAATATCGAAAAACAGTCACATCGATATCATAGAGGTAATGGTATGCGTGGCACAATGCCTCCGCGGCTTTTTTACTGGCTGCATAAGGTTGCAGGGGAAAATCGCTATTGGCCTCCTCCGGTGTAGGCAAAGGCGCATCGGCACCATAAATGCTGGATGTCGAAGCCAGGATGAACTTGTGCACGCTATGATGCCGGCACATCTCTAACAAATTGAGCGTGCCTGTTACGTTGGTATCCACGTAAACCCATGGATCGATCACCGATTGTCGTACTCCTGCGCGCGCCGCCAAATTGATCACCCCATCGAACGCTGCTGAGTCAGGATTATTGAAGACCTTTTCCATTGCCTGGCGCTCACTGATATCCAGATGGTGAAAAGTAAAGTTCGGTCTGCCGCTCAATCGGTCCAACCGCCAATATTTCATACGTACGTCATAGGCATCGTTCAGGTTGTCCACTCCGACTACGCTATGACCCTCATCCAAAAGCAGTTCAGCGACGCGCGCCGCGATAAACCCTGCCACGCCGGTTAGTAGATAATGTGCCATGAGGTCCTCTTAACATTTTTCAGTCGCGCTGCCCAGAAATTCATCTTTCACCAATCTCAAGTGAGGTTTATTCTAAGAATTAGATCATTCGGAAATTTCTACGGTGGTTGGTATTTCGGAGATCAAAACCGGGAAAACCCGCTTAAGGGAGTAAATACCAACCTCCGATGTTCGATTTCAATCTTCGTTGGCGTGGTCCCTAACAGTCAACCCTTCAAGCCGGTTTCGATCGCTTCCCTTGATAATTAAAGCCTTTTGACCTTTGGGTTGTCTCTCCCGGTATTGCCAAGAGCGTTCCTGGTGTCCACGACCAATGCAGCAGCCTCGAGTAAGTGAGCATAATCATACAATTTATGGTTAGTTATAATAACGAGACAGTCCGCTTGGCGGGTTGCTTCAATGATATCTGGCACGCTTCTTAAATTCCAGTCGTCATGCTGAACCGATGGAATGTACGGATCGTGGTAAGAAACCTGCGCCCCTTTTTGGCGTAGCAAGCCTATTACATCCAGAGCAGGCGATTCGCGCAGGTCATTGATATCCGGTTTATAAGCTACCCCCAATACTAACACCCGGCTTCCCTTTATGGGTTTGCCATGCTCATTGAGGGCATCTTGCACTATACTCACAACGTAACGCGGCATACTGGTGTTAATTTCCGAAGCCAGATCAATAAAACGAGCGGAGTAATTCAAGGAGCGAAGTTTCCAAGACAGATATAATGGATCAATTGGGATGCAATGCCCTCCCAATCCGGGACCAGGCATGAACTTCATAAATCCAAAAGGCTTGGTCGCCGCCGCATCAATCACCTCCCACACATCGATGCCTAAGCGCTTGCACATGATCGCCATCTCGTTGACCAGACCGATATTGATCATTCGGAAGGTGTTCTCAAGCAATTTTGCCATCTCAGCTACTTCCGCTGAAGAAACCGGCACAACAGATTCCAAAGCCTCACCGTACCAGGTCGAAGCCACTTGGCTGCATGCTGGTGTGATCCCACCGATGACTTTAGGGGTGTTGATCGTCGTCCAATCCTCTCGCCCCGGATCGACCCTTTCGGGTGAAAACGCCAGGAAAAATTCCTTTCCAATAGTGAGACCTGTCTCTTCGCACAGCTTTGGCAGCAAGATTTCGCGGGTTGTTCCAGGGTAAGTTGTTGACTCGAGTACTACAACCATTCCCGCATGAACCTGCTTGGCCAGCTCATCGGTTGCCATCAAAATAAAGGACAGGTCGGGATCTCCTGTTTTTCTTAGGGGTGTAGGCACACAGATGCTGACCGCTTCACAATCCTTCAATTCGTCGTAATCATCGCTCGCCTGCAATCTCCCGGATTGGACGAGACGCGCCACCAGTTCGCTGGGTACATCCTGGATATAGCTTTCTCCCATTCGGATGGCCTGTAATTTTTTCTTGTCAGGCTCGATCCCGATCACGGAAAAGCCAGCCTCAGCGAAAACTGTCGCCAACGGCAAACCGACGTATCCCAGGCCAAGGATCGCAACTTTCGCACTGCGCTTGCGTAACCGATCTATTAAAATTTGCTGGTAGCTGTCCATATCCACCTAAAATAGACTCAATTGTTTGGGTTCTTCTTTGTTTCCTGATGAGTTTTCCTCATACTCGGGCGCCTTACCTGCTTTGGTGATGAGCTCGGGCAGCTTCGTAAAATCACGTTCAACTGCGGGTTTGAGAGAGCCTTGGTGTAATGCCGCAGCTGGGTGATACATTGGCACGACCAACCTGCCTTTTACCCACATCGCCTGTCCGTGCACGTCGCTTATTTTGGCATTCGGCAGGTATTTTCCCATTGAGAAACGGCCTAGCGTTACGATCACCTTTGGATTGATCGCCTGAATCTGGCGGTCTAAGTAAGTGTCAGTGCAGATATCCACCTCTTGAGGGCGGGGGTCTCGGTTGCCCGGTGGCCGGCATTTAACCACGTTGGTAATGTAAACTTGTTCTCGTGTCATTCCAATATTGGCTAACAGCTCTTCCAGGAACTTACCCGCTGCTCCGACAAAAGGTCTTCCCTGCTCATTTTCATGGAATCCCGGTCCTTCTCCTATGAACATGATATCCGCATTGGCTGGACCCTCCCCCGGTACAGCATTCTTGCGTGAATGGTATAACTCGCACAGACTACACACAGACGCTTCTTTGGCCACCTGCTCCAATACCTCTTTGGCACTCACAAATCACCTCCTGAAATATAACTTCCAAAGACTTAACCTTTCTGGAGAGTTCGATTCCTTATCTTTCAAATGAGAAATTATCTTCCAACCACATTGAATACGCCTTTCCCATCCGATACAATCTCATTAACACCGCGTCTTCATGGTTGTCTTGATAATAGCGATTCCGCCGTCCTACGATCTCAAAACCAAATCGTTGGTATAGATTTTGTGCTGCAGCGTTGTTTGAGCGGACTTCCAAGGCGGACTGATTCGCTCCCTTCTGAATCGAGGTCTTCAAAGCCGTCGCCAGCAGCTGGCTTCCGATGCCCTGTTCTCTAAAATCTGGATGAACCGCCAAAGTAGCGATGTGGACTTCATCCAGGATCAACCAGACCACGATAACACCAACCAATTTCAACTCCCCACCATTCAGATGAGCTTCCGCCACCCATAATAACGAGGCAGGGTTCTCCCTCAATTCATATCGGTACGCATGCTCTGGCCAGGGTATGCTGAAAGATATTCGATCGATTGATTGGACCTGCTTGATATCTTCCAATTTCATGGGTCTGATATCGACCGTTGTAAGTAAAGATTTCTCAATCATAACTACCAGATCATCAATAAAGAAAAATTTCCCGGGTTCAGTGCAGCTAAAACCAACCATACATGAAGGCATGACTTGTTTCTACCCAGTTGCACCCTAACGCAACCATCTACCCATTCTGGGATCACCTGTTATTGCAGATAAATTGGTGCCAATGTCACCGGATCATCAACTTTTCCAGCTTGCAGCAATTGCCAACCCAACTCAGCCAGATATGAAGGACGCCGCAGGCACTGGGCTGGAGAAGCTAAGATCACATTTACCCATTTGCGTCCTAGCATCCGTCGCTCCTCTCCTGTCAGTTCACCGCAGACTAAGGTTGGCTCGTTTAATCTATGGGATAAAGCATGGGGAGTCAGAATCTCGGGATCCTTTGCCGGCTGCCATTCACCATCCACAGCCTGATACCACCCCACCGCCAGTCTGCCGCGGCCGGCACGTAAGGTCACCACCATCTTTTGTGCCTGCATGGGCTGGGCTGCTGCTAAGATATCTAGCGATGGTATTCCTATCAGAGGCACATGGGCAGCCAAACATATACCTTTGGCCACCGCCAGACCCACTCTCAAGCCGGTAAATGAGCCCGGACCGATAGCTACCGCGATTCCTTTTAATTCCGAGGAATCTTGACCCACACGTTCCAATACTAGCGCCACCACTGGCGCTAGTTCAACCGTATGGTAATTATTACTAAACCAAACCATCTCACTCAACACTTGGACGCCATCGTAAAGTGCCACGCCCACGCTACGTGTGGAGGTATCAATTGCCAATAGCATCACAATCCTCCATAGAGTCGCTGGCGCAGGGCAGTCAGCAGTAACTGGTAATGCGACCCTTTTGCTATGAAGATCAGATCGCGTCGATCGAGAGTGATCCACCGTAGCGTCACCAGGAAGTGCTCCTTTGGCAGCGCTTCTTGAATCCGTTCAGCCCACTCGATAACCAATGGCCCACCTTCCAACATCGCATCCAGATCCAAATCTCTTGCTTCTTGCGCATCCTTTAATCGGTAAGCATCTAAGTGATATAGCAAGCCTCTGTCCGGTCGGCGATACATGTTTACCAAAACAAAGGTTGGACTTGTAACCGCATCCAACGATCCCCAACCCGCTGCCAGACCTTTTACAAATGTCGTTTTTCCCGACCCCAAATCTCCGACAAGGCAGATGACGGCTCTGGAGTCGATCAACCCACCCAAACGCATCCCTACTCGACGGGTTTGCTCGGCACTCCGGCTGATAAATTCAAATGAGTTCGGGGCAAGTATAGGCATTGCATTGGCATTATACGCTGATATAGCTGCTGCGGGCAGGGTGAGCAGAAATTGCCCTTCAAGTTTGGCTTCTACCAAAGATCGATGTGGCAACTGATTACACTCGATCGAAGTTTAGATGGACCGGTTCTAGGGTATTAATTCAAGTCTAGCCATTGAGGCTGCCACCCTCTTAAGACCAATTTCCTCGAAGAAGATATCCACGATCTCCTCGTCGTCTTGAATACGGCTGTTCAATACCATACCCTCACCCCAAACCGGATGCATGACGCGCGCCCCCGGCCGGTATTGGGGTTTGATTATCTGGGCGCTACCGGAGACGGATGACTTCCATAGGTCAGGACGCGGCATGGTGGGTCTCAATCGTCTGCCCAAAGTTCCTGAACTGCTCTCTGCAACCAGCTCGTCCGGGATATCCATTAAGAAACGTGACTCCTCAGTCGGCTCGAGGTAGCCATACGCACTACGGTTGATGGGAACCACCAGATACAAACGATCCTTGGCCCGCGTAATCCCCACATAAAACAAGCGACGCTCCTCTTGCATCGCTTCGGGATCCTCAAATGAACGCACGTGTGGCAGTGTGCCATCGGTAAGTCCGACAATAAAGACAATGGGAAACTCCAGGCCTTTGGCTGCGTGTAAAGTCAAGAGTGTTGGCGCGTTGGCTGAGGTGTCAAGTGTGTCCTGGTCAGATACCAATGCCACGGCTTCAAGAAACGATTCTAAGTCACTCTGCTCGTATTCCGACGCCAGACGCCGTAATTCCAATACGTTCCCCCAACGGTCCGCCCCTTCATCGCTGCCATCATCGATGTAATCGCGATAATCAACATTTTTCAGAATGTGGTCCATCAATTCCAGCGGATGGTATTGCTTCCGCACGGCATGCCAATCCGCCAACATCGTCCCGAACTCAGAAAGTATATTCGCGGCGCGGCTGGAAAAAGCCTCCCAAGAAGGTGATGTCGGCCCTTTGCCCAACTCCAGAAGTACACTCCCGACTGTCTGCCCAATTCTTTGTGCATAAGTGCGGAGTGACACCAGCGTTTTATTTCCAATGCCCCGCGCCGGAACATTGATCACACGTAACAAGCTGATCTCATCATCCGGATTTTCAGCCAGGCGCAGGTAAGCGATTACATCTTTGACTTCACGGCGTCCGTAAAAGCGCTGCGCGCCGACTAATTTATACGGTAAGTTGGCATGCAAGAAGGCTTCTTCAAGCAAGCGGGATTGGGCGTTTGTTCTGTACATCACGGCAAAATCACCCGGTTCGGCCTTTCTGCTGGCAACCAGTAGCGCGATTGTGTCCACCACAAATGAAGCTTCTTGGCGATCATCGTAAGTCTCGTGTACCAATATTTTCTCGCCTGTTCCCCGCTCTGTGAAAAGGTGTTTCGGTTTGCGGTAAGGGTTGCGGTCGATCACCGCCATGGCGGCGTCCAAAATGGATTGGGTTGAGCGGTAATTTTGCTCTAACATGATGATTTGTGCGTCCGGGAAATCTTCCTCGAAACGCAGTACATTGCGATAGTCCGCCCCGCGCCATCGGTAGATCGATTGATCAACATCCCCTACCACGAAGATATTGTTATGAAAGGAAGTCAGGTGTTTAAGCAACACATACTGGGCAAGATTGGTATCCTGAAATTCATCTACCAGTACATGTTCGAAGCGACGAGCGTACTTCTCCCGTATGGCAGGCTGCTCCTCCATTAGAAAAACAGTCCAAAGCAACAGGTCATCAAAGTCGAGACCATTGCTGGCCAGCAGCAGTTGTTGGTACGCCCGGTAGACGCGTGCGACGATCTCATCTCGGTAAGTTTGAATGGGGAAATCATCCACCAGGATCAATTCGTTCTTGGCGTTAGAAATAGATGCATGCACGCTTTGCGGTCGGTACCGCTTATCATCGAGATTTAAATCTGCCAGGGCGCGTTTCACCAGGTCGAGTTGATCATCGCTGTCGAAAATGACAAAATTTGAATTAAATGGCAGGTGTTCAGCCTCTCGCCGTAAGATCCGTGCGCAGGTGGCGTGAAAGGTACCTAGAGTTACGCCGCGTGCGCGCGGTCCGAGCAAGTCCACCACCCGGTTATCCATCTCACGGGCTGCTTTATTGGTAAACGTCACCGCCAGGATATGAGAAGGGTGAACACCCATATTCCCGATTAAATAAGCGATGCGCTGGGTCAGCACCCGCGTTTTACCAGAACCGGGACCGGCTAATACCAGCACCGGTCCCAGGCCAATTGTCACAGCTTGCTGTTGTTGGGGATTAAGGTCTTTCAAAAAATCCATAGGAAAAAATTGTAACTTCAGGTCTGAGAGGTGTCAACGTGATTTTATCCATATTATAAATCCGCCCCCAGATTCTGCCATTAATTGTTGCCAATCCACTTCCTCTGGGCTACAATCATTGCTATGGATTGGGATTTGCTTGGCCACCAATGGGCTGTAAAAATACTCAAAGGACATATAGCTCGCAACGCTATCCGCCAGGCTTATTTGTTTACCGGTCCACCTGGGATCGGACGCCGGACCTTGGCGATCCGCCTGGCGCAGGCGCTTAACTGCACCCAACCCCCCGCTCCCGGTGAGGCCTGCGGTATTTGCCAAAATTGCACCCAAATCGAGCGTATGACACACCCCGACTTGGCTGTAATTCAAGCCGAACATATCGGTGGAACACTCAAGGTAGATCAGGTTCGTGAGCTGCAGCACGACCTTTCATTGGCGCCTTACCTGGCAAGTTACCGCGTTGCTATTCTCTTGCGCTTTGAAGAAGCCAATCCTAGTGCTGCCAACGCCTTGCTTAAAACCCTGGAAGAACCCCCCTCAAAGGTCGTCTTGGTCTTGACGGCTGAGACCAGCGAACAGTTGTTGCCCACCATCGTCTCACGCTGTGAGGTGCTGCGTTTGGCTCCCTTACCCCTCGAACTGGTTCGCCTGGGTCTCCAGGATCGCTGGGGATTGCCTTCTGAGGAAGCCGATTTATTAGCTCACCTGTCTGGTGGACGTCCAGGTTATGCTTTAGGCCTTCACCAAGAACCACACCGCCTCGCCCTTCGCCAGCAATTGCTCGATGATCACATCCGTCTATTCGGTGTGAACCGTGTCACCCGCTTTGCATATGCAGAGAAATTATCCAAAGATAAAGACGCCCTACTCGAAGCCCTCCATATCTGGTTGTCCTTCTGGAGAGATATACTCCTGCAAACTGCTAACACCAACACGATGATAACCAATGTGGATCGGGTTTCAGAGATCAAGCAGCTGGCTCTCTCCTTAAATCTCGATTCAGCCCGGCAGATGGTAGCGACCTTGCGACGTGCTTCTGATCTTATCAATTCCAACGCAAATACTCGCTTGGTAACCGAAGTTCTCTTGTTGAAATTGCCCCATATACGGTTTGATCTTTCGAAAGGATGAGTTAAAACCTCATTCTGGATAACGCTCACCGATGCGCCAAATATGCTATACTCAATATTCGAGAACTAATTCAGCGAGAATTAATGAGTTTCCCAGATCGCACAAGTACTTTAACATACCTGCTCTGCCCGGAATGTGGGGTAAAGTTCGACGCAGATCAAATCCAAACGTTCTGTCAAGATTGCCAATCGCCGTTATTAGCTCATTACGACTTGGATGGATTACGTAGTCAATTAACAACCTCCATGGTGAAAGCGCGGCCGTTTAATCTATGGCGTTGGGCTGAGCTGTTGCCGGTTAGAATCCCATCCCATCGCCTCACCCTGGGAGAGGGTCACACACCTCTGCTGCCCGCCCCCCGCTTAAGTCAGGCTTTGGGTCTTCGCCATCTATTCATAAAAGACGAATCCCTCAATCCAACCGGAACTTTCAAGGCACGCGGCTTAGCTGTGGCAGTCTCCCGGGCGATCGAACTTGGCGTAACCGCTTTTGTAATTCCCACAGCTGGGAATGCAGGAGGTGCTCTGGCAGCTTATGCCGCTCGTGCAGGTTGCGAAGCGCATGTATTCATGCCAAGGGATGCTCCTCTGGTAAACCAGAATGAAGTTCGTGCCGCCGGAGCTGACTTGCACCTGGTCGATGGTCTGATCAACGATGCTGCCCGCTTAGCGGTTGAAGCCAAGGCCCAAGCAGTAGAAGCTGGGCACGACTGGTTCGATGTCTCGACCTTCAAAGAACCCTACCGACTCGAAGGCAAAAAGACCATGGGCTATGAACTGGCCGAGGGCTTTGGCTGGCAGCTGCCCGATGTGGTTATTTATCCTACGGGTGGTGGTACCGGTTTGGTCGGAATGTGGAAAGCTTTCGATGAATTAGAGTCCTTAGGATGGATCGGCTCCCAGCGACCTCGTCTGGTGAGCGTGCAGGCCGAGGGTTGCGCACCCCTGGTACGCGCCTTTCAAAACCATGCACAGCGGGTTGAACCATGGGAAAACCCTCAAACCCTGGCTGCCGGTTTGCGCGTACCTGTCATCTTCGCCGATCACCTGGTCCTTCAAGCGTTATACGACAGCCACGGTATTGCTGTAGCCGTTAGCGATCAGGACATTATCGATTCTCAAAAATTAATGGCTCAACTGGCAGGGGTTTTCGCAGCACCCGAAGGCGCAGCTACCTTGGCAGCTCTGCATGGTTTATTAGCCCAAGGCTGGGTGGGATCTGGGGAAAGTATTGTATTGTTCAATACCGGCAGTGGCTTGAAATACGTTTCTTGATGGGTTAATCACTGGAGGCTGATCCATCACTTCTTAACCAATCATACGATTGTTGCCATCTGGTATAGAAGGTGAATTCATGGATATCCAGGAAAACGAGCGACAAACCACGCGTGCCTCTCTGGAGTTGCTCTATAACATCAGCCGTGAGCTGGCCTCGGCTCCGGAATTACGCGCCCTTCTTCAGCGCGTGATCTTCTTGTCCATGGAAAATTTAGGGGCCATCACCGGCAGCATCATCGTTGTGGATGATAATGGCCAGCCCATAGATTCGGTCCTTATTGTTGGCACGAAAGTGTATGAAAACATCACCTCACAATTACGCGTCACCTTTGAGCACGGCTTGGCAGGTTGGGTTGCGCGCAATACCCAAGCGGTTCTAATTCCAGATACAAGCCGCGATGATCGCTGGTTACGTCGTCCTGACGACGATGCTGATCGCACCGGGCCGAAATCTGCCGTTAGCGCTCCTCTTCTAGTCCGCGATCGCCTCGTTGGTGTCATGACTTTGGTACACCCCACTCCAGATTCATTCACTGTAGATCATCTCGAGCTCCTGCGAGCCATTGCCGATCAGGCTAGCATAGCCGTTCTTAACGCTCGCCTATATCACGAAAGTCAACGACAGGCTCGCGTTATGACCGCTGTGGCGGAAAGCGCTGCCGTAATCACTGCCAGCTTACGTCAGGATGAAGTACTCCAACGCATACTCGAGCAAATCAGCCATGCGCTCGCTGTCGAAGTCGTTTCCCTCGCTCTTCTAAACTCACAAGAAGACACACTGATATATCGTGCCTCGACTGAAGGAAAAGGGCAGGGCATCGTGGGGTTCCAGCTCAAAACGACCCAGGGCGTGGCGGGATGGGTCGTTCGAGAAGGACAAGGCGTTATCGTTCCCGATGCCAATAATGATCCCCGTTTTTACCCGGAAATCGACCAATTACTCGGATTTAAAACCCGCGCGGTCGCCTGCGCACCGATTCGATCCAGCGACAATATCATCGGCGTTTTGGAGGCGCGCAATCCACTCTCTGGCGGATTCGATCCCGATGCTCTCTTAGTTCTGACCGGCATTGGCAGCTTGGCAGGGACAGCTATCAGGCATGCTCAATTGTTTGAACAGCTCCAGGCTGCCCACCAACGCTACCGGGAATTGTTTGAGGACAGTATTGATCCCATCCTGATAACCGATTGGAATGGCAATATCATGGAGGCCAACCGTCAGGTCGAGATAACCACCGGCTTTAGCGACCAGGACCTGCTCCGCATGAGTATTGACCAACTGCATACGCCGGATGAAGAAATGGTTGCTGAAAACTTCCAAAACCTTACCTCTGGCCAAACCATTTCATATGAATCTGTCCTGCAGGTCAACCATGGTCGTGAGGTGCCCGTTCAGGTTTACGTCCGCAAGGCCGAAATCGACGGCATGTCCAATCTTCAATGGATATTACGTGATATCACCGAGCGAAAAAACCTTGACAACCTCCGAGACGACCTCATCTCCATGATATATCACGATCTTCGTTCGCCTCTGGCAAATGTGGTTTCAAGCCTCGATGTTCTGACATCCTTTATGCTCAGTCAGGAAGATCCGGCTTTCAATTCCTTGTTAGAAATTGCCATGCGCTCAACAGAACGCATTCAGAGATTGACCAATTCGTTGCTGGATATGAACCGTCTGGAAGCGGGACAACCCATCGGCAATCGCCAGCCTGTCTTGCCAGGCGCCATGGCTAAGGATGCGGTCGAGGTCGTTATTCCCATCTCCCAGAATAAAAATCAAGAGCTGCTCACCTACCTGTCACCCGATCTTCCGAAGGTCCTGGTAGATCCCGAGATGATCAAGCGCGTTCTTTCCAACTTGCTGGAAAACGCCATCAAATATACGCCACCTGGGAGTAAAATATCGATAGGCGCCTCCCGAAAGGGTAAGTGGGTTCAGATGTGGGTTCAAGATTCGGGTTCAGGAATTCCCCCTTCTGAGAAAGAACGTATTTTCGATAAATACACCCGTCTGCACGCCCAAGAGGGTCCAAGAGGCATAGGTTTAGGCCTGGCTTACTGCCGCCTGGCGGTAGAAGGACATGGCGGTCGAATTTGGGTGGAAGACGCTCCAAGTCAGGGTGCCCGCTTTGTTTTCACTCTACCAGTTGCGAAGGGTAAATAGCGCAGCCACACCACCTCATTTATCTTCTCCTTGCTTTTTATCGGAATTATTCAGTGGCATTTAAAAATCGTTTCCCAATTTTGGTTTTTTTGAGGACAATTAATGCAGCAGATTGAACCAGGCATATATTGTGAGGAATCCTATTCCGGCGTTACTTTGGGAGCCATCGTCCTTCCTCATGGCACCATCTTTATCGATGCCCCGCTTCGCCCTGAGGATGCCCGCTCCTGGCGAGCTGCTTTATTGTCCATGGGAGGCAGCACAAACCGCATTCTGGTCAACCTCGATTCCAACCCTGATCGCACCTTAGGTTCCCGCGCCCTTGACTGCACCATCATTGCCCATCAAAAAACAGCTCAGGTATTCCGCAACCGTCCCTCTATTTTCAAGAGTCAAAGCCTCGAAAGTGGTGCCGAATGGGAGACCAGCAACGAAGTTGTTGGCACTCGTTGGGCGCCGCCTGACATTACTTTCTCCCAACAGATGTTTTTTCACTGGGGGGAGAAAAAAGTAATCCTGGAACACCATCCCGGACCGGCCATAGGTGCCATCTGGGTCCTAATACCCGACGCACGCGTGCTTTTCCTTGGTGATGCGGTTCTCCCCCACCAACCCCCCTTTCTGGCTCATGCGGATTTATCTGCTTGGATTGAAACCCTGAATTTGATCATTAAATCTCATCGGGATTTCACCATCATATCCGGCCGGGGAGGCCCAGTTTCTCTAGAAGCTGTACGGGCTCAACTACGCTACATCAAAAAGCTATTAAACGGGCTCGAACGTCTTGCTAAACGCAATGCACCTCCGGAAAAAACGGAGAGCTTGATCCCTAGATTGCTTAATGATCTCTCCCCACCTGCCATGCTGCGAGAGAATTACGCCCAACGCCTGCGTTATGGCCTTTTCCAGTATTATTCTCGTCGTTATAGGCCTTCTGAAGACGATCAGGAAGAGTGATTCTATCGATCTGACGACCATGGCTGACCAAACCTCTTATCTGCCAGTGTTTCAACTTACCCGCGCCGAGACGGTCGAATCCATCCACTTCGGCAGCCTAGTCGTGGTCGACCCGCACGGCAAGGTTATTGCCTCGTATGGAAATCCAGAGATAGTCACCTACCTGCGCTCCACCGCCAAACCTTTCCAGGCTTTGCCCTTCCTAGAGCAAGGCGGGCAGGCTGCTTTCGATCTTCTTCCATCCGAAATCGCCTTATTATGTGCCTCCCATTCCGGCACAGATGAACATGTTGCCACCCTTTTAGCAATCCAGGAGAAAACTGGCGTCCTAGAATCCGAACTGCTTTGTGGCGTACATCCTCCCTATCACGAACCTACCGCCCAGGCCATGGCTCAACGCGCTGAGAAACCCACTCCTAATAGACACAACTGCTCTGGAAAACATACTGCCATGCTGGCCTTTGCCCGCTGGCAAGGTTGGTCAACTGCCGATTATCTCAACCTCTCCCATCCTGTCCAGCAGCGTATTGTGGCTACCCTTTCTGAAATGTGCGGCTTGCCCATTAATGATATCGCTCTGGGGACTGATGGCTGCTCGGCGCCAAATTTTGCCATCCCGCTTTACAACGCCGCCTGGGCATACGCGCGTTTGTGCGATCCAAGTGATTTATTACCACCCCGCGCGGCTGCCTGCCGTTCCATCACATCCGCCATGACCTCCTCCCCACAAATGATTGCAGGACCGGGTCGGTTTGACACCTGCCTGATGGAAGCTACCCAGGGTCGTATTGTCGCCAAAGGTGGTGCCGAAGGTTATCAGGGGTTGGGCTTGCTTCCTGGAGCCCTTGAACCTGGCTCCCCCGCTTTGGGTATCGCCTTTAAAATCTCTGATGGTGACCTGAAAGGTCGTGCCCGCCCGGCAGTCGCGATTGAAATCTTACGCCAGTTAGATGCCCTTCCTGCCGACGCGCTTGAACAGCTCGCCGGCTTTGGTCCTAGATTACCGCTTTACAACTGGCGGAAGCTGGTCGTCGGAGAATCTAAACCGTGCTTTACATTAAGGCGCTCACCCTGAATTGTCTTTTATAACCTAAAAAACATCCCGGTCTTGAACCCGAAAAGTTCATCAAGCTTCACCGTATAAGCATTCGACTCGTATGCATCTTTCAGAGCGCGCCCTCGCCATTCACCACCGACTTCTGGAATTCTACGGTTACCCCGCCTGGCGTAACCCCTTACCCCCCATTGACGAGCTGGTCTCAACTATCCTCTCGCAAAACACCAACGACACCAATCGTGACCGGGCTTTTCATAACTTGCGGGAACGGTTTCCAACTTGGGAACAAGTGCGTGATGCAGATCTCAAGCAAGTCATTGAAGCCATTCGTCCGGCTGGTCTCGCCAATCAAAAAGGTCCCCGCATCCAAAGTGCCCTTCGCCAGATCACCGAAAAACGAGGGGAACTCGATTTGGAGTTCTTACGCAACATGCCTCCCCAAGCTGCCAGGTTCTGGCTGCAGCAATTTAAGGGGGTTGGGCCAAAAACGTCCGCCATTGTCCTGCAATTCTCTCTCGGAATGCCAGCCTTCCCGGTCGATACCCACATTTACCGCGTAACCGGCCGGTTAGGACTTCGACCTTCCCAAATGAGTGTAGAAAATACTCATCAATTTCTGGCTGATCTGCTGCCAGCAGAGACTTATTACCCTCTTCATCTTAACCTGATCCGGCTTGGCCGTGAAATTTGTCAGGCTCGCCGGCCTAAATGCCCCCAGTGCCTCCTCCAGGATCTCTGCGATTACTACGCGGAAAACTATCCCAATTCATAATTATCACCTCCAATCCCATTGATGGTCATGTATATTATTATATAAGCCCTCCGTGGTCGTCTTCCTTTTTGATGCCTAAGAAAATCCGTAAACCCGGATCACCTCAGCCAACTGCTATAATCGGCAGGAAGAGATGAACGTTTATTTCGCCTGTGCCATTACCGGTGGTCGCCAGCAGGAAAATATCTATCAATTGATTGTGGATAGCCTGCTGTCAGATGGTCACACCGTACCCACCGCATATCTCTCCCGCCCGGAAGTCATGGATCTGGAAGCAATCGTCCAACCGCGAGAGGTTTTCACCCGTGATATCGCCTGGATAGAGGCTTGCCAGGCACTCATCGCTGAAGTCACTACGCCTTCCCATGGGGTCGGATACGAAATTGCCTACGCCCTCAGCCTCGGCAAACCGGTACTGTGTTGCTATCGGCAAGAAACGCTGGTCTCGAAGATGATCACGGGCAACACCGATCCGCGCTTGCATGTGTGTGTTTATCAGACCTCTGCCGATGCGTTGTTATTGGTACAGAACTTTCTGGAAGAAGTCAAAAGGTCATCCCAACCTTAGCTGCTTTACCGACATGAGTAATATCACCTGGAACAGGTGACCTTTGGCAATCAACAGCGGCTCCTTTTTTAGGTAAGATAATAGTGTACAAAGACGGGAATCAGGACACATCCTGATGCTCATCGCTGTTTCCTCCTTTGGCTAAAGCCTCCGCCGGGATCTCCTCACCGACCCGGCGGAGGCCGTTAAACAAGAGTTCATCCACTCCTTCTTCTCACAGATAGGCTCTTGTTCATTGCTGCTACCTCATTTTTAAGCGCGACATGCCCTTTCAATGTGAATAACGCCAGGCCAGTATTAGCGATGACTTACTATAAAGACGCCAATATACTGCCGAGATCATTTGCTCCCCAGGTTCTTTCAAGCGATTTCCTGACCGCCTAATTGTCTCTTCATGACATCTAAAACGGCCAATAATTTCGCTTTGGTGATCCGTAACCCTTGGGTTTGCTCCTCACTCAGATTCCCCCATTGCCCATCGATCAACATTTCGATATACCCTATCCCCACCATCAACGCGCCCCTGATATCATGGCTTAATATACGAAAGAATTCCTCCTTGGATCGTTCTCTGACCAGTGCTTTCTTCACGGTCTGTTGCAGCAAATGTACCTTTTCTGTCAACGACCAACACAAACTCACATTTCCCAACGCTATCGAAGAATATCCCGCCAATGCTTCAATCAAATCATGGTCACCAGCAGTATAGGGCTGCTGCGATTTACGCATTACCGCTAACATCCCAAGCAGCTGGCTCTCACCTTTGATCGGTACTGCCAGGGCTGCTTGTCCCCATTTCGCCACCTTAAATTGACCTAACTCTTCACCATGAATGGAGAGCGCTTCTTCAGAAAGCAAGACTAAATTATGGAACTCATTATCCCATGGCTGGTTGATTCTGACCTTAAAGGATTCCGGCAGATCGTAATAAGCACCCAATACAAAGCTATCGTTCTCATAGCTGGGATACAGCAGCCAACCTCGGTCAGATTTTGTTAGATAAACAGCCCCTTCCACAATCTTATCGAACAACTTGCTTGGTTCGGATATAGCAGTGACCGCTTTGCCGAAGGCTAAAATCGACCTCAGCTCCCGGGTGCGGTGAGATAATTGCTCGTTTCTCCTTTCTAACTCCCGGATTCGCTGCATGTCTTGGTGTTTCCGCCCGACCCTCTCGAGCGCCCCTTCCACGGCTGAGACCACCTCGGTATCCTGCGTTGGCCAGAACAAGTAACTCTCAGCTCCCAACTTGAGCGTCCGCATCACCTCTTCTGGGTTGCTCTTTTTCGCCAGGAGCACCACTGGAATTTCAATTCCCAGCGATGACAATGCAATCATTAAATCTTGCCCATTCAAGTCGGGCAAGTGCAGGTCTGTGATGATTAAATCTGGGGAATATTGACTTACCTCCTGTATGGCTTCGCTTACTGAACCAACTACTTTTCCCAGATATCCTAGCGGCATTAAAGTTTGGTGTAGGATAAACTCGGAGATCTCAGTATCGGTTTCTACAAGTAAGATTCGCTTGCCAATAGTAATCATAAAATAATCATAGCATGTTTGAACCGAAAAGGTAATCTGCCCGCCTTTTCGGTTTTGCAATGTCTTCAGATCATCAATTTCAGATTAACCTAACGAATTAGTCGGGGATAATCCGCTATAATTTATATCCTCCAGGATAAACTGCCCGCAGGTAAACAAAGGTAGAAGAACGGCGAAACAGATCCGTCTATGAAGGTTAATATTCGCAAATCGACCCCAGATGATGCCATCAGGATCGACCAGTTAGCAACTCAATTCGCCTCATACCTGAAAAGTTTGGGCGATCTCACCGATTTCAAATTCAACGCAGATACCTACTTGCGCGATGGCTTTGGCGCTGATCCCGCTTTCTCCGGTTTGGTTGCGGAATTCGATGGTCAGGTCATCGCTTACCTTCTTTATCATTTCGGTTATGATACCGACCGGGCCATCCGCCTGATGTATGTGGTCGATCTATTTGTACAGGAGGAGATGCGCCGGCAGGGTTGCGGCACTGCCCTGATGGAAGCAGCTGCCCGCATCGGCAAGAAGTCTGGCGCTGTTGAACTCATCTGGTTTGTTTATAGTCCCAACAAACTTGCCGCTGGATTTTACCAGGGGCTAGGAGCTCACTACCTCGAAGACTTGAGGTTTATGGTTTGGCGACCGCTCTGATGGAGGAAGTTAAATTGAAAGTTGGGATATTGGCAGACATCCATGGGAACCGATCGCATTGGATGCCATTCTCAAAGATATCGCTGCATCTGGTGGGGTTGATTATGATCGCCAAGCAGTCATCACCGCTGCCCTGGCAGCCAATCATCCTGCTGCAGATTATATTGCCCAATTTATGAGAGGTCAGAAGAAAACCGATTGGATAAAATGAAACCAAAAATACCAAATCAGGATTTCAAGCAGCCTGACCGTATCTACCCGCTGACCCGGGGAGTAGCCGCCATTGTCGTGCCCTTCTTGTTGGTCGCCTTCATCATTCTATACTTGACACCCGACGAGACAGGAGTCCGCTTCGCCTGGCAGATCAAGCCGCATATGACCGCCATGTTTATGGGTGCTGGATATCTGGGTGGCGCTTACCTTTTCATGCAGGTTGTCTTCGGTCGCCGCTGGCACCGGGTGGCTGCAGGTTTCCTACCTGTAGCAGCTTTCACCTTTTTCATGCTTCTGGCTACGATCCTTCATTGGGATCGCTTTAATAGAGATCAACTTCCTTTTCAGATTTGGTTCGTCCTGTATATCATCACGCCATTGCTGGTGCCATGGGTTTGGATTCGTAATCGCAAGGTCGAATCCGGTGAACCTGAATCGGGTGATGTTACCATCCCTGCCATCGCCCGCTGGGGACTTGGCTTGCTCGGTGTGGTGCTCTTTGCATTTACTTTGGTAGCCTTCCTGACTCCTCAAGTTATCATTGAGATTTGGCCGTGGACCCTTTCACCCCTCACTGCCCGTGTGATGGGAGGTTGGTTCTCCTTATTGGGTGTTGGTGGTATTGTAATTTCACTCGATTCTCGTTGGAGCGCTTGGAAGAACGGCATTGAAAGCATTGCCATCTGGTTCGCGTTGGTATTGCTTGCCAGTATTTTGAATCCCCAAGACTTTAACAACAGCTCTCTGGTCAATTGGTATTTAATGAGTGTCTTAATCGTGCTGCTTGCCATGGCTGTCTTATATCTCGACATGGAATATCACCATCTTAAACATCATTGATAATCCATCAGCCCATTGCTGCGAAGTATTTCATCTAAGCCGAGCCTGATTTCCCATACGCCACACTCCCCTGATATGCATGCCTGCCAGCCCTTTGACCAAGCAGAGTTGCTGATAAACGAAATGTTCTGTTATCCTATTTATGGCTTAGTAGACACCACTGGATAAAAACGGCTGATACTTTATGAAACCTGATGGTAGGTGTTTTTCGTAAAAAGCGTGAAATGCAACCCACTGAAGAGATAGATTAGAGACCAAGTTGAGGTCAATATTTCAGCCATGAATCCTGAGTTACCCAGTTTGTATAAAGAAATGGCATTCTATTGGCCATTGTTTTCTGACCCTGCCGATTATGCCAATGAAGCTGCTTTTATTCACAAGATCTTTACAGAACTCAGCGATAAACCTATGCGCAAACTCCTGGAACTGGGTAGCGGGGGTGGAAACAACGCTTCCCACCTCAAGGCTCACTATCAGATATCCTTGATGGATGTCTCAGAAGAGATGCTGGCTGTCAGCCGTAAACTCAATCCGAATGCGAACACCTCCAGAGTGATATGCGCATGGCCAGGCTCGAGCGTTTGTTCGACGGCGTATTGATCCACGACGCTATTATGTATATGACCTCAGAAATGGATTTGCACAAAGCCATCCAGACAACATATCTACATTGTCGCAAGACAGGTGTAGCCATGTTCGTGCCCGATTTCGTCCGGGAAACATTCAAACCCTCGACGAAGCATGGAGGTCATGATCGTCACGGGCGAGGATTGCGTTACCTAGCATGGACCTACGACCCCGATCGAGAAGATGACACATACCTCACCG
>DAOUET010000116.1:0-4392 GCA_034430155.1 Anaerolineales bacterium
CATAACCGTGATTCGGCTCTAAAGTTACGCCTGGCTATTGATGATTATTTTCCTGGAAAGCCGGTAATATTGGTATTTGGAGCATCGGAGGATAAAGACATTCACGGTATGTTGGCAGAGTTGCTACCGCGGGTGAAACAGGTAGTAGCCACTAAGTCGGAACATCCCCGGGCGATAGATCCCGATCAACTGGTGGAGATGGCGCATCAATTCGGCAGACCGGCGCAAGCTTTCTCTCAGGTAGAGGCAGCTTTAGAGGAGGCTATTCGCCTTGCAGAAGGGAAAGCTGTGGTGCTCGTTACAGGTAGTATATTTGTTGCAGCAGCTAGTCGCGATGTGTGGAAAGAGCGATTACAATTAATGGGGAGTACCACATGAACAGGGATGATTGGTTTTTAAGAAAAGAAGAAGATGATTTCGGTGAGGCGCTACACCGCCGAACTGAGGAATTGTACGGGGTTCCCGATGTTCTAGCTGACATCGAGGGGTTTATTGAATGCCCGGTGCTGCCGCTGCGGGATATGGTTGTATATCCGCGTATGATTTCCCCGATTTTTGTGGGACGTGAAGGATCTTTGCTGGCCATCGAAGAAGCTCAATTGAGCGAACACACCCTGGTTGCGTTGGTGCAGAGAGATCCAGATGAAGATGACCCCGATCAGGACAGTTTCTTCCCGATTGGCGTTGAAATGGCAGTTGGGCGGTTGCTCAGTATGCCAGATGGTTCCAGCTCTGCCCTGGTACAGGGACGCCGTCGGGTAGAGATCGTCGAATTTACTCAGCTGGAACCTTTCATGATGGTTCGAGCCCGCCGGGTTTATGAGGTCGAGGAGCTAGACAGAGAAACCGACGCGACCATGCGCACCGCGCTAGAACTGTTTCAACGTTGCGTACAGCTGGATCGAAGTTTGCCAGATGAAGCTTATCTGTACGCCCTGAATATTAAAGAACCGGGTTGGCTTTCCGATATGATCGTCACAGCGATCTCACCACCTTTAGAAGCACGCCGGGAATTCATGCTGATACTCGATCCGATTGAGCGGTTGAAGAGCGTGATTTCGCTGCTGGCCCGCGAAGCGGATGTGTTGGAATTGGAGGATGAGATCCATACCAAGGCGCAGGGAGAAGTGGATCGGACCCAAAGGGAGTATTATCTGCGGGAGCAGATGAAGGTGATCCAATCTGAACTTGGCGAAGGAGATATGTGGTCCGATGAGATCCAGGGTTTGCGTAGCCGCCTGGAAGGTATCAGTATGCCGGAGGAAGTGCAAGTTAGAGCCCTCAAGGAGATAGACAGGTTAACCCAGATGCCGCCCATGTCTCCAGAGGTAGGGATCATCCGATCCTATATCGAGTGGATCCTGGAGCTACCCTGGATGACCGCGACGGAGGATAACCTGGAGGTTGCCCATGCGAGCAATGTGTTGGAGGAGTATCATTACGGCTTGCCACGGGCAAAAGAGCGCATCTTAGAATACATTGCAGTGCGAAGTTTACGTCCTAAACGCAGCCGCCAGCCCATTTTATGCTTTGTCGGACCTCCGGGGACCGGGAAGACCTCAATGGGTAAATCTATCGCAGAAGCCCTAGGACGTAAATTCGTGCGCCTCTCTTTGGGAGGAGTGCGAGACGAAGCTGAAATTCGAGGCCATCGCCGCACCTACATTGGGGCGTTGCCAGGTCGTATCATTCAAACCATGCGGCGTGCTGGAACAATCAACCCTCTTTTCATGCTGGACGAGGTGGATAAGCTGGGTCTGGATTACCGGGGTGACCCTGCCTCAGCGTTGCTTGAGGTGCTGGACCCAGAGCAAAATTTTGCGTTTTCGGATCATTACCTGGAACTACCATATGATCTCTCGAAGGTGATGTTCATTACGACGGCCAACACCAGCGGTCCGATCCCGGCTGCACTGCTAGACCGGATGGAGGTGATCGAATTTCCAGGTTATATCGAAGAGGAGAAGATCGAAATCGCGCGCCGGTTCTTGATCCCTCGACAGATAGACGAGAATGGCTTGGATAACGATGAGGCCCGCATCTCTGACCAGGCCATCCAACGGATAATCAGAGAGTACACTTACGAAGCTGGCGTACGCAACCTGGAGCGTGAGATCGGGCGGGTATGTCGTAAGATTGCCAGACTGAAGGCCCAGGAAAAACGCTACCCGAATCAGGTGGGATCATCATCCATCGAACGTTTCCTGGGACCACCCCAATTTTTCAACCTGGAGGCAGAACGAAAAGATGAAGTCGGGGTTGCCACTGCCCTGGCCTGGACGGAAAATGGTGGGGAAATCATGCCTGTGGAAGTCCTGCTGATGGAAGGTAAAGGCAATCTCCAAATTACTGGCCAAATTGGAAATGTGATGCAAGAATCCGCTCAAGCAGCGCTTTCGTACTTAAAGTCTCGTTCCCAACAGCTGGATGTGGACCCAGAAAACTTCGATAATGTCGATATCCACATTCACATCCCTGAAGGGGCCATCCCGAAAGATGGACCCAGCGCTGGGATAACCATTGCGACAGCTTTGATCTCGGCTTTTACGGGCAGAGAGGTGCATAAGGATGTGGGTATGACCGGTGAGATAACCCTGCGGGGACGTATCTTGCCCGTAGGAGGTGTCCGTGAAAAGGTGCTGGCGGCTCACCGGGTGGGTCTGAAAACAGTGCTACTGCCAACCCGCAATAAGAAGGATCTGATCGATGTCCCCAAACGAGCCCGTGGAGAGATACGAATTATCCCCGTAGAAAATATGGATCAGGTTTTAGAAATCGCTTTACTACCTCTCCAGCTGAAGAAGGTCAAACCCAAACGGACCACACCGGCTGGCAAAGCCATCGATAAGAAAACAAACGAGACCCGCACAAAACCCACCAGCAGTGTACCTCCGCTTCGACCTGGAGCTTGATGATCCCCTGAGGTCCTCTTCAATCCAATTCCATTGTGGTTTAGAATTGAGCCTTCCACAAATCCAATGGGCTAGATTTGTGAAGACGGTTATGGCGTCTGTATAATTTTATAAATATCCCCATTGCTACGGTCAGCTACATATAATTCCCCAGATTCATCCTCCCCGAAGCTAGAGATCGCGTAACTCAAACCGGTGGATAATAATAAGGTGTTTTGCCATTGGGCGCCATCATATTGCAGCCCCCATATTTTTCCCTTACAGTAATCGCCATAAAAGTAGACCCCTTGCATGGCAGGGTTAACCAATCCATGATAGACGAAGCCACCGGTGATGGAACAACCATTGGAATCATTGATGCCATGTTCATATTCTGCAACTGGGGAAACATAATTGGCGGGAGGGATACAAGCGGTGGAAGGTGAATAGCATGAGCTGCCTTCCAAAATATTCCAGCCATAGTTTTCTCCCCCCAGACTGTTAGAAGCTTGGAAATCGACCTCCTCAAGAGAATTCTGACCAACATCAGCGATATAGATGTCCCCGGTCGCCTGATCGAATGAAAACCTCCATGGGTTGCGGAGCCCAAGAGACCAAATCTCCTGGCGATAATCGGGATTGTCAAGGAAAGGGTTGTCAGGGGGAATACTATAGGTCGAGGAATTTATCCCATTTCCGTTTTGCACCAAATATGGCAAGAAGGAATTATAGAGAGCAGACGCCAGTGTACTGTAATCAGGTTCTACCGCGATGCGCAACAATTTTCCAAGCAAGGAATTAGAATTTTGGGCATTGCCTTGTGGATCGCCACCTCCGCCGCCATCCCCGGTTCCAATGTAAAGAGAGCCATCCGGACCAAAAGCTAATTGACCGCCGTTGTGATTCGGATAAGAAGGATGGTTGAGCAGGAGAATCAGCTCTTCGCTGGCTGGATTGGCTTGATTTGGATCAGCGCTGAGATAGAAACGGGAAACTTGGTTATTTCCATCCGCACGGGTGTAATAAACATAGAAGTAGCTTTTGTTGACACCATAACCGGGTGGAAAAGCCACGCTCAACAAACCCTGCTCTGTGCCTCCGCCAGAAGCGGGAGATCGCACTCGACCAGAGATATCCAAGAATGGCGAGTTTACAAGCAGGCTGTTTTGGACGATGCGGATGCGCCCCACTTGTTCGACAATGAAGAGTCGGGAGCTGCCATCTCCAGCGTGAGCGATATGCACAGGCGTTGTGAGACCACCTGTGACTTTTAGTATATTAATTGAAGGCCAGAGAACATCTGGCTTTGCGGTAACACCTGGTTTAGGGATCGCGAAGAGAAGGGTAAACGCTGCAACCAAGAGAATGAAGGTGAGCCTGTAGAGGGAAACCTTCCACTTCCCTCTGGATAAAACCGTTGATGAGTTCAATTATTTCCTCCTTACGCAGGTGTAGTTCTCTGCGAGGCGAAGTGTTTACCTGTCATCCTGGGATGACAGGC
>DAOUET010000117.1:0-3316 GCA_034430155.1 Anaerolineales bacterium
CTGGTGTCGAAGTCCCCGGTGAGGCAGTACAAACCACCCGCTACCAGTTGCGCATCTCCTTTAGTTTTGATCAGGCTGTAATTACCCGGTTGGATCAACCCGCTCACATTTTTGGCTTGACCGCGATTGGGTAAACCGGAGCAATCCGGCGGCTCCACCCAGTACTCATCGGGAGGGATGATAAATCCAATGTGGCTGGGATCCGGTGTGAATACATCATGTTTGTTATCCAGATCTCCCACATAGTTGATGGAGCCATTGGTCACATCCACGCTAACTTTATTGCCCTCCTCTTGCAAACAGCCGTTAGAGAATATTCCACCCCCTTTGACATCAACGATAGCGCTGCCGCGAAAATCGGCTCCTGTTTTTGGTGCACAATTGGTTTTGTCATTTAGGGCTACGATGGCGTTGCCCAGCGCCAGAGACTGGCGCGGCCTGAGCCTGGCAACCGCTTCGACCGTGTTCTTCAGTGGGCCATTAAACACCAGGTGGGCAAAGGCGGTTTCGGTCTGGAAGGTGATCATGACTTTTACATCGATGTAATCAGCGCTACCGCCGTTATTGGTGCAGGTGGTAGCCACCCCGTTTTGGTTGCTTAAATCGAGCTCGATGTTGAAATTATTGCTGGCGGCGCGGGCCTGGGCGGCCAGCCGGGCGTTGACCCGGGCGCTGGAGATTTCACCAGTGCCACAGTCCCACTCGCCGGAAGTCATGTCCTTTAAATCCAGGGCGGCTTTGCCGACCCCGGCCAGGGCAGCCGCGTCGGCGGCGTTTTGAGCCACACGCCGGTCGGCATAGACCATGCCGCCGTCGATGGCCAGGGCCAGGAAGCCGAACAGGACCACCATTGCCAGCACCAGCAAAATCAGCACCTGTCCACTTTCGGGATTATTCTTCTGTGATGTCATTGTGATGTACCTCTGAAAATGGTTTAAGATTTTTTTGAAATTAAAGGATTAAGCGTGCTATGGGGGATCCAGGCCTGGCTGACCATTTTCGGTCTGAGGGCTAACCTGCCTTAGAAAGAACTAGGCAGGACAAAATCCTTCCTGAGGGATCCGGTCCTTACCTTAACCATTTCTTAATGATTATTCTAATAGAGAAAACGCAAGGAGGTCGGAGAAATTACTTACAATAATGTTAGGTGGGTTTGGGGAGGGAAAAGATTACCTACCAGCGGGAAGGCCGGTAGGGGGGCGTAACCCTTGAAGGCTGAAGCAGGTCGTCCCAAGATAAAACCTCCCATGAGCTAGGTGCTCATGGGAGGCTGTTTTTAGGAGGTCAATCTAGTATGAAGTAGGTCGGTCAGCGGGCCATTTCCAGCTTGGAATGGGTGTGGGCGAACTGGCCTTCATCGTAGACAATTGTTATATCCGCAGTACCGGCGACTTTAACGGTGTCACCGATGATCTGGGTGGCGTAATCCACCGTGCCGTTCGGGTCGCCCAGAGCCGGGGTGCCGCCAATCTTGACCTGGCTGCCGGGCGCATAGACTGTACCCGAGAAGGTTGAAAAGGAATTACCCATCAAGCCCACATCCACATTATGTGCTGGATTCACGTAAAGCAATAAACCTTCTACCGCATTACCTGTACACGTTCCGCCACAATCTGCTGGAGGGGCGCTGAGATGCACTTCCGAACTGGAACTGATCGATAAACCCTTCTTATCCCCTATGATGGAAATTGTGATGCCACTCCCGTTAAGCGTTTCCCCATTGAACGTGAACTCATCTTCGACGCAGTACAAACCGGGGTTCATGGTCAACGAGGCGTTTGCGCTGGTCATCTTGATTTCCTTGTACAATCCCGGACCGATGGTAACGTTATTACCACCCGGCATGTTCGTTTTAGAGCTGTATTTGCTACAATTCGGCTCATCGACTTCGGGTTTATTTTTTGCATATACATGTTGCGGGTCTGGGTCGACGGTCATGCCGTTATTAGTATAGCCACCAAGGTTAAAATATGAGATCGTCCCTGGTTCTTCCACTGTTACATCACCGGAGTGACCATTCAGAATCAGGCAGGAATTTGAGAAGATGCCACCCCCGTTGGACACATAGACGTCGATACCACCACCAAACACAACGCCTTTTTGATTGCCCTGGCATTCATCGGTGAGCGAGATGATGGAGTTTCCCTCCCCAACCGGCTTGCTGGGATACACCCGGGCGATCGCTTCTACGGTATTAAGCAAGGGGCCACTGTATACAAAGTGCACCAGGGCGGTTTGGGTCGGGTGTGTAATCATAACCTGAACATCAATGTGATCTACAAATTTAATGCCATATACGCAATCAGTCGTCACGCCGTTTTTATTGCCGAGGTTCGAATCAATGGTGAAGCCGTTGGTAACGGCGTTGGCCTGAGCAGCTGACTTCGCGGCTGTATCAGCACCACCGCAAGTTTCATATAAATCTCCCCAATTGTGGGCGATTTCGCCAGCGCCTGATAAAGCAGCCGCGTCGGCCGCGTTTTGGGCTCTGCGCCGGTCGGAATAGACCATACCGCCGTCGATGGCCAGGGCCACAAAACCTATCAGGACTACCATGGCGAATACCAGCAGCACCAAGGCTTGTCCGTTCTCAGTTTTATACTTGTCCATAGGCTTGTTCCTTTGTGTGCGAGAGGATTTTTCCGGGGAAGTTTAAGGGCAAACCGGAACCAAGACGGTGTCTTTGACCGAGGCGGTGATATCAAAGGTTTGCCGGTTTAGGAGCGCCCCCAGGAAGGGCATGGTGATGGGGAAATCCTGGTAAGTGACCGTCACCATAAATTCATCCCCCGCGCAAGCAGGGTCGGGATAGGTATCTGTTATGATTACATTGGCGGAATCCAAATTGACGAACCCCTGGTCACTACTCCCTTGGGCACGACCTTCGATAGTGCAATCAACTTCACCAATAGATCCGCATAAAGCCCCCTCCTGGGCGGCGTCGCGTAAGGTGATATAGGTGAAAAAAGCGCGCCCCAGGTCTACGGCTCCGGCCAGCAGGATCAGCATGAAGGTCATGGAGATGGCCAGTTCGGCCAGGCTTTGTCCCCTTTCCCTTTTGGATGATTTTACGCTGGTCGGCATGGCTGGCCTCACTTTACCTGAACGTTCTTAATGATGGTGCGCCTGGAAATCGAAGTGATGCTGGGCAAAGAAAAATTAATCAAGGGCACCAGTGGATGGTATTGGCCGCTTACGGTCACAACGATCCGGTCTCCCAAACCTAAATCCTGCGGAGGGGGGCAAGTATTGATAAGCGTGCCATCATTGAGAATGTAACTGGGAGTGACGGTGACATTTTCAAGGGTTGACAGGT
>DAOUET010000118.1:0-2166 GCA_034430155.1 Anaerolineales bacterium
GTATAAAATGGGGGGTGTCGGGGGTGTTTGGGCGGGGGTTACCCGCCAAAACACCCCCATCCTCCCACCAACTGCGTAAGTCCTACGATAATTATTGTCGATGATAGTTGAAGATCACTTTGGTGCCATCTCGTTCGAGTTGAAATGGCAATTCTTGAAAATCAGCGAGCGCTTCTCGTAATCTTTCCTGATTTTCATGAGGACAATACAACAAAAGGAATCCACCTCCACCAGCACCTGTAATTTTGCCGCCCAAGGCTCCCGCGTTTCTGGCTAACTGGTATATCTTATCGATCTTGCCATTACTGATTTGACTGGCCAATTGCTTTTTTAGCTGCCAGCTCTCATGCATCAATTCTCCTATCACCTCCGGGTGGCCAGCCTGTAACTCCTCATAAGCGGTATAAGCCAATTGCTTCATCTTACGTAAAAGATCTTTATGGGTTTTAATATTTTTCTTTTGCTCGTCCAGAATCTTGTCAGAAGGGCGGGTTTTACCAGTGTAAAAGAGCAATAGATTTTCATTCAACTGTCGAAGATGGCAGCTATCTAGATCTATTCTACGAGTGAGCACCTCTCCACTGGTGGTAAATTCCATAAAGCGAAAGCCTCCATAAGCAGCGATGTATTGGTCCTGGATGCCAATTGGTTTCGCTAATCGATCAATCTCGATTTCGCAAGCCTGGCGGGCTAGCAGCTCGGCTGTGACAATCTCGCCCTGCAGGGCATACATCGCATGTAGAGTCCCGACCGTAACCGTGCTGGATGATCCTAAACCAGAACCAGCTGAGGGGATGTCCCCCATGGTGGTGACCTCCACCCCTTGATCAATGCCGGTCAAATAGAAGGCTTCCCGGATAAGTTCATGTTTAATTTGGGAGACGTTATCGACCAATTCCGTGCGAGTATAGCCAATGCGTAATTTCTTATCAAAGCGTTTCTTAATGGTCACAAAGATATATTTATCGATGGCGGAACTCAGCACACAGCCCCCTTCTTCAAGAAAAAAAGATCGAAAGTCAGTGCCGCCGCCGAAAAAACTCACTCGCAAAGGCGTCTGGACGATAATCATCAGGATATTTCAGAAGTCTGAAAATGCGCAACGGTTTGTTCAAGCCCGGCTTGCAAGCTGACCCGCGGTGCCCAACCGAAATCTTTGAAAGATTTGTTAGCGTCCAGGTAAATGGTCCGGGTTTCGCCGAGTTTTGCTGGTCCGTGATAAGGTTCACGATCATACCCGGTGAAATTTTTCAGGGTTCTAAAGATCTCATTGACAGAGGTTCCTTTGGAAGAGCCTAGATTGTAGATATCGTTACATTTATCCGCCCTTAATGCCAACAGATTGGCAAGGGCGCAATCCGTCACGTAAACAAAATCCCGCTGTTGTTCGCCATCACCATTTACGGTTATTGGTTCTCCAGCCAGCATCTGCCCGGTAAAAATGGCTACGACTCCTGTTTCTCCGTGGGGGTCCTGGCGCGGCCCATAGACATTGGGATATCGCAAGACAATATAATCCAAACCGTAAATCTGGTGATATAGATATAAATAATGTTCAACGGTGTGTTTGCTCACGCCATATTGGCAGACTGGATTAACAGGATGGGTTTCGTCACAAGGCAAATAAATGGGCTCACCATAGACCGCGCCCCCCGAGGAGATATACAAAAATCTTTTAACCTGGAAACGCCTGGCACATTCAATTAGATTTAAAGATCCCAAAATATTGACATCGGCATCGTAGATTGGATCAACCACCGAACGACGGACATCCATTTGAGCGGCATGGTGATTGAGGTAATCTGGATGCTCCTTCTCAAAGATCTCGATTAATTCTGGCGTACGGATATCAACTTTATAGAAAGTCGCCTCCGGATTGATATTAGAAACCCGGCCGGTCGACAGATCATCTACAATAACGACTTCATATCCATGCTTAACGTAAATATCTACCACATGAGAACCGATAAAACCCGCACCGCCAGTAACCAATATCTTCATAATGCTCTCCTAATAGAGTGAGACACTTCCTAAGGATTGGTCCCAGCGTAAGGAATTAAGTTCTCTTCTAATATGCTCCACTACCTTTAATTACCACCGGGATGGTTTGAAGTATAAGTTGTAAATCCAGCCAAATGTTCCAATTACGAATATAGTACATGTCCA
>DAOUET010000119.1:0-5356 GCA_034430155.1 Anaerolineales bacterium
GCGAAACGATTGGGGGCAGGCTATCTGAGGCGTTCTGATCATCGGGACGCCAAAGCCGGCAATGTCAACGCTGCCTTAGAACAGACCGACGGGGATATCATTGCGATTTTCGACACAGATCATGTTCCCGAGCCGGGTTTCCTGGAACGCAGCATTAAGCATTTCGTCGATCCAACGATTGGTTTTGTCCAGGTCATGCTTACATTCGCTAACGGCCAGGAAAGCTGGGTAGCTCAGGCAGCCATCGAGACCAGCCTGGAGTTCTATAACCCCACTTCGTTTGGAGCGGATAGTATTGGGGGTGCCACCCTGATGGGGAGCAACGCACTAATCCGTCGGAAAGCGCTTGAGTCCATTGGTGGTTACCAGCCTGGTCTGGCGGAGGATCTGGCGACTTCTATTACGCTGCATGCCGCAGGTTGGAAAAGCGCTTATGTCGCAGAGCCTTTAGCCCCCGGAATTGCCCCACCCTCCTTCACCGCCTGGTTTGTGCAGCAACTGAAATGGGCGCGAGGGGTGTTCGAATTGTTGATCACAACCTACCCCCGGGTCTTTCGCCGACTGACCTGGGGACAGCGGTTGTCATATTCGGTTCGCATGACCAAATACTGGATTGGACCAGTTGTGGCTTTGCACTTGTTTGCAACTATCACCATATTAATGTTTGCGGGACCGGAAGTTAGAGAGGCTTTCCACAATTATTTGATCCAAATTACTCCCCTAGTGCTGATAGATGTTTTAATCCGCCATACTGCCTTTCGCCTTTACCGCCACCACTCCGTCCCCAAGACCTCCCTGACCCGGGCGGTGGCATTGGTTTATGGAACCTGGCCTATCTACTTGCTGGCATGGGCTATGGCGGTTTTACGATTGCCGCTAAACTTCCATGCAACTCCCAAGAGTAAGGATGACAAGCTCAGCCCAGTGTGGCTAATACCGCAAACGCTTGGTTTACTTTTATTAATCGCAGGGGCAATTTACACTGTGATCATTAAGCAACATCCACTTTCGGTTCTACTTGCATTTGCCATAATACAAGGAGCGTTACAGTTATTAATGTTTTATAAGTGGATGATCTCCGACTCAGATGCTCCAAAATTATTTGCTCCTTCTTTGAGGATTTTTAAATTGACGGGAAGGTAAGAAAACATTCAATCCGTAGAAATGGGAGCATGAATATGAAACGACTAAATCTGAAGTTCTCCTTTAAGAATAATCCTCCGACTATTGATTAATTTATCAAATGGATGGACTTAAGAAAATCTTCTCTCTCGAACTGACTAAACCGGTCGAAAATATCAATGGATTGCAAGGATATAAGAAGGCCATTGCTCTGGTAAAGTTTTGTAGTCGATCGATTGGTTATGTCGAAGTTCCTATCAAAGAAGATCAATGCCGGGCTATAGATATTGGCAAGGCGATTGCTGATCAGCTCCAAACAGCTATCCTCCGGCAAGTGTTGGCTGATTGGTTGGAAGATCAAATCCGTCAAAGCTCGCCTCGCATTAACGATCTATTCCTAAACCTGCATTCATTCTCAAGCAACCTTTTACCTTTGGTGACCGTAGCAGTCTGCACACGTAACCGAACCGAAGAACTTGAACTATGTCTGCGATCACTGAATGCTCTGAATTATAAGAATCTTGATATCCTGATCATCGATAACGCCCCCAAGAATGACGCAACGAAACAGCTAGTTCAAGATCATTTTCCAAATATGCGCTATGAACAAGAACCACGTCCTGGGTTGAACTGGGCACGCAACCGAGCGATCCTGGAATGCAGAGGGGAGATTCTGGCATTTACCGATGACGATGTGATTGTTGATTCTGATTGGATCTTGGCATTAGTGAATATTTATTCTCACGATCCTAATGTAATGGCAGTCACGGGGTTGGTCGCTCCATTTGAACTGGAGACGAAGGCACAAATTTATTTTGAAGAATATGGGGGGTTTGGACGCGGTTTTGAACGAAAATGGTACTCTGGAACTAGATCGCGAGGGGTTGCGAAATCCTTCGGCGGTGCCGGGAAATTTGGAACAGGTGCGAATATGTCATTCCGCCGCAGCCTGTTTGACGAGATTGGCTTTTTTGATCCTGCTCTTGATGTTGGTACAGTTACTAATGGTGGGGGGGATCTGGATATTTTCTTCCGTACGTTGAAGGAAGGCCATAAACTCGTATACGAACCTTCCGCCGTTGTTTTTCATTGTCACCGCCGGAGTTACTACAAACTTAGAGAGCAAATCGCTAACAATGGAATAGGTTTCTATTCCTATTTGGTGCGCAATGCAATTTTCTACCCTGATGAACGCATCTCTATCTTCATCCTGGGAGTCTGGTGGTTTTGGTGGTGGAACCTACGGCGTCTATTGGCATCCTTTATCCGTCCGGATTATTTCCCAAGGGATCTGATTATTACCGAACTTTGGGGATCGATCAAAGGTTTAAAACGATATCATCTGTCAAGAAAAAACACAACGAAAATCATCAAAATATATGGTTCATCCTTGCCGAATAAACCTGGATTGTTATCAGAACAATCGCACTCTGAAAATCCTACAAGATCGGGCTCCGCAATTCGAAGTGTTGATATCTCTCAACCTTTAGAACTTATTCAGGGAGTCGAAGCATTTTTCAGTACTCAGGTCTTCATTACTTGGAAGAATCGGTTAATTGGCCATGTCCAGATTGAAAATTGCTATCAAACCATCAGCAAAATGCAGCTGATTGACGCCATTCTATCAGACCTATTAATGGAGATAATCGATATTGCTAGTAACGAATCTGCTGAGAAGTTGTTGAGTAGCATAATAGAATATGTTGAGGACTCCTGCCAAGATGACAGGATAACCACAAAACGAAATTCTAATTTAAAGCCCAATATATCTGTAGTGATTGCTACTTATGATCGACCTGATAATCTACGAAACTGCCTGCGCAGCCTAGTGAACCAGCAAACACAGAAATCAATGGAAATCATTGTGGTCGATAATCATCCAAAATCCGGAAAAACACCGGTTGTTACAGCAGAATTCCCCCAGATCGTTTTGATTGAGGAACCTCGTCAAGGATTATCCTATGCCAGGAACGCTGGTATCCTTCACGGTAAGGGGGAGATCGTGGTGATGACCGACGATGATGTCGAAATGCCCGCAGGATGGCTGGAAAATCTGATCGAACCATTCGCAAGAAATGATGTAATGGTGGTTACCGGGAACATCTTACCATTCGAGTTGGAAACCAAAGCGCAAAATTTATTTGAAACCTATGGTGGATTAGGCCGAGGTTACAAGACAAAAGCTGTCGACAAAAAATGGTTCGACTCTTATCGCTTTAAAGCGGTCCCAATGTGGGAACTGGGAGCAACTGCCAACGCCGCGTTTCGCGCTGATATCTTCAACCACTCCGAGATTGGTTTGCTAGACGAGGCCTTGGGAGCTGGCACACCTACTGGATGTAGCGAAGATACCATGATTTTTTATCAGGTCTTGAGGATGGGATATTCAATCTATTACAAACCAGAAGCGTACGTATGGCATAAACATCGGCGGGAAATGTCCAGTCTTCGCCGCCAAATCTACAACTATAGCAAGGGACATGTAGCCTATATTTTGACCACCCTGATGAGATATAAAGACCTTCGAGCTCTTGTTCGATTAGCAGTAGAACTACCTCTGACTTACCTCTGGCGGCTGAAAGAATACATACTTCACAAAAGTAATTATCCGCTTTCATTAATTCTATTAGAGATCATCGGGAATCTCTCTGGGGGATGGGCGCTCTTATTTTCACGATGGCGAGTAAGGCGATTAGGTCACAGTCAAAGTGGTATATCTGCTGCGAACGAGATGCGTTTGCACGCTAAATTCTCAGGCAAGAATCAGAAAACCATTTGGTACTGACGACGATGTTACGAAGACTTTCCAAACATCTATCGTAACAAAGAAAGGATCGGAATAGCGTGTTCTATCAAATCAAGGTCAGGTTTCTAAAAAACCGTAAAGGCAATCTCTTATGGCGTTATTGGAGAGCCTGGCGGGGAGATCATGTCGGCGCATATAAAGATTTACCGGAATATATTCGCAAATATGCCCCTGGAAAAAGCTTCGTCGATATAGGCTGTATGTGGGGCGTTAACGGGGAGTATGCTTTTATCGCCGAAGAGGCAGGAGCCATTGCAGTAAAGGGTGTGGATATATTTGGACCTACCCCTGAATTTGAAACGAAGAAACGAGAGTATAACTCATCAATGGAATTTATTCTTGGAGACGCCAGTCACCCAGACACGATCGCGAAAGTGGGTTTAACTGACATTGTTTTCTGTACAGGGGTTCTTTATCATCATCCAAGTCCGTTTGACTTGTTAGTCGCCTTGAGACGAATGTGTGCAGAAAAACTAATCCTACGCACTTCTACCATTCCTGAGATTCACGGATTACCCAATGCCGCAGTTTATTATCCAATGATAAAACCAAAAGAGCGGAAATTATGGAACCTCTCCGAACTTGGGGTTAGCCATCAGGCGGGTATTAGTGATGATTTCAATCCAGAGGAAGGCTATGGAAATTGGTTTTGGGGTTTAACCCCTAGTTGCGTTACATCCCTGCTTAAAACTGCAGGGTTTCGGATAGAACATAGAGTGTCAGAAGCATTTTCTCAGACCTTTATTTGCAGTCCAATCGATGCACCCTTTGTATATCGCCTACCCGATGATGATGAGGCGCGTAGAATTGCCAGAGCCATATCATCCGCAGGAACTGCACAGCCTGCCTAGTTCTCCCTTATGACAAATAACAGATTGGTTACCTGGCAGATTGCTACTATCCTAGTTTGTGCCGCAGCGAGCGTCTTTTTGGTCTCTTTCGTTTCGGCATTTATTAATTCCGCCACATCTTTGCGTAAAATTGGCATTACAAGTGAGTGGTCCACCGAAATAGGCCGATAAGTATGCGAGATTTAAGGGCGCCAAACCAGAACAACTCTTTTTTATACCTGATCGATCTGCTGCGCGAACTGATCGTTCGCGACATAAAGCTACGCTACAAACGCTCGCTGTTGGGGATCGCCTGGTCGTTGTTAAACCCACTGGCGCAGCTCTTGGTGTTCAGCCTCATCTTCGGCTTTGTATTACCCCTGAATATCCCAAATTACGCTTCTTTCCTGTTTACCGGTCTCCTGGCATGGAATTGGTTTCAGGCCTCCCTTTACGCGGCGACCGGAGCGATCGTGGACAACCGGGAATTGATACGCCGACCAGGATTTTCCGCAATAATCCTGCCGATCGTGTCCGTAGCAACTAACTTCATTCATTATTTATTGGCCCTACCGATTCTGCTGGTTTTTCTATTAAT
>DAOUET010000120.1:0-8229 GCA_034430155.1 Anaerolineales bacterium
ACCAGCCATACATTCGCTCCGGCGGTCAAGCCAATCGCAATAGCCATAAACAAGAAGGTCATATCCTTGGTGTCTTTCACCACGGTGCGGAAGCGGATCACAGAGAGCGACCCGACCAAGCCCAAAGACAGAGCTACATTGCTCCCAATAGCCATCATGATCATAGCCACGATCGGGGCTACCAAGATTATGGACAAATAAAAGGAACGCGTATACGCGATTCCGCTGTGAGTTTTCCGGTATACCGTTGCCCACAGGAATGCCAAAGCGAAGGCGAGCAATAGACTTAACCCTGCTTGGGCAGGGCTCAGATCAGTTTTGAGTAATAAGTTATTGGGATTCATGGCACATCAACTCCTGTTGGATCAATATAATTCGGGTTATCCGGCCTGCTGGCCAGTGAGTCATTCTAATGCTGCCTCGGAAGATTGCCGGTTTGGTTTAACCGACTGAGTACCCCTGAGGGTTTTTTTCTTGGTGAGTATCATCTTTAATCCATTGAAGAGATCACCCCAGAACGGGGCCGGGTCGCTCCATGAGAATAACGCAAACGCTTTTCGTCCCCGCAAGGAATTCCACCATTCCTTTAGCGAAAGATCACCTCGACGCCAGTAATAAGCCGCAGATTGGAGATCCCGTCGTAAATAAATCCACTTCACACCAGTATATTTTTGTTCCAGGCTGTCTGGCATTGGCAGGCCAACCGTATCACAATACATCGCATAGAGCAGCTCTACACCGCCTGCCTCCGCAATCGCCGATCTACCGGTCGGTCGTCCTATGTTCGGCTCAATAATGTAGTGCTTTCCGGTCTGTTCATCACGCTTCAATTCAACATAACCCAATCCTCTGTAACCTACGCTGCGAAAAAGCCGCACAGATTCTTCTAACACAACATCGTTGCGAACTTCCTCTCCCAGGCAACTGGTGCCCGTTTCAGGAGGCCACTGCCGCAGCTTTCGGGCAATGAAAGTAACCACTGGTTCTGAATTGGCGTTGAAATAACAATTGCATGAATACAGGCTGGCGTCGCTCCCCTCAACCCACTCTTGCGCCATCAATACTTCAGCCCAATCTGAGCAGGCCTCATACAGCATGAGGAAATTTTCCCGGCTGGATGCCTTAAACACCTTGGCCTTGGTATGTTCTTCCCATTTTGGTGTCTTTATTGGCGGCTTCAAAATGCAAGGGTAGTTTAACTCCCTGGCTGCCCGGAGAGCTTCCTCCCCGTTCTTCAAGAAATACGTCCGGGGGACTGGCATGCCTGCCTTTTGAGCGTAGGTATAGAAATTAATTTTGTCCATGAGCAGCTCGATCACATCCGCCTTGGGTAGCACCACATGGAACCGATCCTGGAGGCGTTGGCGGTTTCTGGAGATCATCAACACGCTCAGATCGGTGCAGGGGTAAAGCACAGCTTTCTTCTTCAACTCCGGCCCCAGTTCTTCCAACTTTCGGATGACCTCTTCGCTGCCTGTGTCAGCCTCCAGGATTTCGTCACATACCTTTGTCTTGCAACAATGGTGTGCGAGGTCTTTAGCGATGGCAATCACAGGGACTCCACGTTTTGCGAGGATGCGGGCTGTCTGAAGTCCAGTAAAACAGTCTAATCCAATGACAATCGCGTAAGGGTTTTGGTTTTCTTTCATTAAGGATTTCCCTGAAAAAAGGCATTGAGTTTTAAAGTGTCGCTATATAAGACGAGTGGGTTAATCTCACACACCCCAGTAAATCTACCTCTGGTTCTCAACGAGCTATTTTCAGTTTTTATATAGATTATTGTGCTTATCGCTGGCAATCTGAGTGAACCTGTTCGTCCCCCCTGTTGTTCACCGTACACCTACACTAACCGTTGGAAGATAGACTTTCTCGGCTTGTTTGAGTTCCTCAGCGTTCTGCAGCCGGAAGATCTCCTTTACTGATACGATTTTATCCTCAACATATACAAGCGATTGATCAATATAGATTTGCGCAGCCGTCGTCTGCATAGCCTGGATGCTGGATCGCAGCATGTGGTTGGCCCAAATTATCAGGCTGACCCCAGCTTCTTCGAAGATTTTTGTGGGTGTTTTGTAATACATGGTCGGTACGATGACAACCGGGCAAGTGTCTTTCCATTCTTCCATAAACGACAGTATTTGATCAGCACTGGGGATTTTACTGTGCATTAAAATGGCGTCCGCACCAGCCTGGTAGTATGCTTCTGCTCGCCTGAGTGCTTCTGCTAAACCCCAACCGGCGATGAACGCTTCTACCCGAGCCACCACGCAAAAATCGGGGTCCTCTTGGGTATCTTTGGCAGATTTGATCTTACCAGCGAATTCTTCGATCTCGGCAAGTGGTTGTTGCTCGCTGTTGATAAAAGAGTTGGTTTTAGGAAATAGCTTATCCTCGATACACATCCCAGCAACTTGGCGTTGTTCCAGCTTGCGTACCAGCCGCCGTACGTTGTTGAAATTGCCATATCCCGTATCCGCGTCCAGTAATATGGGGATTGAGGTGGCATCACTCATAAATTCAATCACGTCCAGCACCTGAGTCCAGCTGGCTTCGTTATTATCCCGTACACCCATTGCGGCTGAAATAGCCAACCCACTGCCCCAAATCCCTTTGAAGCCTGCTTCTTCCACGATTTTGCCGCTCAGTCCATCGTGTGCTTCTAGAATGAATTCCAGTTTTTTTGAGTTCAACATTTGCTTCAATTGAGATGTTTTTTGCATGGTTTACTTAAACCTCCTCGAGTATCTACTTCTTTGTTATCCAATGGAAGCCGTTATGCGATCCGAAACGATCGTCTTGCTTGGTTGCTCATCCAGAAATGATCTAATGGATTCAATCACGAGTTCACCAATTTCACGTTGGGAATCGAATGTACCCGCTCCGATGTGCGGGGTAAGGATAACATTCTTGAAACTCGCCAGAGAAGAAATCTTTCCATTCCCTTCAGACTGGTGAACATCTAATGCTGCTCCTCTGAGGTGCCCCTGCTCCAAAGCCTTAACCAGTGCGCTTTCATCAACAACACCACCACGTGCCAGATTGAGTAAAACCGCACCTGGCTTCATCTTCGCTAGAGCCTCCGCATTAATAAGAAACCGCGTGGAATCTTTCAACGGCACATGAATGCTTACAAAGTCAGATCCGGACAGCACATGGTCGATATCTGTGAGGCTGATCCCCATTTCTTGCAACTGAACCGCCACGACCGGCGAAGGGTGTTCTACGCAACCAAGCACCTGCATCCCCCAGGCTGCCCCCAGCATGCCAACCCGAGAACCAATATTTCCCGCTCCGACAATACCAAGGACTTTTCCAGTAAGCAAATACCCTGTCATTTCATGCTTCGCCCAGATTCCCTGGCGGGTCAAGCGATCTGCTTCCATCACATTACGTGACAACGCCAGCATCAAAGCGAAACTCAACTCTGCAACCGCCTTCGCTCCTGGTCCGGGGATTCTAACAAAATGAATTTCTTCTCGGCGAACGTAGTCGAGATCGATGTTATCTACCCCAGATCCAGCTCGAATAATCAACTTTAAATCGGGTGCGCATGTCATTACCTCAGCAGTGATTTGCACACCACTGCGGAAAATCAACACCTCCCGGTCTTTGATCTCCTTTTTTAAAACATCGTCTTTGGCATTGAACGCACAAACGACATCGTGCTGCTCACGAAGTTTATCAATGGCGGCGGGGTAAATTGAACTGGCGATAATAATTTTCATAGTTTGCTGTCTCTCCAATCAACAAAACTTTTCTCTCACGATAACGTACTGACTCACCATTCTGTTACATGTTATACTGAAACCAGAACCGAGAAAGAATGTAAATACCCCCCTGTCTCTAATAAAGAATACTCTTCACTCTCAGGTATTGGCATACACCGAAAACTTATCAAGGTGTACTAGCCATGACAATAGCTGAGCCCTCAACACCGGTAAGGTCGTGCTGGGTCCGACATTTATCCTTCGTATCCGTAGCCAATCAATCTTACTCAGATCGTTTAACCCTCTCACAGTTGTAAAAGCTAAAACGAACCCAACATCTTTAAGGCCCATGACCACCTCTTCGCTGAAATGACCACCCGGATAAGCGAAGATCGGCAGGGCAGAACCGATTTCGCGTTCTAAATCTTGCAATGAACCATGGGCTTCTACAAGTGCCTGCTCCACTGAAATGAGGTCCATCAAAGGGTGAGTGCGAGTATGAGCGCCCATCGTGACACCCTCTCGCGCCAGTTGTCTTAGCGCTCTCCACGACAATATCTGGCTCTCTGGCTGTACTGCGCCAATTAACCCACAGACTTTTTCCACCCATTCCATTGCTTCTTTATGCGGTCTTGATTTCACGTAATCCCTCATTTTACTAAAGGATTGTTCACGTTGAGATTGGGTTCTTAATTGAATAATGCCACAATCAGCAACCAGATCATCACGCCGCTCGGTTTGGTGTACAGCTTGGTGTAATTTATCCCACCAAAAAACTCTCTCGGGGTGGTCAGGATATGCTGTCGGTACAAATAATGTCACCGGCACCTGGTGTTTTTTCAGAATCGGCCAGGCATTTTCAGCAAAGTCGTTATAACCATCATCAAAAGTGACCAATACCGCACGAGATGGTAAAACCGCTTCATTTTGTGAAACCCTGAGCAATTCCTGCATGGAAATTACATGGTAGTTTTCCACCAAAAAACGAACTTGCCGCTCAAAGTCATCCGGTTTGATGGTAACGCGTTGATAAGCGTGTGGGTCGTCTTTAGGATCAAGCACACGATGATAGGTTAAGACCCGTAAAAAATTCGCACCCATCTTGTCTACTCGCTCTAGCATTCCGAAAAACTTATCAAAAACCGGGTTTTGTCTCACAAACCTCGAGGTATATCTAGCTAGCTTGCCCATTTCTTCCAATCCACTTTAATAACACTGTCATTCCTTGAATTGAAGAAATCCCAAATCACATCAATGACTTGTTCCACAACCGTTTCCTCAGGTTGGTCAGCGTCGATAATAACGAAATGATCCAACACGTCCCGCAATTGCAGATATTCCTGGCGGCGACTTTCCAATAGCGCCAGCGTACCTTCCCCTTTCCGTTCGAATAGAACCTTAGCAGGTGCGTCCAGACAGATCACCAAGTTCGGTCTAGGATATAACCGATTCAACATAAATCCATGGAAGCGATTGATTAGCGGTCGTTTACTCCCATTGCCAGAGATATCGTGAGCATAATAATCGGTAAAAAAATGTCGGTCAAAAATAACGATAAAACCCTTTCGCAGGTAATACCAAACCACAATCTGTCGGAACCACTCCTCAGCCATTAAATTCATCATTCGCAAATTTAATTTCAATCCCCTTAAAGCACGTTTGATTGAGCTTTTCGGAAGTGGTTTCTCTTTGGTATTATCCGGTGGGCCCGAAATATCGGGACGCCCGCCTCGTGCTCGCTTGATTTCAAGCGCCAATCTTGTTGTGGGTAACACCAGATTGCTGGTTTCGAGATTGACTCCCATATATACGTATTTGACGGGCAATGGGAATTTCCGGACGATATGCCGGGTTATCGTAGATTTACCCGCGCCATCAGGCCCAATAAAAGCTACGGTAAACATATAAGATTTATCTTTCGAAAAGGGTAGGAGGAATAAAACATAGTTCAGCCGGCAGAAGTTGATATTTCAATCCCATTCAATCTCAGCGGCGTGTTTAACTGCATATTGCCATAAGGAGTAATATCGGTTTCCTCGCAACCAAGTGGCTGTTGTTGACTCGAATTTCTCCTCAGCAGGTGCAATGTAGCCCAGACGTTTCAATTGATTGATGATATATCGAAACCAACTCAGCACAAAAAGGGGTGTCAGGGTTGACCTTGGCAGCTTAAGTCGCTCTGCATAAGAATTTATGTAAGGTATCGCCCAGGCGGACCGCCCCCAAAAAGCAGATTTGAATGCCGGTAAATAATTATCCTTTTCGCGCGCCTGATATCTGGCAAATGCTACATAGGTTAAGAAGAAAAACAGGTCAACGCCTGGTAAGCCTTGAGGATCCGCCTGTTCCCAATCGACTACCCCTACCTTACCATCATCAAGCAACATCACATTCGGATGGCTCAAATCACCATGTTCAAACACCAGCGGTATTTTTGCATCACTTATCTGTTTGACTTGTTCCCATGTCCAGTTCAAGAAATGCTCTTCCTGTTCGCTTATGGGAAACTTTTCTCTCATATACTCAAAGGGCTCTTTTACCAGCTTCTCAAACCAGATCCTGTCTGGATCTGGAGTGACACAGGTGGCTAACTGTACATCTATCAACCACTCCATAAGGGCGATACAGCAACCCTTAGGATTACGCCGGATTGTCGGTGGATCCATCGGTTCACCGACCAGCGCGGTTTCTACCAGGATCGGTCTGTCCCATACTTCCTCTAGGGCAACCACACTCGGGATCGACTCAAATCCCTGGAGCCTACTGGACTGTACAGTTCTCAAGTTCGTTGCCTCACGGTTGATACTGGGGCTTTCGCCTTTCATGCGGGGAACTTTGACGACCAGCACAGGTCGAGATTTCCCTTCTGGAAATATGGCAAAGAGCACATGGCTGGAACTTCGGAATCGAGGTGTGATCACTAGAGCAGATAGCTCCTCGGGCAGACCATAATTATCCAGCCCAAGACGCTCCCTGTTATTTTGGATAAATGCCAACATTGAACTTATGCCTTGTCCCACCTGGCTATTATGCTGAAACATGGTACCGTCCACGTAAGCAATCCACTTGTGAGTAACTCTAACACGAACCTGGTTTTTACGCGATTCTCCAAACCGCTCCCTGCAGCCTTGAGTGCGTAACGGATAACTTCCTTGTCTTGCAATGGAATAATCTTCGTGCAAGTTTCGAAATCAGGCCAGTGCCAAAATAACTTTACATCGGAGAAACCCAAACGTTGGATATACATAAGGTAATCTTTGGGAAATCCCATACCATGCCTTTGCGATCTTAACCATTCTCTCATCTTGCTCCAACGGTTGATTGATCCCCACAAACCATATACTTCGACATAAAGACTACCACCCGGACATACCAATTTGGTTGTCAAATCCAGCATCTCGGAAGTCGGAGAACACGCCACAATGGTTTGATATTTCTTGGTGGAAGGTATTCTGAAAGGCAGATGATGGATGATTGTTAGAGAATCACTAAACAAGTCTAATGCCTCTATCAAGGAAGTACGCTGGAGGCCAAGATAGACCACATCACTAAGACGTGGATCGGGTAACAAAAAACGCCAGTCGATACGCCGGATTGATTGAAGCAAGGCATCAGAAGACACCCTCCCGTATTTGTCACCGTTTTCTTTATCCTTATTTTCCACAATCAAAGGTGAAATCAGTTTGGCTGTCAATAATATAATCTTTCAAAGAAGTCCGGCATTATTCCTAATTGTTGATTAATTGAATATAGGTTCAAGTGCTTCGAATAAAGCCGGAATGTAAACCGGGTAAGGGTGACCCACAGCATAAGCCTCTTTACCCTGAAGGACTCGTTTCAATGCCTTACGCTGAATTTCCTCGGCATTTTCGATCAATCCATTTTTTCTGTCAGGAAATGCAAAACGGTATTTTAGATAAGCCGATATAAAATCCAGGCGCTCTTCTATTAGGGAGAAAACCATCCGTTCAGCGATTAATTGTGAATCGATTGGGTCTATCGTAATCTCCGGGCTCACATGGCTATTGACAAAGAACACCTTGTCAAATTTATATTGTAGGGCATTCTTATCGCTTCCAAAAACCTTATGAGGGGGTAAATGAACATAAAGCTGGTTCCTCATAAGCGGTAGCAGACGGGTCATTAATTTGATGGTTGTAGACCCGCTGCCAATACCACTCGAAACTGCAAGTTCCATTGAATTCACTAACAGGCTTAACCCCCGCAAACGAGCGCGATCCTTTAACCCGACCAGTGCCCTGTACTCAGGTAAATCTTGTAAGTGCCAATCCCAAACCCGAATCGGTTCTGGGATTCCGTACATTTGTGTACCATCCGCACTCAAATACACCCATTCATCACCAACATACTGGGCACCATTTGCCATAAATGCTAATAGGGTTTCAGTTTTACCCCCTTTGGCCCAGCCTGTTACTAAGGCACCAATACCTTTGTAGATGAAAGCAGAAGCATGTAAAGGTAGCATACCTTTATTGAGTGCAGTCAGGTTAATAATGGGGAT
>DAOUET010000121.1:0-4535 GCA_034430155.1 Anaerolineales bacterium
ATGATCTTTTGATTGAGTACGATTGAAAGTCAACCTCCAAAACAGAATCGCCACCTGCTATTACTCATAACCAATTTCAGGGGTTAGTGGTATTCTACTCGGCATAAATATTCCATTCCCACGGGCGATCTCTACCCCGCCTGTATCTGTTAACACTGATTCTGCCAGGAAGAGACGTTTGGAGTGATAAATGACCTGACCGTTGGCGATCATCTCTCCTGCTGATACAGGTTGCGTAAAATATACATTGAACGAGACTGTCAGGACGAAGACATCCACGAGTGAATTTACGGCAAAAAAAGCGGAATCGTCAAGCGCCTTGAAAACTATATTTCCATGGACCGCACCACCAGGATGAAAGAAATCTGACCGCACAGGGATGATCACCTGGGCTTGCCCTGAGCGGATTACTATCCTGGGCGCAAAATATCCATTGGTTGGGGCAGAGAGATACATCCGTTCTAACTTGCGAAAATGGGCTTCTCTTGTCATCTTAGATTTTCCTGCTTTTGTTGCTGCTCAATCCTCGAATAATTTAGCGATTTCGTCGCGATCCGGACGCGGTAGCAATTCCTCACCAGCTTTAATCGTTTGCCAAACAGCTGTTGGCCCCTCTTCTACCTGGCCGATTTCAGCGCAAGGAATGCCTTCCCGTTCACATGCCTGGCAGACGTTAGAGGCGTCATCCGGGGATACAGTCATCAAAAGTGAACCTGAAGCGATGGCAGCCAGCGGGTCTAAATTCATCATCTGACAGAGGCGGGCAGAAAGCCTGGGTATTGGAACACGAGCTGGCTCCACGTGAAGTGACCTGGCACTTGCTTCAGCTAATTCCCACAAGGCGCTTGCCAGGCCACCCTCGGTAGGGTCGTGCATGGCGGTGATTCTGCCAGCGTTTAATGCAACCTGAGCATCGCGCAAAACACTGATGCCAGGCTGGTAGAGAAAGTCGCCAGCAGTCTTTATTTCTGTTGCGCTCAGGGTTTGTTGCAAACGCTGCGGAAATTGGCGGGCGATAATGGCGGTGGCTTCGATGGGTACACCTTTGGTTAACAAGATTTTGTCACCGGGATTGGCACCGCGTGGTGTGATAAGTTGGTCCTTTTGTACTTCTCCAATCATCGTAGCGACCAAAATTGGCCGGGGTAAGTCATAGGTGATCTCGCTGTGGCCGCCAATAACCGAAACCCCAATTTCTCGACAAGCTTTATAAACCTGGGAAGTGATCTGGTCAACCAAATCGGGAGTAGAACTGTTATCAGGGAGCAATAAGGTGACCAGCAGCCAGCGCGGCGTGGCACCGGTCGTAGCGATATCGTTAGCGTTTACCTGGACAGCATACCAACCGATATCATCAGTAGCGAAAGTGATAGGATCTGATTTGAACACCAATAAGATCGAGCCAAATTCCACCACAGCACAATCCAATCCGATACCTGGACCGAGGAGCACTCGGGGGTCAATGGTCGTTTCCTGAGGAAGTATCTTCTTCAGTATGTCAAGGGGAAGTTTACCAACTGGGAGATATTGCATTATCGCTGCTTGCTCGAGGGATAATTACGGATAGAAGGGGATTGTTGAAAAGGCGCGTTTATATCTGCTGACATGATTTCAAACCGGGAAGGCGAAGGTTCTTGCTTGCGCTCTTAAACAGGGTTTTCGATCGTTCTATTTTATTGTAAGGTCAGCGGTGAGATCAGGCAGGTAAGGAGAATCTCGGAAACGCTATTCTTCAGATTCGAGTTTGAAAATTTTATCACCAGGCCTCACGCGACGATCGACTTTCATGGCGACTTCCTGTTCAGGAGCAGCTTCTTCAATTGATTGGTGCTCGATCTCCAAAGAGGTAACAGTTTGGTTAAAATCCGTCGACCTGCCCAGGAAGTGGACTGTGTCGCCGAGATGAATCGCACCGGTGAGTTGGATGACTGCCACGCTGATCTTGCCGTAAAAGTGGGTGACATTACCTATACGTATCCCTGACATAACTATTCGCTCCTTTCGATCTGTTGAAATGAAGCAAGGTTTTCCAAACCTTGTGTCTATCTAAACAATCATGATAAGAATATGAATAACGATTGAAGCCAAACTTCGGTGAGTTTGCAGAGGAAATAAATGACCATCTGTCAAAGAGGCATATTGTGAATCCGAATCAGAACATAGCATAGCAAAAAAGCTTACCGTAGGCAAGTATAAAAGGTGGGATTAATCCTTTGAGAGGGGTTCTGCTTATCCGGTTGGCATTATAGCTGTGACCTCGATTCCTAACAACAAATCTGGGCTGAGGGTGGCTCTGACTGCCACTATCCGGCAGTCTACTCCTTTTCGATCCCGGATGACCCGTTAACACGAACACTCATAAGAGACCCCGCTCTTTTCCAGGTGGATGGTCAGAAGCTGGGGTTTTGTACATCGCGACGTTCTTGAAAGGGATCAAGGCTAGGATGACGGCATGTTCGTATAGTCCAATCCGGTCGATGACGTTGTCAGTCAGCAGGCCAACCGCGCCATTTTTCCGTTTAGAATTTGATTCATTAAACACAATATCGTCGGCTTCACCAAGTTCTTTTCCCATTCTAACCAAGGAGGCCACTTTTTCTGGCAAGAAAAAGGTGCCCGTCCGACTTTTACCCGCTAATTCTTCCGAGAGAATCACGATCCAGGCGTAGGCGCTTAATTCTCCATTTTCGTCTTCTACGCCACCTTCAATCCCGACCCAAAAGTCTGCTCCTGGTGATTCCTGGGAAGCATTGTGCGCTCTGGTCTCAGCTCCTGCAAGGGTTTCGCGGTCCGAGGAGGGTTGAAACTTTACACCTGAGGGCACGGAGATAGATTCGACCCTGAATGTATCTTCAGGAAACATCCTCCTGAAGCCATTCAAGGTAGCTTGAATCTTGGCGGGGTTTTGAGAAGCAACCGCGATGGTTTTCATCTAATCTTTCAAGCTGCTTTCTTTTGGACTGTTTGGTAAATCCAACGAGCTTGCCAGAACGATTTTTTCATCCATAAATGCAGCTACTCGATTTCTTCCCGCCTCTTTGGCTGTATATAAGGCTTTGTCAGCAGATGTGATAAGTTCATCGGGCAGACTGACGCGCGCCATCGACCAAGTAGCCAGCCCGATGCTGACGGTCACGGAAAGAATTTGTTGCCCCCAGTTAATTTGGCTTATTTTCATCATACGGCGTAATCTTTCTGCAAGGATGGCATAATCGTTTAGCCCGGTTCCTGGGGCGACCACCATAAATTCTTCACCTCCAAAACGACACACGATATCGCCTGAGCGTATGTTTGCTTCGAGCTTGTTTGCCACCATTCTAACATTGCATCTGTTGGTGAGCAGTTCAATAGTCTCACCGATATCTCCTTACAACAGCCCGGCTTTTGCATTACATGATTTCACCATGAATTCGAGCAGGTTCTGTGAAATCTCCTCAAGTTCTACGCTAGTTGATAGTCGGGCGTGCAAATGGCGAGTGGTTTCTTTGGACAGTAGTAAATTCCGGAATACGCTGCGTGTAACAGTCGGTTGATCAAGATAAGCTTGATTTCGTGCGGGAGTGTAATCCATGGCTAAATCCTCTCCGGGTTGTTTTGGGAAAGTCGAGTGAATGTGACCAAAGGGGAGATATGAACCAGATTGGTCAGGGATATGGATATGGGGGACTGGTTGGGGGAGCTTCTGTCGGGGGTAGATTGTCACCCGCTCCCGTCTCGGGCTTTTCTGTCTGGATGACCGTGGGGGGAGGTAAGACCGGCGTCCCGATTTGTTCCTCGAATATCAATTGGTCATTACCTTCCATATAGAGCTTGAGAAGGGCATATTTTCCGCTCCCGGGTGAAGTTCCATTACAATACAACCGGTCGGGGTACTGAGTTAAAACTTTGCAACGATAAGGTAGGTCATTGACTGTAGCTCTAAAGTTCCCTTCCACCTTGCCCGGCATTTGGATTGTAATCAACAACTGGTTGTTATCCAGATTGCTCAAGGCATAAACGCTGGCAGCGATCTGATCCGATGCAGGTGAGGAGGTCTCTGCTGTTGAACTCGGTTGAGGGACAGATGTTGCTGTCTGCGAGGGAGCTGGTAGGGCAGTTGGTACAGTGGTGATTTGGGGAATCTCGGTAGGGGTTGCTGAGGGAGCGGCTGCCATAGTTTGGGCGATGGCTGTTTGGATAGAAGCGTCGCTAGGAGTACCCATAGCAAAGCTGCACCCAGAGGTCAGGATTAAACTGAAGATGATAAATATGAAGAATATTTTCATGAGATTGCCTCATTTCTTTAGAGCTCGATAGGTTTTAGGTTGTGTGAACATGATTGGCCGGATCGAAACCTGGTTCTAATGGAGCAACCAAAACAAAGTCGGACAATTTGCGATATTAATGTCACTCTAAGCTGCCTAAGGAAGCGAAGAGTCCATGTTACGACCGTTTTAATCGAGCAATTCAGGGATTCTTCGGTCGCTTTGCTCCCTCAGAGAATGACACCTTGCCATGTCAATTGTACGACTTCAGTCTGATTCGTCAATTAGATC
>DAOUET010000122.1:0-76130 GCA_034430155.1 Anaerolineales bacterium
CTGGAAGATGTGGCTTTTCTTTGGGAGGCGGAAGGACAAATCGTTGCCATTCTCATGCCCGATGGCGGTCCCGGCGATGCCCATTTGTCGGTGCATCCGACTTTGCGTACCTTGGAGCTTGAAGAAGAAATGCTCAACGTAGCGGAAGAACGCCTGGCCACGGTCCGGCCGGATGGTTCGCGCAAGCTGTATGTGTGGGTGCCGGGGCAAGATAAACTTCGGCAGGAACTCGTAAGCAGGCATGGCTACAGCAAAGATAATTGGCCTGAATACCAGTGGCGTCGAGACCTGGAAATCGCCATTCCCGATGTACCGGTTCCCCCAGGGTACACCATTCGTTCTCTGGGAGATGGTCTCGAACTTTTAGAGCGCTGTTACGCTTCGGGGTTGGGGTTCCACGAGGGTGATATAAAGATTGCGGTAGAGAACAGGGATGATCCTACCTGGTACCGCAATATCCAGACTGCCCCTCTTTACCGCAGGGATCTCGACTTGGTGGCGATTGCGCCGGATGGGGCAATTGCCGCCTTTTGTACCATCTGGTTCGATGATGTGACTCGGAGTGCCTATTTTGAGCCGGTTGCCACCGTGCCCGCCCACCAACAGCGGGGATTGGGCAAAGCTCTCCTGACCGAGGGATTACGCCGGTTGCAACGCATGGGAACGACCAGGGCATTTGTGGGCGGTTATAGCATTGCGGCCAATGCCTTGTACCGGTCGGTAATGGGCTCTGAACATGAGTTGTACGAACCGTGGGTGAAGGAATGGCCGCCTTGATTATTAAGAGCTGTTGGGCAGCCCAACAACCATTTCCGTTCGAGGTTGCTTCGTTCCGATTGCGGCGCGGTTGAAGCGCAGGCAGATGGAACTGACCGCATCGCGCTCGGCCTTAACGGGGCGGCAAATCTGCTATCGTGAGAGAAACCAGTATGGATGCGAAAACTAGCCACCTGGATTACACAGATCGAAGCCGATTACTCACCATCATCGGAATTCTTCTCCTATTGGGTGGTGTTGCTGTCGGTCTCTTGGGGCCGCTCGAAATGTACTGCTTTTACCTTTTTTCCGAGGGTGGTCGTTTTCATTACGAAGGTTTTGGATTCGGTTCTTTCATGTTTGGCAACATTGCCAGCCAAATCATCGGTTACTATATGATCGCAATCATGTTCATCACTTTGGGCTATGGACACTTGAAATTGCGGCGATGGGCCAGAGTACTTTCTCTGACCTTGTTGTGGTCATGGTTGGTGGTCGGTGCGCCTTTGATCTTCGTGGTCTTTTTCATATTGGCAGGATCCAAAGACCTGTCTATAACCGTCGCTTTGATTTCACTGGTTTTTCTCGGACTGTCCTATTTGCTATTTCCAGGACTGCTTATCCGGTTTTATCAGAGCCGAAATGTTAGAAGAACCCTGGAGACCAAAGACGCCAAGACCTATTGGATTGAAGACTTACCCACACCCATCCTGGTGCTGAGTGCTTTGTATTTGTTCTACCTCATCATGCTACACATCCTCATCTTGTTCAACGGTATGTTTCCGGTATTTGGCGTCTTTCGTTATGGTCTTCAGGGGATTATCTTGCTGGATGTCTCCATTGCGTGTTTGGTTTGCATTACTTGGGGAACGTTACGGCGACGACTGTGGGCGTGGTGGGCCTCGGTAATCTTGTTGGGCTTGTTCATGTTCTCAACGGTGCTAACCTTCTTCAGATCTAGTTACTCGGCCATCTTACTTGGGCTGGCATTTCCGCCAAGGGAAATGGAATTCTTGGGGGGATTACCAGTACAGGGTTATCATTTTTCCATTCTGGTAGGAATACCATTATTCACAACTTGGGTTATAGCAATTCTATCGAAACGACATTTCGGGACAGATGTGAGGATTTGAACTGCTAAACGGGAAAATCTGCCGCCCAACCCCTAAGGAGTCTCACCAAACCCATCATGGTGCTATTCTTTAAGCGAGTATAGGGAGAAACCAATCCATGGCAAGATGGCTCGAAAGCTGGAAACAACGAGCTCGACAACTCAAAATAGAAGTCTATACCATCTATTTGGCGTACAAAGACCCCAGAGTCCCTTGGTATGCACGGGTTTTCGCGGCCTGTGTTGTCGGATATGCTTTCAGTCCTATAGACCTGATACCTGACCCCATTCCCATTTTGGGGTATTTGGATGACCTATTGATAGTTCCTTTGGGAGTCGTACTTGCAGTGAAAATGATTCCCCAAAATGTCCTAGCCGAGTGTCGGGAGCAGGCACAGAAGATTGTGCGTCAAGGCAAACCTGTGAACCGAGTCGCCGCAGTGGTTATCGTTGCTATTTGGCTCTTCTTGGCAGCATTGGTGGTCGCTTTGGTGGTGCGCCTTTCAAATGGGTGAGCAGCTAATGATCCAGGTGACCTTGATCCTTCAAGCGACCAGATCCGGAAACCTGCCTCCGCTACCCGCGCCATCACTATTCCATGGGCGGAAAGTCTCGATCAGATTGAATTCCACCAGGCCTGACATCAAAGCTCGGATGCTGCCCCCAATTGCCGAAAGAAGTAACTTCACCCACACGCGCCTAACCCTAACTCCCACTCAATGGCTGTCAACTTTCGCAACCACTGGGTCTGATTTTCCCGGTCCACGTAGCTTGGAGAGTTGCGAAACCTACAATGGCAGTAACAACAGCGCTAACCATACGCCTGCACGCTTCGATAACGGCTATTACCTGTTGGCTTGGGTACCTTTATCCAGCATTGGAGGGTCTTTCAGGGGCAGGGGGGACATTGTCCGGGGCGATTATTCCACAAAAAAATTGCGTTCTTCAAGGTTTTGTGCAATAATAAGGACACAGTCATACAAATCCACCCAACCACTTACCCAAACAGTTATCTTACTCGATAATTTCGAGGTAATGATGTCTTTTATGGTCGCTCTATACTACCCATGGATTGATTTCAGGGATGAGGGCTGGTTGAAAAGCGCGATTCTATATTGGGATTCTATGCGCACTATCGTGCCTGCTTCTATCAGCCATCCCTACTCATCACGTACTGCCCACCAACTTCAGGAGGCTGGTATTCTCCCTCCTGACGCGTCGAATCTTCAATGCAGAAAATAGAAAGCCTCACGAAAGAAGCTCCAGATTATCTTGATAGCCCCGAGGCTGCCGAGCTATTTGCAGCTCACAGTTTATATACTCATGCACAGATTCGTACTGTTTTACAAGAAAACCCATTTGCGTATGTATTGAAAGCAGAGAAGAAATTTTCCTCATGACTCTCTGGCGGCATAACCTAGGTCGCCTGTACCGGGAGGCAAATTTTCAGCAGCAGCTGGAATCATTATTCGAGTTAGAAACAGAAACAAAAATCTCATAAAGGAGTCTAAAATGAACACTCGAAAAAAAATTCTTTTCATTCTGGGAGCCAGTGCCATTTTGCTGGGTACCGTCATCGGTTTGAGAATCTCCAAAACCGCCCATGCTTCGCCTTCTGCTGGCGAGCCATCTCTTTCCGACCAGGTGATTCCCTATATGGGTCAGCTGTTGGACGATTCCGGTCAACCCGTGGCTGATGGGGCTTATGACTTCATCTTCGAATTGTATGCCAACGAAACCGGCGGGGAGTTGTTATGGAAGGAGACTAAGGAAAGCGTTGCGGTTCAGGGGGGCGCTTTCTCGGTTCTGTTGGGTACCCTTAACATGGTCCCCGAGGCAATCTTAAAGAGCGGCAGCGCCTGGCTGGCGGTGAGCGTGCGGGGCGCAGAAGAAAGTATCTTCACCCCCCTTAACCCGCGTCAACAATTGAGCGCGGCTTCTCCCGAATCGGTAGCCAGTTCAGCGGCCGGACTCACCTGCCCCCACGATCACTGGGGGGAGAACTGGAGCGGAACTGGCGGAGCGAGAGGATTAACGGTCTCCTCTCAAGGAGGATATGCCCTGGAAGGCTGGAGCAGCGGGAACATTGGCATACTGGGTGTCAGCACAAGCGCGGCAATCGTGATACCCAGTGGCATGACCGGCGTATATGGTATCGGCGACAACTATGGTATGGTCGGTTATGGCAATCACGGCGCTTATTTTAGCGGCTACGACGATCACCAGGACCTTATCTTAGGCGGCGCCGTAGGCAGGATCAACACCGATCCCAACGATCAGAACAGCCTGCTTTATCTATCGAGTAACGCCGATGCGATCATCAAGTTGGATAATGACAGCGGCGAGAATAATTTCCTGCGTATTAAAAACTCAGCAGGCGCTGACGTCTGCACCGTCAGCGAAGACCCGTTAGTAGGTCTGGTTTGTTCTAAGAAAAGCGCGGTTGTCACGACTCCCGATTACGGTCAGCGCCTGCTTTACTCCGTAGAAAGCCCGGAAGTCTGGTTTGAAGATTTCGGAGAGGCGACATTGGTGAACGGGGAAGTAACGGTTTCCTTCGAGCCGATCTTTGCTGAAACGGTGAATCTAGAGGAGGATTATCACGTCTTTCTGACACCATTATGCCAGGATCCGGTGCTGCTATCCGTTACCAAGAAAGATGCCACCGGCTTCACAGTACGTGGAGTTACGCTCGATAAGCAGTTGGCTCAGTGCGCCTTCGACTACCGCATCGCGGCCAAGCGACTGGGATACGAAAACGTACGCCTGGAAGTGACAAATTGGCAGGGGGGGGAGCCATGAAGAAGTACATCTTCCCTGCCGCGGTGGTTGGCCTGATCTGTGTGCTGATCCTGGTTGGCGTGGCATTAGCCCAATCCGGCAGCCAGCCCTCACCCTCATGGTATGTGGTTGAGACAGGCAAAGCCTCGGGCGGGGGCTACTCCCTGACCAGCTTGGTCTGGTCGACCAGCGGTACAATCCAGGGTCAAGGTTATGCCCTCTTGGGACCGGCGGCACCCACATTACGGGGTAATGGTTGTTGTTGTTCCTTCTTGCCCTGTGTGTTAGACAACTTCAAATAGAGTCGCGGCTGGGTCGCGGGCCTCTACTCTTATGAGGCTGGTTGCGACCCAGCCCTACTAACCCGAACGCATGGGGAGGCGGATACAACCTGGCGTACCCCAGGGGAGGAGAAAACCGATGCGGCTAAATAAAACCAAAGCACTGGCGGGGGTTCTGTTGTTCATGTGGTGCGCTTGTGCCCCAACGACGCAAAGCAAGTTGCCCTCAGACACCGTCAAACCCCCAGCGCCCGACCTGTCGAGGGCAACCCAAACCACATTCTACATCCGCCCAGACGGAGGCTCCTCCGATCAATGTAGCGGGTTGACAAATGCCGCCTATCCCGGCAGCGGGATGGGTCAGGATTGCGCCTGGGATCACCCCTTCAGAGCCCTGCCCCCGGGCGGCGTACCGCATATTGCCGCAGGTGATACCTTAATAATCGCTTCCGGCAGCTACAAGATGGGTTACGGCGCGCCCGGCGCTGACACCTGCGAGCTCGACTATCCCTGGGATTGCTACATGCCGCCCATACCCAGCGGACTTGACCCGGCCCAACCCACCCGGATACTGGGAGCGGGTTCGAATTCTGGCTGTGCTAACCCACCTGAGCTGTGGGGGACGGAGCGGGCAGACCTGATCCTCAACCTAACTGGCGCCAGCAACATCGAGCTCGCCTGTCTGGAGGTCAGCGACCATTCGACCTGCGTCGAGGACCACACGGGCGGTCTGGCATGCCAGCGCGAGGCTTACCCCTATGGCGATTGGGCTGCGGTTGGCCTGTATGCAGCGGACTCGAACAATGTCCACTTGAAAGACTTGAATATTCACGGACTGGCCAGCACGGGGGTGTGGGCCGGTCGACTGGCGGACTGGATTGTGGAGAACGTGCGCATTGCCGGCAACGGCTGGGTTGGGTGGGATGGGGACATCGAGGGGGATGACGCCAATGACGGCACGCTGACCTTCCGCCATTGGACGGTGGAATGGAATGGCTGTGGGGAAACCTACCCGGGCGAACAGCCCACTGGCTGCTGGGCGCAAAGCGCCGGGGGGTACGGCGACGGGGTTGGCACCGGCAGCACCGGCGGAGACTGGATTATTGAAGATTCGGCCTTCCTACATAACACCTCCGATGGATTAGACCTGCTTTACCATAGCCAGGGCGGGCAAATCGTGCTAAAGCGGGTCTATGCTGAGGGCAACGCCGGTAACCAGATCAAAGTTACCGGGGCAACTTCAATCACTAACAGCGTGCTGGTGGGGAATTGCGCCTTCTTTGATAACCAGCCATTTACATTTAATGTAGACCCTTGCCGGGCTCTGGGAAATACACTGGAGATAACATATACCGGAGGAGAACAAGCCTCTATCCTCAACTCGACTTTCTATGGTCAGGGAGACGGGTTAGTTGGCAGCGGTCCGCGCGAAGGTTTTAATTGTAATGGCGTCGAAACGCTGACTGCCAGGAACAACATCTTTCTAGGCGACAAGGATTACTTCGATCAAGGTGATATCACTTTCCTCTTTTACCAGGAGAATTGTGGTAATTTATCAATGGATTCGAACTACAATATGGCGTTTTCCGCCAAGAACATCACCTGCGGCGCTTCCGGCGATTATGTGAGCTCGGGGGCTGCCGACCTTTGCCAGGACCCGCAACTCACTCTACCTGCCAGCGGGAATGCCTATGGTATGTTGCCCATCCTGGAAAGCCCGGCCATCGACGCCGGTGATAACACCACCTGTCCATCCGTAGACTATCGAGGGAAACCGCGGCCTGCAGATGGTGATGGAGACGGCAATCCCGTTTGCGACATGGGCGCGTTTGAATTATGGGAAGCCACTGCGGAAGTCTACCTGCCGCTGATACTGAGGTAAAGAGGCGATTGGCTTTCAAGATAGCGCAGTCCTGCGGTTGATTTCCACCTTTTATCCATATTTCGGATATAAGGTGACAGAGGGCCAAGGCTTTACCGGATGATCGGATACGAGCCCAGGGCGCCTAGCCAGACGCCTGAAACGAAACTGTTTAGCATCACGAACAATGCTGTTTCCGGTGGATTCCCGGCGAAGACTTGGAGTATGTGCAATCCGCCAAACCACGCGGCTTGAACAATAAGGTTGGATACCAGTTCGCGTAATCATCTGTCCCAAACCGCTGGAGCCCGCGCCGTAGGCAGCATGGCCTCAAGGCGAGGGTTCGGCATCCGGGCAGGTTCAGTTCATGTCAATCGGCATGGTGCCTTCGCCCTTCGATTCAATCCTTGGTAAGTACCAATAGGGTGACATCGTCCTGCTGTGGCGCGCCCTCGATAAAGGCATTGAGATCAGCCTCAACGTGCGTAAGGAGTTCACCAACCTTGCGGGGCGCGGCGGCAATAGCAGCAGTAAGACGATTAATCCCGTAATCTTCGTTGCGCGTATGCGGATGCCATGCTTCCGTCAGACCGTCGGTGTACATCACAACTGCGTCGCCAGGCTCGAGCGTGATTGTCGCCTGGCTCAATTGTAGTTCCTCAAACACTCCAAGCACAGCGCCAGTTCGGGTTAATGACTCTATTGTCCCAGATGCGCGCCGCACCAATGGTGGATTGTGCCCGGCATTGGCATACTGGAGGGTTTGCTTCTTTGGGTCAAGCACCCCAAGAAAAACCGTGACCAATATCCCCGATGAAGACTGCCAAAGGATCGTCTGGTTAACCTCCATCAACACTGCCGCAGGGCTGCGATGTCGTAACGCTGCAGAGAGAATGAGACTGTGTACCATCGCCATGTAGAGCGCAGCAGCAGTACCCTTATCCGCAACATCGCCGATCACCAGCCCCCAGCGACCCTCATCCAGGGGAAAGATGTCGTAAAAATCTCCGGAGACCTCGCGCGCTGGGCACCAGACACCCGCGAGACCAAAGCCGGGAATATCAGGCATTTCACGCGGCATGAGCCCCGCCTGGACTTCGCGAGCGACCCGTAGTTCGTTTTCGAGACGAACACGCCGTGCCTCTGCAACCTCGTAGAAGTGAGCGCGCTCGAGCGCAACGACGAGCTGCGCGCTGACCGCAGAGAGAAAGTGCAAATCCTCGTGGGTCAGAAACTGCCATTCCTTGGTGGCGGCATTGATGAGACCAATCGGCTTACCTTGTGAGATCAGGGGCGCACTGGCGTGAAAGCGCAAATCTTGGTTATCGCCTGCAGAGCGCATGGAATCTCGCAAGCGTGTACATTCGACGATGTTGACAGCACGTGTGAGGCGTCCTTCGATGAGCAGATGCTGACAGTGGCAGGCGGGCGGCTGGCGGAGAAAGCGACGATCGTCGCGTTCGAGACCGGGGGGTAAACCGCAGGCAGAAGCCAGCGCGAAACCATGCGGCAGTGAAGCCCCTGCAGGAAAAACACTAAGGTGTGATTCAGTGAGCATCGACACCCAACCGGTCTGCAAATGCATTACTTTGAGCAATGTTCTCAATGTGCTGTCGAGAGCGCTCTGGATATCCACGGAGCTGTTGAGCTGTTCTGTGATTTGAGCGAGAGCGCGCAACCTCTCCACCTCGCGCTCATGAAGGTTTTCGGGCAGGGTCTGTTGCCGCTGCTGAATCTGCTCGCCCGTGAGGAAGGGGTGAGCAAAATTGTATTCCTCAAAGGGGTTGTGAGTAATGACCCCCTTGGTTTGTGCCCATTGGTAAAACCGCTTGAGGGCGGCAATTTGTTCTTCGAGCGCGGCCCGGTCCGCACCTTTAGTGTGCAGGTGAAATAGGTAAGTCCGCAGGTCTACATCGTCATCAGCACTGGGAATGAAATCTGCGGGGTGGTTTTGTACCTGCCATTCGATATAGTTCTGCACAGCAAGCGCCGCCCCGTCGGATACAGACAGGGATGAGGCGAAGCGTTCCAAAAGATCCATAAACCTCCACTCCATAAATTGCCAGGTTTAATACTATAGGAGCATCACGCAAAACCGATTTCCCATGACGCTCTTATATCGTGTACACAAAAAATTCAGGTGCTTTAAGCGATCCTTGTATTGCCTTTAAGAGACTCTCTTTCGGGGATGCAATTTTAGGCGGACCTACGGTCTTGATCTCAGCCGCGGCCATTGAGGCCACTAAACAGGTCACGCTCGCGTAAACCCGCCTCAGCGGGGGGATAGGCGCGCATAAAATCGTCCCGACCGGAAGCCAGGCGGGAGGCAAAACGCAGGAACCAGGGTCCCCCGGCCAGCCCCATACCGCCCTGGCTGGCGTGGCAGGCGGAGGCGTCCATTTTAAGGTCCAGAACAGCGCGATAATCGATGCGGGCATGGATGGGGAAATCCTCCGTCACCAAGGAGGCCAGGTCGATATCCTGGTTCTGCCCGAAATGGTGGGGATCCCTGCCGAATAGGGGCATCAGGCGCACCGCCCAGCGCAAGAAACGGCGAGGGATGGTATGGTAGTACAGTTTGGCCGGCTGGTAAGGCTCCCGGTCCCCAGGATAGGCCTGCGGGTCCCCGGCAGCGTAAAAAGCTTTTGCGGTAGCCTTTTGGATGGCGATGTGGTCGGGATGGCGGTAACCGCCAATGGGGTCGAAGGTCAACACCACCTGCGGTCGCAGCTGCCGGATATATTGCACCACTTTGCCGGTCACTTCATCCAGTGGGGCGGCTGCCAGGGCGCGGGGATGCCGGTTATCCGCCGAACCGATCATGCCCGAATCGCGATATCCCAGGAAATACACCCCAGCCAGGCCCAGTTTATCCGCGGCGCAGCGCAGCTCGTGCTCGCGCAACTCGCCAATGGAGGCAAAACCTTTCAACATCTGCGGCTCTACTTCGCCGACCTCGCCGCGGGTGGCGCACACCAGATAAACCTGGACGCCTTTTTGGGCGTAGAGCGCCAGCGTGCCTCCCATGCCAAAGGACTCATCGTCCGGATGGGCCAGGATGGAGAGTATCCTGCGTACTTCACTACTCATAGATGATATCCCCTTCCAATTGCGAACTCAGATACCGGGCTACCCGTGAGCCAAGCGCTCTGCAGGCCGGCAACACCAACCCATCTCAATAAACCGGCTGGCTTGGGTCTACCTGGCGAGCCCAGTCATTAATACCGCCTTGCAAGTTTTTCATCTTGCGGAATCCAGCGCTGGCCAGCAGTTCCAAGGCACGCGCCGATCGAGTGCCGTTCTTGCAGAACAGCACGATTTCCTCGGCGCTGTCCAGCGCCGACATACGCGCCGCCATCTGTCCCAGAGGGATCAACTCAGCGCCGTCGATGTGCGAGATTTCCAGCTCGTGGGGTTCGCGCACGTCGATCAGGCGCAGATGGCTGCCGTTTTTCAACCTTTCGGCCAGCTGGCTGGCAGTGATGTCCCAACCCCCACCCACAGAGCCTTCATCATGGTCGTGGCCAGGGACACCGCAGAAAGCCTCGTAGTCGATCAACTCAGTGACCTCGGGATGAGGGCCGCAAACCTTACAGTTGGGGTTCTTGCGCAGTTTGACAAAGTCAAAGGACATATCCAGGGCGTTGTACAGCAGCAAACGCCCGATCAGGGGATCCCCGATTCCCAGAATCAGCTTCAAGGCCTCGGTAGCCTGCAGGGTGCCGATCGTGCCAGGCAGAACGCCCAAAACGCCACCTTCGGCGCAGGAGGGCACCAGCCCGGGCGGCGGTGGTTCGGGGAACAAGCAGCGGTAGCACGGGCCACGCCGAGCGTCAAAAACGCTGACCTGGCCATCGAAGCGGTAGATCGAGCCATAAACGTTGGCCTTGCCCAGCAGTACGCAGACGTCGTTGATCAGGTAGCGGGTGGGGAAGTTGTCCGTGCCATCGATCAGGATGTCATAGTTCTCGGCGATGCGCATGGCGTTCTGCGAGGTAAAGGCCTCGTTATAGGCCTGCACCTCGATTTCCGGGTTGAGGTCGAGCATGCGCTGGCGCGCCGATTCTACTTTGAGCGTGTCAATGGCGGAGGTTCCATGAATGACCTGGCGTTGCAGGTTGGAGAAATCCACCACGTCGTAGTCCACCAGGCCGATATGGCCCACGCCGGCGGCTGCCAGGTAGAGCGCCACCGGAGAGCCTAACCCGCCTGTGCCGATCACCAAAACCGAGGCGGCTTTGAGCTTGCGCTGCCCCTCTAATCCCACTTCAGGGATCAGCAGGTGGCGGGAATAATGCAAAATTTCCGAATGAGAAAGGTTAGGTAACATAAGCATTCGTTTTATTGAGAGAGCCTGCCTTAAGCGGGTGGGCGCTCAGATTTCCCTTCAAGACGCGCCAGCTTGCGAGGCTAGCCCTCCTGCAATACTGGGAATCATCATCAAGAGATCATCCTCTTGCAAGGGAGTCTCAGTGCCTTGCAGGTCCTTGATGTTGTCCTGATTGAGGAACAGATTGACAAAAGGTCGCAGCTCACCACTGCCATTGGTCAGGTGCGGGCGCAGGGATGGATAACTTTCTAATAAATCATCCAGCGCTTCGGCTACGTTGTGGCCGACCACCTGGACCTCCCTTTGCCCCTGTGTGTAGGATCGTAAAGGTGTTGGTATTCGTATCAACGGCATCTTATAATTTTAGCCTCTTTCTGTGAAGATTGTTGACTGGTTCAGGATTTAATGCCTGCAAGAAACCCGAGAATCGTGGCCTGCAAATCCGGGCGGATCAGCAACCGGAGCGCTCCACCACCTTCTCGCAGGTAGAAGCAGGCAGGACTTCCACGGGACCGGCCTGGCTGAAGGGCTGCATGAAATTACGGATGTCAGCCTCGTTGTCAGCCTCCAGGATCAGCACGAAGGTGTGCTTACCATCCAGGACGGCGTCGCCGCGGATATCAACCCCGTATTTACGGGCGTTCAAGGGGCTGATGTGCGAGAGCAACATGGCTCCCTGGTCAGGATCACGCGCCGGGCAAGTCTCAGCATCGTGTTGGTGACGGACAAAGTACAAAGACATACTCATACCTCCAAATATCTAAGAAACCCATCCAGTCATGCGCTTTGATGGATATCTTTCCGGGATTTATCCAAAGTCTTGATCACAATTTGCTCTTCCTCAAAGCCACCGCGATCTTCGCTCAAGCGCCAGGAACGGCTTTCAGTGGCAAGGCCAGCCTGCACGCTGGTGATCAGGTAAGAAAACCAAGGCCAGGCCCATTGGCGGTCGAAATCGGAAGGCCGGTTGGGATGGTCGGGGTGAGAGTGGAAAACCCCCAAGACATCCAAACCCTGGCGGGAAGCCTCTTGCTCGCCATGCAGGTAATCCTGGGGGGTGAGCAGATAACGCCTGCGCCGCTCGCCAGCCTCCCGAACGTTGGGCAGAGCCAGGATAGCGTCCACCTGCTTCAGCCCGCCATGCGCTTTCCCCAGCAACAGGCCAGCACCCTCATCCGGGTAAGCGCTCTCCCCATGAGCATGGATTTCTCCCAAAACATCAGCCCCAATTTCCAGGATCATCTGGCCTGCTCCCAAAAACTTTCGCTCAGATACTTGTAACCGGCGTCGGGAAAGACTGTCACGACCACCCCTTCTTGGAGTTCGGCAGCCACTTGTAAGGCCGCGGCAGCAGCTGCGCCCGAGGAGATTCCCACGAAAAGGCCTTCCTGGCGGGCCAGACGCAAAGTCATTTCGTATGCCGCTTCGGTGGTTATCTCCAGCGTGCGGTCGGGAAGACTGGCCTGGAAGATGCCTGGTTTTATGGTGGAGGGCATGTGTTTTAAGCCCTCCAGGCCATGCAAGGGCCCATCGGGCTGGACTGCCACGATCTCGATCTGAGGGTTGTAGCGGCGCAGGTAGCGTCCTACCCCCGTCAACGTGCCCGAGGTGCCCATACCAGCCACAAAATGGCTCACCCGGCCTCGGGTCTGCCGGACGATTTCGGGACCAGTGCTACGAAAATGAGCCTGCCAGTTGGCAGGATTGTCGTACTGATCGGCGTAAAAGTAAGTCTGGGGCTGCTCGGCGGCCATTCTGCGGGCCACATGCAGGGCGCCATCCGATCCTTCCAGGGGATCGCTCAATAGCACTTCAGCGCCCAAAGCGCCCAGGATCGCCAGCCGTTCAGGGCTGGCGTTTCCCGGAAGGACCAGCGTGACCGGCAGGTCCAAGGCTGCGCCGAAAGTGGCATAGGCAATGCCCATGTTGCCAGAGGTGGAATCGAGCAGACGCCGGCCTCCGTTAAGTTCCCCCTGTTCCAGAGCGGTCAGCAAGATGTTCAGCCCCGGTCGATCTTTGACCGAGCCACCCGGGTTGAACCATTCGGCTTTCCCCAAGAGCTGCACGCCCGGAGAGAGATGTGCGGCGATACGGCGCAGGGGTAGCAGCGGCGTGTTACCCACGGTCGCCTGCAACTCTGCGGCTGGTGGGGAAATGATTCTAGTTTGATCAACAGCGATGAATGCCATCGAAATACTCCTGATTAACCACAAAAACGACCAACAGGGACAAAAAAAGAACAATGAAATGCACCACGCCTTGCGTTATCGTTTTCGCCTGCGGGGTCGCAACCACTGTCCTTCATTTGTTAGCCGTTTTCTCGAAACCCCTGGCTGAAAATCAGCGGGCTTCTTTATGACGAGGCAGTGGTTATGATCCCCGCCCCGTACAGATGCACATAATCATCAGATGATATCCACGTATGAATATTTATGGCTCTCTGGGATTTGCCGTGATGGGGTAGATATGTGGGGGTGTAGGGCGGGCTGCGCCCGCTCTACACCCCCACATCTAACCTTCACCACGGTGATTCCCAAAGATCCATATTTATGATAAATCTTATAGTAATTATAGGCAAATAAAGATTCTTGTCAAGGGTGATAATCCCCCCCTGGTTGGCTCACCTGCAGAAGCCAGGCAGGTTCGCCCAGTGAGGGCCTGCAAGATAGAGCTCATCTTGATGGGAGAAAATTATGTGGCTCAAAAACCCGCGTTTATATCACAGCGCGGGCCTGAGGCTGCCCGCGCTTAACCTATTCCCTCTGGCTGATCTGTGTTAAATTGTGATACGCGCAGGCTTCCTTATCGCTTAAGGGCTTGAAGGAAGCGCTGGATCATCAAAATGATCTCCTCAGGGGCAAACCTGCAAGGATACATCGTCCACGTACATGGCCGTGACGCCACCGGTACCGTTGTTGAAAGTGCCAAACTGAACCTTGATGGTCATGCCAGCATAATCCAACAGGTCGAATTGCTCTTTAGTCCAAGTGCGGTTATTGCTCAACTGCCAGAGCAGGGTGCCGATCCAGTTATTGTTGGCGTCAACGATGATTACATATTGCAAGTCATTCGAAGAAAGCACCGAGGTTCCCAATAACCTCCCGGTGGGGATTCCCAGGGACAGATTGGAGGTGGTCTCGCCGCTGATAGCGTAACGCCAAAACTTCAGCTGGGCGGTGGAGGCATTTGCAGGAATGTAGACAGCCTGACGCCCCGAAGAGTAGCTGAACACATTATCCTGGGTGTTAATAATGCCAGTCCGCAATGAACGGCTATCGTTATGAGCCCGGTCGCTAGAATAACCCGCCGTGTAAGCTGTCGCCGGCAGCTCCCAAGCTTTATTGTTTTCAAAGCCACCATTGACGATCAAATCAGAACAACTGGGAGGCGTGGCAGTGTTGGTGGGCGTTGCAGTGGGAGTCTGCGTAAGAATCAAGGTGGACGTTGCCGTCGGCGTGTTAGTTGGCACAAGCGTTACGACGGGAAGAAGGTTACGACCAACGAAAGGCACAAAAGCTCTCGGGAACAATAGCGGTGGTGGACCGGTTCCGACCCACACCGCGCCATCGCTGGTGGTACCCGCCACGCTTTGCCCCTCGGTATCCCCAAAGGAAGTAGGGGGGCTATCCAGTGAAAAACCAACCGATGCAAAGGTGTCAGAAGGCGGGCTTAGGGTTCTGAGCGTGACGGTGAGCGCCACACTATCGGGGAGAGCCGCCAGAGGTGTGGTCGGATCCAGAATAAAGCAATCGATCTCGCCATCCGTATCGGTGGTATCGGCAGAACAAGAACCCACAAAGTCCGCTGGCAAACTGAAGGAGATGGCATTGGGGAGGCTGTCGTCGTAGAGCAATACACTCTGATCATAATCGATCGAAAAAACCAGGCTGGCGATCTGATTACCATTGGCGCTGAAAGTGACTGGAACTGCGACTGTGCTCCCAGGTAGTGCTGTCAGGTTAGATGGGATAGAAAGAGCAGGGCCGCTCAGCTGGGCTGCCAAACCCGCAAGGTTATAAAAGCCAGCAATAGCCAAAGCCATGATGACTCCGGCTGAAACCAATCTGACCAGAATAGATGATCTTATTTTTGATATTCTCATTGTAATAATTTCTACCCCTTTCATCTGATACCTACCTTTATACTGGACTATCTTATAAAAATACAAATCATCAAGTGCGATGCACGCGGAGCATGCACCGCACTTGATGAAAATCTTTTGGTTACTTACCCGCAGGTGGACCCATGGTGAGGGGCAGGTAAACACGGTTATTCAACAAGGTGATCAACACAGAACCCATATCCACCCCTCCAGGTAAACTTTGACCGCTAACACTGCCAAAGGAAGCCGGTGGATTATCGGACGATTGCAGCATCGCCCAGAAATCCCCTGGGGGATTACCAGTGGTCAGGTTTAGAGTCAGGAGGTTTTTATCCGGCAGATAGGCTGTCGGCGATGTCTGGTTGAAAATTACGATGTCCAATTCGCTGTCGCCATCTTTGGGATCAAAACTGGCGATGGCTTTGAATCCTTGGGGTAGATCTAGCGAAAGTGCATCCGGTAGGCCGTCGTGATCCTTATCAGCCGGATCAAAAGTCAACCAGGTCTGGTCAAAGTCTATGGAGAAGACCATGGTGTTGACCGCGTTGCCATTGGGATGGAAGGCCAGCGGAAGGTTCACCTGATCTCCAGGCAGAGCAAGAACGCCATTGGGAATATCCAAAGAAATCAGGCCAGGGGTAGCGGCCCCATCTTCAGATGAAAACCAGGCTTGCGTGGTTATCTGCGAGGCTGGTCCTGACCCACCCGAGCAAGCGGCGGTTCCATCACCCCAAATGATCAGCACCGTACAGGACAAATCACCGGCATCAACTACCGTGTCCTGGTTCGGGTTGCAACCCACCGGGTTGCCCGGGAAAGTACCTCCAGGCGTGTTACTCGGAAGGGTGTTATCACCATCAAAGATCTCCAAAACCAGAGCACTTAAATCACCGGCGTCAACCAGCCCATCGCCATTACAATCACCTAACATGGCGGGCAAGATATGGATGAAGCCGTCCGATGAATAGCCTTTCACGCTCTGACCATTACTCCCAAACGAAGGAGCTGGATCAACCGAGAAGCCGACCCGGGCGCTATTGGCCCATCCGGGGGCTTCCGAGCAGGTCGCTTTGACTTTCAGCTTGATGGTCACCAAGGTGCCATCTGGAATGGGCGAACGCGGGGCGGTCTGATCGTAGATGGAGAAGTCTAATTCACCATCCGTATCGGCCGCGTTGTAACTCCAGGAGGTGACGAAATCTGAGGATACGCTGAAAACCACCGCATTAGCCATGGTCGGGTCGAAAATCAAGCAGTTTTGGTCGAAATCTACGGAGAAAGTGGTGGTATCGATAGTCTGACCGCTTTGATTGAAGATCACCGGCACCGAAACCACTTCCCCAAGGCTGCCGGGTATATTGGCCGGAATCGTCAGGAAAGTCGGTATATGCCGCTGGCTGTCAAAGGCAAAGACGTCCCAGGCATTGTTGGTATCGTTATTCACCAGGTTGGTTGCCTCGGAGACATAAGCGACATGACGACCTTCGGGGGCGATCACGGGCACAAAAGACCAATCGTTAGGCTCGCCCCGGTTGTAGTTCAGCGAGATGCGTTGGGTGAGTCCAAAATCATAGACACCGGATAGGGCCAAGGTGCGGTCGTGCAGGAAGATGTCCCTGCGAGCGTTCACGTCAGGCAGATTGACATCCAAGTTATTGGCTTCGGAGGCAAAAGCGATAAAACGCCCGTCCCGAGTTATAGATGGCGAATAGGAATCACCGTTTGCAGCCTGAACGCCGAAGAAATTGACCGAAACCCGACTGATAACATCTAGACTCATATCGTAGACGAAGATATCCGCATCGGTATCCGTAGAAGATTCCCAATTGGTCGTGTCTGTATCTAAAGTCCGGGCGCGCGAGGCAAAGGCGACGTAATTGCCATCCCCAGAGATGTAGGGGGTGTAGGAATCTAACGTATCGGTTATCGCACCGACGGCAGAGATCAAATAGGTATCACCGGTACTAAGATCATGGACGAATACGTCCAAAGCGTTCCCGTCGGCGCTATCAGCTGGTGTCACAAGATTGGTAGCCCGCGATGCAAAAGCCACCCGAGTGCCGTCATCAGAAATGGTGGGTGTGGTCGATTCATCGAGGGGTTCGGTGAAAGGGATGCCTATATCCGGTGGGGGGATGCGCATGGTCAGTTTGGTACTGCGGTCCCGCAGGAAGATATCCGCTACGGTGTTCGTGTCTCCGGTGACCAGATTGTTGGCAGAGGAACGGAATACCACATATCTGCCCGTCCTTGAGAGGAAAGGTTGATCAGATTTAGCGTTGCCATTGCCATTGGTGGTCTTATCTACCACTGAGACGCGCTCTGTCGCTCCGGTTGACCGGTTATAAACGAACACATCTCTGGCGCCGTTGGTATCGCCCGCTACGATGTTGCTGGCGTCTGAACTGTAGGCAATAAAAAGTGAATCCGCAGAGATGGCAACCTCCCAGGAGTCACCATTCGCCTGAGAACCATCATAGCCCATCGAGATGCGGGTGGTCTTGACCGAACCGGGCTCATCAAAGATCTGATCATTATCGGTATCACGATCGCGCAGGAAGACGTCGCGCTGGCCATTGGTATCATCGTCCACCAGGTTAGTGGCCTCGGACGAGAAGACCACGTAGCGCCCCGTTTCTGAAATACCTACACTGTACATTTCGAAATCCAAGCCAGAGGAGGCGTTGCCCTGCGTGTCATCGGTGTGTAAGGAAATACGCTTGGTTATACCGCCTTTGCACTCCGGGAAACCGAACCATCCGATGGCGGTGTGCCAGTTAGTGCCTCCTGACTGGGAGTCATAGTACATGTTGGTATACCAGAAGATACATTCGTCGAGAGGATCGACAGACATCTGGCTCTGCCGGCCCCAGGGGCCATCGAACAGCAGGTCACCGTCGTATTGCGAACCGTTGTAAATGGGGAAACCAGCCACTTGTAAAACCGCTTCCCCCTGGGCCATCTGGCCGGTCGGATCGTTCTTCAAGCGGCCGGCATAGCGGATGGCCGGATGCATGCTGGCGCTTGAAACGCTGTAGCCAAGCGCCATATCACCAGCTTGGTCAACCGCCAGGCTGCCCATCCAGCGATAAAGGCTGTCAGGTTGGTAAGTGCCTTGCTGGTAGAAGAAAGGTTCATCCATAGTGTCATAGCGGATTTCGTACCAACGCATGCCCGTTACCGAATCGCTCAACACGGCGTGGGTAGCCCACAAAGCTGGCACGCCATCCACAATGCGGTACTGCAAGGGCGACATGAGGCGTTCGCCATGCACGTCCAGCTTTTCGGTGGAATTGGTCTGAGGGACGATATAGCCGATGGCCCAGATTGAGGAGGTATCAGTGTCAAGAGTGAAATTGGGCAGGTGCGCCGGCGAAGTACCAAACGTGGATGGGCTCAGCTCGTTCCAGTCGGTGTGGAACTCCCAAATGTGAAATTTCCCGGGCTGGATGGAGGCGAAATAGTTGGGTGTACCAGTCGCAGGTGGAATCCCGATCAGATTGCTGGGCACCAGATGTTCGTAGCCCAGCTGCTCGCTCAGATAAAAGGATTTCGTGCGGAAATCGGTTACCGCACCACCCACCAAATCCTCCCGGTTTAAGGCCCACACCTTGATGCCACGCGGCGTGCGATTCATACCATTGTTATATACGTCAACCATATCGGCGGCCAGATAATAACCGTCCGGCCACAAACCCAATTTGGGAGAATCCGGATAGTAATTGAAATTCTCCACATTGGTTTTGATGGAGTAGTAATACCAAAAATCGGGGATGAAATATGGGTTAAGGGGGGCAGGCGGGGTCAACCCATTTGACACCGCAATGCAAATATAATACGGCCCGTTATCGATGTCGGCGTAAGCCACATCTGCCACCACCCAGCGCCCTGCCAGGTGGTCATAAAGCACGTAGGGCTGGCCATGATGGTAAATGCCCCCTTCTAAAGAACACAAGGTGTCCGTGCTGCTCTGGGACCAAAACTCACCAAAAGAAACGCTGTCGACCAGCTCTCCATCTTTGCGGTATAAAGCCACCATTTTGTTGACCGCCTGGAGGTAGTGGGTGTGACCTGCAGCTCCGCTGGTATCAGGAACCGCGCCAATCACTCTAGGGTCATTATTGTCCGCAGGGTCGCTTGGAAAAATATCCGGATCAGTCAGGCTATTATCTGAGCGACTCAGGCCCGGAAACACAATCGTCGGGTCCGGCATGGCATTGACAGCCTGGGGTTGGCTGGGGTTTTCCGAGAGTGCCTTCACGACTCGAGGTACAGGCACCCCCACAAGTGTAAAAAGCATTATTGCCGCGATCAACACACTGATAAAGTTGGAGTATTTTTTCATGAGATATGCCTCCTCCGAAATTTAACCGGGATAGGATTCAAATAACTCTGGTGGGATAGAAATTGCTATGCATCCTCCTCTTAGATGGTATTCCAATTTCAAAACCGAGTATTAGACTTGATAAGGTGCCTGATGAGATTTGTTGGCCTATCAAACCGTATTACTGATATCAATCAGGATAGATGAATGGATCTGAGATAATTTTGCCCTATTTTTACCCCTCATGGGGGCCTCGTTAGAACACACAGGCATTCATGACCGAAATTCTGTTTCCAACACCCGCTAGTTTTTAAAGATTACCTCATGGAAAGGATAAGGGGACACTTGGTATTGATCAAGGCGATATTGAGCAGCTATACCCTGCACCAAATACGATTGTTCAACATGGACCAATTAGAGTGGTCTTTAATCTGCAACCCGCCAGTAACATTACAAGTGTTACCACCGCTATCCTTACAATACCGTTTAAGAATGAGTTTCTAATGAGTATCTTCACCATTATAGACCAGAAGAAAGTTAAAATCAAATTAATTCTTAGGAGAATCTCTAGCAAATCGCTCTTGACAAAGCGCTGATTTTGTATACAATTATACAAAGATACAATGATACAATTCTACAATGATACAATTTTTGGAGTCCTGAAAGTCATATGCAGATAGAATTAGACTTTCGGTCCGGCATACCAATCTACATACAAATTATGGACCAGATCAAGCACCTCATCGCCACGGGCATGTTACACCCCGGAGACCAGCTGCCCACCGTCAGGCAATTGGCAGCTGATCTGCGAGTAAACTTCAATACCATCGCCCGCTCTTATCGTCTCTTGGATGAAGAAGGGATCATCTCGACGCAGCATGGGCGCGGCACCTACATTCTGGCTCAAGCCTCGATCCAAGAAACCGACGAATTACGGCGCCAGGCTTTGGAAGGATTGACCCGCCATTACCTGGCTGAAGCCAACCGCCTGGGTTTTGAACCGCATGAGGTAACCGGTATCTTCGAACACAACCTGGACCTCTGGCAGGCAGACGGCATTCCTCCTAAATATAAACAGGCGGAATAACGCTATCAGGAGTTATCTCCCAAATTCAAGTAAAAAATATCACATCTATGAGGTAAACCATGTACAAGAATAGCAGAAAGAATACGGAGCAGCTACCATCCAGCAAAAAGATGCAACTACGCCTAAATGGCGTCGCTTTCACCCTGAGCAGTATCGTTTTCCTGATCGCTTTATTAGGTGGGTTGTTTATGGCGCGTGGCGCCATAGCCGCTTGGTTAATTGTTGTTTACGTTTGCGTGCTGGTTTTGATCGGTTTATTCATCCTGCTGGGTTTGAAGATCGCCTCCCAATGGGACAAGGCGGTTATCTTACGCCTTGGAAAATTCCACAAGTTAGATGGGCCAGGTATGTTCTGGATCATTCCCGTGATGGACACGCTGGCCAACTGGATCGACCACCGCGTAATGGTCACGCCTTTCAGCGCTGAGAAGACCCTGACAAAAGACACGGTTCCAGTGGATGTGGATGCAGTGCTGTTTTGGATGGTATGGGATGCAGAAAAAGCCGCCTTGGAAGTAGAAGACTATCGGGTTGCCATCACCTGGGCGGCACAAACCGCCTTACGGGAGATTATCGGCCAGATGGACCTGGCGGACATCCTGGTCGGCCGGGCTAAAATGGATGCAGATTTGCAGGAGATCATCGATGAGCGCACCAATCCTTGGGGAGTCAGCGTGCAGTCAGTCGAAATTCGCGACGTGGTCATCCCACAAGACCTGGAAGACGCTATGAGCCGCCAAGCTCAAGCTGAACGCGAACGCCAGGCGCGCGTCATCCTGGGTGAATCCGAGATGCAAATAGCCGAATCCTTCGCAGAGGCTTCGCGGGCTTACATCGATAACCCCACTGCCCTGCACCTGCGCGCCATGAACATGCTCTTCGAGGGCTTGAAAGAAAAGGGTGCCATGGTGATCGTGCCCAGCAGCGCGGTAGACACTATGAACCTGGGAGGCTTAGCCGGCATGGTATCGCTTTCGAAAACTATCAGCCCACCTCCTGAAAAGGAGTGAAGCCATGGTTCAAGCGACCCAGTGGGAATATCGCCTCGAAACGATCGGTGGCTCGGCCTGGCGCGCCCCTAAGGACCAAGAACTTGAGGCTCTCCTGGATGCCTGGGGGGAGGAAGGCTGGGAGGTGATCAACCTCTTCACCGCTCCAGGCACCAACCGCATCACGGTGGTGGCCAAGCGTCCCCTGACTCTCTCCACACGCCGTCGCCGCTCAATGCCAGTTTATTGATCGAAGACCCCGTTTAAACTCCGGTTGACATTCCAGGCGCCGGGAAGATCCTCAGCCAACCCAGAAATGGGGTTTAAAGGATGCGAGCAACCAAGCTGGGGATCAACCAGCCGCTATCGCTAGAAGGTTCAGGCCAGGAATCTCCCAGGCGGCGCCAGCAAGAGGCAACCCTGTTTCACGTGAAACATTAATCAATAGCAGGGACAGATCGGCTGTCCCTGCTATTGTTACCTCGCCAGGGCATTTTAAGGAATTATAAAGCCGATTGCGGACGGTATTCGGCCCCGCTCGTGCGGCCCCAATCATCCAAGATCTCTTCGACCGTGTCCAAAAAAGCATCCAGGGCAACTACGCGCTGTGAAAATCTCGGACCAAGCAAATCCAAAGCCCGCAAGGATTCGCTCCAGGCCTGACGCACCGTCGCCTCCTGCGGGGAAAATGCCACCGCACTGGTCCAGGTACGCAGCAGCGGCCATAGGGCATTATGCGGCTTATCGCCCCGTAAGATTTTTTCGAAAGCTCGCTGGTAATACAACCTGCGCACGGGTTGTAAACGAGGTGGCACTTCACCAGCCGGTATGCTATCGTAAGCGGATTGCCAGTCCGGTAACCAGGAAAGCAATTGCTCCCCTGCCACATTAGGCGCTCCCAACAAACCCAACAAGCCAGCGTATAAACCAGAGCGGTTCACCGCCTTGGCTCGCTCAGCGAACTGCATCAGAAAACGTCGCTCAGTCAGGGGTGATCCGCTTAAGCTGGCGACGGCGTTGGCGATGTGTTCCACTGCCCGCAGGTATAGATGGACCTGCTCAAGGCCTGGTTCGACCTTCAAATCGTTCAATGAGAACCACATTTGGCGAGCGTGCTCGGATAGGTCGCGGGCGCGCGCCAGCACGTAATCCGGGCGGTCAAACTGACCCCGAACGCTGGCCTGGGTGAAATCCATAAAATGCTGCGGGTCGTAAAGGATCTTGCAACCAAATATAGTCGGTCCCATCCAGGGATGTACACGCAGTGCCCGCGTCTGACGGTATTCTTTATAGTCGTGGTGGGCGATATCCAGGTGCACTTCATCCGTCAGGCGTTGAATTTCGCGCGGCAATAAGGCGCCGCTGCTATGCACGAAGACCAGGTCGATATCGGCGGTTCCGCCTAATATGGGGTCGTCTTCTAACACAGAACCGTGTAGATAAATCGCCATTACGTCGCGGTCGCTACGGCTGCGTTGTGTGGCGGTATCACGGGCGATTTTCAACAAGGTCGCTTTGGTGATACGCATACATTTCCCTCTCGAGATTTGAGCTCAGGCGCTCAGATCATCTGCTTTCTTCAAGTTCCAGGGGCAGCTCTGGTTGGAAAGGTGACAATTTCAGAGCCTGGCGAATGCGGTTTTCCACCCATTTCAATTCCTCGGGGTGCCTGAGGTAGTCCAACTCATTAGTATCGATTGCCAACACTGGCGATCCGTGGTGATAATCCCCGAAGAAGGCTTCATAGGCCTGATTTAGCTGCCCAATATAGGCTCGTTCCATATTGCGTTCGTATGACCTATCCCGTGAGGCGATGCGCTGCATCAATACATCCGTACCAGCCCGCAGGTAGACGATCAGGTTAGGGATAGGGATCTTCTCCGCCAGGGCTTCATGAACGCGCTGGTACATGCCTAGTTCGTCACCGTAAAGGTTAATGCTGGCAAACAGGGCGTCTTTTTCGAAGGTGTAATCAGATATCAGGTTATTGCCATCGGCTAAAGCCTTGGGCGCAGTTTTTTTCTGTTGGTGATAGCGGCTGAGCAAGAAAAATATTTGGGTTTGAAAAGCGTAGCGTTCCCGATCGGTATAGAAATCGGACAGGAATGGGTTTTCTTCAAAAACCTCCAATAAAAGGTCTGCTTTAAAGGCAGGCTGGAGTAGACGAGCCAGGGTGGTTTTTCCGACGCCGATTGCGCCTTCGATAGCAATGTACATAGGGCTAGTATACCTCGCATCGGGGAGAAGAAAATGCACAACATACTTGACAAGCGGGGAACTTTCGCTAAACTTTATTTATCGAAATATACTAATATTTTCACGAGTGTTTCCTAGGAGGGAAAAATGCCTGCTTTCAATCGCGTCCAACTGATCGGTAATTTAGGTAAGGATCCCCAAAGCCGTTACACTCCCAACGGTCGGAAAGTTTGTAGCTTCAGTCTGGCTGTCAACCGCCGTTGGAAAAGCAGCGAGGGGGAATCGAGGGAAGCCACCGACTGGTTCAACGTTGAGGCTTGGGGGCGTCTGGGAGAAATTTGCCAGGAGCACCTCAGCAAGGGACGCCTTGTATTCGTCGAGGGTCGCCTGCAAACCGATCGCTATGAACAAGATGGTGAAACGCGCTACTTCACCAAAGTCATCGCCAATAGCATGCAAATGCTCGACCGGCGACCGGAAGAGCATGAGATCCTACCAGAAGAGGGTGAGATCCCCGCGGAATAAGCATCACATACAGGCTGGCGAGGCACGCCAACTAGCGGAGCCCTGTAATCCGCCTACCTCTCAATTTCTATCCATCCCGGCCACCGCTTGAAACCATTCCGTGCCGTTCTATTGGGCTTGCGGTTTGCCAGCAAGCCAAGACATCTTCAGAACGGACGACAGCGATGGGTTTATGCTTTACGCACGGGGATGGCTTCGAGTTGCTCGACCAGGTCCTTGATCACGTCAAAGCCACCTTGCCAAAAGCCGGGATTATAAATGTCGATGCCGGCATCTTCCAGGATGCGGGCCGGTGAATCTGAACCACCCGCAGAGAGGATCTTCAGGTAGCGTGGCTTGAACGCCTCCCCTTCCTCTTTAAATTGCTGGTAGAGCGATAAAACCAGCAATTGGCCGAAGGCGTAGGCATACACATAAAAGGGTACCTGGTAGATATGGGGGATAGAAACCCATTCCCAGCGGAATTCCTGGCTGAGATCCACCGCATCCCCGAACTGGTCTCGCAAGTTTTTCATATAAGCTTCGGCCAAAGCCTCGATGGAAGCGCCCTCATTGACCATGTCATGAGCCTGGCGCTCAAACAGAGCGAAGAAGGCCTGCCGCATAATGGTTGCATAGTTATCGTCTACCTGCCGGAAGAGCAGGTCGCGCCGCACGGCTTCATCCTGCTCTTCTTCCAGCAGGCGATCTATCAGCACCATTTCGCCAAAGGTGGAGGCCGTTTCGGCCAGCGGCAGGGAAGCATGATAAGTGAACAAGGTGTGCTGTTCGGCCAGCATGGAATGGATGGCGTGACCCAGTTCGTGAGCCATAGTAGCCACATCATCGGGTTTGCCCTGGTAGTTGAGCAAAACCCAGGGGGTCAATCCCGGGTATACCGACATACAAAAAGCGCCGCCTCGCTTACCCTTACGTACTTCACTATCTAAATGATCCTCGGCGAAGACCCGCTGCGCTAGATCGGCAATTCTAGGTTCGAAGCCCTCAAATGAATCCAGAACCTTATTGGCTGCTTCCGCATAATCGTAAGTCTTTTCCGATTTGGCTACCGGCGCGTAGATATCGTAGCGGCGCAAGCGCTCCATACCCAACCAGCGCGCTTTAAGGTGGAAAAAGCGCTGGAAGATGCTGGCGTTGCGCTGACTTACCTGCAGCAGGGTATCCACTACTTCATTAGGGATATCGTTCATCAAGTTGCGGGCGGCGATAGGGGCTGAGTAGTGCCGCAAGTCGACCTGTTCGTTACGCCAGTCGCGCACCAGCGTCTGGTACATCTGCCCCAGAATCGAACCGTCATCCCCGTAGACGCGATAGAGCTCTTGATAAGCGGCGGCACGTAAGGCCGGGTCATGATGGCGAACGTAAACCATTAATTCGCCGCGGGTCAGTTCTTTGGTCTCGCCATCCACCTGTAATTTAAATAGGTAGCGGTTGGTAATGGTATCGTAGAGGGTGCTGAGAGCATTGACGCCAGTTACATTCTTGATATTGACAACCTTCTCTTCTGGTTCACTCAAGGTATGCGGTTTGAAATGGCGCATCTCTTCCAACCAATAGCGGTAGTCTCCCGCCTCAGCCATCAACCGCTGGGCTACTGCTTCATCCAGCCCTTTCCACCACAAGTTGAAGAATAGCACCCGGTTTTGCATGCCAGCCATAAACTGGTCGACGCGGGCTAAAAAATTTGGGGCCTCCTGGTTCTGAGTGTCTTCTGAAAACCAAAGCGAGGCATAACTGTACACCCGGTAAGCCAGGCGCTCGATCCCCTCCAGTTCGCGGACCAAGTCCATGAAAATTTGCCGATCGATATCATCAACCAGCTCAGGTCGCTTGGCTTCAAAATCGGCCACACTGCTTTCGAGATTTGAAAAAGCGGCTTTCATCTCTGGGCTGTCATGGGCGGGGAAAAGATCTGAGAGACTCCAACGAGTTTGGGAAAAGGTGATATCTTGAAGAGTCATTTTTTCTCCAATATTATGTATACATATTATGTCAAATTATCCAGTGAAATGGGCTCTATAAAAGTTATGAAACCCCCGTTTCTGGGGGCTGGCAACCTGACTACTGGGTGGGTTTTGGAATTTTCAAGACCTGTCCGGGACGGATTCGATTGGGATCATCGCCGATCACCTGCTTATTGGCGTCATAAATAAGCATCCACATTTCCTTAACCGCCGAGCCGTAATATTTGAGGGCAATATGGCTAAGGGTTTCACCAGGCGTCACGGTATGTTCGCTGAGGTAATCGGTTTGAGAGGCTGCAGCACGATCCGGTACAGATTGACCTGCCCCTTTTGGGCTTTGTCCTACCCGGTCTTCTGCAGGCATCTCTCGCTGGTACTTTTCACCACTTCTTTCATCCATATCCTTCTCCTTGGTGATTTTGAGTTTTCCCCGTGGGTGATTTCCACTGTAATGGTAAGTCTGATTATACCAAAAGCATAGCAGCTAGCGGCCTAGAGAGGACAAATACCGGCCCGGAAAGGATGAATTTATTTCACTCGTGGAGGTTGCCCATCACAGGTTGAAACGAATATGTACAATTTCGCCGTCCCTGACCAAATAATCCTTGCCCTCCAGGCGCAGTTTACCGCGACGGCGCGCTTCGCTCAGGCCGCCCAGGGCGAGCAGCTCATCCCAACCGATCACTTCAGCGCGGATAAAACCCTTTTGCAGATCAGAGTGAATCACTCCTGCAGCCTGGTAGGCGGTTGACCCCTTTTTCACTGTCCAGGCGCGCACCTCGTCGCTACCCACGGTAAAGAATGAGATCAGGTCGAGCAGCTGGTAAGACAGGCGGATGACGCCATTCAAGGCTGGTTCTGAGATACCATATTCTGCCAAGAAGGCTGGCGCCTCTTCTGGCGGCAACTGGGCGATCTCCATTTCCAGTTTACCTTGAAATGTAACAACCTCGCTGTGTTGGTGGGCATAGACCAACTCAGGAGGCGGTTGCCCCTCTGCCAAGTTAAGCACCACTAATACCGGCTTCCGGGAAATAAACCCGTATCCGGAGATCAGCTTGTATTCCTCCGCCGAGAGTTCCACGTCCCGCAATGGTATTTCGGCCGAAAGGGCAGCTTGCAAGCGTTCAAATAGGCTAATTTCCTGTTCAATATGGAGGCGGTCACTTGCTCTAGCCGTGCGAAGTCCATCTGTCAGATGCTCCATTTTGCGCTCCACGATAATCAGGTCGTTGAGCAGTAAGTCAGCCTCCATCAAAGCCAAATCACGCATGGGATCAACAGAGCCGTCAGGAAGAGGCACAAGCTCACTCTCAAAACAGCGCACCACCTGCAGGAAACCATCCACCTGGCTGAGCTGGTTGTGCAACCCACCAGATATACCTTCGCTCGCATGCCCGTTCAACCCGACGATGTCATCATAAGTCATTTTTGCCCAGGTCGTCTCCTTAGGCTGGAATAATTCCACCAGACGTGCTACCCGCTGGTCGGGGATAGCAACAATAGATGTATAGGTCTCAAAGCGCCCGCCGCGGGTGATCGTGGGGCGGTCGGCGCCCGTCAGGGCGTTAAAAAGAGTGGTTTTACCTGATTGTGGCAGGCCAATAATGCCAAGACGCATAGAAATCTTTCAAGGGATCAGCCCAGCTGGGGCAAGTTGTCCACCAGTTCCGGGTGCTGTGCGAAATATTCCTCCCGCAGCAAATCCAACATTAGATTGTCATACAAAGCCCCCTCTTTGAAGATCGCCTGGCGCTGGCGGACAGAGATCTGGAAGCCGGCCTTTTGCGCCAATCTTACTGCCCGGGGATTGCCACTATGAGTGTACAAGCGGATGACCCGCAAGCCGAGCTCCTGGAACATGAATTTGAGCAGCACTTCCTGAGCGTCATAGGCCAATCCTGTCCCCCAGAACTTCTTCGCTACCATGATGCCGATCGTTGCAGCCCAACGAGGCTCCAGCCCGGTGTAGCTGATTGTGCCGGCGAACTCGTGGGTATCTAAGGTTTCGATGATGAAACGACCGTCATCGCGATCGTAAGTGAATTCCCGCTCCTGGTAACGCTTAGAATACATCGCTTCAGTGTAATCGGGAGGCAGTGTCTTGCTCCATGCCTGTGTTTCGAGGTCATTACGCAGATCAGCCAGCAGCTGGATATCCTGGGGGCGTTCTTCCCGCAAAATGACCAGCCCTCCTTCAAGCGCCATGATTGCTTCCTCCAGCTCTTTGCTGCCATTCCGGGCGCAAAATATCAACCGGTACGCCATCGTAGAACACGCCATTGCGCAGACCATCGCGCCTCCAGCGACCGCTTTCCTGAAATCCGTGTTTTTGAACGAAACCTCTGGCAGCCTGATTCCACTCCGCCATCCAACTCGAGACGTTATGCGCCGAGGTGCTTTTAAAAAGGTAATCCAGAAGCAGGTTAAGAACTTCAGACCCGTAGCCTCTGCGCTGGTGGTCTGGAGCGATAACGATAGCCATGTCTGGGCAGTGCGGGTCCCAACCCCACTCAATAAAAGCATGACCGATCAGCTCCTGGCTTTCCCGCAGAACCACCGCCAGATGGACTGCTTTTTCTTCCTCTCCCCACTTTTCTAAGATCTTCTCTACCTGTTTAGCAGACAAAGGGATTTCACGTGGAAATCGCCACGGAATGTAGCGCTTGCCTGTCAGATCGGGATGGTTGAGAAAGGCATGCAGGCCCGGCTTATCCTCAGGTTCAAAGGCTCTTAAAGAGACCCGTTCACCCTGAAATGGGACAGAATCTTGCATTTTTTTCTCCTCCTTACGTCATTTGGCAGGGATTAGGTAAAAGACGGGCCGTTTGCCCTTTTTTACTCCCCACACAAAGCCGAGATTCCCCAGAAGGGGTTCTATTTCATCGTGACCTGGTTTATCGAATCTGGTCTATCGAATCTTGACCCCAGGCACATCTTTGGATATACTAAAATCGCTAACGCCAAATACACCCAAAGCCGAAGTGGCGGAACTGGCAGACGCGCACGACTCAAAATCGTGTTCCTTCGGGAGTGAGGGTTCGATTCCCTCCTTCGGCACTCAAAAAAGATCACAAAATCACCAGCGGATTATATCACTTGCTCTCCTCACCAGCGGGAGAGCCGCCTTTTTAACCTCATAAGGCCTCTTTTCTCTAAAGAGCCCCCCAAAGTATCTTCGTTTGCACGACTGCTGAATGGTATTATCATAGGCGTATGATCCGGATTTGAGTAGCATTACCCGAGGAGAGCAGCTTATGCCTTCCATGACCGACGTTCTGGGGGTGATCTTGGGTGGCGGGCGCGGCACCCGCCTCTACCCGCTCACGCGCGACCGCGCTAAACCAGCTGTCCCAATTGCCGGGAAATACCGCCTGATCGACATCCCCATCAGTAATTGTATCAACTCGGCGATTACTCGCATTGCGATCCTCACCCAATTCAACTCGGTTTCTCTGCACCGCCATATCGCCCGCACCTATGTCTTCGACGCCTTTCACCGTGGGTGGGTTCAAATTCTGGCCGCTGAGCAAACCCCTCGCAGTGATGCCTGGTACCAGGGCACTGCCGATGCCGTGCGTAAGCAACTGCTCGAAATTCAAACCACTGGTGCTGAATACGTTCTTATCCTGGCCGGTGACCATCTTTACCGCATGGATTATCAGGATTTGGCGGCGTTCCATTGGGAGCAGGATGCCGATATCACAGTGGCGGTACAGCCTGTGCCGCGCCAGCAAGCTTTCCGTTTCGGCCTGCTTAAACGAACCAGCGATGGACTCATCACAGACTTCATCGAAAAACCGCAAACGCCCCAGGAGCAAGACCCCTTTGTAAGTCGGGACGACCCTGAAAACCCCTTCCTGGGATCAATGGGCATTTATATGTTCAAAACCGATGTGCTGATAAATTTGCTGGGGAGCACCAGCTATGACGATTTCGGGGGAGAGGTCATACCCAGCGCCATCGGTACCCACAAAGTCTTTGGGTTCGACTTTGATGGTTTTTGGGAAGACATCGGCACCATCCGCTCTTTCTACGAAACCAACCTGGCGCTCACTCATCCAGACGCACCTTTTGACATCCACGATCCTGAGTATCCTTTGTACACCCGCTCTCGTTATTTGCCGCCTTCGATCATCACAGGCACCTCTTTGATGAACGTGTTCCTGGCCGAAGGTTGTGTCATCAAGCATGCTGAAATTGAATCATCGATCATTGGTTTACGCAGCCAGATCGCTGAGGGCGTGCGCATCAAAGATTCCATCCTTATGGGCGCCGATTACTATGAATCGAAAGATCCTGGGCTTTCCCATGTCCCTCTGGGGATTGGACCGCATTGTGAAATTGAGGGTGCCATCCTGGACAAAAACACCCGTCTGGGACCCGGTGTGATCATCCGTCCATTCCCGCCAGGAACGAAAATCGACCAGGCTGATTGGGTCGTGCGCGATGGCATTGTGGTCATCCCTAAGAACACGGTTCTTCCTGGCGGAACGAGCATCACGCCCTGGTGAAAATCCCGACGCTCTTATCTCTCTTTGGAATATGCGGGGGCGTCAGAGATGGGAGGATTTCCACAACCAAGACTATGCGGTGGCTTCATGTCCTGTGGAGAAATGATCCATGAGCAAGCCAAGATCCATTATCACCTTGAGATGGATCTTCGCATCCCTTCTCTGGAGCGCCGTCATCCTGGGGATTTGGCAGCTGCTGCGTTATAAAGACGCCGAGTTTTATTACCCTGCGGGGACGGTTATCGCCAGCGTTCCGGTAGGTGGACTGGACCGCCAGCAAAGCGCACAGCGACTGCAGGCTGTTTACCATTTGCCGGTCGAGCTTCACTATGGCAAAGCCGTAATTGACCTCTCTCCTTCCGAGGCGGGATTTGATCTCGATCTGGATAGCATGTTATCCGCCGCTGAGGATCCTACCCGTCAAGCAGATCTCTTATCTGGATTCTGGAGCTATCTCTGGGGTCGCCTCCCCTCTCCGCTGCAAATCCCGCTACAAGCGAGCTCCTCTCCCTCCCGTTTAGGTGCTTATTTACAGGACGAAATTGTTGCGCGCTACGATAAACCACCTTCTCCCGCCATGCCGGTTGCCGGCACGGTAAATTTCCAACCGGGGGTTGCGGGTACTTCTCTGGACATCGATGCCGCCTTACCATTGATTGAAAAAGCCTTGCGCTCCACCTCAATGCGCCGCGTCGATCTGCCGTTGAAACGCGTTCCGCCCCATCCGGTACTCATCGAGAATTTAGAAATCCTGCTGAAGCAGACTATCGACCTGCAAGACTTTAGCGGGCTGGTCGGCCTTTATATAAAGGATTTACGAACTGCCCAAGAACTCAACTTCGCCTACCGGCAAGGAAAAGACATCCCTGTCCCGCCAGATGTGGCTTTCACTGCCGCCAGCATCATCAAAATCCCTATCATGGTTTCCATCTTCCGGCAAATCGGTGAAAACCCAGATGCGGAAACCGTCAAACTGCTCCAAGACATGATCGAAGAGTCCGGCAACCAAGCCGCCGACTGGGTCATGCAACGGGCCATCGGTGGCACGCTGGCTCCCTTAGAGGTAACCGCCAATATGCAGGCGTTAGGACTGGATAATACCTTTCTGGCGGGCTACTTTAATCCGGGAGCGCCGATCCTCAGGCTTTACCAAACGCCAGCCAACCAGCGAAGTGACATCAATACCGACCCCGATGTGTATAGCCAGACCACGCCTTCCGATATCGGTATGCTCCTGGAAGATATCTACCAGTGCAGCCAATCAGGAGGTGGAGCGCTGGCAGCTGTATTCCAGGATGAGATCACTCAAAGCGAGTGCCAGACTATGATCGAGTACCTCACCCTCAACCGCATGCCCGCCTTGATCGAAGCCGGCCTTCCTTTAGGCACGCGCCTGGCGCATAAGCACGGCTGGGTCTCACTCTTCGGCATCATCCACGCCATCGGCGACGCCGGCATTATCTACACCCCGGCTGGCGATTATGTCCTGGTGATTTTCCTCTACCATCCAGACCAGCTGGTCTGGGACCCCTCCAGAAGGTTGGTCTCGACGCTCTCCCGAGCAGTTTATAACTTCTTTAATATGCCATCGCCTTGATCATTTGTATCTCGCCGGACGCTCAAACCATAGGCTGGCTACTATAGCGAGTGACCAGATAGCGGTCCATACAGACAAAAAAAAGGCGGGGGTGCGCCCGCCTGCCTGCTTTCAAATAGCTGCTTCCAAAGTTTTGGTATAGATCTCAAATTGAGGGGGCGTTTCGAAGTGTTTTTTGACGGCGCACAACTCCGCTGAATTAACCAAAGATTTTAGGTATTTTTCAGGAAAACTGGAAGGCACTTGAATTTCCAATCCGATTTTAGCGATCATACCACTGGTAGAATTGCTGTACATGCGCTGGATAATGCGAATCCCCTGCGTGGGCAGACCTCGCTGCCGGCAAAACCCTAAAACGTAAATCCCTGCACAGGTTCCAATTGAGGCCAGGAATATTGCAAAGGGAGTGGGAAATAACCCCTGACCACCACCAGCCGTAGGTTGGTCTGTCTCCACGTTGTAAGGCCCAAAGTGAGCATCGACACGCGCTCCACCGGGGAAATCAATCATCATTTCCATAATAAATACTTACCTCCATCTAATTTTGCTCTGAAGAGCACAAACATTAGATGCGACTCCCCTAAAAAGGTTACAGGCCGGCTCTTATGGTGCCTTTATTTCGAAAACGGCCTGTTGCAGATCTATAGTAATCTCGTTCAAATCCCCCAAATCTCGCGCTTACGCTTTGGGTTCTTCTTCTAAGAATGCCTGGAGGTCGTCACAAGTTACCCTTACTATTTCCGTGCGCACCGCATAGCGCCGCTCTCCACCAGCCTCCAGGGTCAAGTAAACCAGGCCCGCCAGTCGCAGGGCGTTTAAATGATGAATGACGGTGGGGGCTCTCAAGCGCAAGCGGCGTGAGAGCTGAGCTGGCGTATGGGATTTCTGTGACAGATAACGCAGTATCCGTAACCGGGTTGGGTCGGCTAAAGCCTTCAGCGACCTAACCAGGGCGTCAGGTACAACCTCTCCTGGAACTAATGAGGCCTGTGCTGGTCGCGCTCCGTAAACCAATAACATGCGACCCTTGCTTAACTTTGTGAAAACCACTAGCGGTGTGCTCCAGTAAGACGGGGCCAGGATTAATTCCGAGAATTCTGGCAAGGAAGCCAGTCGCAAACCCTGGGAGAGATTCTCTACCAGGGCTGGCACATCTAATTTTGCAGCCAAGGCTTTAGCCTGCTCCAGCGATTCCTGCAACGCGGGAAGGATACGGGCTTCTTCTTCAGCGAAAAATACCTGGTAATAGGATTGCAGAGCCGCCAGGTACTTACCTCCAAACTCAGCTGGCCGCGCCCACCAATCCAGGATCATGGTCAAAACTTTAGGCCGTAGACCAGCTCCTTTCTCCTGATAGCAAACCCGCAAATCTTCCTGATCCTTTTCACTCCAGGAACCGCGCTCGGCTACTTCTTTGAACACCTCCACTACCTGTGGAGAAATCTCTGGGGAAATCGCCAGGGATGGCAGGCGTTCCTTTGGGGAAATCTGCCCTAAAGCCCATAAAGCGGTGGCGCTGTCTTTAGGGTCAGACAGCCCATATATCCAAAAAGATGGGATGTGCACCAAGGTGTTAGCATCTTCAAGCACATCGCGCTCGTCAGGTTGCAGGCGGGAACGCACCCCGGCAGCCCAAGAACCGCGCAACCCGAACCGATGCGGTTCATGTAGCACGTTCAGGCTGACGAAAAGATCGTAAGCTGTTCCCCAATCCCAATTTAGTTTTGGTAGTGTTTCGTCTGCCATACGGTGCCGGCGCTTGATCAGGTTATATCCGCGTAACGATTATACGTATTCACCTTGCATTCATTATAAACCTCAAACTCCTGCGGGCGAATTTTATTTCTACTAGACAACAGTAAGTTGCTCAAGGTGAGCAATAAGCGCGCTCGCCAGCGGAGATTCTGAGAACGGCGGGTTTTTATTTGTTTCGCAAGGGTCAATCTTTTGATCAATTCCTGATTGCTTTGGCGGGCATAATCAAGCATGGGCTCGTACATCGCAGCCTCCTTTCATTTTCAAACGCCGAGACATAACCATAAACTAATCACAAATACATTAGATCTTTGTCTAATTAGACATATATCTAACATAGATAATAATCTAATACATCTTATTTGTCAATAGCCAATTTCCTTTACCATCTCCATGGATTCCCCCTACTCCCCCCATATCTGGGGCTGCCTTGATTTCTTTCCAACGAGATAAAGTGCCCCAAATATGTGGATAACTTGCGAGAAACTGTGGATAACCCCTTTGATTTGGGGAAAACTCCTTCTTTTGGTCGAATTACCCCCGGCTTACCTACCCCCATATATGGGGGTGGCATTCTTTTTCTCTCCATATATAGAAATGATTAATAACAGCCAATAACTCTGCATGTTTGTCCCTATTTATCCCCAGGATCCTTGGGGAAAACTCAGAGAAAATTTTGCCCCGTATCTGGGAGGTATGCCTCTATATACTCCTATATTTAAGGTATTTCAGGTGCAGGTCTAGCGTTTTCCCCCTTTCCCCAACCCCTACTAAGACTACGATTAATCTTTTAATATTGATAATGAGTAAAAAAACTCTATCTTTGGGCAAAATAGGTTTTCATCAGCGGGTTAAAATCTATAGGTGTATGGGCCTGTAATACCCGGAAGAAATCAGCCGTTGTCGCTATTTTGTGGGAATACTTGGTTAAGTAATCTTTCAAGAAGCCATAAAATGCATCATCGCCAATCAGATTCCGTAAATCTTCTAAAAAGAGAGCCCCATTCAAATACACTGCGTCCCGGTAGGCGCGATAGCCCTCCGGATTGTAAATACTGCCGTCTACCCAGCCGTGTGGTTGGTAATAGTTAACCCGGTAGGCCCACCACCAATCCAGTGCCTCAGGGTTGGTGTGTTCGTAGTAAAGGCGTTCCATATAAGTGCACAGCGCCTCGTCTAGCCAGGGTTCTAGGGCTTGATCATTACCTACCAATCCATACCACCATTGGTGGGCAGTTTCATGGGCCGCTATGGCGGTGAGATAATCGGATGTAGAGCCGTTATAAAGATTGTAAAAGCCATTGCTCAAGAAATACAGGCCGTCATATTCCATGCCATCGAGAAAGTCTGCTTCCACCAGCGACAAGGTAGCGTGAGGATACGGACCGAGGAGATGGCTGTAAAGCGCAAGCGCTTCCGCCGTGGTTTTTAAAGCAGAAGCCCCAGCAGATGCATGCACAGGGAATGCATATCCCAACACAGTCACGTCGCCGACTTGAAGCCGCTCTACTTGGTACATAGGGCTGACAGACCAGACAAAATTTCGTGCGGCTTTCAGATAGAAGTGGTGCCATTGACCTTCGATCCGGTCAGGCGCGCTGGCGGCCAGTTCTAAATCGCCTCGCTGGTCAGCCAGCTGGATATCCACCTGAAAATCAGCCGTTTCGTAGACCAGATATTCTCCAAAGAAACCGGCCTGGTGCACCAGCCAACCTTGACCAGGTAGATACGGAGGCACATAGGGGTACCAGTCAACCAAATTTGTCTGGCGGGAGGTGTATCCAAAAGGAATCGGACGCCCATAATAAGAGGCATCGGGTGAAGGGAGATCGAGATCGTAGGAAACGGAAAGAGCCAGTCGTTCTCCAGGAGATAGGGGTTCTCGTAGAGGCAGGCGCAGCCAGCCAATATCAAGGGTGTAATCCGTTATCGCAGTCCCATCCTCCCAACTCATACTCTTCAGGTGAAATACAGCGGGGAAACGGGTGGGTTCAACGATTAAGATGAATTCAGAGAGGGGGTCTGGAGCCTGGTTGAAGTAGATGATTTGTTCTTCAACCGATAAATGGTGCTGGCCATAATCCAATACAGCAGATAGCAGGTACTTGGTACTGGAGGTAGGGTTAGCCTCCGGTGTGCTGATCGGAGGGGAATCGGTCTGGGTAGCCTGCGGGGTGCTTACCGGCAGGGTGTCAAGAAGTACTTTTTCTGTCGGTGAGATCCTGGTAGCAGGCTGGAGGGCCTCTTGGTCACCTGTCGAGGAGGTCGTAGGGGTAGGGGCCCCGCTTATTTGACGGTTGCAAGCCGGGAAAAAGAGCGTAATTATGATAGCGATGAGGAACGCTTTGTACGGGGATTTCATCAGGGGTTTCTATCTGTGGAGGCTCTGGTTCTTAGGGTTTAGCGGTTGGCAAAATAGGTTCCCAATAATCCACTCAAGTCTGCAGAAGTGTGTTTTGAAAGCAGGCTGAAGAAATCATCGCCGCTGGCTTGTCGGTAGATATATTGGCGCAAGTAATCCCTCAAAAATTCCAAGAAGGCTTCATCCCCCATCAGATTACGGAGATCGTTCAGAAACAAAGCCCCGCGCAGATAAATTGCGTCTCGATAAGGATAAAAGCCGGGTGTGTTATAGATCGTGCTGTCTACCCAGCCTTCTGGATTATGGAAATAGACGCGGTTCTGCCACCACCAATCCAATTTATCTGGATAGATATGCTCGTAGAACAGGCTCTCACAGTATGTGGCGAGGGCCTCATCCAGCCAGGGTTCCATAGCCTGGTCGTTGCCCACCTGCCCAAAAAACCACTGGTGAGCAGTTTCGTGGGCGGCGATGATGATCAAGTTATTCTCCGATGTGCCTGTGAAGTAATCGTAGAAAGCGTGGCTCAGGAAGAACATCCCATCATATTCCATCCCGTTCAGGAAATCGGCTTCGACTACGCTCAAACTATTGTGCTGGTAAGGGGTGAGAATCTCGCTAAATAGATTGAGCGCCTGGGCTGTGGTTTTCACAGCGGGTTCATCAGCGGTCGGGTGGTAGGGGAATGAATAACCCTGGACGGATATGAAGCCGTCGCTCATGTTTATCACCTGGTATTGGTCGCTGACGGACCAGGCGAAGTTCCGGGCATTTTCTAGGTGATAATGGCTCCAATCGCCCTGCTCTTGAGATAAGGCGCTGGCTGCGATCGTCAGAGGCTGGCCAGTAGATGAGGTGGGGTTGGTCAAATTGACATCCACCTGGTAATCTGCAATGTCGTAGGTTAAATGCTCGCCCACATAAGCCGCTTCATGAACTGACCAGCCCTTGCCGGGCAGGTAAGCTGGTAAGAACGGATACCAGTCTGCCAGGTTCGTCTGGCGATCTGTGTAACCATAAGGAGCGCCCTGCTGAGGCAGATTCAGCTCGTATGAGATCGAAAAGCCCACACTCTCCTCTGGCTGTAAAGGCTGACTCAGAGGTAAGTCCAGTTGAGCGCCATCTAAGGCATAATCCCTTATGGCTTGGCCATCATCCCAGGAAAAATTTGTTATAAGGAAGCCTCCTTCGTAGCGGTTGGGCTCTACCACCAGCAATAAATCCTTTAATTCTTCTCCAGTATGGTTGACGTACAGGATTCCTTCCTCGACAGTCAGGTGGTGGGCCTCATAGTCGAGCTGCGCTCTTAATGTATATTGAGTGGGGGGGTTAGGGGGCCTGGGGAGGGCTTCTCCGGTCTCTTGAGCAAGCGCATGCTCGCCAGGCGGGCTTGGCTGGGAGGTCGGCGAGACCGGACCGGTAGTAGCGATGGTGGAATTGGTCGGCGTATTCAGACTTTGGGTGGTGGCCGGTACTTTTCCGCTGCATGCCGTCAGCAAGAGTACAAGCATGGCAAAGAGCATGAAATTTGCCCTTCGGCAGAACATTGACGGGGGATTTTGCCGCCGGTCTAAAGTACGAAAAAACGAGGTAGAATCCGCCCGGGGTGAAGGTTTTTCAACCCGCCCTGCTCCCTGAGTCGCTAAGTTCTTCTTCATAAATAATCCTGCAACCTTCGGATCCGTTCACCTACTTCGATCAGAGTCTCTTCCCGTTTGGCAAAGTTTAGCCGGATGAGGTGGTTCATGGGTTCACGGAAAAAACTGGAACCCGGCACCGCCGCGACGCCTATTTCTCTGGTCATCCAGTAGCAAAACTCGCTATCAGTTGAAAATATGGAGGGCATCTCCGAGTCCGGCTTAAACCGCCCGGTGATGAAAGGCGTGATGTCGATGAGCACATAATAAGCACCTTCAGGCCGGTTGTAGTCCAAACCCGATTTTTCCAGGTAATCCAGGAAGATCTGACGGCGATGAGTGTAGTCCGCCTGTAATTGTTGGTAGTAGGAATCGGGGAAACCCAAAGCTGTCACAGCTGCCTCTTGCAGGGGGGCCGGTGCTCCCACCGTCAGGAAGTCATGCACTTTGCGAATAGCTTCGCTGATCTGTGCAGAAGCGATCACGTAACCCAGCCGCCAACCGGTGATGGCGTAAGTCTTCGACAGGGAGCTACAGGAAATGGTGCGGGCGAACATGCCCGGCAAACTGGCAATATAAGTATGGTGGTTGGGGGCGTACACAATGTGTTCGTAAACCTCGTCGGTGATCACAAATGCGTCATACTCAATTGCCAAGTCGGCGATGGTACGCAATTCTTCCCGGCTAAATACCCTCCCGCTTGGATTGGAGGGGTTGCACAGTACCAGGGCTTTTACGCCTTCTTGGAAGGCCTGCCGTAGTTCGTAGGTATCAAAAACGTATTCTGGAGGGTGGAGCGGCACGAATACCGGATCAGCCCCGGAGAGAATGGTATCCGCGCCGTAATTCTCATAGAATGGGGAAAAGATGATCACTTTTTCGCCAGGATTGCAAACGCTCAGCAGCGCGCACATCATCGCTTCGGTGCTGCCACAGGTAACAGTGATATGCGCTTCGGGGTCTATCTCCAAATCCATAAAGTGGGTCTGCTTCCTGGCAAGGGCCTGGCGGAAACGCGGCGACCCCCAGGTGATGGTGTACTGGTTATAGCCTTCCCGTAAAGCGCGTTCAGCAGCAGCCAACAGCTCTGCGGGTGGGTCGAAATCCGGATAACCCTGAGAGAGGTTGATCGCCCCGTATTGTTCAGCGACCCTGGTCATCTCCCGGATGACCGATTCGGTGAAGTGTCTTAATCGAGAAGCGCTCTTAGCCATCAGCCAGTTCTACACCATTTCACCTATTTACGGCGTAAACGTGCGGTAGTAATTGCATTCAGAGAGATTCGCCCGCAAGGCTTGCCCATCGATGACTGCCTCGAAGCGCACGCGCTCCGGCGACAGCTGCTCGACGCCCACGCGAAAAGCGCCGTCTCCCTGGGGGACCAGTTGAAACTCCTCGCCCGAAGGCCAAATGAGCATTAAAACGCCTTTGCGCGCCACGACTCGAAAGTTGGAATACCAGGGGTTGTGGCAGCGATAGTGCCCTATAAAAGCCTGCCAATCGACGGGATTGTCAAAAGTGGTCGCACCGGTATATTTATCGTTGACGTACCAATGGGGACCATGAAAAACTTCAACGATTTGATCATTTTCGGTGCCGAATTGCAGCAGGTAGCGCTCAAAATCGGGGTGGTCGACGTAAAAAGAATGTAGACCGCGTTGCTCTAATGGGATGCGGGCATCCTTATGGTGCAAAACCAGTTTGCCGCCCTTGGCGAGGAAGGTTAACTTTTTCCCCCCTGACCTGAATACCCCCGCGTATGTTTCCGCCTTTCCGATTTGAACGGCGTTGCTACTTGGGGACAGGGAAGGTAGCGCTTTATCGAATATAGCGCTCCGCAGGCATTTGAGGGCGTAATCGGCTACCTCGAAAGTCTCTCCAGGTGCGTTCGCCAGCACGATGACACCAAACCCATTGTCCATATCAGCCAGCATGGTCGAGAAATAACCGACCATGCCGCCGCCATGACTGATGTGCGCATATCCGTCTATCTCACTTATGGTTAACCCGTAACCGTATTGGTGCCCCTCCCAGGCAGCAGTCAGCGGTTGCGACATAAGTTTGAAGCCTTCTTTTGATAACACGCCGGGTTGCCCGCTATTTAGCAGCATACGTACATATTTAGCCATATCCTCTGCGTTAGAAGCGATGCAGCCATCCGCCGTATTAGTTTCGAGCCAGGTGGCCGGAGCGAGGGGGTGGTTAGGGTTTTCGGGCCGGTCGTCATAAAAGCTTTGGTATCCAACGGCCAGCCTTTTGCGGGTCTCGTGAGAAATTATTGGGTCGGTCGCCCCCATACCGAGGGGGATTAAGATGCGGCTCCGGATGATCTCCTCATAAGTCTGCCCCAGCAGGTCTTCTAGGATAACGCCCAGAGCTTTATAGCCTGTATTGGAATAGTGAAAGCGGGCGCCGGCGGGGGCCGCGCTGGTCTGGCGCAACGCCAGAACCTCGTATCTGGCCTCTCCCGTGAAGTCCATGCCGTTGATCAATCCGGATGTGTGGCTGAGCAAATGGTGAATTGTGATCGGCTCTCCGCTTGACTGCACCTCGAGCCAAGGAAGATAGCGGGTGACCGGAGAAAACAAGTCCAGCTGGCCAGCTTCGTACATCTGCATTACCACAATGCTGGTAAAGGACTTGCTGATCGATCCGATTTCAAACAACGATGCGGGTGCCAGTGGTGTTTTAGCGGCCATATCTGCGTAGCCATAGGTTTTCACGCTCAGAAGGTCTTGGCGCCCGGTTAGGCCCACGGACAGCCCGGCAGTATGGGCAGATCTCATATGCTTGTCGATGAAAGCATCCAATTGCGTCAAAGCAGAGTCAAAATCGGTCATAAGAACTACGGGAGGGGTGTTTGAGGTTTGGTAAGGATTTATCTAGGGGAATTAAGAATTTGAGACGATCAATCTGCCGGCTTTCCTTCCATCTCGGCGCGCACAGCCCGGTATAAATTCTCGGCTTTGAGTTCATTTAGAGTATAACAGGGAGATTGGAGGTGTTCCGCCAGGGCCTGGGCCAGGCCTTGATCGAAGGCGGTATGTTCCATATTGATCACCACACAACGCATATTTTCATCGGCAATCATATTGGCGATGCGGTGGGCTTCTTCTTGGGGGGGTAACCCGCTCATGGAAACGTTCCCTGCTCCGTCAGTGAGCAGGATGAGCAGAGGCATCACATCTGGGTGTAAAAGTATCTCCTGGTGGATGATCTGGTAAGCCAGGTACAGACCGGCTGACAAGGGCGTCTTACCACCGACAGGGATATCAGCCAGGGCTCGCCGGGCCAATTGAATCGAATTTGTCGGTGGCAGCACTAGGGTTGCGCGATCTTTTTGAAAGACAGCCAGGCCCGTGCGATCGCGCCTTTGGTAAGCATCCGTAAGCAGGGAAAGGATCGCCCCCTTGGTGGCGGACATACGTTCAGCCACTGCCATAGACCAGGAGGCGTCAACCAGAAAAAGCACCAGATTGGCGGTTTTCTTGACCCGTACTTTGCGCTGGAAGTCGCTGGGCCGGATGGCAAACGCCACCCGTTTGCGTAGATCGTGTCGTTGTTTCTGGTAAGGGGCTGCCGCCCGCAAGGTGGCATCAAAGGCTAAATCATCGGTTTTGCCTTTGGCTGGCCGTGCTTGGATATAGCGACCGCGCTTGCGCTCGGTGTAACTTTGGGAACGTCGCCCGGCTTTCTTACGCGTCAGCCTATCGAGCGGGTTATACAGTTTGCGCGGGGTAAAGGAGCTGCCGATTTTTACTTTATCGCCGCCCTGCCACCATTGGGAAGTCCCGGCGTCGAAAACGCATTGGAGGGCGGGATTCACAGGTCCCTGGCTCGGATCAGATTCCTCTGCCTCTATCTCCTGGGGGGAACCTTTTTTTTTATGTCTCGTTTCCTGCTCTTCCTTGACCGGCTGTGGTTCTCCCGCGGAGGAGGTCTCGCCCTGAAGCTGTTCGATGCGATCTTGCAACTCATTAATGCTGATTTCAGCTTGTTGGAAAGGACCACGCCGGATCCTGTGGGGCAATGCCAGCTCTGCCGCCAGGGCGATATCGCGTTCGTTGATAGCCGTGCGGCCTTCGAAGGCCGCATGGGCTCGAGCTGTTTTTAAGATCACCAAATCGCCCCGGTGTCCATCCACATTGAGAGCCGCGGTGAGCGAGGCGATCGACAACAGATCGCGTGTGGTGTAGGTAACCTGATCTAAGAGCTCACGCGCCCGCTCGATGTTTTGGGAGAGATCTTCCTCCTTAGGCAACCATTGCTGGCGGAATCCCTCCGGGTCATATTCAAAGGCCAGGTTTCGTTCCATGATCAGTACCCGCTCTCGTGCCTCACGGATGCCGTGAATCTCAACCGATAGCGCAAAGCGGTCTAGCAGCTGCGGACGTAGGTCACCTTCCTCGGGATTCATGGTTCCCACCAGGATAAAACGGGCGGGATGGGAAAACGATATGCTTTCCCGTTCCACGATGTTCATTCCCATCGCAGCCGAGTCGAGTAAAAGATCGACGACGTGATCGTCCAGAAGATTGACTTCGTCGATATAGAGTAAACCGCGGTTGGCTGCTGCCAGCACGCCGGCCTCGAAATGGCGCTCCCCTTTTTGAATGGCTTTCTCGATGTCCAAGGTTCCGACCACGCGGTCTTCAGTGGCCGAGACCGGCAGGTTTACGAATGAAGTAGGCCGTAATTCTACCGGCAAAGGTCCTTCTTTTGCGGCTCGTTCCCGGCATTCTGTGCACCAGGTAGTCGGGCGGTCTGGGTCACAACCAAAGCGGCAGTCTTTAACCACCCTTACGTGTGGTAGCAGAGCGGCTAATGCTCGCGCCGCAGTTGACTTGGCTGTGCCGCGCTCGCCGCGTATCAATACGCCGCCAATGCGAGGCGCGACTGCGTTCAAGATCAGGGCGCGCTTCATGCGTTCTTGGCCCACAATTGCTGTAAAGGGATAAATCGGGGGCATGCCTTAACCTCTTCGTTCTGATTATAACCGAGACCCAATCTTATCGGGTGTATGTCTCTTCTGTGGCAAATTCTCCCCAGACTAGGGGTAGTTGGCAAACTCGCCCCCAATCTGACTTGCACACAATCTTATCATAAAGGTTGCCAAGATATATTTCTCGATTTATAATGTATGGACATTTCAAAATAGCCGGAGTAATTTATCAAATGGATCAGGATGATATCCTTATTGGGCAGGAGGCTTCACCGGAGGAGAAACAAACAGTTGAAGTAAATACTCAAGTGCAGACTTCAGAAACGCGCCCATCTATGGATTCGCTGCTTAAAGAGGAAGGTTTGAGCTTAGATTTCCCACAGCAAGGCGAAACTCGAACGGGGGTCATTGCCAGTATCGGCGAAAATGAAGTTCTAGTGAGTATAGGAACGAAATCAGAAGGCATTATCCCCTTGCGTGAACTGGATCAGCTTACTGCTGACGAACGGGAAAAGTTCGCGATCGGCAGGGAAATACCGGTTTATGTGGTTATCCCTGAAGATTCAAATGGGAACGTGCAGCTTTCTTATACGCGCGCCATCGAAGAACAAGATTGGCAACGCGCCGAGGCTTTGTTGGAATCGGGCGACAATTTCGAAGGAGAGATTATTGGCTTCAACAAAGGGGGGTTGCTTGTGCCGCTGGGACATCTGCGCGGTTTTGTCCCAGGATCCCAGGTGAGTGTCCTGCGCCGGACCGACGCCACTGGCAGTACACCTGAACAGCGTTGGGGGGATATGGTCGACGAGACCATCACGGCGCGGGTGATTGAAGTTGACCGTGAACGGCGTCGATTGATCCTCTCCGAGAGAGCCGCCTTGCAAGAAACGCGCGAATCTTTGAAGGAACGGTTGCTGGAAGAATTGGAAGAAGGGGATGTGCGCACTGGGCGGGTCACAAGTCTGGCTAATTTTGGCGCTTTCGTCAATATTGATGGCGCGGATGGCTTGGTACACCTCTCTGAACTTTCCTGGGAACGTATTGATCATCCTAGAGAAGTCCTCATGGTCGGTCAGGAAGTAGAGGTCAAAGTCATTGGCGTAGACCACGAACGAAAACGCATTGGGTTATCCCTCCGGCAACTTCAACCTGACCCATGGCTTAAGAAAGTTGAAAATATTAAGGAGGGGCAGTTAGTAGAGGGGACCATTACTCACCTTACCAAGTTTGGGGCTTTTGCCAAGGTGGGTGAAGATCTGGAAGGTCTTATCCATATATCCGAACTAAGCGATCAACGCATCGCTCATCCCAAAGAAGTTGTACATGAAGGAGACGTGGTTACGCTGCGAGTCATAAAGATAGAGCCCGAACGCCATCGCATTGGTTTAAGCGTACGCAAGGTCGACTCGCCTGCCTACACGGATCTGGACTGGAAGACCACCTTAGCTGATATTGTAGAAGAAACCCACGAAGGACCTGAAGGAAAGCTGGCAGAAGCCCTAGGGCAGGTTGTTCAGGCTGAAGTCGGAGGATCTTCCGCCGATATCGAGATTGCCCCTGAAGCCACTGCAGCACAGGCTGCCGAAGGTGGACAGGAACCACCCGTAGAGTACCTAGATACTGAGGGGCTCCCATCAGAACCGACTGAAACCCCGGAACCAGCAATCCAGGCGCCCGAGGTAGAAGAACCTACAGCCCAAACTGGAGAGGTAGAAGAACCCTTAGCGGAGGAGCCCGAGGCCCAAGAGTCCGTGCCTGAAGCGCCTGATACGGAGGTATCTGCCTCACAGACACCTGAGGTAGAAGAACCCTTAGCGGAGGAGCCTGAGGCCCAAGAGTCCGTGCCGGAAGCGCCTGATACGGAGGTATCTGCCTCGCAGACATCTGAGGCAGAAGAACCCGCAGCAGAGACTCCAGCGGCGGAAGAGATTGTTGCAGAGATGTCTGATCTGGAAGAAGAGCAAAAGGAACAGGTAGAACCGCAAGATATACCCTCTCCGCCAGGTTCAAATCATAAGAACTAGGCTGGTGAAAACTGGAGCGCACCACCTAATGGTGCGCTTTTTCTTTTTAATAGAGGCGAACTCCCCTTAAAAAAGGTCATTAAAGTAAGCGTGACCGGTTTCCCACTTGCTGGTTTAGGCGATCCTGCTATCCACGCGGCTGCATAAGAAGTGCTCCGGCGCAGGCCCAGCTACTCAGCACCCCTTGCCGGGCTCTTTTCAGGCAGCTCAATCAAAATTTCGGCGAGAGGCGTTCATCTTAAGGCTGATTCTAAGAATTTTATTAACTTAGCGTACTTTGGACATAAAATGGCATGGGCTTTGATCAATCTCTGGTAGAATACGATTGGACAAGCTATCTCATAATCAATGGCTCACACCGCTCCACAGCGGCTGCAGGCACTTGTGTTATGTAGCAATCGTTTAGGAGGTACACTTTGTCTAGCATGGAGCGTTTTACCCAAAGGGCGCGTAGAGTGCTCAGCCTAGCTCACCAGGAAGCAGAGCGTATGCGCCATAATTACATAGGAACAGAACATCTTCTCTTGGGGTTGATCCGTGAAGAAGGTGGTGTTGCAGGACGTGTCTTGCGAGAATTAGGCCTGGAAGGTGATCGCGTCCAGGAAATTGTGGAACGGTTGACCGGGACAGGAACTTACCAAGGAGGCAAACTAGATCTCTCACCAGGGACACAGCAGGTGCTTGAATACGCAGTCGAAGAGGCGCGTCGCATGGGGCACCATTATATTGGCACCGAGCACATCCTGCTTGGCTTGGTGCGTCACGGTGAAGGCGTGGCGATTGATGTTTTACGCAAGCTGGGCGTAACTCCTGAACAAATCCGACGACAGACGCGCCGTGTGCTCCAAGAGGCGAGCACATCTCAACGGGGTTCTGTGGAGCGAAAATCTTCACAGGAAAAACCGCGTCCAAAGACCCCGATGGTTGACCAGTTAGCGGTGGATTTAACCGGGTTAGCTGAAGAAAACAAACTCGATCCGGTCATCGGTCGCCAAATGGAGATCGAACGGGTCATCCAGATCCTGGCCAGGCGTACAAAAAACAACCCTGCCTTGATTGGTGAACCCGGTGTTGGTAAAACGGCAATTGTCGAGGGCTTAACCCAACGTATTGTGGAGGGAGATGTCCCTGCACTGCTCTTAGATAAACGTGTCTTGCAGCTGGACGTTGGCTCGCTGGTAGCTGGAACGATGTATCGCGGCCAATTTGAAGAACGCCTCAAACGTGTTATTGACGAGCTGAAGGCTTCAGGTGCTATCCTGTTTATCGATGAGGTTCACATGCTGGTAGGGGCTGGCGCGGCTGGCTCCTCGGTAGATGCCGCCAATATATTAAAGCCGGCGCTTTCGCGTGGAGAACTTCAGGTAATTGGCGCTACCACGATGGACGAGTATCGCAAATATATTGAGAGCGATGCTGCTCTGGAACGCCGTTTTCAGCCTATTATTGTAGATGAACCCACCATAGATGAGACCATCGATATCTTACGGGGTGTGCGCATGGCATATGAAGAACATCACCGCTTGACGATTACTGATGAAGCGCTCGACGCGGCGGCTCATCTGTCTGCCCGCTATGTCACCGAGCGTTTCTTGCCGGACAAGGCCATTGATCTGATTGATGAATCTTCTTCACGGGTGCGTATGTACAAAAGCCCTGCCGCTAAAACTGCCAAAGATCTAATCCGGCAGTTGCGGGAGATCCGCCATAACCATAATATCGCTTTAGAAGATGGGCGTTATGAGGACGCTCAAGAGATCCTGGAGCGCCAGGAGGGATTAGAACGGCAGTTAGAGCGTTTACGCACTGGCTGGGATCGCAGCGAAAGCCCGGTGGTGACCGCAGATGACATTGCCGAATTGGTTTCCATGTGGACTGGCGTGCCGGTTATGCAAATCGCTCAGGAAGAATCCCAACGCTTGCTGCACATGGAGGATGAGCTGCGGATGCACATTGTCGGCCAGGAGGAGGCCATTGAGGCCATCTCCAAGGCCGTCCGCCGGGCGCGTGCCGGTCTTAAAGATCCTCGCCGGCCGATTGGGTCCTTTATCTTCCTAGGTCCAACGGGTGTGGGCAAAACCGAGCTTACCAAAGCACTGGCGCGCTTCCTGTTTGGCAGTGAAGAAGCCCTCGTGCAGCTCGATATGTCAGAATTCATGGAACGCCACTCCGTTAGCCGTCTGGTAGGGGCGCCCCCAGGATATGTCGGGTATGAAGATGCCGGACAGCTCACTGAAGCTTTACGGCGGCGTCCGTATTCGATCGTGGTCTTCGACGAAGTCGAGAAAGCTCATCCGGAAGCTCATAACATGCTCTTGCAGATCATGGAAGAGGGTCATCTATCCGATGCTCGTGGTCGCAAGGTGGATTTTCGAAACGCCTTGATCGTGATGACCTCCAACGTGGGCGCGGAGATGATCAAACGCCAATCCACCCTCGGATTCGACCTGCCGCGTGATCAGCAATTGGAAGACCGCTTGGCATACGATGAAATGCGCAAGAAGCTGATGGATGCTTTGAAGCGCGTCTTCCGTCCCGAATTTATCAACCGGGTTGATTCAGTAATTGTTTTCCGCTCTTTGAAGAGAGAGGATATCGAGAAAATCGTCCAATTGGAATTGGACAAGGTTGCGGAACGTCTGGAGGAGCACGATATCGTACTCAAGGCAACCCCTCAAGCGCTAACGACGCTGGCTGATTTAGGTTATGACCCAGATATGGGCGCCCGGCCGCTGAAGCGGGTTATCCAACAGAAAGTGGAGGATACCCTTTCGGATGCTTTGTTGGCGGGAGAATTTGAGGATGGTGATACAATCCTCGTGGATGTAGAAGATGAAAAGATAATCCTGCGGCGGGGTGAGGCCGAACCTGCTGAAGAAGAAGTCTTAGCTGCCGGCTAAAGTTACTTTTGTATTCAAATCGGAGAACGCCGAGGCGGGATCTGCCGCCTCTGAATGTAGGTAGAGAAGTGATTGGCGAGCACAGGTTGCTCGCCATTTTCTATCTACCTCTCTTTATAATGAAAGAGTGCCTTTCTTACTATCCCTAACATTTTGGTTTAGCCCACAATTTGCCGGTAAACCAAGAGGTGTTCAAATTATAATAAGACCTATGTCGAAGGTTCGCACCCAATATGTCTGCCAGCAATGCGGGCGTACCAGTCCCAGGGATATGGGGCGCTGCCCGCAGTGCGGCGCCTGGAATAGCATGGTTGAAGAGGTGCTGGCGGCTCCGGCCTCCAGGTCAAAGCGTGCTGTGCGCGGTTTATCCGCAGGTTCCAGACCGCGCCGCCTGACTGAGATCAGTGAAGATGTGGAAGAGCGTCTGCTCCTACCGATCGAGGAGTTCGCTCGCGTCTTGGGCGGCGGGGTGGTGCCTGGTTCGGTGGTTCTGGTCAGCGGCGATCCAGGCATTGGTAAAAGCACTCTTTTGTTGCAGACTGCTCTTGAAATAGCGCGCAGTAACCCCGTCCTTTATGTTTCTGGCGAAGAGTCTGAACGCCAGATAAAAATGCGCGCCTTACGCCTGTTGCACACCTCTGATGGCGATCCCCTTATTATGCCTGAAGACCTCTACTTGGTCACGGAAACCAATCTGAATGCAATTCTTGAGCATGTCACCGAAATCAAACCCCGCTTACTGATCGTCGACTCAATTCAAACCACGACGATGCCCGAGTTGGAATCATCGGCCGGCTCGGTTTCTCAGGTGCGGGAGAGCGCCTCCCGGTTGCGTGAATTGGCCAAATCCTCGGGTATCTCCGTTCTGTTGATCGGACATGTTACTAAAGAGGGTTCTATCGCCGGACCGCGCGTGCTCGAGCACATTGTCGACACGGTGCTTTACCTCGAAGGCGATCGCTTCCAGACTTATCGTTTGCTCCGTTCGGTGAAAAATCGCTTTGGTGCCACCTCTGAAGTGGGCGTTTTCGAAATGGGTGAGCGTGGTATGAGCGAAATCACCAATCCCTCTGAAGCCTTTCTGGCGGAACGAATGGTCAACGCACCTGGATCCGCCATTGCTGTCACGATGGAAGGGACGCGGCCGCTGCTTGTGGAAATTCAAGGCCTTACCAGCCAAACCTCCTTTGGCAACCCGCGCCGCACACCAAACGGGATAGACTTCAACCGGCTGTTGTTAATTGTGGCTGTGCTTACCCGTCGCTTTGGCTTGAGGTTGGGTGAACAAGACGTTTTCGTGAACGTTGTCGGAGGGTTAAAGGTGAGTGAACCCGCGGCAGACCTGGCTATTGCCGCGGCGATCGCTTCCTCCTCCCGGGATGTGCCTGTGCGCGCCGATACTGTGCTGATCGGGGAAATCGGATTATCGGGCGAGTTGCGCATGGTGAACCGGATGCCCGCTCGCCTGCGTGAAGCTGCCAAGCTGGGTTTCAAGACCGCCATCGTGCCTCGCCGTATGCGTCGCGGAGAGCAATGGCCCGATAATATCCGCATCACGGAGGCTCGTTCTCTCCGGCAAGCCCTAGATGGCGCCTTGATGGGGGAAACAGAAGCCTGACCCGTTTGTCATTAATCTAGCTCTTTTTTGCCCCCAGACAAATCCTTCAACTGTGCAAACGGTGGAGGATTTACTTTTCTCTATACAAAACTTATGTAAACTTACATTGACGGATGCCCTGGGTATCTGTTAGCTTCTTTTATACTCGCCATACTGCGCTTTGAGAACCACAGCATAAAGCCATACCTGACTTAAAGTGGCTGGTGACTATCGGGCAGAACGAGAAATGTAAGGGCATGTTTCGAAAACAGTTTCAACTCGGTCTAATACACGTGGCGGTTGCCATGACCCTGGTGCCAATTAACAGCACGCTGAACCGCGTTATGATCAAGGAGTTAGCCATATCGGCGACCTTGGTGGCGATGTTAGCCTCGCTCCCCTATCTTTTTTCACCCATTCAAGTAGCGATCGGTTCGTTCGCCGACCGCCACCCTATTGGGGGGCTTCAACGCACGCCCTACATTGTCTTGGGATTGACTTTATGCGTTTTTGGCGTCGTGCTCTCTCCGCAAGCTGCTTTCTTAATGGTCAGCAACTGGTCGGCAGGCCTGGTATTGGGCTTGCTCTCCTTCGGGGCCTGGGGGATGGGGTTTAATTTCGCGACGGTCTCCTACCTCTCGCTGGCTTCCGAATTATCGGGGGAGCGCGGACGTGGTAAGACTATTGCGATTATGTGGTTTATGATGATCACCAGCATTATCATCACGGCCATCGGGTTGAGCCGCATGGTGGACCCTTATACCCCTGAAGCCATGCAACGGGCTTTCGGGTCGGTTGGATTGGTAGCTCTGGCCTTGGGATCTATAGGTCTGATCAAACTTGAACTTCGAAGTGATCTTAGCACAGGGTTAGATGAGCCCCGGCATTCATGGGGCCAACTATTGGCTCACGTTTTGGGAAACAGGCAAGCCTCTTTATTCTTCATTTATCTGGTGATCTTATTAGCTGCTATACTTGGACAGGATATCTTACTCGAACCTTTTGGTGGAGAGGCCTTTGGTATGTCGGTCAAGAACACTACCCGCATTACCTCTATCTGGGGTGGCTGTGTTCTCCTGGCTTTATTAATTGCTGGATTTTTAGAGACCCGCCTGGGCAAGCGTCTGGTAGCTTTTTGGGGAGGCGTGATAGCCTTCTCCGGCTTTGCTCTGATCGCTTTCAGTGGAATTATCGTTCATCAAGATCTGTTCTACGCCGGTGTTATCCTGTTGGGATTGGGTACCGGGCTCTCGACAGTCTCCAACCTGGCCCTGATGCTGGATATGACTACGGTAAGTAATGTTGGCTTGTTTATCGGGGCATGGGGGATGGCGAATGCTTTTTCCCGGCTGGTTGGCTCTGTGCTGGGAGGGGTGGTCCGGGATGTGGTGGCTGAAGTGCTTCTCACTCCAATTTTAGGCTATGTTGTGGTCTTCAGCATCGAAGCCGTCCTGTTGTTAATCTCCCTGTTATTACTGCGCTACATCGATATCTCTGCCTTTCGACGGCAGGTGCAAGAACCATCCATGCTTGAACGCGCGGCTTTGGCAGGCGAATCTTAATGGCTACTTCTAAAACGCCACCGGCGGTCTAAATATTATTTAATCCTTAAAAAAAGATTTCAGGTAGAACATGCCAGATGATTGGCTGAACCTAAGTGAAGTTTCCAAGTTATTGGGGGTACATCCCAGCACGGTGCGAAATTGGTCGGATAAAGGGCATTTGCCGGTCCATCGCACCAAAGGCGGGCATCGCCGTTTCCGGCGCGCTGAGTTGGAGTTGTGGATGCAAGCCCAACAGGTAAATGGCGCGGAAGAGAGCCAGCTAGTTGTTCAAAATGCTCTAAAACACACCCGCATCCAGATTGGCGAAGGTCGCCTTGAAACGGAGGGATGGTATCAAAAGCTGGATGATGATGCCCGTGAGAAGTACCGCCGCAGCGGGCGGGCTTTGCTCCATGGGTTGGCAGGTTACCTTACTTCTGATGGCGATGCCGCTCAAGCAGAAGCGCGGGCCCTGGGTTATGAGTACGCCTCCAGAGGTTGGCGGTATGGTTTGAGTTGCGCCGAAGCTACTCACGCTTTCCTTTTCTTCCGCAACGTCTTATTGGATTCGATGCTGAGGGTCTACGAGGCTGCTTCTGTGAGATCGCCTCATGCCTGGAGTGGTATGTTCCGCAGAATCAACGCTTTCACAGACCAGATTCAGATCACGCTCTTAGAGACATACGATGCTTACCAGCGAGGCCCCTCACGATGAAACGCCGGAGTAAAAGGTTTATCGCTTCAAAGTGGTCAGAGCGGCTCGTGCCGGTGATCTTGGTGATCCTCCTGGTCGCTTTACTCGCAACGATAGCTTTGATCGGATTGTCCGTTTTTGGCCTGCTACCGGCCCTATAAATTATGGGAAATATGGAGGATTTTATGCATTACATCTCGATCTTTTCCACCCTAGTTGCATTCGCCTTTGCTGTCGCGGTTTTCAATCGCTACCGCCAGCGCGGCGGCGTTCACCTGTTGTTATGGGGGATAGGCTTGAGTCTGTACGGGCTGGGAACCCTGACCGAGGCGGTTATGATCTTCACCTTCAACTCCTTGGCTCTGAAGCTGTGGTATTTGAGTGGTGCTATGCTGACAGCCGCCTGGCTTGGACAGGGAACCATTCACCTGCTGGTTCGCCGGGGCGCAGTGGCTCCCTCCCTAACCGTAATTTTGGCAGTGGTTTCTTTGATCTCGCTCGGATTGATCCTGGCCGCTCCTCTCACATCTGCGACCCCTTCATACGATCTCAGCCAGCCGGTTTCTGCCCAGTACAAAGATATTCTAACCCGCAATAGTGCTATCATCTTGCTGACCATCTTGTTAAACATCTATGGAACAATCGCTCTGGTGGGTGGGGCGATCTACTCGGCTTTTCTGTTCTGGCGCAAACGCGTGCTTGCCAACCGGTTAGTTGGCAATATCTTGATTGCAACTGGCGCGTTGATGCCAGCGATGGCTGGGACCTTTATCAAAGCCGGACTTGCGGATTGGCTTTATCTGAGTGAGTTCCTGGGAGTGGTGCTCATGTACATTGGATTCTTGCAAGCCACGGCTCCCCGCTCGGTAATTGAATCGCAACCCTCAGCCTCTACCTCTACTTCATAGCGGGTTATAATTTTTGTTTTCTCTGGACACACCCGTATCCATGCATACGGGTGTGTTCGCGTCGGGCAATCGCCGGGCGTGTCTGCTTTCTAAAAGCACACTTGCGTGTATAATCATCTCAATGGAGGTAGTAATGAGTATATTTGAATCTTATGTGGTACAGACTATTATCAATATGCCTTGGATATCAAGGGTGCGTCGAAATCACGGTTTAGAGCACGCCACGCTTCACATCCTTTCGGAGCATCTTCCGAATACCAATCTTGCAGGGCATTCTGATGTAGGCGGTTTCTGGTTGCTGGGAGACGTGCCTCTTGAAACTGTCCAGGAAGCTGTAGATGAAGCTTTACAACGCTTGCGCGCCGGCGAACAAAAGCTGGCCGTCCACGAGCGCTGTGGCACGAATTTTGTGACTGCTGGCATCATGGCCGGGTTAGCCGGTGGGGCAGCCATGTTTGGCGCTGGACAGCGGTTCCGGGATAAGTTAGAGCGCCTGCCTTTGTCGATGACCATGGCTACCCTGGCTCTAATCTTCAGCCAGCCCTTAGGTTACAAGCTGCAGGAACGGATTACCACCTCGGGAGAGCCGGGTGACTTGGAGGTGATTGAAATTATCGCGAATAAGCAGGGTCGTCTCAACGCTTATCGCGTGGTCACAAGAGGCTGAGAATGGCAAAAAAGCCTCCGGTGGTTTATTTGATCCACGGTGAGGATGAATTTTCAATCGCCCAGTTTGTCGCTGAAATTAAGGCCAAACTGGGCGATTCTGCCATGGCTGCAATGGATTACATTGAGCTGGATGGTAGATTAATTTCGATGAATGAACTGGTAACTGCCACGCAATCCGTTCCTTTCCTGGCAGACCGGAGACTGGTGGTGCTCAATCACCCTTTAACTTTCGCCAATAGGCTGTCTTCTAACCAAATATTCCTGGACTACCTGGAAAATATCCCTGGCTCATCAGCTTTAGTCCTGGTTGAAAAGCGGACGCTGACAGATGAAAAGGACCGGGAAAAGGGAAAATTTCACTGGCTAGAAGGTTGGGCGATAAATGCGGGAAGACGGGCCTACCTCAGGTATTATGGTCAACGCAAGGGTAAGGAGATGTCCCGATGGATTCAAAACCGTGCCAGAGAATTAGGTGGCCAGTTTTCGTACCAGGCGGCTGATTTTTTATCTTCTCTGGTAGGTGAGGATTCCCGCCTTGCAGATCAAGAGATCCAAAAGTTGTTGTCCTATGTGAATTTTCAGCGTACTGTTGCCCCTGATGATGTTGAATACCTTACCCCATTGGCTGGCGAGTCTAATATTTTTGAGATGGTTGACGCCATGGGAAATCAAGATGGACCCCAGGCGTTAGGTATGTTGCACCGCTTGTTGGAAGAACAAGATCCGCTCTCGATTTTTGGGATGGTCGTCCGCCAATTTCGTTTACTTCTTCTTACCAGAGAAATACTGGATCAAGGTGGAAGTGAAGACGAAATTATGGGTTTATTGGCTATCCCCCGATTTGTCGCTCGTAAATTGAGTATCCAGGCCCGCCATTTCGATATGGCGACGCTAGATTCGGTTTATATTAAGCTGCTAGATGTGGACGAATCCATAAAAACTGGTCAGATGGATGCCAGTTTGAGCCTCGACCTGGTGCTTGCATCAATTACGTTATAGCTTCGCCGTTGACCCCATTGATTCCTATCCACAGATGGTTGGGGAGTACGGTCTGGTTTGATCGAACTTCAACGTTGCCGGCTTTATAGGTAGTTGCTTCTTTTTGGTTCTCGGAGTGATTTTCTCTCTTTGGGAGCATACAGGGGTGGACAAAGCATATATTGGGGCGTTTACCGTATTTTTGGAAATAATAGACGGAAGCGGTTTCAATTTTCGTGATCAGGTCTGTTTGTTTATCGTTGTCGAACCATAACATGCCGATTTTCATGTTAGCGCTCCTCTTGATTAATAACTTACCGTAGGAACGGAAAATCTTACGAATTCGTTTCTCAGCTTCAAGCCGAAATGATTAACAGGCAGTTTAGCACTGCTTGGCGCGAATTCTTTTGATAATGGATGCAATCCCATTTTATTTCCGAGAATTCTGGTTTTGAATGCAGAAGCGATTGTAGGATGAATAACTGCCATGTCACCGGGATTAACAGTTGCAATGGTGAATATCTGAGATTTCGGTCCAGCCTTGATCAACTGTTTTAAGTAGATAATGACATCGCCATCCAGGTTGTCCGATGCAAAATAAGCCAAATCATCGATAGCCAGGACCATGGCGGGACCCCGTTGTCGTCCACTACGCCTTTGTTCAGCAATGGCACTCAACTGAATGATTAATTCACTGCTTTCCCGTAGATAGGGAGAGCAGGATTTTACACAATGAGGTTGCTGGCGTAATGAACCCATCTTATCGAGATCCGGAGAAATAAGTATAAAACTCACTTCTTTTGGGCTGTTTATCTCGACAAGAGACCACAAGATCGATTTGAGTAGATTCGTCTTTCCACCATCCGGAGCGGCTAGGATCATTACCGATCCAGATATTGGATCGGTCAAGTCGAGAAGAATCGGCAAATTATCCTCACAGAGCCCGAAGATAGCGGATTGGATTGGAAAGGGTCCAAAGTCATCCATTAATTGGGTGAGGGTCAATGAAATGTTCGAGGTCGTTTCAGCCTGGGCATAAGCGCCACCCATATGCAATGGATGGTTTCTTGCCTCATCCACTGCAACCTCTGAGGTGTATTTATCAACCACCTGAAGGGCAAAATCATATTTATTCATGGAGATAAAATCCGAAAATTGAGTTTTAGCAAAACAAATGTTCTAGTTGGTTTGATTATACACGAACATTTGTTCTATGTCAAGGATTTTCTTGACTGAATCACATTACATACAGATGCAAATACCGTGCCTATTTTTCAGTATGATGTCAACATACCAGACAGCGTGCACCAACACCGTCAATCCTTATTTCAATCCGGTGACTTTAAGCCAATGTTAAATTAGATATGTAATGTGGGATATCTAAATTTTTCTCCAAACACTGATGGATTCGATGTGGTAGGTCTGGGGAAAGACGTCGAACGGCGTAATCTGTAGCGGCTTATAGCCCCCCTGGTACAAGCGGCGCGCATCCCGTGCTAAGGTGGCCGGGTCGCAAGAAATATAAGTGATTTGATCAGCGTTAAACTCCAGAATGGTTTCCATGGTTTGCCTCTCCAGGCCACGACGGGGAGGGTCCATGATGATTACCTGGGGCTTGAGATCCAAATCTTGTAGGACCTCTTCGACCTCTGCCTGGTATAAATCCACATTAGAAAATTCATCCAGGTTATAGGTGAAATCATCGCAGGCGCTTTCAGAAGATTCCACACAAATGAGCCTACCTGCTATCGGTGCGATAAAGGCACTGAATAAACCTGCTCCAGCGTACAGTTCTAGGACTGTGGCATTGGGAGAAAGTGACAGCCCTTTTATCACATGAGCGACCAGCGCAGCAGCCATGGGAGTGTTGACCTGGAAAAATGATTCGGCTGACACACGAAATACCCTTTCCAGCACCTTCATCGTAAGATACTGGCTGCCAGCCAGAACTTGGCTGCCAGCCGGGCTAAGGTGTACAACAGATACGCTCAAATCCTCCACCAAGAACTCAGGCAGGTCGGGAACCTCGCTTTCTAAGACCACCAAAGCCTGGTCATCTGCACCGGCCCTCAGGTGAATGCGTTGTAACCCATGGATAGGCTCGATATCTAATAATGGCCATAAAGAATTGAGCGCTCTTTCTGGCAGGTGACATTCTGAAATAGGGAAGGCTTGCTTGGTATTCGCTTTGTAGTAACCTAAGTTCCCCTCAGGAGTGAGATGAAATTGGATATGATTGCGGTAATAGAACGAAAGGGGAGAAGCAACGGCAGGTTCAACCGGCGGGTTTGCCAGGTTTCCGAGCCGTTCTAACTGGTCGGTCAGGATCCCTCTTTTCGCAGTCAGTTGATCTTCATACGGCATGTGTTGGTAATGGCAACCACCGCATAAGCCAAAGTGGGTGCAGCGGGGCGTGATCCGCCCCCCGGATGGCTCTAAAACCTGCAGCAGCTCAGCCCTGGCGTAGCTGCTTTTTTCCTCAACCAGGCGTAAGCGTACTTTCTCACCGGGGAGGCCAAAAGGCACGAATACAGCCCGTCCATCCGGCAGCCTCCCCAGGCATTCCCCTCCGTAGGTGAATGTAGTTAGGACGACCTGAAAGGTTAGCTGGTCGTTTGCCATAACTAGGCCAAGAATTCGTTCATACTTGCTAAAAGTGTCTCAATATGCTCCAATTGTGTCTCGCCCATATGGGCAATACGAAAGGTTTTACCCTTCAAAGAACCATAGCCGTTGGCGATGCGCATATCGTGCGCCATGAGGAATTCGTTCAGGCGGTAAAAGTCGAGATTTAAGGTGTTGGTGACTGTCGTCACCGTCTGCGAACGGTAGCCGGCTGCAGCAAATAGACCTAACCCATGTGCCAGTGACCAATCTTGGACGCGGCTCGCCATGTCGCTATGTCGTTTGAAGCGGACTTCTAATCCTTCACCCAGGATGCGTTCGAGCTGCACGTCAAGGGCAAAGATCAAGGATAAAGCCGGCGTAGCAGGCGTAGAATCCTTGTTCAGGTGTTTTTCCATCCTTACCAGATCGAAATACCAGCCCCGGTTGGGCACCCCTTGTGCGTAAGCCATGGCCCGATCTGATACCGCAGCCAGCGCCAATCCGGGTGGCAGAGCCAGGCATTTCTGCGAGGAAGTAAGCAGCAAATCCAAGCCCCAGGCATCCATCTCGATCTTTACCCCACCCAAAGAGGAGACTGCATCCACGCAAATCAGGGTGTCCGGGCTAAATTCGTGGACGGTTGCGGCAATCTGCTCCACCGGATTTTGCACACCAGTGGAGGTCTCATTGTGAACCAGGGTGATGACCTCATATTGTTTCTTGCGCAGCGCTTCGGCCACAGCCTCAGGTAGGAGCGGTTGGCCCCATTCCACTTCCAAGAGGTCAGCCTGTTTACCGTTTGTTTGGGCGACTTCATACCAGCGTTTTCCAAATGCCCCGTTTACGCAAGAGAGCACAGTTTGTTTAGCCAAATTTCGGACAGCTGCCTCTTGCAAACCGGTTCCCGAGGCAGTTGTGATGAACACGCGCCTATTGGTAAAGAAAAGATTGCGAGCCTTTTCTGAGCAGCGTTGAAAGATCTCTTCAAATTCCTTGCTGCGGTGAGGCAGCATGGGTTGGGCCTGAGCAGCCAGCACTGCGGGGTTAACGTCCACTGGGCCGGGGACAAACATAGGTGACATTAATACCTCCTTTGGATGGTTAACAACCTTCCGAGATGGGGTCCTTTTGCATCAATGATCCTGAACGATAAGAAGGCCATAACCCCTGCACACCAGCCCTTTTCTTGTTGATCATAGTCGTTTTTCTGGACATAATTGTACCAGCAGCCCATAATATGGCTGAGAGATGATTGCAGAGGCTGTATAATTACCTGCGTGCGTCGATTTCTTCTGCTACTTCTTTTGGTTTTTCTTCTGAGTTGCCAGGCGCTTGCTTTTGGGCAAGGGACACTGACTCCCACATTGCCCGCTTTAGTGACGGTCACTCCTGCACAGGTCTCGCCTTCACCCACCTTAGCCCCTCTCTCGACCAAATCTTCACCTGTCACGCCTCCAACACCATCCGCCTCCCCGGTTGCCCCAGATGTACCCGTTTTTACCGTGCGCCTTCACCCAGATGGAGGCTTGTACGTAGGGGACCAAGTGAGCCTGGAGGTGATCGCACCTCAAGAAGCGGACTTGCAGGATAATCAGGTCCAGGTTCAGGTTGGCGATCACGATCTGGGTTCTGCAGATTTCAAGCCTTATGGTCTGGTTGGACGACTTCAAGCCACGCTATTATGGGCCTGGAATACAAGCGACCTCCAACCAGGCGCCTATACCCTGACCTTTTCAGTCAAGCCGGCTGGTTATTCCTGGTCCCAAACGGTTATGCTCAATCCCCAGAGCCAGGTGCTGCCTCCCGCGCCCCTAGCCCATTGGGAAACGGTCGCAAGTGAGTGCTGCCGGGTGCACTACATCACTGGAACCGATGCAGCTCGGAATTTAGCTGCTTTGCTCGAAACCGCAGACCGGCAGGCTGCCATGTCTGTCGAGCAAATGGGAGTCAGCCTTGATCAACCGATACCGGTTACTATCTTGCCGCGCGTGCTTGGACATGGCGGCTTTACCAGCAACGAGGTTTATGTTACCTACTTAGGGCGCGATTACGCTGGCAGCGATTTTGCCCAAGTATTGCACCATGAGATCATTCACCTTTTGGACGGTCGTCTGGGTGGTGACTTGCGTCCCGCGATTCTGGTGGAGGGCCTGGCAGTTTACCTGACCGGTGGCCATTACAAGCCGGAGCCCTTGCTGCCGCGCGCGGCGGCTTTATTAGATTTAGGCTGGTATATCCCACTTACAACCCTCACCGATGACTTCTATACCTCTCAACACGAGATTGGTTATATCGAGGCTGGTGCGTTGGTCAAGTACATGGTCGCTACCTTCGGATGGTCAGCTTATTCAAACTTTTATCGCGATATCCATCCTCAGCCAAATGGGCAACAATCCCAGGCGATGGATGCCGCCCTGCAAGCTCATTTTGGGATTAGCTTTCATCAACTGGAACAGGGTTTTACAGCAGATTTACGCCGCCAGCATATTAACCCGGATGTGTTCGATGATGTCCGTCTGACCATCGCATTTTACGATACTGTGCGTCGCTATCAGCTGGACCTGGACCCATCCGCGTATTTCCTTACAGCCTGGTTACCGGATGGTGAGCAAATGCGCCAGCGAGGTATTGTTGCTGATTACATCCGCCATCCTCAAGGCCCTGAAAACCACTTCCTGGAGGAGCTGCTCGTTCAGGCCGACAGTGCTCTCATAGATGGACGTTATCCTGAGACCGAGCATATCCTGGCGCTCGTAAATGCCAATTTAGATGCTATCGATATGAAGGTCTTCCAACCTTATGGTGTTACTTTGCCGGTTTTTGACCTTTTCGCAGTCACCAACCCATAGGGGTGAGAGCGGAATTGAAATGCAGGTAGTGTTTATAAAAGGGATAGCCCAGATGGGTATGGGTGCATCCGGGCTAACCTTTTGAAAAGAAGGGCAACTATATTGGTTAAATGAGCCCCTTTTTCTATATGCCAAACCCCGAAGGGGGGCTTTTAAAATGTCTGGTAGTGGTGAGGCGTTGATTTAGCTCAACAACCGGGTAAGAACGGGAAGACCGAGCACCACAGGTAGTTGGCGTCGATGTACCATATCACGGCACCTACCACGATACAAGCCAGCAGCACCAGGCAGCCGCAGCCGACGTACAACCAGGTCTGGCTCGCCTTTTTTTCTTCCGGTTGTTCTAGAGGTTCATACTGGGGAACACGACCGGAATACGCGGGTTGGGATGGCGGCGTTTCAGGCACATAAGTTTCACGAGGGTATTCAATCTGCGTTGGTGGGGTAGCCCATTGACCCCCTGAGCCTACAACGGTGGCATCTGGATCGTACTTGGCTGCTTGAAAGGTCAGACTCACGTTTTCACCCAGCAGAATCGTCTCGCCAGGCTTCACCGGGTGCGGTCCAGCCAAACGTATCCCATCGACAAAGGTGCCATTGGTCGACCCGAGATCTTCCAGGACATAACCACTGGCTTGTAAGATCATGCGAGCATGCTTGCGTGAGATCTCCGCATCGTTGATAACCACATCATTGGAAATATCCCGGCCAATCCGGATTTCATCTTTGTCAAGGGCAAAAGATTTGCCTGGTGTTGGACCGGTCCTCATTACCAGTTGATATGATTGGGGAGCCATTAATTCCTCCTGATGAATTTCCCAGAGAATCTGCAGTTAAACCTGCCTACAAGTGTACAGGTTTTTACGATAGCTGTCAAACGGAATTGTAAAGGGGGTGCATGTCAGATTGGGGAAGAGTTTACAACCTGCCCCCAATCTGGGGAGAACAACACCCCAAACCCCATTTGCCCCAGAACTAGACATACACCTTGAGAAGGTGCAAAAATCTGTGCTCTTCTGCTATCACCATCTCAAATTCGAATATTTCCCCGAATGCCTCGATGACAGCCTCACTCACCTGCTGCATTGTGGGCACGGGTTGCAGGACTTCTGCCAGGCTTGTCATCGGGTTGTCCTTCAAACCACAACCGATAATTCCATCCCAGTAGCTCATATCCGGGTTTACGTTTAGAGCAAAGCCGTGCCTGGAGACCCCTTTCACATCGACTTTAACTCCGATGGCAGCGATCTTAGCAACAGGTTTACGTAAATCCGGCGGAGGATCTGCACAGGGAGAGGACACTTCCGGCTGCAGCCACACACCAGTAAGACCGGGAACCTGCCCACTAGCAACGCCAAGCTGCGCCAGTGCATTGATCAGCACTTTTTCTAATTTTCGAAGGTAGCCCACGTAATCTGCCTGCGGCAATCGCCCGGACCCGTTTTGAGGATCTATTCGCAATCCCGCGGTACCCAGATGCAACAGCGGGTAGCCCACCAGCTGTCCTGGACCGTGGTAAGTGATATCTCCGCCGCGATCCACCCCATGGAGGTGAATACTTCTGCGAACCAGTTCGGTTTCATCCCACAACAAGTTTTCCGAATGACCACTGCGACCAAAAGTGTAGGTATGGGGGTGTTCTAACAGTAATAACGTTGCCGGCTGGGTCCCGCTAGCAATTTCTGCAGCCAACCGGTTTTGCAGATCCCAAGCTTGCTCGTATGGCACCAATCCAAGCTGGTAAATCAAGCATCTCTGTTTCATCAGGCTAGTATACTGGATTTTGGATGAAAGTTACTCGTTTCCTGCCCTTTAGGGGCCCTGATATAAAAACTCATGTCTGGTGATGCCAGTGCTTATGGTGTCGGTGAGGGAATGAGCGTCGAAGTTGCGGTTAGCGCTGGGGTAAGGGTATCTAGCGCTGTGATAGAGTCGTTTGGGGTCGCGCTCACCTCAGGAGTAGCGCTTGGAGACCATATCTTCAGGTAAATTTGAGGGACCCACCCCACCCGTCCTTCTCTGTCCTGTACCTCAATCCAGACCAGACCATCTATGACCTGGTAACCGTAGAGCACCGTTAAAATTTGTCCGTCGCGCAGGGTTCCGATGATTGGCCCGCCCGGCCATTGGCGCATGCGTGGCCCTGGTAAAACCACCTGGGCGACAATTCCAATTGAGGGGGTGGGTGTGTCAGTCGGTGTGGGTGTATTGGTAGGGGTCAATGTGGGTGTGGTCGTGACGGTGGGTGTGGCGGTGTAGGTGGGCGTAACTGTGGGCGTCTTGGTAAGAGTTGGGCTGGGACCAGGGGTGGATGTAAATGTCTGGGTGGGCGTTTGGGTGGCCGTGGGCGGGATGAGCGGGTCGAGACGGGCAGTCAGGACTTGATTGATGACCACTTCCACGCTGTTCTCCACCGAACCATGTAGCACACCTTTGTCTAGCAATCCTGAAGCGATGGCTTTCTGCAAATCCACACTGTCTTGATAACGCCAGGGAGTGATCGTACGGATAGTTAGATCCAATTTTAGGGTTTTCCCATCTCGGTTGGATTTCCATTCCACTAATTCTGCCCCTGTAAAAGCATGCACTTTTTGTTGGATGACCTCGTCAATTGAGCGATCATCGACCGCATCCTGTACAAAGCGGACGCTGATAAAGGAGAGCGGCACCAGCAAAATGGCTGTCAATAAAGCAGAAAGGCGCAAGCTGCGTGGCAGGCGGTTAGATCCAATCACAGGTCGAGGGCTGAAACCCAGGGCGAAGAATACCAGGGTGGCTGCAAAAGCGATGGTGACGGTGTTGGTAATGAACAGGAGGAAGGCGCCGCCGGTTACATCAAGCCTGCCAAAAGCCAGTCCAATACCGATAGTGCACAGAGGTGGCATCAAGGCCGTGGCAATGGCGACGCCAGGAAGAGCTGCTGATATGTTGGGCATTGCTAAGGCATATGCCGCAGCCAGCCCGCCGGCCAGAGCCACGCTCAGGTCGATCGGGCTTGGGCGCGTGCGAGAGAGCACTTCACCCGGCAGGTCTTTAAAATAGATGAACGGCATGTAGCGATTAGCCAGGGCCAGCAGGAATGAGATCAGCACAGCCAGCAGCAGCCCCCGTATCAAAGCCGTCGTGGCGTCACGCAACAGGCGACTGTCCCCGGTAATCGATGCCAAACCCAGGCCGATGATGGGTGACATCAGCGGTGCAACCAGCATGGCCCCGATGATAATGGCGGCTGAGTCGGTCAGCAATCCCATGGTGGCGATCGTGCAGGAAAGCACTACCAGAAGGAAGAAATCGAAATCCGGGTGAGAGGCTTCCCGCAGCTGCACCTGAACTTCCCCGCGCCGTTCCAAGCTGATGGGTTTCACAACCCTACGCCATAAGCGGCGCAGGTGGAAGTGTATTGAATTTTGAGACGGCTTGGACTCGGAGTTCACCTTTATATTTTACACCTTAGTGCTTTTGTCGCAAACGAACCTACATCTTTTTTGGGATGGCCTTCGGACGGATTTTATGGTTAAATCATTATCCTTCCAGGTGCAATTGCTCGGCGTGAATGTTGGTATGGCGAAGATTAAACTACCACGGTGGGGCTCTACCAACCTCTGATCAGGCTTTATTAAGCGTAGCAGTGATTGTAAGCGCCCAAACGAAAGGAGAGGAGGGTTGTCTGGTAAGCGTGTAATCCAAATCATGCTGGACCTTGCGGGAACTTATCGACCAGATCCGACGTCTGTGAGCTGCAATCTAAAAAAAATTAGAAAGGAACAGATCTATGCGTAACAAAATATCTTTAATCCCGATGGTTATCTTAGTAGCATTAGCGCTTAGTGCTTGTGGAACAGCTTTCGCCCAGGAAACCCAGCCACCCACCCGTACTCTGAACGTTACCGGGAGTGGTAAGGTTTTCCTTAGCCCCGATATCGCCTACATATCTATTGGCGTGCACACCGAGGGTGAAAACGCAGCTGAAGCCGTTTCCAGCAACACGACCCAATCCAAAAAAGTGGCACAGGTACTGAGTGGTTTGGGTATCGCCGATAAGGATATTCAGACTAGCAATTTCAGCATCTATCCCCAGCAAGAGTATGATGACAAAGGGCAGGTCACTGGAACGAAATATGTGGTGGATAACACCGTCTACGTGACCATCCGAGATCTCAGCAAAATTGGCAACATTTTGGATGCGGTTGTCAGCGCCGGTTCCAATTCTATCTCAGGTATCCAATTTGATGTTGAAGATAAAGTCGGCGCACTTTCGGAGGCGCGGAAAGCCGCGGTGGCAGACGCCCAGGCTCAGGCTGATGAATTAGCGAAAGCCGCTGGAGTGAAATTAGGACCAATCCAATCAATTAACGTATACGGTGGTTTCCCGGTACCGGTGTTTGAGGGCAAAGGAGGAGGGGGCGGCGTCCAAGCAGCTACTGAAGTGCCCATTTCACCAGGCCAGCTCACTCTAACGGTTGAGGTTAACGTCATCTACGAGATTCGCTGATCCCTGTCTTGCCCGAATTCCATTGAAATAGAGTAGCGAATGCTTATCATTCGCTACTCTACCCTTTAAAATTGGTTTAAAATATAACCCTGTGGATGAAATCCTTATCTTTCAACCCTCGCGACGTTCGGGACTGGTTTTTCACGCGGTTACCACCCTCATCTTGACTGTGGGGGGTTTGTGGAGCTTATTCCAGGCCTCTCAAGCCCAGGTTGGGCCGCTTTTCTTACTTTATTTGCTGCCCGCTTTGCTGGCTCTTAGCCTGGTGCCGCTGTTTCTTTACCGGGCTTATGCACTTCGCCAGGCTGCCTATCTTCTTGAACGCGATGGCCTGCACTTGCGCTGGGGCCTGAGGGCGGAGTCCATCCCGATGGACGCCGTGCAATGGGTGGATTTTGCAGATCGCCGGCAATCCACTCTGCCTCTTCCCTGGCTGCGCTGGCCAGGGTCTCTGCTGGGCAGGCGGCGTTTGAGCGATGGTACCCAGGTAGAATTTCTGGCGGCAAACACCAGCCAACTGGTCTTGATTGCGACTGAGCAATCCCTTTTCGTGATTTCACCAGAACGACCCGATGAATTTCTGGGTGCTTTCCAGCGCTTCAATGAGCTGGGCTCCCTCACTCCCCTGCCAGCCAGTTCGGTTTATCCATCTTTCCTGATATCTCGGGTTTGGGCTGATAGACCAGCTCGCTACTTACTGCTCAGCGGGTTGGCGCTCTCTTTGATTGTGTTGATCCTGGTAAGTTTGGCGATACCCTCCCGTTCGGTCGTCTCTTTAGGATTTCACTTAAATCAAACCTCAGGCGATGTCGTACCCTCAGTCCAACTGTTGTTGCTGCCCGTGTTAAACCTATTTTTCTTTTTGTCTGACCTCTTGTTAGGTCTCTTCTTCTTCCGCCGGGCTGAGGTTGCTGAAGACCTGGCACGTTCTGATGCCACCGTCTCCCGGACGCTGGCTTATGTGCTATGGAGCAGTGCAGTGCTTACTGGGTTTTTCTTCCTTGTGGCCCTTTATGTCAACCTGGAGGCGAGTTGATTTCCCCGAATTTTCAGGAAAGTATCCACAGACAACCCAGGGTTATCCACAGAAACCAATCACTTATCCACAGTAATATCCCCGTTATTTAAACAACCATGCAACTTTTGTTGGGCTTTTTGCTGGCCTCATCAATTGCATACTTGGCTTACCGGCTCGGCGCTCTTAGTCGTAGCGGAGGTTTGGCTGCCATGCTGAGCGGCACCCTGATCTTTGGCTTGGGAGGCTTGCCCTGGGCCATTTTGCTGCTCACCTTTTTCATAACATCCAGTTTGCTGTCTCGCGCTTTTGCTGGGCGTAAAATTATCTTGAGTGAAAAATTTTCTAAGAGCTCGCAGCGCGATTCTGGTCAGGTGCTCGCTAATGGAGGCTTGGGTACCTTGCTCGTCCTGGTACATGCGATTTTCCCTTATCAGGACTGGCCATGGATCGCCTTCGCTGGAGCGATGGCGGCTGTCAGCGCCGATACCTGGGCTACCGAATTAGGTGTGTTGAGTCCGGTTCCTGCGCGCCTGGTCACCACCGGGAAAATTGTCGATCGAGGCGTTTCAGGAGGGGTTACTTTCCTCGGTTATCTGGCAGCTGCCGGGGGTGCGCTCCTGATTGGGCTGGGATCGGCAGCTTTCAAGCCTTTCACTCTCGGGTTATGCCAGGTCGTGATCGTCCTTCTGGCGGGGTTGGCTGGCTCTACTGTCGATTCGTGGTTGGGAGCCAGCGTGCAGGCTATTTATTTTTGCCGAGGATGCCAGAAGGAGACCGAACGCCACCCTCTCCACTCCTGCGGTGCACAAACAGTTCACCAGCGGGGTTGGCGTTGGCTGAGTAATGACCTGGTAAATTTTATTTGCTCGTTAATGGGAGCAGGGGTAGCTCTCAGCGTCTGGCGTTTATTTTTCTAATATTTTCGGCAGCTCTCCCAGAGTCTGGATCACCGGGCAATCCGCTTGAGGGAAAATACTTCCAGGGTCCACCAGGATTGCCTGGAGGCCAACACCGCGAGCGCCAATTACATCGGCGAAATAATTATCCCCAACATACACGGTCTCATCGGCCGAGGTGCCGAGTCGTTCTAATGCGTGCTGGAATATGCCAGGTTTGGGCTTCCAGACGTTGACTTCCCCGGCTGCTAAGGCGAACTCGAAATAAGTGTTCAAGCCGAGCGATTCTAACAGTTCCACATAGGGATGGGTTCGGTTTGAGGCCAGCCCAAGGGAAAATCCAGCGTCTTTCAAAATTTGTAGGGTCTCGGGCACATCTGGGGGTACCCAATCCTCAGGTTGGTAGGCCTCGTTCATCAAGATATAAAGCTGCGGTGCCAGGCGTTTGGCGAGTTGTGGTTGGCATCCAAAAGCTATTAAAACCAAACGGGCGTGGTTGGTCCAGAACAGGTCGTCTCGCTCGCCGAAAGATACCCGATCAGCCAGCATCTCAGCTGAATCGGCCCAATAATGATACAGCCAGCGGGTTGCTCGCTTACGTTTTTCCAGCGAGTCCACCAGGCCTAATTGCACGGCGAAGTCGAGGAAAGCCTCTATGAAGGCCGGGCGGCTGTGGCGCAGGGTGCCGTCCAGGTCAAACAATATGCCGCGTAAGCCATTTGGGGAAAGCAAATTATCCTCCAATAATTCCGTAACAATTTCTGTGACTCTTTTAGGGGTTCAGTAAGAGTCTCGGTTGCGAGGACCGGTCGGGGGCTTGTTACCCCCCGATCTCATTCATCACCCGGTTGAGTGGTATGATGCCTTCTGCCAACCCATGCCCCCATGGTTTATGCCAGAGCGCATCCAGGATTAGCTGGCGGAGCTCTTCGAGCGTGGCGCCACGGCGCAGCGGGGAGAGCAAATTTACTTCACCCTCGCGTAGCAGACAAAGTCGCAGGCGACCATCCGCCGTCAGGCGGGCACGGTTACAGGATGCACAGAATGGTTGGGATACCGAGGAAATAAACCCAACCGTGCCTTTTGCTCCTGGTAAGCGGAAGAGGCGCGCTTCGCCATCCAATTTACCGCCGTTCACAGTTGCCAAGGGGCTAAGCCGGGTCTCGATCAGCTTATGCATATCGGCAGCTTTGACGATTGAATTGGTTTGCAGGTCGGTAGCGCCAGCGAAGGGCATCATCTCGATAAAGCGCACTTGCCAATCATGCTCCTTCGTCAGTCGCGCCAGATCGATCACATCAGCCTCATTGTAGCCCTGCACAATCACCGCATTGATTTTAACCGGGGTAAGCCCAGCCCGCTCAGCTGCCTGAATGCCCTCCCAGACATCCTGCAACTTTCCCCAGCGGGTCAGGCGTTGAAATTTAGCTGGATCCAAGGTATCCAGGCTTACGTTTACGCGCTTTAACCCAGCCTGTGCCAGCGGCTCAGCCAGGCGCGAAAGCAATATGCCGTTGGTGGTCATGCTCAGAGAGTGCACACCGGGGGTGTGAGCGATCTGGCGCACCAACTCCACGACATGGGCACGCACGGTGGGTTCACCGCCTGTCAGGCGGAACTTGTGAAAGCCCAGGTTGGCAAACAAGCGCACAAATAGCAGAATCTCATCATCCCGCATTAACTGAGCATTGGGCCGGAAGGTCATGTCTTCCGGCATACAGTACACACAACGCAAATTGCAGTGATCGGTTAGGCTAATGCGCAAATATGAAATTGATCGCCCGAATCTGTCAAGAGCCATAAATTAGTCAATTCAAGACTCGCACAATTGAAGGATTTGCCTGTGCCTTTGAGTGGATGGAACTCACCTAAAGGCCCCGGAGATTCCCAATTGCGTATATATTATTAATGAATTTTTATGATTATTTTCGTCAAAATTATACCTCAATCTCCCCATCTTTTAAGTTAGGACTTACGTAGTTGGTGGGAGGATGGGGGTGTTTGGGCGGGCAACGCCCAAACACCCCCAATTTTCCCCTGAACTACGTAGCTACTATAAGTATTGAGAATAGAGGCTCTAGCTGAAAACTATCTTAAACCAGGCGAGAAAGAAGGCTGCGCTGCTCTCGAGGGAGGGCCTCCCTACGCACGTTGCCGGTCACACCGTTAATCAAAATAGTCTGGCGCTTGCCTTCTTGCCGGAAGTGAGCGAACCAAACCGGCAACAGAATCAACTGGAAAGATTCGACCATCAGCGGTGCTGTGTCTAATTTAATATCCTCAATCGTCTTGGAAAATTCACGGGCGAGCTTCCATTTGGTTCTTTCGAGGGCTTTTAGGCGGGCGTCCAGGGAGGCTTCTGAGAGGGATATCTGGTATGTCTCTGCTGGCCAGTCAGCCAGGTAGCTTGCCTGGTAGGCAACCAGCTGGTCGAGTGGATAGTTGTCCACCTCATGCGCCCATAACCCTGGAAAGGCATGGCTGGCCACAACCAGGATATCGTCGTAGGAGAGTAGCGTCGTACCATATCGGGTGACTAGGTAGCCACCCTGGTCCTCTTCAAACTCCCACGGGAGCGGGCAGGTAATCGTAAATTTCCAGACCGGCAAGTACAATCCATTTGCCGCGACCATGCTAGTCCAGTTAGCTAACTTGTGCTCGACCAACCAGGCCTTCAACGCTTTTTCGGCTTCTTCTTTATTGGTGACAAAAGGGATGAGACCATCGGGCGGGATTAACTCACGGAATCCGGCGTTTTGAGCAACGTATACGGAAGCGCAGTAGGGGCAGGTCATCGATAACGTGGTAGGGGATAAAAGGAAGGAAGCGCCGCAAGCCTGACACGTAAAAGAACGCATCGCAACAGGTCGCCTGTGCCCTTTCGCGGTCGCCAGAGCCAGGCTGAAGTCCTTTTCAGATTGCGCCATTTTGGGGTTGGCGTTTCCTTCAACCAACGGTTGCACCTGGTCGCAGTGCTCGCAGATCAGGGCTTTCCCATCTGGCGAGTAGGTAAGTTGACCGCCACAGCGTGAGCATACAAACCGCTTCGCCTCGGTCGGTTGTTCGGCTGTCGAAGGGGGTGCTAAGCGGTCCGGATCGATAATATCTTTGGGGTTAAGGCGTCCGTCCAGGATGGCCAGGCTCCGTCTTGCCGGGTAATAGTTAGGCTGGCGTGCCAGCACTTCCTCCAGATATCCCCGTTTCTCTTCGGGGTTCTCGCTGATCTCGCTCAACCAAAACCAGGCTTCTATACACTGTTGGGCATCCGGATCGAGTCTTAATGCCCACTCCAGGTAAAACCTGGCTTCGTCTTTTTCCTTAGCCTTGGCAGCAGCAATTCCCCGGACGAGCAAATCACGGACACTCTCAGACATGAGTCATCTCTTCAGCACCTGGTTGAGGATATTATATTCGCTAAAGGATGCTGATTAAACCAGCTTGCGGATGTGAAAAGTGTGGTCCCGTTCGTGCCATATAGCCCGGCGCAGCATTTTACGCGGGCTCCAGAACTCCCCATCCTTGCCCACCACCTGCTTCGAACCAGCTAATTTCGGGAGAGTCTCGACGAGATGCTGGCGTACCTTTTCCAATCGCTCGAAAGGCTCACTTGGCACTTCCTGACGTGGAAAAGCCAGCCCTAAGCGGTCTAAATACCACCATTCTGCTCCACCTACGTGCCCGAGAATGCCAGCGATGTTCCAACGCTCATTAGGATATCTCCTCTGGAGGTCTTCCTGTTGGAGGTCTTTGACTACATTCAGCAGATCTGTGCGACCCCAGGAGAGCAGGTCAATCCCCCCGTGGATCTCCTGTTCAGTGAGTGGTTTCCAGTCATGCAGAAACCAGGCGTTGACCTCATAACCATCCTCCACCAGTTCATAATCTTCGTCAATCTGGTAGACTTCCCAGGTCTCTTTCAATTGGATTTCAATCTGTTCAACCTTCAACTGCGATTGTGGGTCGTGTTGGTGCAGCCAATCAATGTAATCTGCGATTGAGTCCGGCAGGTTTTTGATGGCTTCTTGGCCGTCTTGACCGTAGGCAAAACAGGCCGGATGGTCAAAGGTCCAGGTCATTGAACGCCCTTCTATGCCGTTTTCCAGACCAATTTCGAAAATCATCTCCTTTTCCTCTCTCCATTAGATAATATCTACAACCTGACCTCCGGTCATGGTTAGCAGGTCGGCAGGTGTAAGGCGGAAAACCGCGTGAGGTGTCCCTGCTGCCGCCCAGATCACCTCATACTGCAGGAGATCTTTGTCGATGAAAGTCTGCAATGCTCCCTTATGTGCCACTGGGGGTACGCCACCGATCACAAATCCGGTTTGTTGGCGTACGAAGTCAGCATCTGCTTTTGCGATAGGCTCGCCCAGCAGGGTGCTGATCACCTTCTCATTTACCCGGTTGGCGCCACTGGCCAGCACCAAGACCGGCCGTCCGGATTTCTTGCTCTTAAAAACTAACGATTTAACGATTTGCGCAACCTGACAGCCCACTGCCTGGGCGGCCTCAGCTGAGGTGCGGGTAGAGTCGGGCAGTTCCTGGACCTGCATTTCGAAACCCAACCTTTTCAATCGGTTTTGAACTTTCTGGGCGCTTTGGCTTAGCATGCTAAATTCCTTTCATGCAGCGCTCGCATCCAGCCGCGTCTTCGAATCCATACGAATCATTGAGATTTCTCCTCGGAGCTGCTTTCGGTCAAGCCATCGAAATTTATGACCGGTCCATGCCAGTGAGGGTTGTCTAAAAAGACCTCCTCATACTGGTCACGGGTGTACCGGCCGATGACTTTGCGCCAGAACCGTTGGGCAGGCAGGTTTTCAGCCAGTTCGGCAACTTCCCATTTACCCGAAAACAACTGGAAGATCTGGACGGCGACCTTTTCGCCAACCCCACGTCGGCGATACTTTCTCATCACGAAAAACTCTGCTATGGCGTGGGCATCATGGTGGTCTGCCAGGTAGTTGTGGCGGTTGACCAGCACAAAACCGGCCAATTGGCCGTCTACCCGGATCAAAAAGGGGTGGCGGTCTGCTTCCGTCCAGTAGTGATCGAGATAATCGTAGCCATACAGGCCACCCTGGCCTATCTCACTACCGTCGAATTCGCTGGAATCGTACCGGTACAGTTCTAACAGGTTTCTTAAAACCGCTTTTTCTCCCAATTCAGCTGGAGATACTTCAACCTTCATGCAAATCTCCTAGTCGAAATCAACCGCCTTGCAGTTATTGGCAAGGGTTTTTAGGGTGAGGTAGGCGCTGCTTTGGTCGGGCTGGTGGGATTGGTGTACATTACTAGTTATAGATGTCGTTTATACCACCAAAGGCATCATCGATATTCTCACCAGGTCTCAGTTACTTTGTGTAAACCTTTTGGTTGGTCCGGATCAAGGCCTCTGGCCTGAGCCAGCGCCAGGCTGAAAATCTGGCCCGGAAGCACTGCCACCATAGGAGAGAGCCATTCTGGAATGCCGGCTGGAAGCCTTATGGCCAGATTAGCCCTGCCAAGAATTTCCGGTACGTCCGAAATGAGGATCAATTCGGAGTGCATTTCGATGATGCGCTCTATCAATTCGGTCAAATCATTTAACATCGGACCTGAAGGGGCCACCATCATGACCGGGAATCCTTCCCGAATAATGGCAATGGGCCCATGCAGAAAGTCTGCTGATGAGTAGGGTTCTGCGATGATCTGGGTCAGTTCCTTGATCTTAAGTGAAATTTCGAATGCAGTGGCATAGTTGAAGCCTCTTCCGATCACGACGCAGTGATCCATGTAGCGATATCGCTGGACGCTGGGATGAACATCATCAACACCCTGAAGCACCTGCTGCATATAATCAGGAACCTTCTCCAACTCGTCCAGGGTACGAGCCTCATGGTTAAGGCATCCAGAGAATAAAGCCAGAGCTGCCAGGGAAGCGGTGTAGGTCTTGGTGGCTGCCACGGAACGTTCTCTGCCAACCTTCAGCGGAATGATGTACTCGGCTGCTTTGGCCAGCGGCGAATCGGCTTTATTTGTGATGGCCAGCGTCGGTTGGCCTTGCCGCCGTCCCTCTTCAAGCACTGCTACGATGTCAGGAGGGCGGCCGGATTGAGATATGCCGATTATGAGAGAATCGGCCATTTTTGGCGGCTGTTTGTAAATTGTGAACAAGGACGGCGTCGCCAAAGCAACCGGAAGATGGTTGTGTGCTCCTAGAAGATATTGGGCGTAGCGTGCGGCGTTGTCAGAAGTACCCCGGGCGGCGATCACAACATGGTTGAAATGACCGCGCAGTTCTTTGGCCAGATTGGCCACATCGTTGAGTTCTCTTGAAATCAAACTTCGAACAACCTGTGGTTGTTGTTCTATCTCTTGTTTAAGGATCGTCTTGCTCATAAGATCAGACCTTTTTTGGTTAGTTTGGCTTTAGCGCTGGCTGGTTATTTATACCCAGGGCGCCTGTTGACTTTCTTTTCTTAGTAGTTACGCAGTTCAGAGGAAAAATGATTTCCAGGTCGCTTTCCGGCAGATCGATCCCCAGCGGGATGGTACTTGCCATTGTGGGGGAATATTTTGCTAATACCTGGAAGACTTCTAATTCTTTTAGAACATGATAGGCCGCCCGCTGGCGAGGGATGCCAGAGCGTAAATAGCTTGGGTCGCGCCAATCAATGGCTATCTTCACTGGACCAGGGCCTCAACTCGAGAAAGCAATCCCTCCAACGGCAAGTCAGCCAGGGAATCGAGACACAGGTCGGCGTTATCCAGGGGTAGCTGGTTGGTGAGTTCATTGGGCACGACTACACAAAAGAGCCCGGCGCGTTTGGCCGCCAGCAGGCCATTAGGCGAATCTTCCAGAACGATCGCCTGGCCGGGTGTTATTGCCAGATCCTTCAATACGGCCAGATACAGGGCCGGGTCGGGCTTGGCGTGTTTGACGTCCTCTGCGGTGCGGATGCTGTCGAAGTAAGCGATCAAGCCGAGCCGGCTCAAATGTCCCCTGACCCACTCGGAGGAAGAGCTGGAGGCCAGACCCAGTTTCAGACCCAGCCTTTTGGCGTCGGCCAGGTAAGGTTTTACGCCTGGTTGTATGGGTTGTGTGGCGATCAACTGCATTTCTCTTGCTCGTCTCTGGGGAGCCAGGCCGGCGCGATCCACAGCATTACCAAGCTGTTGCTCCAGCGAGGCGAAAGGATCAAAAGTAGTGGGTGAAACCCCAATGTGGTGCACCCAGCTCGAGGGCGGCAGCTGGCATCCGAAGGACTGGTAAAGCTCTTGCCATGATCGGTAAACCGGTACCTCGGTATCCAGAATCAGACCGTCAAAATCGAAGATCAATGCCTGGATAGTCATGCTTCTCTTTCACCTTCCTGGTGTACTTCCTCGATGACCCTTTTGGCCAGTTCGCTCAATTGCTGGCTCTCTTCCGCTTTGGTGTGGCTGGCGCGCCAGTATAAGTCAAGCAAATCCAGGGGGCTCAGGCTACCCATACTTTGATCATCAGGCAGGCGGATGCGCGCTTCTATTAGTGGACGTTTTACCAGGTGGAATTCGAAGGCTGAGCCAGCGTATTCCCGAAGTGCGGCGTCGTCGATGAGCGACTCCCAATCGCGCGGGTATTCCACAGTCAACCGGACGATGGCAGCCTCCATCTGCTCCGGGCTTGGGAGCGCCTCTCGCAGGCGGGTGTTGAGCTGCTCCTGGGAATCTAACCGTACCAAACGGTCCACAAAAGGTCGAATGTCTTTCAGCTGGCGCCATTCCACTTTTGTTTCTCCACGCGCTACCTGGGCGATGACGAAAAATTTATCATCCTTGGCTTCTCCAAAATCCACCCGCTCGATGGAACCGGGATAAATCACGGGAGGATGCCCACCCTGGTTTAGGTTTTGGGGTTTGTGGATGTGTCCCATGGCAACGTAATCCAGGCGCGGGTCCCGCACCAGGGATCCGGATAGCACCAGATCGCTGCCCAACATGACGGTGCGTTCGCTGCCGTATGTCGCTCCCTGTATGGAGGCGTGGGCCGTGAGCACGGTTGGCAGGGTAGCATCAGCTTGATCCAGCCAGTTGTGCACCAGATCGGTCAGTCGTTCTTCCAATTGCTGATACACTTGCGCCGGATCGCTGGACTTTATGTCCAGATGGGCCATCAAGCCGGAACGTGATACCCAGGGCAGTGCTAAAACCTGTAATGGCAAGCCCTCCAGGTCATCTGGAGCGAGCATAACCGGTCGGTCGAGCACGTGCACATGGGGTACCTCCAGGGTGGTAAATTCCTCTATGGCGTGGGCGCGTCCCAATGCTGGCGAGAGATCGTGATTCCCTACCAGCAGTAGCGTCGGGATACCCGCTTTAGAGAGGCGCATGATCCGCCGTCCCCATTCACGCTGGAAGGTGGGTGCAGGGTTGCGGTCCTTATAGGCATCCCCGGCAAAGAGCACCATGTCAACCTTTTCATCGATAGCTGTATCCACGATGATATCCAGCGATTTGAGGAAGTCGATTACCCTTTCTGGCAGACCGCTTTGCGGGTCGTGGCGGCCGTAATTGGCCATATCGATATGTGCGTCTGCGAAATGCAAGATCCTTAGCATGGCTTAGCGGTTAAGGTTTCACGCCTAAAAGCTGCAGTTGATATAAGCTTGCCTCGAAGCCTGGATGCAAGTTGAGACTGGTGCGATAATCTTCGATGGCGCCAGCGGTGTCACCCAGAGCGGCTTTTGCCATGGCGCGCCAGTAGAAGCTCTCCTCCAGGACGGGTTTGCTCATGCTGTTCAGGGTCCTGGTCGCCAGGTCGATCACGTCGTAGTAGCGACCGCTGTAGAAGTAAGCGAAATACGGGCCGGTTTGGTACCACATCATGCGCCAGGGACGCTCTTCCTCTGGAATGCTCGGGTATACCGCGAAAGCTTGGTCATAAGCTTGGGCTGCTCCGTTGTAATCTTGAAGCAGCATCAGGCTGGTGCCGCGGTTGAACCAGGCGAAGAACTGGGCGCGCCCGGTCAACCCATAGATTTCGTCCGAGGCCTCTTGGGCGGCGATTTGCTCGCTGGTGGTTTCGTCCCAACGCGCTCCAAGGATCGCCTGCACCTGAGCTTCTCCTTCAGGAGGATACACCACGATATACAGGTAGTCGAAAGCCCGCCAGCCATCGATAATCTCTTCGAAAGGCATGGGATGATCTGGGCCAACATAGGTGTCTTGTACGATCAGGACGCTCTCGGCTTCATCGTAACCGGTGACCAGTTGGTAATGGCCCATCCAGCTGTAATCCCCGGCCAGGTCGGTCAGGAAAGTCCCTTTCTCTAAGAGAACCGGGAAACCGTTGGCGACCAGGGTCTTGACCAGCTGCAGGTCGCCCCCTACCCGGACAACCGCGGCTAAGCCAGCAGAACTTTCCGCAAATTCGGCCATCTCGTACGGCATGACGTTTTTATCGTCTATCTCAGGTTTGATGGCATTACCCACCTGGTCACGGTTGCCTTTCCAACCCCAAAAAGTCAACGCCATGGAAAGATTGGAAGGCCCGCAATAGTTGAACCGGCCATGCTGGTCCTCATATTTCACGCCTTTCAATTTGACCGTCGGGGGTAGTGAGGTGGGTGTAAGGGTGGCGGTGGCTGAGGGTGAAGGGGTTGCACTTGGCCCTTGCGGGGGGACCGTCGCCGTGAAGGTATAGGTTGGACTGGGTGTCGGTGACATGGCAGGCTGTCCGGTCAACCCTCCTTGAGGGACAAATACCTGCGCTTCAGGAGGGTTGAGGGCGTATTTGATCTGGGTTCGCAGGTTATCGACCCGCCAGGCCAATCGGTCGTAAACCGGAGGTAGGTGATAGACCAGGACCATGAGGAG
>DAOUET010000123.1:0-2319 GCA_034430155.1 Anaerolineales bacterium
CGGATATAGTTATTCTAGAGAACATTATCTACACAAAATCTAAGTATAAAGTAATTTAAAGGAGCTTATCCATATAAATGTCATGATAAATGATTATATCAATTAATATGAAACCAAAATCTAAAAAGGATTCTCAAACATAACCTAGATCATCTAATTTGTTTTTTCAAAACAGCATTCTACCTGAATGATTACAAGTTTATTATTACTTTTTCAACGGGTTGCTCGATTATGCGGCGCCTTTGTTGGAGATCCCCAGCATCGAGCCGGTGGAGTAACCATCTACTCCAAATGTCCTGTGAGTTTTCATCTATGGGTATTGTCAGGTCTCAACGATCAGAGATTCTCAAATTCACCAACAGATCGTTCGGTTTACGCAGCTGGTCAGCCGCTCTGACTGTTTTACCCCGAACCCTTGAAAAAGGCAATGAGGTTAAAAGGAGTGATAGAATTATTCCTGTTAGGGACGGGCAGGAAATTTACACCGATGTAGTCCCGACCTGCATCAGCTGATAGAAGGGAGATCGCCATGTATCAAACCGACATGTATGAGGGCATGCTAGCGGAGACGATCAGCATACCAGGATTTGGTGGCGAGTTGATCAACGCCTATTTTGCCCGCCCGTTGGGTGCGGGACCGTTTCCGGGCAGCAGGCTTTCAGATTGGCAGTGGCACAATTGAAAGTGGCTGCAAGCAAATCGCTACCCGACGTTTGAAACGCTCGGGAGCCCGCTGGATTTTGGAAGGTGCGAGAATGACCGCTAAGGCCCGGGCGGCTTGGTTGAGCCATCAGTGGAACCGGTTAGCGGCGCAGAGAGCTGCTCTACCTTTGGCTACCTAACAACATTTGAGTGCTCCCATCTATAAGAGTTTGTAACATACGCGGTTGGCGAATTTTCAAATTTGATCCACAGATAGGCCGAGCTCGATATCATGAGGCGGCTACCCGTCAGGCTGGTTACCACAGGATCATTAATTCTGCTCAAATGACCAGGAATATATGGTTTCGAACACCACGTGATATACTTCACATGTACCTTAAGCTCCCTGGAATTTAGAAGAAGTGGCGAGATATGGGTCGTAAGATCAAAGTCCTGCTTGCCGATGATCATACTATTCTGCGTGAGGCGACAGCTGAGTTGGTAAATCACCAACCCGACATGCAGGTAGTTGGACAAGCTGGGACCGGGCAGGAGACCTTGGAATCGGTAGCGGCCTTACGTCCTGATGTGGTTGTAATGGATATTGCTATGCCAAGGATCGATGGGCTGCAAGCCACCAGCGACATCGTTGCCGAGTATCCAGAGACTAAGGTGTTGGTGTTATCAGCCCATGAGGACCCGGAACATGTTATTTCACTCCTTCAAGCGGGCGCGACTGGTTATTTGCACAAATCGGTAAGCCTAAATGAACTGCTTGAGGCCATCCGCTCTACGAGCCGGGGCGTATCGGTGTTACCACCATCCATAGCATCGGTGGTGGTCAAATATTTATCCGGCGAGGAGCGCATACCTCAAAAAGAGAAAATCACGGATAGAGAGTTGGAGGTTATCCGATTGGTAGCCCAGGGGTTGACAAATGACCAGATCGCTCAACGGCTCCATCTAAGCAAGCGTACTATTGAAGCTCACTTGACTCATATTTTCAACAAACTCAACGTTTACTCGCGGACGGAAGCCGCTCTTATCGCGCAGAAAAAAGGGTGGATTTAATTTATCCCCTTGGAATCGGCTTTTCCTGAGATTTTCCGATTAAAGGGGAAGGGTTACGACGAATTCAGCCCCTTTCCCTTCTTTGCTCTCTACCAGGATGGTTCCCCCGTGTTCTTTGATAATGCGCTGGGCAATGGCCAACCCTAATCCGGCTCCCTGGCGCTTGCCATAGCTAAAAAACGGCTCGAAAATCCGCCCCACAACTTCTTTAGGCACTCCGGGACCAGTATCTGAGAAGCGCAATTCCACTCGATCCTTCACCTTGCGAGTATTCACGACAAATTTTCCCCCCTCAGGCATGGCATCTCGGGCGTTTGCTGCGATGTTATACACAACTTGTGCCATACGATCGCCATCCATGATCAATTTACCTCTGTAATGGAAATTTCTCTCCACTTCAATACCTCGATCGCTGAAATCTACTTCTAAAACGGTCAACACCTCCTCGAGAAACTTAGAAAGTGAACACGGCGTGCATCTCAATGGCAGGCGATCTTTCTGCACGTAATCCAGAATCTGCAGAGATGTGTTGTTCAAACGCTGGGCTAAAGAAACAATTGCCCGACTTAATTTTTCACGCGTACCGGGGGAGAGTTCTGGTCGCGC
>DAOUET010000124.1:0-16218 GCA_034430155.1 Anaerolineales bacterium
CCCGGCTCGGGAACATGATCTGTGTCGAAAATCGCAATGATATCCCCGTCGGTCTGTTCTAAGGCAGCGTTGACATTGCCGGCTTTGGCGTCCCGATGATCAGAACGCCTCAGATAGCCTGCCCCCAATCGTTTCGCAATGACTTCCAACACTACATCGCTTCCGTCATCCAATAACCAGGTGCGGTGTTCGCCCCGAAGTGCGCAAGCCGCTGCCAGTGTACACTCCACCATGCTGGCAGGTTCCTGGTAGGCGGTCACGAATACATCTACAGTCATTCCTGTAGGCCGTTGTTGTATTTGGTTTGGTTGGCGTGCCCACATATAGAGCAACCAGTTGCCCACCATCTGCATTCCAGCGTAAATCACTGCCGGTATTAGCAATATTAGCAGCCAAATATTATGGTATCGCCCGTCCTTTACCCACCAGCTGAAATAGTAGACCAAAGCGGCAAACCCTAAGGCGATAAAAAAGCGAAGCAGCAATACTTTTACATCGCTTTCACGCGGTCGCAGGCTGTCTTTGCTATCCAAGAATGTGCTCTGTTGCTTAGAGTGTGAAAATAAGTTCATTAATAATCTCCGGGAAGAGAAATAACGCCTTCGTAAATAAAGATAATCTCACTATGGTCATCGGCTCACTTCAGTTGTTTTGAAATATGCTACAGTCTGTTCAAGCCCTTTTTCCAGGCTCACTTTGGAGGCCCAACCCAGATCCCGGGTCACTTTTCTGGCATCCAGGAAAATCCGTCGGGTTTCCCCCAGTTTGGCGGGCCCGTGGACCTCCGGCTGAGGAGACCGGGTGATCGTTTTCAATAGGGTGAAAATCTCGTTTACCGAGGTGCCCCGCCCCGAACCCAGGTTATAGATCCCATTGCTGTTGGTGGATTGCAAAACCAGCAGGTTAGCCCGGGCGCAATCTTCCACATATACATAATCGCGCTCTTGCTGCCCATCTCCGTTGATCACGACCTGCTGACCACCCAGCATCTGCCCGGTGAAAATCGCCACCACCCCCGCTTCGCCATGCGGATCCTGGCGCGGCCCGTAAACGTTGGGGTAGCGCAAGATTACATAATTCAGCCCATAAAGCTGTTGGTATATATAAAGATAATGCTCCACTGTATGCTTACTGGCTCCGTACTGGCAGATTGGGTTGACAGGATGGGTCTCATCGCACGGCAGATATTCTGGCTCGCCATATACTGCCCCACCGGAAGAGATGTACACAAAGCGCTTTACTCGGAATTTCTGAGCGCACTCAATCAGGTTGATTGATCCGAGGATGTTGATCTCTGCGTCAAAAAGAGGTTCGGCGACAGAACGGCGTACATCCATCTGGGCGGCATGGTGATTCACATAATCGGGCTGTTCTTTCTCGAACACTTTCACCAGCTGAGGGCTACGGATATCCATCTCATAGAAAGTTGCTGCTGGGTTCAAATTACTCAACCGTCCGGTGGAGAGGTCATCTACCACCACCACCTTATGTCCGTTGGCGATGTATGCATCTACCACGTGCGAGCCGATAAACCCAGCTCCGCCGGTTACTAGGACTTTCACCACTTTCTACTCCTGCCTACCATATGGCTCATCATGGCGGGTGTCTCCTCTGGTAGTACACTCCCCACCCCTGAAACACCCACGGTATGGTTTGGAATGTAGCAACAGATCTAATCTGATACGGGACTGCAGATGTAGTACATCTCCAACCGTCCTCGCTCTTCGCAAGACACATCTGAGCGTTTGTTCGCCTGACCCAACCCGGTGAGCCCCAGCTGGAAGTCAACAGGTTGAGTGCCATCTGTTAAACGCACTGGCAGGTTATACATCAAGCCACCTGCTCTATATTGATTAACGAATGGTTAACCGGAAAGTTACAATCGCTGATCTATTGTTGATATCAATAATCAGGGATATCCTGGTCTCCAGCCAATAATTCTCCTATGCTTTTGACCTTGCCTTTTCCCCCCACTATGTGCTATAAAATCCTTAATCACGCCCCTTATTCATTTCTTCCTGTATCCCCCACCTCCAGGAGACTCCCATGGCACTTCAAGGTAAAGGCTACTTCATCTGGCAGATCCCCAACTGCGAAAACGGCGACCCGAACGCCATCGCCGCCCTGGCCCAGAACGCCCAATTCACCCACGTGCTGGTCAAAATTGCCGACACCAAATACTCTTACAATATCTACAACAGTGTCGACATGGTACCACCACTGGTGCAGGCCCTGCGCGCCCGGGATGTTAGTGTATGGGGTTGGCATTATGTCAAAGGCGATGATCCTATTGCAGAAGCAGATAAAGCGATTGAACGCGTCCAACAATTCAACCTGGATGGTTACGTAATTGATGCCGAAACCGAGTATAAAGAACCTGGTAAGGCTACCGCAGCCACAAAATTTATGAACCGGCTGCGGGCTGGCTTGCCTAATACCATGGTCGCTTTGAGCTCTTATCGATACCCATCTTATCATCCCCAACTGCCCTGGCGTGAATTTCTTGAGAAGTGCGATCTGAATATGCCTCAAGTATATTGGCTGTTTGCCCACAATGCTGGCGATCAGCTCACCCGCTGTGTGCATGAATTTCAAGCCCTGACGCCCTATCGCCCGGTCATTCCTGTGGGAGCTGCTTTTAGAGAACATGGTTGGGAGCCTGCTGCCGGCGAAGTCCTGGAATTCTTGCATACTTCTCAAAGTCTCAATCTCAGCGCTGCCAACTTTTACAGTTGGGATTCCAGTCGTACTTATCTAGATGAAGTATGGAATACCATCCATGATTACCCTTGGGGTACAACTCCTGTACCGCCAGATATCACTACCCAATATATCGCAGCCCTCAATACCCATGATCCTGAACAGGTTGTCAATCTGTACAATTCAACAGCCGTTCATGTCACCGCCGCACGAACGATACAGGGCCACCCAGCTATTCGAATCTGGTACCAATCAGTATTTAATCAGTTGCTTCCTAATGCCGTGTTCACCCTTACTGGATATTCGGGCAGTGGGAATTCCCGTCATTTCACCTGGACGGCGGTTTCTAATCTAGGCAGCGTGCAGAATGGGAACGACACCATTGGTTTGAGTAATGGCAGGATAGCCTATCATTATTCATTCTTCACAATTTCCTGAAGATATGTGAGTTCGGGTTCAGGGCTGGCTTGATCCTCTTAGCCGATATCCCGGGCTGAAGTAAAGATCAAGATCACTTCTATTGGTCTATGTGATCGGTCGTGGAATCTCCCACGGAACTGTCAGGCCAATCACCCGGTCGCCTTCCTTTAATTCCAGGATTGGTTTACCCCGCGCCGCTCTTCCCTGGCGAGTCGCTTCGTCGAAACGGCATGTTTTCGGCGCCAGTTCAGCCAGATGTAGCGTAAAGCGGGTTGTGCGTTTGCCCACCACGGTTCCAACCAGGTTTACATCTTTCGGCAATCGCCAGGCGATAACCCCTTGCCCGTAACGCCCTTGTCTGGGAAATTGTGAGATTGGAACCCGCTTTCCTGAGCCGTCTGAAGCTACCATAAACACTTCGCCGCGTTTCGGAACTAACTCGAGCCCAACCACGCGATCCCCATCCTGCAATTTAATCCCCATTACACCAGCCGCCACCAGTCCCATTGGGCGGACGTCTTCTTCTGAAAACCGGATTGTCATACCATACTTGGTTGCCAGCAGAATGTCAGCGCGCCCATCGGTTAATGTGATCCACCCTAATTGGTCATCCTGGTTGATTTTCACGAAAACGAAAGGCTGGGCTGTCGGGCCAGGTAATTCTTCTAACCCAGATTTCTTAACCATGCCTAGGCGGGAGGCCGTTAGAACGAAGTGCCCTTCAAGTCGTTCTTCCTTCGAGGGAGCGGCAAAAAGTGCCGCTAACCTATGACTGGTCGTTAGAGGAGAGATCTTGTGGAAGGGAGTCCCTTCACTTGGCTTTCCGACTTTGGGCAAGAGATGCATCGGAATTGCTGCAGCTTCTCCGTTTTCGGCCACCAGGTATAGTGTGTCGCGCGTATTGACCCTCACCAATAGATTGGCAACATCACGCCCGCTCAGTCGCGGTAGCTTTTCCTCTAAGGTCCTGGATACCAGACCTTCTTCAGTCGCCATCACCCATACGAATTCTTCAGGAACTAAGTCAGTTGCCGTGAGAAAGGAGGCCTTGGTCTCACCCTCCTCGAGCTGGACAATGTGTGTGCGTCGCGCGTCTCCGAAGGCATCCTTTACAGCGTTCAATTCGTCTGCTACGATTAGGCGCATTTTTCTTGGAGAGCGCAATAGCCCTTGCAGCTCTTTAATCCTGGCCTTGACCTCCTTATATTCCTCTTCAATTTTTTTTCGCTCCAAGGAAGCTAACCGGCGTAGCGGCATATCCAGGATCGCCCCTGCTTGGGTGTCACTTAATTTGTAGCGCCTCTTCAATCGCGTTCGAGCTGTTTCGGCGTCAGGTGAACGCCGGATCAGCGCAATCACATTATCCAGGTTTTTAAGGGCGACCCTCAGACCTTCCAGGATGTGAAGCCGTTGGCGGGCACGTTCTAGATCGAACTCGCTTCGCCGTCGTACAATTGTCAGGCGGTGTTGGATGTAAACGCGCAAGGCCTGCTTGATGCCTAATAAACGCGGTTCGCCCTCAACCAAAGCCAGCATAATAATACTAAACGTGCTACGCATCTGGGTGCTCTTGTACAACTCTCGCAGCACAGCCTCTGGATCTGCCGACTTAGTGAGTTCAATGACAATTCGCATCCCCTGGCGGTCGGATTCGTCCCGTAAATCAGTGACACCATCCAACCGTTCCTCTCTTACCAGCGAGGCGATTCGCTCTATCAAGGAGGATTTGTTGGTCATGTAGGGAAGTTCCGTAACGATAATCTGGTTACGACCGCGGCTCATTTCCTCTACATGAGCGCGCGCCTGCACTGTTACCCGCCCACGTCCGGTGGCATAAGCGCTGGCCAGGGTATCTTTCTCTGATTCTTGAATGATCACGCCGCCCGTAGGGAAATCCGGACCTTTGATAAATTGCATGAGATCATCGACATTGATGTCGTCCTGTTTTTCCCAATTTTTAAGCATGTAGGTCAACGCATCCACCACTTCTCCCAAATTGTGCGGTGGAATAGAGGTTGACATTCCTACGGCGATACCGGTAGCCCCATTCACCAGTAAATTGGGGAGGGCAGCCGGTAATACATTTGGTTCGTTCAAGGAGCCATCAAAGTTATCTTCAAAGTCAACCGTGTCCTTTTCGATATCCGTCAGCATGTAGGAGGCTAATGGCGCTAGTCGAGCTTCCGTATAGCGCATGGCTGCAGGCGGATCGCCGTCCACGCTACCAAAGTTTCCTTGACCATCGACCAACAAGTTGCGCATAGAAAAATCTTGCGCCATACGGACCATGGCGTCATAGACCGCCATATCCCCGTGAGGATGGTATTTGCCAAGTACTTCTCCGACGATACGAGCTGACTTCTTATAGGCAGAATCAGGCCTCAAACCCATATCGAACATGGCATAAAGAATACGGCGGTGGACCGGCTTAAGACCATCGCGCGCATCCGGGAGGGCGCGCGATACGATCACGCTCATTGCGTAATCCAGGTAGGCTTGCTGCATCTCATCATCGATATTTACAGAACGAACCAGGCCGATTTCCATTGGGAGCTCCACTGAAGGGCGTTAAATAGATGTGCGCGAGTTTGCAAGGCGGGAGAGCCACCTGGAAAACTCACATAAAATAGTATCTTCTCAATAATTCGGAGGAAGGTGAAGGTTTCAAAGCGGGCGAAGCCTGCTCAAACCCACCAAAAAACCTCAAGCCGCGTGACTCCTGTTATTGATGACTCTAGATCGTTTGTGCTTGGTTTATCTTAAATGTAAACTGGCTGTTCGTCAACCCAAAACCCCTCTGAAATCAATGTCACCCATTAATTTCCATTCTCAAAGCCAAATACTATCCCCTTCCATTCCGGGCGCTAATTCGAGAGATGTGCGCACCTATGCGGCTGTGCGTTCGATCATTTTATCCAGCATGGCATCGCTATGCGCTGGATCATGATGAAAGGATAAGAGTCTTTTAACGCCGGCTAATTCCCCAAAGAGCACAGCCTGCCTTATGCTGCTATGGCCATAGCCAACCCGTTCCTCGTACTCCTCTGTTGTGTATTGTGCATCGTGGATGAGTAGATCCGCGCCTTCGGCCAGAACATAACCGGAGGTCCACTCCTTGCTGCGAGGGTATGTGCGGTTGCCTAACGCTGGCTCATGGTCGGGTAGGTAAGTTAAGGTTGCGCCGCGTTCCCTGATGCGGTAGCCCACAGTAGGATTAAGGTGGATGACCAATTGCGTTGTAACGATAAATTCTCCTATTTCAACGAGAGCCGAAGGTAGCTCGTGGAAGTACAGGATCGATGGAAGTTCTCGCAAGCTCACAGGAAAGAGCGGCGGAGAAAGGCAGCGAAGCACACGGCTACTTAATCTCAGGGTCGTGCTGGCTGGACCCCAGATATGCACCTCAACTCCAGGGCGGCGCAGGGGGGCGAAGAAAGGCAGACCCTGGAGATGGTCCATATGTAAATGGGTGAGCAGAATGTCCACCCGCTTCAGATTTGTGGGCAAGCTCAAGCCCAATTTCCGGATGCCTGTCCTGGCGTCCAATACGAGCAGGCTCTTCTCGGATCCCTCGACCGCTATGCACGAGGTGTTGCCGCTAAAGCGGACTGTGTCCGGTCCAGGAGAGGCCAGCGAGCCCCGTGTCCCCCAGAGAGTGATCTTCATTCCCCCACCTCCCAAAAAAATGGCAACCGCGCCCAGGAAGCGTTCGGCCTGGGCGATCAAAGGGAAAGCAGTCACTTCAATTTCACGTAGATTCTCATCCAGCCCCCGGATCCAGAAGGTTTTGTGCGATGGGCAGCGCTTCGCTATGGCGATCACCATGGGCAGCTCTTCCGGCCTCATTGGCTCGCCGTCCTGGTCTACTGGTTCAAAGATCGTTGACCACTCTTCCGCTGGCATCAATCCGGTTTCATCGTACCGGCGTCCGAGGATATTCTCGGCCGGTTCGTTATAAAATACCAAATTGCCTGCCGGATCCACGATAAAGATAGGCATAGCCAGGTATTCAGCCAGATGCCGTGATAGGATTACTTCGATTTCTTATTGGGACATGAGAATACTTCTAAAGGACCAAATCTACATCAACCGATCATACCTGATTCTTGGAATAACAGCAACTTCATAGCAATTATCCGATTTATTGGATTTTGCCACATAACGAAAAAACCGCTCAGCAGGCATTTCAAGCGGTCTGAGACCAACGGAGTTTGCCCAGCAAACTCCCGAATCAAAACAGACGAGCAGATCGCTCGTCTGTTTTGATCAGTGGGCGGTATAGGACTCGAACCTACGACCTTTGCGATGTCAACGCAACGCTCTAACCAACTGAGCTAACCGCCCTTATGTGCCGAATTATACCTACTCAAGAAAAAAATGGCAAGAACTATAGCATATTCATGGGTTCAGAGCCCAATCCCTGCAGCTTTTTTGGGAGATTACACGCTAAACATAAGGAATTTCCTTTAAAAATGCCATTAATCCTTCTGCAACGACCTTGGGTTGTTCCAGCATAACCATATGACCCGCATTAGGGACGATGTGCAGCTGGGCGTTGGGGATCTGGTCAGCTAGGAATTGGGAATAACGAGGCGGCGTGAGATGATCGTCTGATCCACAAACCACCAGAGTTGTTTGGATGATCTCAGTCACCCGCTCCATCACATCGAAGGTATTGCATGCCAAAAAATCCCCGTGTAAAACGCTGGATCGCGTCTCGGACATGCGCTTGGTAGCTAATTCTACCAGCCGTGCTGGCGCCTGCGGGCTGAAAGCCAGCGCTATGATAGCCTCCACCGCAAGTCGATAAGTTGTTTCATTGACCAGGTTTTCCAAAATATCGGGATGGACTCGCATGCGAACGCCAGCACCTAATAAGCCTAGCCCCAGGACATTTTCGGGAAATTCCAAGGCTATTGTCAGAGCTATGGCACCTCCGAGCGAATGTCCTACAAATACAGCCCGGGATAGGTTAAGCGCATCTAACCACTTCATCAAGGAGGTGGTATAGGCTCTAACGGATTGCAGACCAGGACCTCCGGATTTGCCATGCCCTGGTAGGTCCGGTGCAAAAATCCTGTATGGTTCAAGTCGACGAATTTCTGAAGGCCAATAAAGATGGGTGCCACCTGCCCCGTGGATCAGTACCACAGGGGGTTTCTGTTGGTCTCCGCCCTGATAAGTGAAATAGTACATATCAGCCGCAGTAGGCATTTAGGCTCTCCGCAGGTCAGTAATCTGTCAAATATTTAGGGAAATGGAGATCGATCGCCGGGGAGCGCGCTGATATCGCGCCAGGATAACCGCAACAACCCAAGTCCCAGGCCAAGGATAAAACCAATTCCGATCCAAACAGGAGTGCGCAGGAGCACGCTATAGAACTGAACCAGTGTAAAATCAGGCGTGGGGTGAAGGTGCAAACCAATCTTGAACACCATTAAAAAGGATGCTACCAGAGTGACGCCGGGACCTGTCAGGATTCCCATTAGCAGATGGCGTATTATAAAACCTTTTGCATCAGGTGGATGAGTAATCAACCAGCGGATTGACCACCAGGTATATATTCCAAACCCAAATAAAATCGCGTATCTTTCGCTGGTTTCTTCAACCGGGAGCCATAAAAGCAAGCCACAAACCAGCACAAAGGCCGCAATTCGTAGCCATCGCTGAATTTGATTACGGGTTTGTTGGGTCACAGTCCGCGGTTTAGTTAGTCAGAAGCTTATTCACTTAGATTGATTACAACTTGAAGGAGGGTACCATTTTCTTTGGCTGATTGGATACTTACCGCACCATTCACGAGCTCAGCCTGTTCGCGGATGTTGGTCATACTCAAAGGGTTATGTCTCAGATCGGAAGGGGCGACGTCATTTGCATCAAAACGAATTCCATTGTCCTCAATTTCCAACAGGATGGAATCAGGCTCTATCGATTTCAGGCGCACCCAAATATCCTCGGCTTTGGCATGTTTGCGTGCGCTGTTTACTGCTTCTTCCGCCATAGAAAGAAGCGCGTTTTGCTTATTCATCTCTAAATGAGAAAGGACCTCAGGGTCAACCTCAATGATTACGTTCTGACCAAATATTTCGAGCATTTTATCAGCCAGGGACTGAAGAGCAGCAATCAAGCCCTCGGATTCGAGGATAGGCGGTTTCAACGTAAACAAGATGTGGCGGATCTCTTTGGTTGTTCGGCGAGCCAAATCCTCGACTTTGAGTAATTCCTCCGCAACAGATTTGTCATCACGCTCCAATAAACGACGGGCGAAGTTTACCCGCATTGCCAAAGCTGCTACAGACTGGGTTAGGCCGTCATGTAGGGTACGCGCTAGTTTTTTACGGGATTCTTCCCGGGTCTTTATGATACTTTCTTTTTCCAATTCCAGATCATGGTATAGTTTGGCGTTTTGGATGGCGATTCTGGCTTGATCAGCGACCATTTTCAGAATTTCGCGTCGCTCAGGTGTGAAGTAATTTCCATCCGGATGAGCGAAAAACAATGCGCCATATGTATCCAGACCATTGCACAATGGAACACAATAAGCTGATTGACAGGCTCGCAACGCCACAAACTTTTTCAATTCGTCATCATCGTGAATCTTCTTTGAAAGAAGGGGCTTTCCCCCATCGATTGCCCGGCCGATCAAGCCCCTGGTCAGGGATATGGAAGCACGCATGTCCGCATGTGTAAATCGTCTAGCAGATCTGATTTGTAAGTGCGCTCCATTCGAATTATTTTCAGGGTAAAGCAATACAGAGCATACAAGACCCTTGGTTAGGTCTTCGGACGTTTCCAGAGCCTTGATACTCAGGTCAAGGGTCGTTTCAAGCACATTTTGGAAGTTAAGAGTGGCGTTTAACCCCGAAATCAGGTTGTAGATTGCGGGTTGCCGTTCGTGATCGGCTCGATCAGATTCCGGTTGCACAGCCATCCGTTCTCTTCGAATTCTTCCCAGCAGGCTGATAAAGCCTCCCCGCATATAGAATAAGAGCAATCCAAAGGCGATATAGAATACACTAGCTGCACTAATGAAGATCAATGCGGATAACGGAGTAGTTGAGAGAATGGCCTGGATTCCGAGGCTAAAAGCGGACACCAACGCTACTATAAACACATAGTCTCTCTCAAAATACAGGGCAGAGGGGATGAGCGGTAATATCCCTATCCAACCCAGAGATATCAATAAATGGCCGCTAAAGTAAAACATTAAATTAGCTGCCAATAAGTCGAGAGCGACGATCAAGTAGCGGTTAGGTGCCAGGCGTTGTGTAAGTGCGTTCATAGCCATTAAACCCAGATTCCAGATCCCCACTGCTAGGAAAGTGATTGTCAGGTAAATAGAAAACCTTTCCTGTGCAGCGATGGTTACGCTCAAACCTAGTAAAGTCACCCACCGGAGTGAAATCGACAACCGATTGATTAAAACAGGGGAGTTGGCTCCACGCATGGCATAATCATAACCCAAAACTAGAGGCCTTAGATTAACCATAATACATTCTTCATTACATTTCTGCAATTAATGTCAATATTAATGGTATTGCAGCTCTCACGGCGCGAGCCCGATGACTGATGCGGTTTTTTTCTTGCAAGGTTAATTCTGCCATCGTCCGTCCCAATTCCGGGATCAAGAATATAGGGTCATAACCAAACCCATTCTCACCCCGCTCCTGTGGGATGATTTCACCCTGACATTCACCTTGAGTATAGCTTATTTCTCCATTCGGGGTAGCTAGCGCTACGGTGCAATGAAAAGCAGCGCGCCAGGGGGGGCTATATTCCTTCAAAAGTTCTAAAAGGTAGGCACGCCGGTCAGCATCGGTAGCGCCGGTTTTAGGGGCAAAGCGCGCCGAAAATATCCCTGGGGCGCCCCCCAACGCTTCAACTTCTAAGCCAGAGTCATCACCTAATGCGAGAAGCCCGGATGAGCGCGAAAATGCCAAAGCCTTTCGAGCAGCATTGTCAGCGTAACTTTGCCCTTCTTCTTCAACATTAAGCACCAGGCCTTTATCAACTGGTGTGATTACCTGGATATCTGCATCTTGCAACAATGCCTGCATCTCGCGCAGCTTCCCAGGATTGTTGCTTGCTAATATCAACGCAGGCATGCTTTTCCTCCGTCTATGGCTGAATCTTTGCCTCCACTGAAAAACGCTTGGTAGTGAACAAGCAGAGAGATATAGAGTGGCGAGGGGAAAGCCCCTGCCACTATCAATCGCGTGGATCGCATGTATTCGTTTCAGTTCCTTGATTGCCAATGACACCTTATGAGAAAGAAGGTGACATTTTCACTGACCATTTAGATGGTGTCAATTTCGCTGAACAATAACAAAGAATATCGAAAGCTCTTGACAAATCTATCTCCCGAGTATAGACTTAGCCCAAGTTTGAGATAAAAGAACGAGAATCTGAACATCAATCTTGCAGAGTTTATGCAACAGCTTTTTATAAAGAGATGAACTACTACGTTTCAGTAATATCTATTTTAGTCATAATGTCTATAATGTCCATGGCGGGTACGTTTTACCGCGTCTATGTAGGGGCAGCAGCAGTTGCGAAAAGTCACGATCTTTGAGGAATTGAAGCAAAAGTAATTATTAATCGGGCTGCCCCAAAAGGGCAGCCTTATTTTTTCATCTCACTGTGAGGTAAACTTATTAAATCATCTTCTTGAATTTTTTATCATCTTGATTATCCTTGGAGGTCCGTCATGTCCGAGAATGTGCTAGTATCCATCGCCTGGCCTTATGCAAATTCCCACATTCATGTCGGCAATATCACCGGTAGTCACCTTCCCGGAGATATTTTCGCCCGGTTTCAGCGTCTTAATGGCAATCATGTCCTGATGGTCTCAGGATCTGATGCTCATGGCACTCCGGTCACAGTATACGCGGATGGGATTGGCTCCACGCCATTGAAGGTCTACCAGCAATTCCACACCGAGTTTCTGGAACTGTTCCAGAAACTCGGTATAACCTACGATCTTTTCACGACCACCCATACCGAGAACCACTTTAAGGTGGCTCAGGCAATCTTCCAGGCCTTGTTGAAAAATGAGTTTTTATATACCGAGAGTCAACCGCAATGGTATTCACCGGTTCAAAATCGTTTCCTCCCCGACCGTTACGTGGAGGGCACCTGTTACATTTGTGGTTACACCAATGCCCGTGGCGATCAGTGCGACCAGTGTGGAAATCTATTAGACGCTACCCAACTTATCGATCCGCGCTCGAAAATAGATGGTTCTACGCCGGTGTTGCGCGAAACAGAGCATTTTTATTTGGATCTGGGAAAACTGCAATCTGGTATCGTGGCATTTCTGCGCAAGAAGGAGGCTTACTGGCGACCCAATGTGCTCCGCCAATCCCTCGGCCAAATATTAGCGGAGAATTTACATGGACGCGCCTACACGCGCGACCTCGACTGGGGAATTCCCGTGCCGGTAGAGGGTTGGGAAGGCAAATGTATTTATGTGTGGTTTGAAGCGGTGGTAGGTTATCTTTCCGCTTCTATCGAATGGGCCCAAATCAACCAGCAACCTGATGTTTGGCATGACTGGTGGTACAACCCGCAAGCCCATACCTACTATTTTATAGGAAAGGACAACATTCCATTCCATGCCGTCATCTGGCCTGGTCAGTTGATCGGGGTCGGGGATTGGTTCGGCAAGCTCTTTGAGGGGCGTGAAGGAACGCATCTAAACCTTCCTTATGATGTCCCTGCCAATGAATTTATGAATCTCGAGAGTCGCAAAATATCTGGTAGCCGAAACTGGGCTGTTTGGGGTTTAGACTTTCTCTACCGCTATGACCCTGATCCGCTGCGCTATTACCTCACGGCTAATATGCCTGAGAGCAAGGACACCGATTGGGATTGGGAAGATTTCCGGCGGCGCAATAACGATGAGTTGGTGGCTACCTGGGGAAATCTGGCTAATCGGGTGCTCTCCTTTGCCTTCAGATCCTGGGATGGGCGTGTTCCAGCTCCTGGTGAGTTGCGTCCCGAAGATCGAGAGTTATTGGCATCGGTTGAAGCGGGCTTTCAGAGTGTGGCGGATCACGTAAATGCTGTACGCCTGCGAGCGGGTTTGAACGAAGCCATGAGATTGGCTACCGAGGTCAACAAATATCTGGACCAGGCGGCTCCGTGGTTTGAAATAAAAAAGGACAAAGCCAGTGCAGCTACCACCATATACACTGCTTTGCGTACAATTGATTCGCTCAAAGTGCTGTTTTCCCCCTATTTGCCCTTCTCCAGCGAACGCCTGCACACCTTTTTCGGTTACCAACGGCCTTTGTTCGGCGAACAATTTATAGAAACCCGATCTGACCAGCTGGGAGAGCACAAAGTGCTGCGTTATACTCCTGAAAATGCAAGCGGTCGTTGGGAACCCAGCCAATTACCGCCGGGTCAGCTGATGCAACCACCTTCGGCACTCTTTCGCAAGCTAGATAAAAGCATTGTGGAGGCAGAGCGGGCAAAGCTTGGAAGTTAATCTCTCCGTGGAGGGCACCATGAAAACCTTGTTGGTCTTGCGCCATGCGAAATCGAGCTGGAAGGATCCAGAGCTGGCAGACTACCAGCGGCCGCTTAATAAGCGGGGAAAGCGGGATGCTCCCAAGGTCGGGCGCATGTTGCGTGAAGATGGCCTCGTGCCCGAATTGATCCTCAGCTCGCCAGCGCTCCGGGCACGTGCCACAGTTGAAGTGGTCGCAGAGGAAAGCGGCTACGAAGGGGAGATTGAGTATTTCCCTGAATTTTATCCAGGTGACCCTCAGGCGTACCTCCACGCCTTAAGCCGTTTACCAAATGAATACAGATATGTGATGGTCGTAGGACACAACCCTGGATTGGAAGAGCTACTCGAAACGCTAACCGGCGATTCGCTCAGATTGCCGACAGCTGCTTTAGCTCAGATATTATTTTCTATCCAAAGTTGGCGCGATTTGGATGAAGAGACGAAGGGTAGATTAATTAATTTATGGCGACCGCGCGATCTGTAGGACCACATTTCTCCAATTGAGAAACACGGGCGGTTATTTCTCCCAGAGGCCAAATCAGGGTGTGCTGCGCTTGGATAGACTGCCTAGAATTATCAAAGTAAGGCCAGAGAGGCCTAATACAGCGATAGCGACAAGCAGATAATCTGGACTGCTTTTCCCCACTCCCTCAGAGGTACTGAGCTGTCCTCCTGAAGCCTCACTGGATCGAGTTTCGGAAGGGGATATTTGAGCAATGGCTAGCGGTTCTTCGGCTGTTTCCGAAAGCGTGATTGGTGTCTGGGTAATTCGTTTTGCGGTTGGAGAAGCCGTTGGAGATCTGGTAGGGCTCTTTTCTAGAGTTGGCGTCACCGTATCAGTTGCTTCGAGAGTGACCGTCGTCCTGGTTGCGGGTTTGATAATCAGTTTATCCCCGGGATGGATAAAGGCATTTTCACTTATACCGTTGAGGGCGAGTAGATCGGATAAAGGGATTTTATAAACTGCGGCGATGTTCCAAAGGCTTTGCCCTGATCCCACGATATGTATGATGGAACCGTCTGGATTGGGGGTGGCTACTACGATCGGTTCAACAAGCACGGGGGTCGGTCCAGACGTTCCCACTGGAGATTGCGTGGTGCTGCCGGAAGGTGGGGAAGAATCACTCCCTTGAGAGCCAGCGACATATCCCACATCGATGGTGTAATATACGCGATTGTCTGAAACCGCCACGCCAGCACCAATATCATTGTATCGAGAGGATATCATCGTTTCCAGATGTAATGCGTCCTGCCACATCTCGTAAACTGCCTGCTGGGGTGAGAGGTTAATCCCCATAGCGATATTTTCGGAAATGTACACCTGGGCACCCCCGCCATAACCGGCTGCCACGGCGCGATCGTGAGGGCGAGAGCCACCAGGTCCAGAATGGGTGACGCTACCAGTTTCAAGCATGTAATTGCTATGGGCCTGTGCTGATGCCATCAAGGCGTTGTTCACCTTGTATGGCGGTAGACCGTAGGAGGTGCGCAACGCGTTGACTTCACCGATCAAAGCCCAGGCATCACCAGCTTGAGCTGCCCCCTTGCGAACCTGTATTCCCATGAACGTTATTGTTATGAGGCAAACTAAGGCGCTGAAAAAGAGCCTACGCATGGCGTCCAAGTATATCTCTTTATAGAATTATAACCAACCGTACTTTTGTCCAAATTTGATCGGGTTGTACCCCCTGGCGGGTGCCAGCTCAGTGCCTTGGCTATCAGGCTAAGGTCCGTCCCTCACCGATCTTTATAAGGAACCAACGACCTTCCTGGGGCTTGAACAAAAGTTCAAAAACGCGCTCCCCAGGGACCATCACCAGAATGTGCCTGCCGTGCTGGTCTTGCCAACGCCGGCCTGTTGATTCGATCGGATAGGTGTGTGCATTCCAAGTGAAATTCATCGGCGTGATATTCCCTTGGGCATCAAATCGGGCTAACACTTCGACTGCTTCCATTTACTTTTCCTATATTTTATCTGCAAGTTGGTACTGTGTATAAATCACAATCCGTTTAAATACTCTATCAGCATTTGTAAAACAGATTGGGCGGACTGTTGCTTAATACTTAACCGATTTCCTGACCAGTTAAACTGCCAAGCTTCATCCACGTGGTCGGCACTCAGGGCGATCCAGGTCAAACCCACCGGTTTTTCAGGGGTTGCTCCGCCTGGACCGGCGATACCGGTGACAGACACGCCAATATCGGCTGCCAGGGCATACCGCGCCCCTCGAGCCATCTCAAGTGCTGTCTCCTTGCTCACAGCCCCGTATTTTTCCATAGTCTCCCAGCGAACGTTTAACAGTCGCACTTTGGAATCGTAGGCATAAGCGATGATGCCACCCATGAAATAAGTAGATGCTCCCGGCACGTTGGTGATCAGATGGCCGATCAGCCCGCCTGTGCATGACTCTGCTGTGGCCAGCCTTAAACCGCGTTGCCGTAATAAATTACCGACAATTACTTCGATTGGTTCAGTCATTCGGCATATTATACCTGCAGGCATATAGAGCTGTGGGCTTTACAAATTTGGCTCTCTGGGATTTGCCGTGATGGGGTAGATATGTGGGGGTGTTTGGGGGGGG
>DAOUET010000125.1:0-6258 GCA_034430155.1 Anaerolineales bacterium
GGTGTTTGGACGGGCGTTACCCGTCCAAACACCCCCCATCCTCCTACCAACTGCGTAAGTCCTATCATTGATATCACAAGGTGATTTAGATTTGATTTAGCGCCGATTTAAATCTGGTATATCCGGTCACCAGAGCTTCACTCAATCATTATAAGCCCTCCTTGGCGCTCTCCCGATGGGTGAGAATTTACGGGATTATGAGTCTCGCAAGAAATCGCTCAACTTAACAACGAAAAATCTCCCTCCCAATACCTTGAAAACTAAAAAAACCACCCTCGTCGCCGTCGTAGTGTCTAAGGACAGGGACTGTCAAGAAAGAACAAAACCACCAACAATTACCTCTACCTAGAGTTAGAGTTGATAACTCGACCCCAACAGGTAACGGCTTAGCAAACCGCCCTAGACTTTTTGGACTGCCCCTATTTTTGGACAGTCATTTCTGCGTAAATCTGCGGTTCAGACCCTCACCTCACCACCAGCGGTAAATAAACCCCCGCCTGTGAAACCCGCACCGAGATCGTTTCGGCGTCCATCAAGGCTGGCTGGCCCTCATCCCGCACCACCACTCGCAAGCGGTAAACGCAGTTGCTTGCGTCGGATTCGCTGGGAGCCAGGTGTAGTACCTGCCCACCGCCAGTCAGGCTGGCAAAAGCAGGGGCGCGATCTAGTGTAATCGTGGGTACGCCCCCGGGATCGCTGGCCGTGAGCGGGATGTCTAGCGTACTTCCCGGTTGCAGCATCAGGTCATACATTCCGGTCAGGTTGGGTGGAACCAGCCCGGCGGGATCGGTCTTGAAAACCCACACCCTACCGAAGTAGTTGGTCACCCCATCGTAGCCGTCCACCAGGCGCAAGTCGGATAACGTACCCTGCTGGCGGTTGCCGAACAGCGCATCCGCCAGGTCGAATGTGATGCGCTTCCACTCCCCGGTATTTTGCAGGTTCACCCAGGGGGCCTCCTTAAATGGATCGGAGGCGCTGTCGTACTCCAGCATCCAGCCGTCGCTGCCGCCGTCGAAGTACTCCACTGTCACCCACACATGGCTGGGGGTGTTAAAGATGAAGGCATTATCCAGGTCAAGATAGATATGATTGGAGGGGGCAGGTGTGCTGGTGTGATCCGGGTAAGCTGCCTGGCGGCCAGCCAGGTAGGTGGTCTTCCAGGCGCCGTCGTATTGGTTGATGGCCACCCGTAGCCCCTGCGCGTAAGGGTAGCGACCCAGGTCCAGCCAGGCATACGGCCTAGCGGACAGGTCGGCCTGCTTCCAACTCTGGATCCCCAGGGTGGTAAGTTCCAGGTACTGACGGCCGTACTCACGGGATGGAGCCACATCGGTGGCTTCGTGGAACTCGTTCCAGGTCTCCACTGTCAGCAAGGTCGCCGGACTGTCGATCACCTGCTCCCAACTGTCTCGGTAGAACTCACCGCACTCCCGATCGCGGTAGGTCGGGTCATTGGGGCGCACCGGCCGGTCGTCGTACCCGGGGCCGATGCTGGCCAGGTCACCAAAGAAAGTCGGCCCATTCACCGCCGCGCCCCAGGCGTACACCCCATCGGTCTGTACACCCTGCCAGGATATCTCCCGCACAATGTAAGGCGTTTCGCCATAACGCAGGTTGAATTGTTGCTCCACGTAATCGAAGGACCCCTGGTTGTAATCGCTCACGTAGGGAGAGTCATACAAGTAGATCAGCGGATGCCCGTCCACTTTAGCCCACAGGCTGTGGTCCGGAATGCGATCGAAAAAAGCCTGGATCATCGAGAAAAAGAGCCCTTTGCCGGCCGTCGTGGTCAGATCGGGGGGAGTGCCGTTCTGTGCTTTGAGCGCTGAAGTATCGTAGAACATCCCGATCTGCGGCGGCGACTTGCCATCTGCAATCAGAGACTGTTCGGCCAGCACCAGCTTGTCCAGCCCTTCATTACTCCAGTACAGGTTGGAGGTATCGCCCCAATAGACCGGCAGGACGATTTCGATGCCGGCTGCCATCAGATCCAGCAGTTCGCGTCGGTGCCAGTTGGGGTCAGCCCAACTATAGGCAATTACCGAGTCATTGACATAGGCATCCGGGGGGTGATCGGTCAGGCAATCGGGGCAGACCCAATGGTTATCGGGCTGGCGGTACCAGTAGAAATAATAAGCCGCAGCCCGTTTTTGAACCGGGGAGGCAGGAGCGTCTTCGGACCGAAACAATGGGGAAAATATCGATCCCAGGCACAGCAGCAACGCTAGCATAGCACTCGCGGTCTTCATCGTACCCTTCCTATCTAAAGCAAAGGATAAATCAATCCCTTATCGCTTCCAGGAGTCCCCTGCCGAAGAGTGTGATGCGAAAACTGGAAAGCTCACGGAATCTCGCACCAAGCGTCTTGTGTGGCTCATACTCAGCTTGCAGAATTCCAAAATCAACCATTGGATTGACCACAATCCGCTCGATAATTCCGCGCAGGATGCGGTAGGCGTTGTCCTGATTTTGGATTAGCCAGACCAGCCTGGCGTCTTCAATTATCCGGTCGGCGAATGGTTCAAAATACACCAGGTTGCCTATCGGTAGATCAAGCAAGTGCTTGAGCGTAAGTTTCGAAAATCCGGCCGGCATGTAACCATCCTCGAAATTATACGGAGAAGCAATCGCCCAATTGGTTTGAGTCCACCAGGTGGCAAACAAGAGCCATACCTGCAGCGGAGCAGGCGCAGCCAGGAATTGCTCTCCAAGTGGAGTCATCTTCCAACGCCGGCCCAAACCGCCCGTGATTAATCCTCCGACGTACGCCAGCGCGTGCCGGAAATACAGCGGCCATACCTCCGATTCGCTGCGGATCCGGAAAATATGCTCTCCGACCACTTCTTCCAGCTTCGGTGGGTTGGTAAACCGGGCGCAGATCTCGTGCACGGCCTTCAGCGGCAGGTTGCCGGTGGACTGGGTACCGGTGACCTTGTTATCTTGCAGGTAGGTGATCAGGGTGATGATATCCCGACGCAGCGGCAGGTTTTCCGCTTCAGCCCGCTGGTCATCAGGAAGCGTCTGTGGCCAGGAGGAAGCCATGTCGAATTTCTTCTCCACAGGCTCGATCTCTTCTACAGACCAGGCACTCCGTGCTTCTGTGCTTCTGCCACGCCCCATACGGCGCAATCTGGCATTGATTTCTTCGAGGTTAAAATCTTCTGGATCAAATTCCCCACCGACCCACGCTAGATACCTTTCGTGTTCGGGGTGATTCGGGTCACGGATGGCTTTCAGGAAGTTTTCATAACCCCATACGCCGCCTACATCTTCCGGTGTACAGGCGCGCCTACCCTTCAGGCAAAGCGGGTAGTGTATACCTTTTTTGGGGGGCAAGATCTTTTCTACCAGCAGGGTGTGATCCCAGCTATCGCCAAAGTCATATTCGTAGGTAAATCGTTGGCCCTCGCCATAGATCACCTGGCTTAATTTGTATTGTGCCTCATCTACGGTACCCAGCTCGCCAAACTCGTCATCCGCAGGGTCGCCATAGGTCAACCCTTCGATCGTGTACATGTGCAGGTGGTAATCCTGCCAGCCCATCACGATTTGCAGGATGTCGTGTAGCTTAAGCAGGGTGGTATTGCCTGGCACCAGAATGCGCCGCCAGATAGGCGGATGGGTATCATCCAGGGTGACTTTGATTTGGTAGATCTGGGTGGGTTTCTTAGCCATGCTGATCACTCCATTTTCAACTGATTCAAGGTGGTCGCTTAGTAACGGAGCCTAGATCAGACTTCGCCCCTGCGATCATCTGGGGTAGATCAAAGCGGAGTACATCGCCACGGGTTCTGGCTTCCTGCTCCATGTGGGGTGTGAATCCACTGCGGGCGCACAGGTCAAACCAGAGATGCCAATCCCCTATTTCACCATTGACCAAGGCTGATCTCCGTTCCAAATCGCGCAAGATATCCAGACCCATAAGACGCGTGATCCACTTGCATTCTACCGTATAATCCGTTTCGCGAAGCCGACTCCTCCGGTCCTTCCTAGCCGTCTATCCCAGTTCGCAGAGAGTTAAACAGAGGCATTGCCTCAGACCGTATATTAGTTAAGATGTCGACGCTTAGAGTGTAAGTAATGGCCAATTATAATGTTCAATCCGACAAATTCTTTATATTGGGAGGGATAGGATATTGACCCTCTCCCTGATTATAATAAATCCATATGGGGATGTCAGCATCGGTGGTAAAAGGACCTAAAACACCGGTTTAAAAAGTCCACTTCCTCCCATGAAATTTCTGATCCTGCCAGAAGGCAAGAATGTCTCTGCCAAAGAAGGACTATAATTTGATCTCATGAAAGACATCCTCAAACTTCGACGCTTCATTCCGCCCTATTGGAAACAAAGCGTCCTGGCTTTGTTCCTGCGTACTTCAGTCGTTTTCATGGATTTAGCCATCCCGCGACTGATCGAGTAAATCATTGACCAGGGAATCGCCCAGAAAAACCCGCAAGTGGTACTGAACACCACCCCGATTATCCTGCGCCAATATCACATCTACTTGCTCCTGATGGTACGGAATGCTCAGTGAAACAGGTGGAGGAGGCGATGTAGAGAAGGTGACTCAGTATCTTTCTCTCCTGATTGAGACAGCCAGATGGTTGAATTCTCCGAGTACAAGAAATTTTCCCCAAAGAATGAATTCTCTTTGGTTTCGTCTCTCAACCTTGTCAAATTAAGCTTAGGACTTACGCAGTTGGTGGAAGGATGGGGGTGTTTGGGCGGGTAAAGCCCACCCAAACACCCCCGATTTTCCCTGAACTGCCTAACTACTAGAGCTATTGAATTATTGAGGTCATACTGAAAATGTCAACCAGGTTGTGGCGGACAATCACGATAATTTTGTTATTTCTAAGCACTGTGGTGGTTGCATGCCAAGGGGAATCCGAAGGTAATCCACAACCCCTCATTACCACGTCACAACACCTGGGTTCAACGCCCCTCTCTTCTAACCAGTCTTCGCCGTCTCCCCCAGTAGTGCCCGGCGCTCAATTAGAGAGCAAAGCGGTCTCAATCCTGGATACCGTGGAATATGAAGTCCGTGAAAGTTTGAGGTTGGTGAACCAAGGTACCGGCCAGCCGGATAAACAGGACCTGTGGATCGCCTTGATCGGCAGCCTCCCCCCCTATCAGGAAGTCCTCTCCATGGAGATATCTCCGGGAAATTATCGAACCTTCAGCGATGAATACGGGAACCAATTCGCAGAATTTGACTTTTCGGACATGCCTCCCGGGGCAGAAATCCCTGTTGAAATTCAATATCAAGTCGCCGTAAACCAGTTGGCCTATAATCTCACAAACTGTGAGGGTGAGCTGCCAGACCTGTACACCCAGCCCGAACTTCACATCGAATCAGACAACCCTCAAACCATCGACCTCGCCAGGCAGCTCTCGCAAGGCAAGCACTCCGCCTGCGAAAAGATCGAGGCGATTTACAACTACATCGGAAATCACCTAGTTTACAGCTACAATGGCGCCAGCTGGGGCGCCCAAGCCGCCCTGGGGGAAATGGGTGCGGACTGCACGGAATATTCGTCTCTGATGATTGCTTTGAGCCGGGCAATGGGGATTCCAGCCCAGTATTTCGAGGGGGTGCTATATTTAAGCAAGGTTACCGAAGGTCTTGCCCGTACCGAACACGCCTGGCTGCAGGTTTACCTCCCTGGGATGGGGTGGGCGCCAATGGACCCGACCATGGGAAGGTCCCCCCAAAATCGACGGGATTATTTTGCCAGAATCCCACCTGATCACATCATCGTCACCCGCGGGCGTAACCCGTCTACCTTGCGCGGCGCCAGCTACTTCACCCATCTATACTGGCCGGGGAACAGCACCCAGATCCAGGTGGAGGATTTTGGGTGGGTGGTCACACCAGCCGGTGGGTAAGCCTGTCTTATTGGGATAATCGCGCTTTATAATGGATTTCTGGAGATTCCCTTAGACGCCGGGCAGCCTGTTCGGGTGTCAGATCGCGTTGAGCCTCGGCAAGTAGCTCGTAACCCACCATAAATTTCTTGACAGTCGCCGAGCGAAGCAATGGAGGGTAAAAATGGGCATGCAGCTGCCAGTGAGCGTAATCCCCCACCTGAGTAGGCGCGCCATGCCAGCCCATGGAATAAGGGAACGAAGTTTCAAACAGGTTGTCGTATTTAATCAACAAAGATTTCAAGATATGCGCTAGGCTTTCTTTCTCTTCGTCATTCAAATCAGGCAACCTTAAGACCTGCCGGCGGGGTAGAAGCAAAGTCTCA
>DAOUET010000126.1:0-6237 GCA_034430155.1 Anaerolineales bacterium
TGCTATGGTGATGATCCCACCCAGGAGTTCCCATCGCCAGGCAACCAGTAATCCCAGGATGGCCACCCCCCATAGACTCAACAGGAACCAATCTGAAGCCGGTACCGGTTCGGTGGTGTACGGGTCTGGCGTGCTGATAATCAGTAGGGCGCCTGCAAATACCAGCAAGCTCCAGATGCGTGCGATCCAACGGGTGATTTTAATTGATCGTGATTTGGGATTGACAGTGTTCATGGGTCATCTCCTCTTGGAAAAGGTGGATAGAACCTGTCATGGTTAGTATAACATGGCTGTATCAGGCCTGCGCCGCTCGTTCGGCGCTTTCATTCCAGTTCAGGCTTGGCTTCGAAAAAATTGTAGAAATTCGCGCTGATTCCCTGCCAGTGTAGCGGGATCGCCTGCGGGTGGGATTGAGCAGAGCTAAAGGCGAATTGCTTTTCAGGTTAGGATGATAAAATAGCTACCGTGAAGCAGCGAGCGGGTTAAATCAAGTGAGCGATTGGTTTCAAGATAATTATGGGGATCAGGATCCTCGTCAAAATGTCCTGAAGCCATCACTGCCTTAGTTATTTCACCAAACTAGGCGGTATGAATGATAACCAAAGTAAAAGGAGAGAGCCATGAGAGCCAAGATCATAGACGTGTCGCAATATCAGGGTGATATCAACTGGCAGGAGGTGGCTGCTTCAGGCGTGGTAGCCGCGGCTATACGCGGTACCGTGGGCAATTATTACACCGATACCAGGTTCATCCAGAACTGGGATGGCGCCAAGGAGGCCGGTCTGAAAACCAGCGCCTATCACGTGGTAACCCCGGAATACTCGGCCGCCTCGCAGATCGATCGCTTCCGGCGCGCCATGGAAGACCGCACCCCGGATTGGCCTTTGATACTGGATGTGGAACTGAACCGCAACCAGAGCAACGCCACCATTGTCAGGATCGTCAAAGGCTGCCTGGACCTGGTCGAAACCTGGGGGACCAGGACGCCGGTCATCTACACTGCTAAATGGTGGTGGAACCAGTACATGGTCGTGAACGGCGCTTACCCGGTTTGGTCCACCGATTATGCCCTGTGGCTGGCGCAATATCCTTACGATCCGACCCCGCCGTCCAATCTACCTGAAGATGCCGGCCCCACCGCCATCCCGGGGGGCTGGGGCCAGAATGATTGGCTGATCTGGCAGTGGACTGCCCGGGGGATCCTGGGGGGAATATCAGCCAGGGTTGATTTAGATGCCTTTAATGGAACCGAAGAGGAGTTCCTCAGGTGGGCCAGCGGTTCGGTGACCCCGCCACCACCGGTTCCAGGAGCCACCCGGGTGAGAGTGCTGGTCCCGGTCCTGAACATCCGCTCAGGCCCCGGCACCCAATATCAAGATCTGGGCGACCTGCATAGCGGAGACATATTGGATGTGCTCAATCTGGGCGGGTCCGATGTTTGGGTGGAGTTTGAGCCCGGCCGATGGTCAGCCTTCAAGATCGCCAATTCGAAATTTATGGAGGTGGTGGTAGAAGATGGCGGGGCGGCCCAGTAACCTCCTAGGCAAATCCCGCCGTTAAAGCCAGCGCCAGCGCCCTCACCAACCCCAGCCTCAGGTTGAGAGCTGCCAAAACCAAAAGGACCAGGCTGAGTATCTTCCGAGGGGTATATTACCTATGCATGGGAGTGATAAACCCTCCATAATTGAGTGGTGACCTCTCCCAGGCGGGCTGCCAGCAAGTCTGGATGGCCCGTGGTGAGGTCGTCCTGGTTCTCGAATACGGCATAGGGCAGCCTGTTATCACCCACCTGCAGGTACTGGGGGTGACCTGCCTTGAATTCGTCCCAATCGTCTTTTTCGTATAGTCGTTTCATCTTGGCATCCGGCAGGCTGTGCTCCAGGATGCTATTGGGGCGTTCGGGGTTGAAGCGCAAACGGTTCTTACGCAGGGATTCTTCGAAAGTGACGTTGACGTAAATCACCCCGGCCCGCTGGAGCAGTTCATCGGGCAGGTGCTCGAAAGCCCGGCAGTAGCCACCATGCTGGCTGCCGCGGGAAAATTCGAGGATCACGGATTTCTGGTCATGGTAATAGGGGTCAACCCGCAGGCGTTTTTGGTATTCCAATCCGAGGCGTTCGATCAGCAAGTCCCAAAAATAGGCCTGGATGAAATATCCCTGCGAATCGGTGTATAAGCGCGCTTGGCCCAGCTTTTCACTCAACAGGTGGTCCTCTTCAAACCAGGCCCACAGCATGGGGAAGTCATCCAGGATTTCCAGATCGGCTAGGTGAAACCTGCTGCGGCGCTCGGAGGGGGAGGCCTTTTTGAGATAGTCGACGATTTCGCTCTTGCCCGAGGCCGGTCTACCGATCAGGATCAAAACATTGAAGGTTTGGGGGTCATTCATGGTTTATTTTTAGGGTTAGCGGGTATGGCGGTTTGATCTTCAATAAAATTGAGTAAGGATGTGGTACAGGCTGGGTAATATTCCCAGCGAACCTAATGCCAGGAAGGCGATTCCATCGATCCGCAGCGGCTGGTCTCCATTTCGTAAGCGACGAGCGCCGATGATCACAGCAAAGTTGCCCAAGACCAGAATCAGAGCGGGGACCGCCAGGTCCCGAAGCCGAAAGCTGAAGAATCCCGGGGTCGCGCCGATCAAACCGGTCAACACCAGGGTAGCTCCCCAATAACCGGGGCGGTTTTCGTCGCTGTTCAGGATCTGCCCGCCGATAAGGATGGCAAGCAGGCTGGCGCTGGTGGTTATCATCGAAGCGATGGTTGGCATGGATTAATCCCGGATACCTCCATCCTGCACAGTCCCTGCTCGGACAAGTTATTATAAACCTCTGGATTGTTGGCCCTCTATCGGATTGGGGGAGGGAAGTGATCCGCTAATCGATTTCATCGGCGATTTCATCGCCATGGTTGGCCAGATGAGCCAGGGTCCTACCCGTCAAGTTGGAGTAGTGTTGGTAGAACCAGTCGGGGGTGGGCATGGGATCGGGCTTTGGGGTAGAACCGATGGTGGCGGTCAGCAAGGGCATGGGGGAGACCAAATTGACGAAGGAAAACCGAAAACATGCTAAAAAAAATTGTTTGATCTCGATTATTATGATGATGGACATTCGCCATATTCGGCGCTCGCAGCGTCGGGATTGGTTGATTTTATACAGGTTTCTGGTGAACGGGGTAAAGAAACATCCCACCGGCAGGTTTCATCAGATGAATTTGCGGTGGGATGTACTATACTACATCAGCAGAAGTTTGGTCTTAATGGCACCAGAAGCGCCAGTTGACCTTAGATGTGATCTTCTTCGTCCCGCTATTCGAGGCACCCCCGCAGCCCCAGGCAGTGTAGTTGTAGGTTCCCTTGACGACCTGCACAGTTTCCGTGCCGGCTGAAATATGGAACCAATACTCTTGCGGGCCAGTCAGGTGCAAGGTAAGCAAGCCGAAGGTGTAGTTAGCGATGACCACTTTGACACCCCCGCTTGTTGCTGTCTGGCAAGAATTTATCTTGAATTCAATTGTGTTTTTGTTGATCGGTAATTCGCCCGACTGCCAAATTCCACAGGCGTAATAGCTGTATTGGTAGTTGCCCCGCCGGATTTCATGTTTGGTTACCCCGGCAGTTGCGCTTAAGAAATACGGCAACTTGCCTCGCAGTGAGATCATCACATCCGAGCCGGATTTATTGGCAATTTTCACTATAGCAATATTCTTCGGCAGAGTTAATGTTGCCTGTTCACTCTGGATATTGATTTCCCCGGATTCATATATGCCGTGATCTAGGTAGGAATATGTGTACTTGCCTTTCAGCGTCTCGATTTTGGTTTGCCCGGTTGGCAGTGTCAGGTTGTATGGCCTGGTTCCCACCAGACTGAGCCTGATCTGCACCCCACTCTTGTTTTCAATCTTGAGCCTGGCAGTCAGTTTTTCTAATACAAGTTCTGCACCGTTGCTCTGGAATTCAACCTTCCCGTTTTTATAAAGCCCATAAGCAATAAAACTGTAACCGTAGCTGCCTTTCCAGACATCGATTTTCGTCTTTCCAGGCGGTACGGTTACGTTCCTGAACTGTGGACCTTGCAGAATGAGCGTGAGCGCAACCCCGGTCTTGTTATTGATGCGTACTTTTACAGATTGGGATGCGATTATGATCTGCATGCCATCTTTCTTTATGTCCAGGCTGCCTTCGGTATATCTTCCGTAGGCAATGTAACTATAAGTATATATACCTGGCAGCAGATCGTGCTTGCTCGTCCCCACTGAGGTATTCAGATAATAGGTTCTAGGCCCCTGCAGTGTAATGCGGAGCGGCCCTTCACTCTTGTTAATAATCCTGAACTTGACGGTTTCTTCACTGGCTGCCTGGGTGATCTGCTCTGGGCTTGCAAGCGCTGCAGCCGGTTTCAACGACAAGAGCAGTACAAGCAGCAGTGCAAATACGACCCAGACCAACTTGTGGTTCTTCATGAAATATTCTCCCATTTTTGGTCATCCAAAAGCTGAGAATCAATTCGAATACATCTATCGAATTCATTGTAGCAAATCATTTGAGCCAAGTCAACGGAAATTTCTGGGTTCTCTGGGATTTGCCGTGATGGGGTAGATATGTAGGGGTGTTGGGCGGGCTCAGGCCGGGCTTTCATCAGGGCACTGGCAAGGGAAACCGTGGCAGGCCGGGCAAACTCCCCAAAAATTTTCGTAACGGTCGTTGTAATCGACGTGGAAGGCGAAATCCAGGAATTCGGGCGGAAAGCCCAATTCCGGCTGGCTGCAGCGGCAGTAGCCCTGCTCCAGATGGCAGCTGGCGCAAATCTGGCGGGGACGGTAATAATCAGGGCAGCGGCGATTGGCGTTCAGGTTGGCCGCCAGCACCGCGGCGGGGTGCTGGATCTTATTCTTGCGCCGGTCGGCGAAACAGTAGGCCATCCAGCCCAGCACGTCAGCTGGGGAGGGCAGGTAAGCGTGACCTCGCTCCTGGTTCTCGACGATTTTCCCGGCGATGCGCTGGGCTACGTCGGTCCACACGCCGGCCCGCGCCAGGCAATTCAGCACCATCTCTCGGGTTTGAGCTCCCTCTACGGGGATTTCGGGGGTTTGGGCCTTGCCGGAACTTGTATGTTGTTGGTGTGAATCCTTAACCTCTATTTCCGATGAGTTAAACCCATCAACAACAGGGTCGGCTTTTCCAGACTCGACCGGCGAAAAAAAAGGGAACCTGATGGTATATCCTTGGGCTCCATTGGTGGTCCAATCAAGCAGCTTGGCGAAGCGCAACAGGCGCAGGTGCTCACGAGCCTGGCTGCGGGATAGACCCAGGAGCGGCAGTAGCTGTGCCTCGAAGTCGAGCAAGTCGGTCTCCTGATAGTCCTGGTGCCAGGCGCTGGCATAGAGCCGGGCAAAGCTCTGGAAAAGCGCAGCCGGCATGGTGCGGTCGAAAATGGCACGGTTGGGCAGGGGTGTGGTGGGAGGTGGTTTGGCAGGCATGGTGCTTATTATAATAAATAGAACATATGTTCTTGTCAAGAGCTTTTGGGTTCGTTCCGCGGGGGATTTTGGGGGTACCCTTAATGATAAGCGTTTAGCGAAGGGGGTGGAAGCGTCAAATAGAGGGGTAACCTTGGGGGTGATTTTGACGGTTAACCGTGAGAATAAGTGATTTCGCCTGAGAGGCTAAGGGAAAAAAGACTTAACCTCCTCAAGTTGAGAGAAAAGTTCAGACATTTTTGTCATTACAAGCCCCACCTGGGGCGCATCACACTCCAGCTAAGGGCGAGATCACCAGGATTCGCTCACAGCTAAGGGCGAGATTGCCACGCTTCGCTCCTAAGAAACTGTCTCTGCGAGAACGTCAGCGCAGCTGACGAGCGAAGCAGTCTCCTGACCAGGTGGGTGATTGCTTCAGTCGCTCCGCTCCTTCGCAATGACAGCTCAAAGTGATATCACTGCGAGAGGATCAGCATAGCTGGGGTGCGAAGCAGTCTGATGGCCGGGTGGTGGATTGCTTCAACCAGCAAAATGCGCTAGTTTCGCAGCCACCCGCGTCCAAATCACTTCCTGGTTGCTTCGCAGCCACCTGGGACCAACCCCTTCCCGTCTACTTTGCAGTCACCCTTCCCCTTTCAAAGGGGAAGGGGTGGGGATGGGGTAAATCCTTCAAAGTTCAGGAATCCCCCTTGACAGGATTGGTTTTTTGAATATAATTATACTCAACTATATTGAATTCAATATAGTTGAGTCAAGGAA
>DAOUET010000127.1:0-17554 GCA_034430155.1 Anaerolineales bacterium
TCTGGTAACCAGTGACCTGACCCTGAATGCTGACCGGATCATCCCAATCTACCAAAAACGGTGGAAAGTCGAAGAATATCATCGTTCGCTCAAGCAGAATGCTTCGTTGGCCAAATCACCCACTCGCACGGAGACCAACCACTTTGTCGCTGCCCTGTGGTCGTTTGTCAAAATTGAGTTGTTGAAGGTGCAAAAGAACAAGAACCATTACCAGTTGAAAACTCAGTTGTATTTGGCGGCTTTGTCACAAGCCTTTCAAGAACTGCGCTCGTTGCAATCCGAGCTTTCTCAGCAGCCCTTGGTTGCGTAACATGAGTTATTAATGGTGAGAAAGCCCCGCTCTAAAAAGGGAGCGGGGCTTTTTCGCTCTAAGGAGATAGGCGGGTAGTATAATCAAATTACCGCAAATATTTGGGTAACTTAATTTTAAATTTATTGGGGGGCATCTCCTAGTCCTTCTTGGTATTAACACTCAGGGCAAATTATCGCTCTTTCCAACAGGAAATCCAAAAAAAGGAGGTTCAACGATGGCAGGGTTAAAAGATAAAATTGGCCCAGGTGTTATCACGAGCGAATTGGTGCAAGAAGTATATGATTATGCCAAGGCGCATCAATTTGCCTTAACGGGTGCCAATGTCACCGGCACGAACACGATCAATGCTGTCTTAGAAACAGCCAAAGAGATCAATTCCCCGGTGATTATTCAATTATCCAATGGCGGTGCCTCATTTTTTGCCGGTAATCTGATTGGAGGATTGATCTTAGGCGTTGGCATGGCTCTTACCGGTTACTGACCGGGTACCTGCGCCGCCGGTGGCGGTGAAGGAAAACTTGATTACTTGATTCCTGGTCTTCTCGGTTTTCTCACGGGTGCAGTGATATATGGTTTGACTTACCAACAAGTCTTTCCCAAGATATCAGCGCTGGCTGATTATGGGAGCGTGGTGTTGCCGGATTTGTGGAACCCGAATCCATATCTGGTAGTCCTGCTCTTTGCCATGATGAGCGTTTTTCTGTTCTACCTTATCGACCGCAGTGGCTTATACCGGAAGGAGAAGATTGAAGACTAGTCCTCGATTTTCTCAGGTTAATGTTTGCTTCAAGATCAATGAACGTGCTTGCTGATTTTCTCCAGGCACACCCTTAGATAGAGGTATTTATGCCAGACAGTGTCGTAACCCGAAGAGAATTTCTTAAAATAGGTGGCACCTCGCTGGGGGCTTTAGCCCTCGGACAGTTTGTACCTCCTCCAGTCGCCAAAACTGCCCGTCAAAACGGCAGCCTGGACGCTAACGGCGATGGTTACATCCCTACCATGTGTGAAATGTGTGTGTGGCGCTGTGGTGTCCTCAGTAAGGTCGAGCAAAGCCGGGTGGTCAAGCTGGAAGGTAACCCCGAGCATCCTCACTTCAAGGGAAAGTTCTGTGCCCGCGGGCAAGCTGGATTGATGAATACCTATGACCCCGACCGGGTGCTTTCTCCCCTGGTGAGGGTAGGCAAGCGCGGTGAAGGTAAATTCCGCAAAGCCTCCTGGGAGGACAGCTATTACAACCTGATCCGCCCTCACAAGAGCCTGCGTCTACCGGTTCAGGATGGCTGGCCGCAAAAATGGTCGTCCCGCACACCAACAATGGCTGCGAAACTGACCGATCATATTTGGACTGTTAAAGAGCTGTTGATGACTTTACCCTTACCAGGTGCTGTCAACACCTAAAAGGGAGACTATCAATTTTTGTATGAATATATTAACGTAAGTACGGGATAAAGTCCTTTTTGATAGCTGCATATAGTTAAACCTCAAACACCCATCAAAAAATGAATTAATCGATTTATCTACCAGGCTTGTAGATCAAATATAGAATATCAGACCTTCTTTCCTTGGTGTGGGGGTGGGCTGTTCACAATCTTTACACCCGAGAGTCACGACACAGACGTGCTGGTAACCACCTGGAATACCTAAGGCTTTTTTCAGTTACCCATCAGCATCCTCAAAAAACAGAAATTCAGAGCAATTCATCAAGTACTTGCCGATATTAAGCGATTCAGCTGCCAGCTTATTATTTTGAGCCGCTGTTATGTTTTTTTAGAAGGAATCTATAAAATCCCTGTTCCCCATAATTCAGTCAGGAATTTGACCTTTTCAATTGTTTGAAAAGCTTCTCCACCTTCATGATCATTATAAGACCAGATTCTAATCTGTTTTGAACCAGCGTAATGATTAAAAGCAGCGAAGACCGTAGATGGAGGGCAAGTCATATCCATCAATCCAACAGAGAACAGTGATTTGGAATGCGCCCGCACAGCAAAATTTAGGCCATCGAAATAAGATAGGGTATTAAATACAGTATCTATATGATCTCGATGTATCTTACAATAATGGGCAATTTCTGAGTAAGGGCTTTCATCCGTGATTTCGGTAGCACGCCGGTAGTGGCAAAGGAACGGGACATCCGGCATGACTGCAGATATGTTGGGTACGAGACCGCTCACTGCCAATGAGATTCCACCTCCTTGACTGGCACCCGTGACAGCAATTCTAGACTTGTCGACCGATTGATGGCTTCTTGCTGCCTCAACTGCGCGTACAGAATCTGTAAAAACACGCCGATAGTAATATGTTTTAGGATTGAGAACACCCAAGGTCATGAAACCTGGAAAATGAGGGTTTGAGCCTTCTGCTGGAAGATCTGGAGTATCACCTTGCAGCCATTGACTTCCCTGTCCTCGTGTGTCCATGATTAAGTGAGCAAATCCGACGCTACTCCATAAAAGCCAATTATATGGAGATCCACGGCCACCGCCATAACCAATGTATTCAACCACGCATGGGAGTAACTTTGGACGTTGTCGTGGTAGCAGGAACCACCCTTTCACTCGTTGACCGCCGTAGCCATTGAATGTGACATCATAAGTCTCAAGTGTTTGAAGCCGATAATCAACTGGCTCAAATTGTGCTGCTAATGGGAACTCTTTGGCTTGGGCAATGGTTTCAGACCAAAATGCGTCGAAGTCGGATGGTTCTTGACGATCTGGTTTATAGACTTTTAATTGTTCAAGTGGAAAGTCGAAATACACAGTTATTCTCCTAAAATACAATATCGGTTTTGGGCCCCAAGAAGAATTTATATTATTATCTTACCTGTATAAGAGTATCACCTTTTGCAGTGCAACCAATCTTCTAGAGACTCCCCATCACTGCCTATTAATTTTAAATGAGCAACGTCAGGGAGCTAAATTCCTGAAAGAATTTTTTGATTAATACTGGTCCGTTGTCTTTCATCATAATTCACTCTATCTTTTGAAAAGTAGATTTCAACGCAGGATACAATTCGCGATAAAGCGGATACATGGTACGATAGATCACGACTTGTCTTTCATTTGGGTTAGTGATTTCTGCCAGCCTTACTACCTCCTTGCATGCAGTTGCAACATTCGACCACACACCGGCGCCAACCCCCGCCAGCAGGGCTGCACCATAGGCTGCCCCCTCAACTACTTCAACCGTTATCAATTCAGCTTCGAGTACACTAGCCAGAATCTGCCGCCATAATGGGCTCTTTATTCCACCGCCGGAAGCGCGCACCTGTACAATTGCACCCAGACCGGCATTTTGAATCAAGGTAAAGCTGTCTTTTAAGCCAAAAGCTACACCTTCCAGGACGGCACGGGTCATGTGTCCACGCCCATGCCTCAAAGTCAGGCCAATGAAAGCACCGCGTGCTAATGGGTCGGGGTATGGGGTCCGTTCGCCGCTCAGGTAGGGCAGGAACTGTAATCCTTCGCTGCCTGCGGGAACAGATTCGGCTTCTTTCAGCAGGTCATCAAAACTCATCCCCGGAGCAAGGGTGTCGCGATACCACTGCAAACTGCCTGCCGCGGAGAGCATTACGCCCATGAAGTGCCACATCCCCGGCACGGCATGGCAGAAGGCATGCAGCCGTCCTTCGGGTTCGATCATCGCGGAGGGCGTGGTAGCAAAGACCACGCCGCTGGTGCCCACCGTTAGCCCGATGATGCCCGGCCTAACCGCGCCCACGCCTACGGCCTGCGCCGCCTGGTCGCCGCCGCCTGCCATGACGGGCGTGCCAGCCTTCAGCCCGGTAGCTACAGCGGCAGCCGGGGTCATATGTCCGGTTATCTGCGGCCCCTCATAAACCGGTGGCATCCAGCTGCGGAGAATCCCAAGGGCAGATAAAACTTCACCGGACCAATCACGCTCTTTCAGGTTGAACAGGACGGTCCCAGACCCATCGGCCTTGTCCATAGCGAAATCCCCCGTCAGCTTATAGCGCACAAAATCCTTCGGCAATAGCACATGCGCGGCTTTGGCGTAGATTTCCGGCTCGTTTTCCTTGACCCATAGGATCTTGGGTGCAGTGAAACCGGTCAAGGCTACGTTGCCGGTAATCTGGATGAACTTCTCTCGTCCAATGCGCCAGTGAATTTCGTCGCATTGGGCTTGGGTACGCTGGTCATTCCACAGAATGGCGGGACGCAGGACCTTACCCGCATCGTCGAGCAAGACCAGCCCATGCATTTGTCCTGTCAGACCAATGGCGGCGACGGTTTCAGCTTTCACACCCGCCTTTTTCAAAACAGAACGGATACTCACACAGACCGCCTGCCACCATTCCGGTGGATCCTGTTCAGACCAGAGCGGTCGGGGCGTTTGCAGCGTATGCGGTGACGAGGCAACTGCCACCACTGCGCCGGCTTCATCGATTAACAACGCCTTGCTGCTGGTTGTGGATGTATCGACACCGAGAAAATAGCTTTTCGTACTCATCTTTACTTATTGGTTATCGAACGCCGAGAAGCAAATCTATGGTCAATTGGTCAAGCCGTTCATACTTCAGCCCGCGTTTAGAGATAGCCTTGCGATCAAAAGATCGCGCCTTGAGTGCAGCGGCTTTTTCAGATGTGTAACTGCCGAAGTAGGACGCCATCTCACCATCAATAACGTTGATTTCGGCAAGCAGCGCCTGGATCTCTTGATCCGCATTGAACTGGGCGGCTTTCTCCTTCAGGATGAGATAGGTGCGCATACAACCGCGTGCAAAATCCTTGACGCCCTCGTAATCTTCAGTTCGGTAAGCATGGGCATCGAAGTGACGCGAGCTGGAATAGCCGACATCTTCGAGAAATTTAACCAGAAAGAATGCAGCCTTTAAGTCACGTGAGCCAAAGCGCAGGTCCTGGTCATAGCGACCGGGATACTGGTCGTTCAGATCAATGTGGAAGAGCTTGCCCGCTTCCCAGGCCTGGGCCACGCCGTGCATGAAGTTGATGCCGGCCATGTGCTCATGAGCCACCTCGGGATTGACACCGACCATTTCCGGATGGTCGAGTGTGGCAATGAACGCTAGCATGTGTCCTGTGGTCGGGTTATAGATGTCGCCGCGCGGTTCGTTCGGCTTAGCTTCAAGGGCGAATCTGAGATCGTATTTCTTGTCGAGGGCATATTCACACAGGAAGTTAATGGCTTCGCGGCTGCGCTTGATCGCATCCAACGGATTCTTGCTGGAATCCGTTTCCGTGCCTTCGCGCCCGCCCCAGAATACATAGGTTTTTGCGCCAAATTCCACACCCAGATCGATGGCCTTCATCGTTTTTTGTAGGGCATACGCGCGGACCTTTGCATCGTTGCTAGTGAATGCACCGTCCTTGAAAACTGGGTCGCTGAACAAATTAGTGGTCGCCATTGGAACGACCAGCCCTGTATCGGCCAGAGCTTTGCGGAAGTCCTTTTTGATGACGCCGGCTTCAGCAGGTGTAGCATCGATCGGGATCAAGTCGTTGTCGTGGAAGTTGACACCATACGCACCGACTTCTCCCAGCAGGTAAACTAGTTCTGCCGGAGATTTGTGTTCACGAGTGGCGCTGCCAAACGGGTCTACACCACGATTACCAACGGTCCATAGACCAAATGTAAATTTGTGTTCGGGTTTCGGTGAGTAATCAGACATGGGAGCTCCTTGATATAGTAATTAATGAATTTTAAATTCCTCACTGACAGGCTGCGGTGCTCCAAGCGCCACCCCGCGAGCGCCGGGGGAGCAGCCGCCTGCCGTTAATTGGTATTTGCCCGGCTCCAACTTTTGCCGGCCATCTTCGTCGACGAGCATCAGCATTTCAGGCTTGACGTTAAAATGGATTGTTTTGACCTGCCCAGGTTTGCGACTTACTCTCTGGAAGGCGATTAGCTGGCTCAGAGGCGCGGGCAGGCGGGTTTCAAGCACACTTAAATAAAGCTGGACAACTTCGTCCGCAGTGACAGAGCCCGCATTCTTGAGCGTAACAGCCACCCGAAACCCGGAGGTGGGTTTACCAGGCGAGACGATTTTTAGATCGTGGTATTCAAAACTGGCATAAGACAGGCCAAAACCGAACGGGAAAAGCGGTTCGCGCGTGGCATATCGATAGGTGCGCCCGGTCATGCTGTAGTCTTCGAAAGGCGGCAAATCAGTGGTGGCTTTGGGGAAGGTGACAGTCAACTTGCCGCTCGGGGACGTATCCCCAAAAAGCAGGCTGGCGACGGCACGTCCGCCTTCCTGGCCAGGGTACCAGACGAACAAAATGGCTTCCACCATATCGGTGATTTCACCCAGCGCTATCGGGCTGCCGCCCGTCAGGACCAAAACAATGCGCGCTCCATGTTCAGCCAGCCTGCGAATAAATTTCTGTTGAACCGCAGGCAGTTCAATCTGCGCACGGTCTCCATTTTCTGCAGTGAGGATCGATTCGCCCTCCTCGCCCTCCATGAGCGGGGACGTTCCCGCACACACGATAGTTAGGTCCGCGCTGACAGCTTCATCTTCGGCCCGATTGAACGGAATGGCACTTTCCTGGGTCCACATGCAACCAGGTCGGTATTCCAACTTAATTCCTTCAGGCATGCGCCCTACAATCCCTTCGATCAGAGTGGTCATTTTATCGTTAATGCCATAATAGTTGCCCAATAATACATCCAGACTGGCAGCCGCTGGGCCGGTGACAAAAATGCTTTTCACTTGCGGCCCAATGGGCAGGGCCTGATTCCTGTTTTTAAGCAACACCGCTGACTGGAGTGCGGCACGATAGGCCAGGTCACGATGTTTTTTAGAGCCCACCACCGACATGGGTGTAGCGGCATAAGTCACCTGGTCCGGTGGGTCAAACATACCCAGCTTGAAGCGGGTGACCAGGATGCGGGAAAGGGACAGGGCGATATCGGCTTGTGAAATCAGCCCCTGCTCAAGCGCCTCGCCCAGGTGGTCAAAGGTACAGCCGCAATCGAGGTCACAGCCGTTTTTGAGTGCCAGCGCGGCGGTTTCGACAGGGCCAGCTGTGTATTGGTGACCTCCATGAATATCGGAAAGCGCCCAACAATCAGAGACCACATGCCCGGCAAAGCCCCACTCGCCGCGCAGAATATCCTGTAGGAGCAGTTTGCTGGCGCAGGCAGGCTCGTCCAGCACGCGGTTATACGCGGCCATTACGGCTTCGACTTTGGCTTCGATGACCAATTTCTTAAAAGCCGGCAAATAGGTGGCGTACAGATCGCGGCGGCTAACCTGCGCATTGAAGCTGTGACGCAGTTTCTCAGGCCCGCTGTGCACCGCGAAATGTTTGGCGCAGGCGGCGGCTCTCAGATATTTTGGGTCGTCGCCCTGCAGCCCGCGCACATAGGCCGTGCCCATTTCTCCGGTCAAAAACGGGTCCTCACCCCAGGTTTCCTGCCCACGTCCCCAGCGCGGGTCCCGGAATATGTTGATGTTGGGTGACCAAAAGGTCAACCCCTGGTACAGGTTGGTCTTACCTTTGGTACGAAGGGCTTCGTGGAATTTGGCGCGGCCTTCGTCGCCAATCGCCGCTGCGATGGCTTTCACCAGCGACAGGTTCCACGTGGCTGACATACCGATGGCTTGTGGGAAAACGGTGGCGCGTCCATTGCGACCCACACCATGCAGGCCCTCGCTCCAGAAATTATAGGGAGCTATCCCCAGGCGTGGGATGCCATCAACGGAGTGAATAAATTGCCCAAGTTTCTCGTTAAGCGTCAGGCGCGAAAGCAAATCCTGAACACGATCAGAAATAGGTAAATTAGGGTCGAGGTAAGCAGGATATGACATAATTATTTCCTCATTCTGAGAGATTTGGAAGGCAGTGAAACGAGAGACGTAATATCATATGCTCGAAGTTAGATATGCAATCTGACATTATATGCTCCACATTGCGAATATTGAATAATAAGAGGATCGCTTATATTTTGCAATAAACCCATCAAATGATAAGGCGGCCTAGAGACTGATAGAAATCGAGGCTTCACCTTTCTCCTGCACTGAAAAAGTGTATTTCTGGTGTCCCACTGAAAGTTCATATTCTCCCAGGAAACCATTAAAAACAAACTTGCCATTGGTGTCTGTTGTCATCCTGGTTGGCGAGAGCCACCATTCACCTTTTATCAGCTTTAACAGTTCGTCGTAAGCGGGTTTGCGGGAATGATCCTGGCGCAATAAACCGGCTGGCGCATTCAGCCAACCTCCATCAGATAGGTCCCACCAGGTGATCGCTTGTACAGCAGGGTGAGCTAACAAGGTTTTGTAATGCAAGATCACTTCCTGTGCCTGGCGCTGCTCTCCATCCGGGTTGCTTGGCCATTCACTCACCTGATAGTCATTCAAATCGATAATTTCAGGCGGCATAAGATGTCCAGAAACAATTGTGTTCTCGGTAAAATGGATGGGTAGATTGAAGCGCTCAAACCGTTCAAGTACGCTCCGTGTGCGCTCAACGCCCCAATAACCCTGATGCATATGTGTTTGAATACCAATCACATCGATCTGAACACCTGCGGCCAGGCAACCTTCAATAAGGATGTCATAAGCGGGCGAAACATCAAAATCATTCAATAACAATGTGGCCTGCGGATTCATAGCGCGTGTCGCGTCAAACATAGTGCGGACCAATTCGATACGTCCCAACTCTCTACATAGTCGGGTGATGCCATTATCGTAACGATTGAAAATCGGCATGATGACCGCTTCGTTTACAACATCCCATTGATCAATCAGTCCAGCAAAATCAGAGACATCCCGCTGAATGCGATCCAATAGAGCCCGAAGGATTTCCCGATTGCTCATGGGCAGCAGCCAATCCGGTGTCAGCGTATGCCAGCATAAAGGATGGCCTTTAACGACGCAGTTATGATCCACATACCAGTGGGCAGCGTTTAGAATGCGCCGGGTTTGTGGCTGTCCACGCTGAGGTTCGAACCGCGCCCAATAAAAAGGTAATGTAGCTTGGTTAAACAACTGTAAAGAATGTTCATTACGCAGCTCGGCCAGTTCTTTTTCTCTGCTCGACAACTCACCATTTACCAGTGCTAATGTACATTCGCCCCAATTGCTGCCAAACAAGAATTTATGGTTCTTCTGTTTCACCAGGATTTCTTGATGGGCAACAGGTAATCCTTGGTGAGAAAGAGTGACAATTACATTTGCGGTTCGATTTCTACGAATTGCAAGATTAAGATCGTCCATCATAGCTCCGATATCCAGGCATGCTGGTGATACCTTCGAAAAGAATTACTTTGGCAAACCACCTAATATATAAACCTGGAAGTTCCCGCTCACATGCAGCAAAGCCAGCATGTACAACATTCCATCATAATAACGCCCCTTGCCAGATGGAATTTTCGTATCCCAGAGGGCTTGAACAAAGGGTTTACCCTTATCGGGATTTGCAGCCAGGGCGGCCACAGCTGACATGGCAACTAGACCGGTCGAATGATCACTAGAAAGAACTTTACCTTCAAGCGAATACTGGTTTGGATAGGAGCCTAGACCCTGGGAAGCCAGGAAAGTCAGCACCCGGTTGGATTGCTCCACCTGCCAAGGATCGGCGCCGAACCAGACATAGTCCACGGCAACGTTGGAAAGAGTCCGCCAGGCGTCAAAACGGAAATCCTTGTGTTCGTCGGTGGTGGCAGGGGTTCCGTCAAAATTGGCATAATCGGGCATTAAACCAGTCTCTGGGTTTGCAGCTTTTCTAAAGAAATCGCGGCTGACCCCGGCGGCATCCGCCCAAAACGCATTGTCCTTATCTGCCCAATGCGCCCAGAGTTCATAATATTCCGGTAAATGGTAGGATGGATCGGTAAACATGGAATTCCTGACGCTGGGAACGAAAACAACCTGTTTTATGTTCGGATCGAACATGTCAGTCGCAATCCCGTTATCTTCAGCGGTCTTATTGCGCATCGTGTCAAGGATAGCCTGCGCCTGCAGTTTGTAATTAAAGATCCCTTGACCATTTCCCCAGCGGGTAGAAGCAAAGAACAAGGCGGTTACAAACCATTCTTCTCCATCCGAAGCGGGATTAGCAGCCAATTGCTTTCCATCAGTGGAACAATGCCAGGCAAAATAACCTTTATAGGGGCCGTCCGTCTGGTACATATATATTTTCGTCCACTTCCATATGCGGTCGAACTCAGCTTTTTTATCGAGCTGGACCGCGATCATCATGCCATAAGACATGCCTTCGGTGCGAACGTCATGGTTGCCGATATCTTCGATGTAAGCCATGTCCGAACTGACCGGATAGTAGATACGCTGGTAATCATATGCACCATAAAAGAGCTGCTGCCAGGCCGCATCCAGTTTCTCCTGCACTTCAGCATCCGATTTGCCGAGATATTCCTGAAACAGGTTTCGATAGGTAATACCCTCGAGTGGTTTTGTGAGAGCGGGAATGGGGGTGGGAAAAACTCTGATGAGGGGTTGCGTTGGTGACAGTGAGGTAACCGTTGGAACGATTGATATGGACGGAATCGAACAATCAGACAGAAGAAGACTGATAACCACCAGTCCGAAGAGAGAGCCTCGAGTAACAGGCATTGTCTTGAATCCCGCAGGATCAGCCTTTGAGTGCACCGGCTGTGAGGCCGGATACGATCTGCCGTTCGGCGAACAGGTAAAAAATGATCGCAGGTAAGGCGGATAAGGTTACGAAAGCCGCCGTTAGCGCCAAATCTGAACTGTATTGCCCCTGGAACTGCATGGTGCCGAGCGGTAAAGTCCAAAGGGTATCCCTGTTTAGAATAACCAGGGGGGTGAGTAAATCATTCCAACTGACGATCATGGTTAATGCTCCAATCGCCGCCAAAGCCGGGCGTGCCAGTGGGAGCAAGATACGCCAGAAAAAGCCAAATGCGTTACAGCCGTCTATGTAAGACGCATCCTGCAATTCCATCGGGATCGATGTGAAGAACCCACGAAGAATCAACATATTACCGGATATTCCGAAGGCAGTCTGCACCAGGATCACTGCCAGGAGGGTATCAATCAGATGCATCTGGCGAACCACAAGGTAGACCGGCATGATGGCAACGGTAATCGGGAACATGAGACCCAGGGTGAGAAAGTTGAAAGCAAGGTCTTTGCCTCGGAATTGCATGCGGGCAAATATAAAGGACGCCAGACTGCAAACGATCAACACACCCGCCGTTGACCCCAGCATGACAATCAGGCTGTTACGCAGCATGGACCAGAACGAAGGCGTATTCAAAATCACAGCAAAGTTCTCCCAATGGGCGGGAATAGGGAGGGTGTATGGATGTGTAAACATCTCGCCGCGCGTCTTCAGGGCGCCAAAGACTATGATCACGATGGGCACGAGGATAATCAATGTAATAATTGAAAGTACGAGGTACTGGAAAAACCTAGGTAGCTTCTTCTTAATAGCGTTTCTTTTATGAATATTAACGATTACCATGCAGATTCCTTTCTAGATGCCGCCCAGATAATCTGGCTGGCGGGCAAGCCGCAAGTACATTACGGAAAAGACGAGGCAGATTGCCAACATGACGAGCGCCACCGCCGAGCCATACCCCAACTGGAAGCGGATAAAAGCGTAGCGATACATGTAGGTAGACATAACTTCACTGGCGTTGACGGGCCCACCCCTGGTCATGATCCAGATCAGGTTGAACTGGGTCAGCGAACCCAAAACGGAAAGTAGGATGGTGGTACGGATGGTACTGCCAAGCAAGGGGATCGTAACATTTCGAACCGTCTGCCAGCGGTTTGCGCCATCGATCATGGCCGCCTCTTCAATTTCCTTAGGGATGTTTTGCAGGCCGGCCATATATAACAGCATGTGCAATCCAAAATATTTCCAGGATAGAACGATAAAAACGCAGGCCAGAACCTGGTTCATATCACCCAAGAAGTTTTGGGCATGGACACCCGGAATGAGGACTAATAGCGCATTGATGAAGCCGCGCTCTGGGTCCGGGCTGAAGAGGCCCATCCAGATGATGGCTGTGATGACTTCGGAAAGCACATAAGGCATAAAAAAAATGGCCCGAAAGAACGGCCGGCCGGGCAGGTCACGTCCCACCATAATGGCTAGCATCAGGGCTAAAGGCAGCTGGATGGCGAGGGAGAGTATCACGATCAAGAGACAATTCCCAATCGCTTTCATGAAGACTTGATCGGTCAGGATTTGCTTGAAATTATTCAACCCGACAAAAACAGTGGCAGGCCCCATGCCGTTCCAATTGAACAAACTGAAATAGACAGCTCGAAAGATGGGATAAATAATAAAAAGAAGAAAAATAACAAAAGCCGGCAGTAAGAATAGAAAAATGGCTAGGTGGTCTTGAACACGGCGAGGAGAGTTAATCCGCTGTTGCCACTTCAAGGGATCTCTTCTGCCCTGGGATATATTCATGAATCCTCTCCTTTCCTATTCCCAATAATAAGGACACCACCGGAGCACAGGAATTCTTGTAATAATTTTAGATGTGACAGTCATTTAATCTACTTAGGTCATTGGGGGGTGTGCGCTGTGAAACAGGGACCTCTTGAAGAACCCGGTGCAGGCAGGCGAAGATGCAAAGGTGACTGTCACGTAATAAGTAAATTCAGTGGGGGTTGAGTTTTATACCCAACCCCCACACTTTCAAAGAATCTGGCTTACTTACCAAAGACCTGCTTGGCTCCGTCTTCAATTGCCTGGGCAACCTGCTCAGGCGACATTGTGCCAGCGAAGAGACCGGCAACAGCGTCATTGATGATGGAACCCATCGCCGAAGGCATATACTGATCGTAGTAGAGCTGGAAGTAATTTGCAGCTGCAAAGCCCTGCTGGACCAAGATCATATTGGGATCGGTCAGACCAGCCTCACCACCTTTGACGACTGGGATGCCAGCACCAATAGCGGCAACCCGCTTCTGCTGTTCCGGGGCGGTCAGGTATTTGACAAAGTCAACCGCTTCGGGCGAGGCATTCTTACCGATGGCAAAGCCATTACCGCCGCCCATGGCATCCGTCAAGGCGCCAGCGCCTCCCTCGACGGCAGGGAAGTTGAAGAAGCCCAAATTGGCAACACCCACCTTATCGGCAGCTTGAGCAGATTCGACGGAGGGAGCCCACTGTCCTGAGAGTTCCATAGCTGCTTTGCCGTTGCCGAAAGTGCCCTGCATTTCATCATGTGAGGCGCCAAGGAAACCGGCTTGGAAGGGCGCGAGGGCGATCAGTTCCTGCAACTTTGTGCCAGCTTCGACAAAGCAGGGATCAGTAAAGGAACCCGTGCGGTTTGCAGCGGCTAGAAAACCATCTTCTCCGCAGATACGAGTGGCGAGATACGACCAGATGTGCATGCCGGTCCAGGTATCTTTTTCACCCAAGGCGATGGGGGTGATGCCGGCAGCCTTAATGGTCTTGACATCATCGAGGAGTTCCGTCCAGGTTGTCGGGGTTTGGGTAATGTTAGCCTGGGCGAACAAGTCCTTGTTGTACCACCAACCGACCATGCCCATATCCCATGGCACGCCGTAGTTCTTGCCGTTTAAGGCATAGACCGCCAGCGCACCGGGTGCGAAACTGTTACGCCAGGCACCGCCATCTGCATCCAGGTAAGAGGTAATATCTAGGAGCATACCAGCATTGGCCTGATCATTCATGACGCCACCACCCCAGCTCTGGAAGATATCTGGGGGAGTACCGCCCTGCATAACGGTAGTCAACTTGGTCTTAAAGGCCTCGTTTTCCAACACCGTGATATTAATCTTCACATTTGGATGGGCGGCCATATATTCATCGGCCATAGTTTGCCAGAGCGTCAAGCCCGGGTCCTGAGTACTAATATGCCACCATTCAATTGTGACCGGCTGGGTAGGCACGGCGGTGGCAGGTACGGCGGTGGCAGGTACGGCGGTGGCTGGCACGGCGGTGGCTGGCACGGCCGTTGCCGGTGCAGAGGTGGCGGGTGCTGCCGTTTCTGGCGCAGAGGTAGCAGCTGGACCGCAGGCTGCCAACACGAACGCGACGCTTAGAATTAGGCTGAACAGAGTGAAAATCTTGCGAGTCATTAGCATATCTCCTTCTTTATTACTAATACGAGTTAGTTTCGAGGTAATAACTGGGACAAGCGTCTAAATATGTTTTCTGTATCGATAATGCTACCTCCTTTCCCGAACGATAAATCCTTGTATTGGAAAATAACTTAACTACCCGTCCGTGGAGCCTGACATGAATCACGAACAATTAGTTCTGTGGGCAATTCAATTCGCCCGGTCTTTATTCGGGCGTGGCTCAATAATTCAAGCAACATTTGTGTAGCAACCCGACCCATTTTCTCCAATGGTTGGCTGATCGTGGTTAGGGCAGGGTGGATCATAGAAGCTTGCGGTATATCGTCGAAGCCGATCACGGAAACATCTTCCGGGACTCGTAATCCTTGGTTACGGACTGCATCTATGACACCCATTGCCATGACGTCATTCGAGGCGAAAATGGCAGTAGGGGGATTAGATAAGTCAAGCAGAGTGGAAGCTCCTGTAAAGCCATCCGGTTGGAAAAAGGTACCTTCATAAATCAATTCCGGCTCTTCAGGGATATGATTGGTTCGAAGCGCTGAACGATAACCATCAAGCCGATCCAAGGCACAACCGAGGTCCATCCAGCCGGTGATGAAACCGATCCGTCGATGTCCAAGCTTGATAAGGTATTCGGTTGCGGTAAAGCCCCCCTGCCAATTCGTTGCACCCACGGCGGGGCAATCCTGGCCAATTCCCTGGTGGTCGATCAGGACGAAGGGAAAATTGCGCTGTGTCAGTGTGCCGATGAAATCAGTCGGTCTGCGGGGCAACACCAGTAACAAACCATCCACCATCCCTTTCGCTAGATTTGCAACGTAATTGACCTCCTTGCTGGCTGTACGGTGAGTTGTATATAGGATGAGATCAAGGTCTTTCAGTCCCAGTTCAGCATCAATGCCGCGTATAATCTCTCCAATATAGCCAGTGCCCAGATCCGGTACGAGAACCCCGATACTGTTCGTCTTACCCCCTGCCAGACTACGTGCCTGACGGTTGGCTACATATCCCAGACGCCGCATCGTTTTTAGAACACGATCCCGCGTTTCTTGTTTTACATGAACATCATTATTGATTACACGCGAGACCGTCGCATACGAAACGTTTGCTTCTGCAGCGACATCAATTATTGTGACTTTGTAAGTTTGATTTTTCTCCATCATATATGTGAACGTTTACACGACATTCTATTTTTTAATGTCTTTTAGCCCTTGATAAGCAAAACACACGTGATTTCTAGAGCCTGGAAGGTATTATTGAAGCTTATTAACCCAATAAATGGGGAAAAATCGAAATTTCTGCTAAGAAAAATTTTTACAAATTTGTAAACGCTTACATAATAATAGCATTAAAACAACCAAAGTCAAGAGTTTTCTGAGGTTCAGACACAAGTTCGGACATTTCCAGAGATCAGAGTAGCGAACGCATTGGCAGAAGCCTTGGAGATAGCCTCGATTTGTTTGCTGGATAAGCGCAGTTTCTGTTTGAGCAGGATAAACAGGCCGGAATAGAGCAGCCACTTAGGGTGAGCCTTGGTATCCACCGGCGATTGATTGAACAAGGCTTCCGGCAGCTGAGCAACGTCGAGCTTGCCATAAACCACATCCCGAATGGCTTCGCCAAACCAAACGCTGACTACATAAGTTAGCAAGCAAAACGCAATCATCTGTTCGAGGAGGTGCTGTTTCTTGTTCATCAACTTGGTCAGATGCAGCAGGTCTTTACAATCGCGGAAAGTTTCTTCGATTTTCATACGTTGGAGGTAAATCTCCAGGCCCCGCTTGGGTTCCAGCGTGGTCATGATCCACAAGGGTTTGGACAAGCTCTTTCGCCAGTAGCCGATCAAATTGACCTTGACCGTGCCCAGGTAATAGACATTGGGGCGAATAATCGTTTCACCAGGCCTGATCCACAGTTTGACTGGCTCCCCACCAGCATCGATCAGGCGGGGCTGCTTATGCTGGTCGCCCAGGTTCAAACGGATGACAAACTGGACACCCTCCAGGTACAGGATCTCCATCAATTCTTCATACAAGTACGCATCTTACAACGCAAAGTAAAGTCTCCTCCACGAATATCTGATCCAGAAAGAATCATCTTGGCAACCTTGACAGACAAATTCAGTCACTCTGCAAAAGACGCAAGGTACCACCTCTATCAGGTTATGCTGATCTTCAAGCCAGACACAATCCTTCGCTGGCATCGAAAACTGGTGCGTCGCAAATGGACCTTCAGACGAAAAGGAAATCTAGGCAGACCATGTAGATCGTCTGAACTGGAAGCGCTGATCGTGCGTCTGGCGAAAGAGAACACACGCTGGGGTTATGACAAGATCCAGGGAGAACTGCTCAAGTTGGGTCATAACCTGAGCGCCACTTCTGTACGTAGTGTTCTCAAGCGACATCGAATCACGCCTGCATCAGTGCGATCGACTGGTACATGGCGTAGCTTCCTGGGGCACTACAAGGACCAGATCCTGGCTTGCGATTTCTTCACAGTGGAGACGATCTGGCTTAAGACCATCTATGTGCTGTTCTTCATCGAATTGGGAACCCAACGCATCTACCTGGCAGGCTGCACGACAAACCCTGACATAACCTGGGTTACGCAGCAGGCGGGCCAATTAGTCTGGAATCTCAAGGATGATTTACGGGATATGGCGTTTCTCATCCACGACAACGACACGAAATTTGCATCCTCTTACGATAATGTGTTTTCTTCAGAAGGGATTGAAATCCTTAACACTCCATACCGAGCTCCCAGAGCAAATGCATATGCTGAACGGTGGGTACGATCGATTCGTGAAGAGTGTCTCGACCATATCCTGGTTTTGAATGAAAACCACCTTCACCGCGTTCTCAGAGAGTATGGAGAATATTACAACCATGCCAGGCCACATCAGGGCTTAGGTCAACACTTTCCTGTATCCGGACTAGTAAGTAACACAGCAGGACCGATTCGTAGACGAGATATCCTGGGAGGTGTCATCCACGATTATTACAGGCAGCCTTCCGCTTCGGTTTCTGGCTATGGATAGAATTTTTGCACCATACACCATTTCCACAAAGCCTGGGCGAGCATCATCCCACTCGGCATAAGTCCGCACAGGGATAGCCTTTTTCAACCACACTCCTGGTTTGGTGGTGCTCAACCCACGCCGATGCTCAAAACGAGCTGGTTGGAGACAGCGA